>JADFNV010000050.1 GCA_022563195.1 Pseudomonadota bacterium
CAGAGCTTCCAACCAATAACGTATTGGTGCGCTTCTTGTGTCGGAAGCAGTGGCCGGTATTGGCCGAAAGCGGCCGTTCAAATCAGCAGTTTTCCCAGCGTTCTAATGTCCGCTTTCGGGAAAAGCGGACGTTCAGATTTACACCCTACAGCTGCCTAAATCCGTCCGAATCCGCTGCCCGGAAGCTGCCCGGAAGCCTATCGGGCAGCGTTTTCGAAATGGGAGAAAATCAAGAAACGGCGTAAGCCGCTGAAACCGTTGGTGCCGGGAGAGAGAATCGAACTCTCACTCTGTTTCCAGAACCGGATTTTGAGTCCGGCGCGTCTACCAGTTCCGCCACCCCGGCATGCCTGAGCGGACAGGGCGAATACGAGCCACCCCGGCCGAAAGGCGCACAGTATATGCGTGGATTCGCGCCGTCGCCATAGGCATGTGCTCCAGGTGATCGACAGCGCCAGGGTCGAACCGTCTGGCAAGTCGATGCAACCATGAGCCCGCCCGGCGATCAAAGTATTGCTCCAAGATGCGACCTTTCTGAGCGTCAGGGCATCTATGATGACGAGATATGAGCAAATTTGCTGACATCCAGATCGATCCCGGGATCATCAAGCGGGCGGCACGCGGCGACGCGCGCGCCCACGAAATTATCTATCGGGCATTCGCGACGCCGGTGTACTCGCTGTGTCTGCGATTCACACGCGTACCAGCGCATGCCGAAGATCTCGTGCAAGAGACATTCATCGAGATCATGCGTTCGGTTGCGAAATTTCGCGGCGAAGCCGCGCTGGGTAGCTGGATTCGCCGTATCGCCGTGTCCAAGGCACTGATGTTCTTACGCTCTGCCTGGACGAGCCGAAGCCAGTCTCTGGCCGATGACTGGGATGATGTGACGCCAGGCAATGCCGCAAGTCATGGCATTTCAAGCCATCCGGATGAGGCGATCGATCTCGATGCGGCGCTGGCGAAATTGCCGTCGGTCAGCCGCACCGTGGTTTGGTTACACGATGTCGAAGGATTTACTCACAAAGAGATTGCGAAGCTGATGGGTCGCAGCGAGAGTTTTTCGAAGTCGCAGTTGTCGCGGGCTTATCAACGATTGCGGCCGTTACTCGCGGCGAGCATTGATAGCGCTGGAGAAGGCGCAGCGCTCAGGAGTTACTGAGAATGACGAACGAAGAAAAGGACGACGAGATGATTTGCGGAATGACGGCGGGCGAACACGATGCGCTACGGCGAGGCCTCAACGAGCTGGTCGATACGATGCCACCGCGAATTGTCTGGCGGCGCATTCGTGAACAGGCGGAGGCTGAGGGTCTGCTGCGGCGATCCGCATCACGACGACCATCAACCTGGTTCGGCGGTATAGGGCTTGCGGCCGCGGTCGTGCTGGGCGTGATCGTGGTGCCCATAATAATGAACACATCAGAGCCTGAGTTTCCCACAGAACTACCGCTGACAGCATCGACCAACCAGGTCGAGGTGACGGCATTACAAGCGCTCATGGTGCAGTCTCAGCAGCTCGAGAGCGATCTTCGCGCACTTCCCGAGGAGCCGCGTGTACTGCGGGCCAGCATGATTGCGACCATTTCCGATATTGAGGATCGTATTGCGGCGATCGATTACCAGCTCAATGATCCGAGCTTCGAAATGAAACCGGAAGAGAAAGAAATTTTCTGGCGCGAACGCGTCAGGTTGATGAAATCGCTGCTTCGTTTGCGCTATGCGCAGGCGCAACGATCAGCATTTTAATTTGGAGATTGAGAACATGAAAATTTGGAAAGTTGTTTTACCGGTCGCTGCCGTTTTAATGTTGACGGGTCAGGCGGCTGCGCAGGGCAAAGACGAGAGGCGTGCCGAAACCCTCGAAACTCGAGAGGCTGAGATTACGCGGCGTCTTTATGAAGCGGAGCAGGCAATGGCCCAGGCGGCACGACAGATCGCTGAATTGACGTCGGAACGACTGCCGCAATTGCAGCGGATAGAACGTCGCTTTGAGCTGTTTGGCAATGCGCGGCCGCGGCTCGGGGTTACGATTGGCGGCGATGATGACGGCCCCGTCGAAGGTGTGCGCGTCCTTGGCGTAACACCGGGTAGTGCAGCCAGCGACGCGGGACTTCGTGCCGGCGACATTATTACGTCCATTAACGACGAATCATTGAGCGCCAGTGAGACGGAGGAAGCGACGAGCAGGTTGCTTGATTTCATGGACGGCGTCGAAGCAGGCGACAAGCTGGAAATCGAGTACCTCCGGGATGGCAAGCTTGGCAAAGTTGAAGTCGAGCCGAGACCCGTGGACGCACTTGTTTTCGCATTTAGCGGACACGGCAGAGGATTCAGCTTACCGGATGCGCCAGACATTCACGTCGCGCCCGGAATCGTTGAAGGCCTCCACCGCAGGTTCGTTCTTAACTGGACGAGCCATGGCTGGGGCGACATGGAGCTCATCGAACTCAATGAAGGACTGGGCCGCTACTTTGGCACGGATACAGGATTGCTCGTCGTCAGCGCGCCGGAATCGAACTCTCTCAAGCTTCAGGATGGCGACGTCATTCAAAAAATCGACGGTCGCGTGCCGGGCTCAGTGCGCCATGCGATGCGCATCTTAAGTTCATACCAGGCTGGTGAGATGCTCAAGCTCGAGATTATGCGTGACAAGAAGCGCCGTACGCTCGATGTCGAGATGCCGGACGATCACAGCAGCAGGGTGTACCCGCCAATGGCGCCCATGCCCCGTCCCACGGCAGTTCCCGTCGTGCCACGATCTGACGCTCCTCTCGAAAGTACCTAGCTTCTAAGAAACGGGCGCGCATGGCTTTGTTACCATGCGCGCCCATGCGTATTTCCGATTTTGATTTCCCGTTGCCCGAAGCGCTGATCGCACAGTATCCAGCGGCAAAACGCAGTGACAGCCGGCTACTCGAAGTGAGTGCTGGCGTCACCGATCGGCACTTCACCGATCTTACGGCGCTATTGCGCACCGGCGATCTGCTGGTCTTCAACGATACGCGAGTTATACCTGCACGCCTGCACGGCCGTAAAGACACGGGCGGGCGTGTGGAGATTCTGATTGAACGCATCACCGGCGACTGTGAAGCGCTCGCCCTTGTACGCGCGAGCAAAACGCCGAAACGCGGCAGCAAGATATTGTTGGGGGAACAGGTTGAAGCAACGGTGGAACACCGCGACGGGGAAATGTTCACACTTAGATTCTCGCAAGCAATCATGCCGTTGCTGCATCGTTGCGGCGAAGTCCCTTTGCCGCCTTATCTCAAACGACCGGCGGAGTCAGCCGATGGTGAACGCTATCAAACCGTCTATGCGAAAGATCCCGGCGCCGTTGCCGCACCGACAGCGGGGTTGCATTTCGATCTTGAGATGATGGACGCAACGCTCGTTGCCGGTGCACGGCATGCCTGGGTGACCCTGCACGTCGGAGCTGGCACGTTTCAGCCACTGCGCCATGAAAATATTGCCGAGAATCGACTGCACAGCGAGCGTGTACAGGTTGACGATGCCTGTTGCGATGCCGTCAACCGGACCAGGGCGGCCGGTGGTCGCGTCATCGCGGTGGGTACGACGTCCGTGCGGGCACTCGAATGCGCAACCATCGATGGTGCGCTAGCCCCCTTTACCGGCGAGACCGATCTTTTTATCCTGCCGGGCTACAGGTTCCAGGCAGTAGACGCGATGATCACCAATTTTCACCTGCCACAGTCATCGCTGCTGATGCTCGTTGCCGCCTTCGCGGGCACCGGACGTATTCTCGATGCATACAATCATGCGGTGCGTGAAAAATATCGGTTTTTCAGCTATGGCGATGCGATGTTCCTGACACCGGAAGCTGCCGCGTGAAGTTCGACATCCATAGCCGATGCGGCCTGGCACGCCATGGCACATTGACGTTGCGACGAGGCACCGTGCGAACGCCCGCATTTATGCCGGTCGGGACCTATGGCACGGTAAAAGGTGTCACACCCGAAGAAATCGCCGCGAACGGTACCGAAATCATTCTCGGCAATACATTTCACCTGATGCTGCGACCCGGCACTGACACGATCAGGAAACACGGTGGTTTACACGAATTCATGAACTGGCATGGTCCCATCCTGACCGATTCGGGTGGTTTCCAGGTATTTTCTCTCGCAGCGATGCGCGAACTATCCGAAGAGGGCGTGCACTTTCAATCACCGGTCAATGGCGATGAAGTATTCCTGACGCCCGAGAAGTCGATGGAAGTGCAGCATGACCTCGACGCCGATGTGACAATGATCTTCGACGAGTGTACGCCGTACCCGGCGACCGAAATCGTCGCACGCGAGTCAATGCAACTATCGCTGCGATGGGCCGGGCGCAGCCGGCAGCGATTCGATGAATTGAAAAACGAAGATCCGGATCGAGGCGAATCATTATTCGGGATCGTGCAGGGTGGCATTCATGCCGATCTGCGCGAGGAATCGCTGTCGGGACTGACTGACATTGGATTCGATGGCTATGCGATTGGCGGGTTGGCCGTCGGTGAGCCCGACGATGAACAGATCGCCGTACTCGAACACCTGTTGCCGCGTATGCCCGAGAGCCAGCCAAGATACCTGATGGGCGTCGGTACACCCGTCGACATCGTCGAATCGGTCCTGCGTGGTGTTGATATGTTCGATTGCGTTATTCCGACGCGCCACGCACGCAACGGTCAGCTGTTCACGTCCGCGGGAACGATAAAGTTCCGCCACGCTCGTTATGCAGATGACACGTCACCGCCGGATGCCGATTGCGAATGCTATACCTGCAAAAACTACAGCCTGGCTTACCTGCGGCACTTGGCCAAATGCGGTGAGATGCTCGGACCGCGTCTTGCAACGATCCATAATCTTCATTACTATCAAAAACTTATGATCGGTTTGCGGCAGTCCATCGACAGCGACAAATTGTCAGATTTTGTCGACGACATTCGCACCGCGTATTCCAGATAGCACACGCCGGGGTCTTTATCGGCGCAAAGACCTTGCGATTGTCAAAGCGGCCCTTATTTCATTTGCTCTATGCCATAATACCGCGCTGAATTTTCAGGGCACTCCCTGACCACACATCACCAAGATTGAGACCCATGGATTTCTTCATTCAAAATGCTTACGCACAGGGCGACCAGCAAACGGACCCGTTCGGTTTTCTGCTGCCAATGGTAATAATCTTTGCCGCGTTTTACTTTCTGCTCATTCGTCCGCAGCAGAAAAAACAAAAAACGCACAACGCACTCATAGCCAGCCTGTCAGTCGGCGATGAAATACTCACGGCAGGCGGCATTCTCGGCAAGATCACGGCAGTCAGTGATCATTACGTTGTCGTCCAGATCAGCGACAACACCGAGGTCAAAATGCAAAAATCCAGCGTCTCCCAGATCGTACCGAAAGATACGTACGACAACGCCTGAGCCTGACCGGATATGAGGCGATGAACAAGTACCCGGCCTGGCTCAATGCGCTTGTGGTCATCATCATGTTGTCAGGCCTGTTGTTCGCGCTGCCGAATATCTACGGTAGTGCGCCGGCTGTGCAGCTGGCTGATGTCGCCGGCAATGCCATGACCGAGGCGCGACTGGACAACTACGTTCGATCTTTGCAGAACGACGGTATCGTGCCCGAGGCGGCATACCTCAAGAATGGCCGGGTGGTCATTCGATTTAATTCCGTTGAGGACCAGCAGCGTTCAGGTGAGCGACTCAGGAGTCGCTTTGAGCGCGAAGCCAACGTAGCACTGACACTTGCGCCGAAGTTGCCAGAGTGGGTTCGATCGATAGGCCTGACGCCAATGAGTCTTGGACTCGACTTGCGTGGTGGCGTGTACGTATTGCTTGAAGTCGATATGGCAACGGCGATCGAAAATCGCATGAAAGGTTATGAACAGGACATCGATGAACGACTGCGCGCTGCAAAAATTCGACACCGGGTCGATCTGGCCAACGGCACGATCACGGTTCGGCTGTCGAGCAGTGAGGATCTGGAGCAGGCACGTCAGATCATCAGGGATGCGGATCCTGATGTGCTTGTCGGCGAGGGTGCCGATGGCAAGTCGCTGACGATGCGCATGACCGAGGCGCAAATCAAGGAACGGCAGGACTTCGCGATCGAGCAAAACATGACGACGCTGAGGAATCGTGTCGATCAGCTCGGCGTCGCTGAACCACTCGTGCAGCGCCAGGGCGTTGACCGCATTGTTGTGCAATTGCCGGGCGTACAGGATCCGACGGAACTCGAAAAAATCCTGACGGCAACTGCGACATTGGAATTCCGGCTTGTGGATGAGTCCGGTAATTTACCGGGTTCACGCCGGTATGTCGGGCGTGACCAGGAAGCGGCGCAGGTACTCAAGCGCGAGGTCATCGCCTCGGGCGATGAAATCGTCGACGCGGGATTCACTTATACTCCTGAAGGCCAGCCCGCTGTCAGCATCACGCTCGATTCGGCGGGTGGTGAACGCATGCTGGCAACGACGCGCGACAATGTCGGCAAGCTGATGTCTACGGTGTTCATTGAATGGCGCGAAGAGACTGTCAGGCGCGGCAGCACGACAGAGACGCGCAAGGTCAAGACCGAAGAAATCATCAACTCAGCAACGATCCGCGGAGTTTTCAAGAATCGATTCCAGATTACCGGCATGACACCAGCCGAAGCGCAGGTTCTTGCGGTGCTGCTGAGGGCTGGCGCTCTTGCCGCGCCGGTTTACAAAATTGATGAACGAACCATCGGCCCGAGCCTTGGACAGGACAATATAGATCGCGGATTCAAGGCGATTCAGATCGGTTTCCTTGCCGTCATCGTGTTCATGGCGCTGTATTACCGCTGGTTCGGCATGATCGCAAACATCGCACTGTTTTCGAACCTTGTGTTTATCGTTGCTGTGTTATCGCTTCTCGGCGCTTCACTGACATTGCCCGGTATTGCCGGAATCGTACTGACCGTCGGCATGGCTGTTGATGCGAATGTGCTCATATTCGAACGAATACGCGAAGAGATATCGGCGGGTTCGCCGCCGCAGGCGGCGATCAATGCAGGTTATGAGAAAGCGTTCTCGTCGATCGTAGATGCGAACATTACGACACTGATCGCAGCGATTGTGTTACTCGCCTTCGGCACCGGAGCCATTAAAGGATTTGCGACGACGCTGATGATCGGTATCGTGACATCGATGTTTACCGCGATCATAGGTACACGATCGGTGGTCAATTTCGTGTTTGGCGGGCGCAAGATTTCTGAGATTCCGGTATAGGACATCGACGATGCGGCTGATCAGGGAAAAAACAAACATCAATTTTCTTGGCGCCAAGCGGCGCAAGAGCGCCCTGGTGTTTTCTGCGCTCATTGTCATTGCATCGATTGTGTCGCTGTCCACTCGCGGTCTTGAATTCGGCATCGATTTTACGGGCGGCATTCTGCTCGAGGTCGGGTACCCGCAAACAGCTGACCTTGAGAGTATTCGCAGCAACCTGGCTGCAGCCGGTTTCGACGACGCCCAGGTGCAGCGTTTCGGTGCCGATACCGATGTCCTGGTTCGTTTGCCGCCGCAGATCGGCATTGATCCGGACGAGCTTCGCGATAATCTACGCGCCACAGTGGCGGCGGGCACGTCGGGCGTCGAATTGCGCCGCGTCGAGTTTGTCAGTCCGCAGGTTGGCGGCGAACTGGCCGAGAGCGGCGCACTTGCGATGATCATCGCGTTGCTGTTGATCTTCGTTTACGTGATGGTGCGTTTCCAATGGAAGTTCGCGGCGGGAGCCGTCGTGGCCCTCGCACATGATGTCATTGTCACGGTCGGTTTTTTCTCGTTTTTCGGTTTGCCCTTCGATCTAACCGTCGTCGCCGCAGTGCTCGCGGTTATCGGCTATTCGCTCAACGATACGGTCGTTGCATTTGATCGCATACGCGAGAATTTTTTCAAGTTGCGCGGTATTGAGGCAGACGAGTCGATGAACACGTCGATCAATGAAATGCTCGCACGCACATTGATCACGGGTTTTACAACGTTGTTTGTACTGGTTGCGTTGTACGTGTTCGGTGGCGAGGCAATCGCGCCGTTTTCGATCGCGCTGATCATTGGCGTCATCGTTGGCACGTATTCGTCGATTTACACGGCGAGTGCAATGGCACTATTGCTCGGCATCAACGCGCAAGACTTGCTCGAGCCCGTCAAAGACCCCGACCTGATCGACGACCTGCCATAATATTCCCGCTCGCAAGAGCCTGCTCCCGCCCTGTAGGAGCCCGTCGACGGTCAGGACGACCTAATGTCGCGGAGCACAGGGATGTGCGAGAGCGACGCAGGGCGAGGTCCACCTACCGTGCCGTATCGGCCCGCCAAACATGTTGGAGACGCGTCATAAATACGTGATTAAGTTAACAACAGCTGTATGTTGAGTTACGCGGTGTATAAAGGAGACACAATAATTAATCATAATGCGATACCTGCCGATAGAGTCAGACAGGACCCCCAAGTTCTCGCTTCTACTGGCAAGCCATGGATGACGCCATTGGCATAGGAGGAATTTCCGTGAAACACCGAAAAAACAGTGCTGATGTTCCCGGTCGAGCTGAAACCTGTGAGCCATGGGAAATTGCTCTTAACGCCAGCAGGTATGCCGATGACGATACGATTATCCAGCCGATGGTTTTGAGTCTCGTTGCGACTGAACAAACCGAATGCGATCCTTATAATTCGGCGGGTCTCGAAGCATCCGCAGTGGAGACGTCCAATCTCGACACGTCGGCATCGTGGAATTTGCATTCGCGATATAAGCGCACGTTCTAAATAAAGGCTAGGCTGACTTTTATAACTACTTCACGTCCGATTTCGATATTCTGATTATCAGTCTGTAAAGAAATTCCTGACCTTCGAAATACGATTTGATGAGTATCCGCTCGTCCTGTCCATGCGCCCGATTGTCGTTGATGTCGGAAAAAAGACCGGACACACCGTAAGCGGGTGTGCCGGCGTTGCGCAGGAAGAGTCCATCCGTCGCACCCGTACTCATTATTGGTATGACGGGCACACCGGGCCACATCTCCTCAGTGACAGCTTCGATCGCACTGAGAAGTTCTGGTTTCAGTGGCGATGGAGACGATGGCGTGGCTTCCGCGACGGGCGTGATAGTCACCTCGGCATCCCCCATAACTGTAATCAGTGTATTCAAAACCGCGTCCACTGATTCACCGGGAAGCACGCGGCAATTAACGGTTGCCTGTGCTCGTTGTGGCAACGCGTTCTCCGCGTGCCCGGCATTCAACATCGTCGCGACACAGGTAGTGCGCAAACGCGCGTTATAAAAAGGAATGCGGGACAGATAAGCGATAGCGGCCGGGTCCGGCGGCTGTTGCGATACTCCTCGCATGGCGGCAGCGAGGTCGCCTACTTCAATATCAGCAGATCGTTCGAAAAATAACCGCGTGCCGTCAACGAGCACGACCGGAAAATCGTAAGCACGGATACGAATCAGCGCGTCGGCCAGCCGATAGATCGCATTGTCTTTTACGGGTCTTGAACTGTGTCCACCGGGGTTCGTTACTTCGAGCGTGTAGGTCTGATAGACCTTTTCGCTTAACTGCACATTGTTCGAAATATGAACACCATCTCTGGTAGAGCCACCACCGCCTTCGTTCAGTGCGTACTCGGCGTCGATCAGTTCGGGGTGATTCGCCAGCAACCAGATCACGCCATTGTCAGTGCCGGCTTCTTCATCGGCGGTCAACGCCACGATGATGTCGCGATCCGGCTGAAAACCTTCGCGCTTGAGACGAATTAGATTGGCAATATGAATCGCGGCTTCATCCTTGTCGTCAGTAGTGCCTCTGCCGTAGTAATACCCATCCTGCTCTGTAAATGTGAACGGATCGAGCGTCCAGTCCGCCGGGTCTGCATCGACGACATCGAGATGCGCGAGCAGGAGCACTGGTTTACGACCGATATCGCGCCCTCGATAGCGAACCACCAGATTGCCCCTGTATTCCGAGGGTCCGAGTACTTGCACATCTTCCGGCGCAAATCCTTCTGCGATCAGGTGCGCGGCCATCGCTTCAGCGGCGACCGTCGTACTGCCTGTGCTCTGTGTCGTGTCGATCTCAATGAGTTCGCGCAAGAAATCTTTGGCCATCTGCTGATGCGGCAAGAGCGCGGAAACTTGCGTTTCAGTCGGTAAGTCAGGCGTCGTTTCTATCGACGTAGAATCTGTTTCTTCGCTGCTGCACGACACCACCAGAAATGCCAGTAGTACGAGCAGAATTGAAGAGCGGCAGTTTGATTGATCGGGTTTCATTTAAAGTCTCGCTGATGTCAAAAAGGATAGGGCGTATTCCAGGCTGATGTCAGCATACGTGATCTCCCTTTGGCGGGCCCCTACTGTCGGACGATCGCCTTGATTTCTTTGGCGCAGAGTTTGGCGAGGGCGCGGTAAATTCTCGGCGTACCGCACAGCACGTGGCCGGTATCGAGGAAATTCTCGCTGCCATCGAGGCCGCTAAGCAAGCCGCCGGCTTCGCGGATGATCAGGCCACCGGCGGCCAGGTCCCACGGCGCCAGTCCGGTTTCCCAAAAGGCGTCGAGACGTCCGGCAGCGACGTAGCACAGGTCGAGCGCGGCCGCGCCGGGCCGTCGCACACCCGATGAGTGTCGAATAACCTTGATCAGCATGTCCATATACGGGCTGAGCTCAGCGCCGCCCTCGCGAAACGGAAAACCGGTACCGATCAACGCACGCCCGAGAATCTTCAGGCCGCTGACGCGGATTCGCCGCGAATCAAGATGCGCACCTGTGCCGCGTGTGGCCGTAAACAATTCCTGTCGCAGCGGATCATAAACGACCGCATGCTCAACCCGGCCCTTGTGCTGAACGGCGATCGAAACGCAAAAGACCGGAAAACCGTGCAGGTAATTGGTCGTTCCATCCAATGGATCTATGATCCACACCGTGTCGGATTCACCCTGGGCGCCACTTTCCTCGGCGAGGATGGCATGATCCGGATAATGTCTTTGAATGGTCTTGATGACGGCGCGCTCGGCAGCAAGATCGGCATCACTGACGAAATCGTTCTGACCTTTCTGCTCGACCTTGAGCTTGTCCAGGTTAACCATTTTTCTGATGAGTATATTACCGGCACTGCGTGCCGCCATCACCGCTACATTAAGTAGTGCGTGCATCGAACGATTCCGTCATTGTCAAAGAACTCGGCCAGCGTTGGCCGTGGCGGTAGAATAGCAGACATGTCGATACGTATTGTTCTTGTTGGAACGACACACCCGGGTAATATCGGGGGTGTCGCGCGCGCCATGAAGAACATGGGCGTCCATGATCTTACGCTGGTCGAGCCGCGTCATTTCCCGCACGAGGAGGCGACAGCGCGTGCGTCGGGAGCTGAAGATGTGCTTGATGCTGCAACGGTCGTGGCCACTCTCGAGGATGCGATCAGCGACTGTGTTTACGTCGCGGGAGCGAGCGCGCGGCCGCGTACCATCAACTGGCCGTGCATGGAACCACGCGAATGTGCCGCCAAGCTCATCGACCGGAACCACGGTGGCCCGGTGGCCGCAGTCTTCGGTCCTGAGCACTCGGGCCTCTCGAACGCCGACCTCGATCACTGCGACACGTTGCTGACGATCCCGACCAATCCCGATTTCAGCTCGCTGAACATTGCGATGGCGGTGCAGGTTCTGACCTACGAGTTATGCGTCGCTAAACTGGCTGACAAGGCACCCGACGCTGTCACCGATACTCGCGCCGCGACGGCCGAGGAGCTTGAGCATTTTTTCACGCATCTGCAGCATGTGCTGACCGATATCAGTTTTCTCGATCCGAAAAATCCGCGCCACCTGATGCGGCGCCTGCGGCGCCTGCTCATTCGCGCCGCGCCAGACAAAAATGAAGTGAATATCCTGCGCGGTATTTTGGCCGCCATTGACAAGCAGCGGCGGCCTGACGAATGACGGATAAACCTGACCTGATCTACCTCGATTACGCCGCGACAACGCCCGTGGATCCACGTGTCGTGGCGACGATGTCGGGTTTGCTGGAATTGGCTGGCGACTTCGCAAATCCATCGGCCGTGCATCTCGCCGGACGACGCAGCAGTGCGCATGTCGCCAACGCCGCAGAGCAACTGGCGGCGCTCCTGCACGTACAGCCGGACCGACTCATCTGGACGTCAGGCGCAACAGAGTCGAATAACCTGGCGATCATAGGTGCCGCGCGCGCGCGGCAGCACCGCGGCCAGCACCTGATAACGATGCCAACTGAGCACAAGGCCGTGACCGACGTTTTTCGTGCACTCGAGCGGCAAGGATTCGATGTCACCTGGCTCCTCCCCGACGAACGCGGTGCACTCGATATCGACGCGCTGGAGGCGGCATTCCGGGACGACACTCAACTGGTGTCGATCATGCACGTGAACAACGAGACGGGCCTGATACAGGATATCGCCCGCATCGGCGAGAGTTGTCGTCGCCGCGATGTACTGTTTCACGTTGATGCTGCACAGTCGGTCGGCAAACTGCCCATCGACCTTGGTCAGTTGCCGGTTGATCTTGCGTCGATGACAGCGCACAAACTGTATGGACCCAAAGGCATCGGCGGCCTGTACATCGCCGATCGGTCGGGCTGTCATATCGAGCCGCTGATGTTCGGTGGCGGCCAGCAACGACGATTGCGGCCCGGCACGCTTGCCGTACACCTGATCGCGGGCTTTGGTCGTGCCGCGGAGATCGCCGGGACAAGCCTGGTAGAAGATCTCGAACACCTGACATCACTTCGCGATCAACTCTGGGCCGGAATTTGTGACGTGCCGGGCGTGCGCCTGAACGGCGATATCGATAACAGTTTCCCGGGTATTCTCAATGCCAGCGTCGCCGATATCGAAGGGGAGAGCTTGTTACTGGCACTCGAGCCGCTGTGTGTTGCGACCGGGTCGGCCTGTAATTCACAAAACCAGGAACCATCCTACGTTTTGCGTGCGCTTGGGCGTAGCGATGCTGAGGTGCAAAGCGCCATTCGATTCAGTTTCGGCAGGCAGACGCGCCATGAGGATATCGTCGTCGCGATTCGTCGCTACCGCAGTGCTGTGAGCAAACTTCGCGATCTTGCGCCGGTTTTGGCCGCGTGAGCATTGAGCCCTACAGTACCCGGGTCAGGGCGCTATTCGACGCACCTGCGCATGCGGGCGGCCTGGACAATGCCGCCAGCTCCAGCATCGACGATCAGGGTGTGCGTATTCAGTTGTTTGCGGACGTGGAAGCTGGCAGCATTCGCAGCTTAAGATTTCGGGCCTGGGGTTGTCCGCACGTGATTGCTGCCGCCGAAGCCTTCTGCGAATACTACGAGGGCCGCAAGGCATCGGACCTTGGCGCCTTCACAGCGTCAGAACTTATGCAAAGTCTCCCTGTACCCGTAGAGAAGAGCGGACGTATACTGGTCATTGAGGACGCGGTGCGATCGCTTGGCAAGGTGCTCTGCGGGACCTCGGAACCACATGACTAAAGAAGACAGAACATGGCAATTTCGTTGACAGAATCGGCGGCCGAGCGCGTGCACCAGTATCTCGAGGCGCGCGGCGAGGGCATTGGACTGCGGTTGGGTATCACGGAGACCGGCTGCTCGGGCTATTCGTACCTGATCAATTTCGTCGACGAGATCAAAACGGACGATATCGTGTTCGAAGACAGGGGTATCAAGATCGTCGTCGACGCCGAGGCCCTGAAGCTCATCGATGGCACCGAGGTCGATTTCGTCAAGAATGGCCTTAACGAGGCTTTCAGCTTCAAGAATCCGAACATCACAGGCGAATGTGGCTGTGGCGAAAGCTTCACGATCTAAAGTAACTTTGACCGTCCAATTTAAGGAATAATCGATGGCCGTTGAGCAAACGCTCTCAATTATCAAGCCAGATGGCGTGCAAAAAAACCTGATCGGTGAGATTTACGGCCGATTCGAGAAGTCAGGGTTGCAACTGGTCGCAGCAAGAATGATGCACCTCACGAGCGAACAGGCACAGAGTTTTTACGCCCTGCATGTCGAGCGCCCATTCTTCAATGACCTTGTCAGTTACATGACATCCGGCCCGGTGATCGTCCAGGTACTCGAAGGAGACGACGCCATCGCCAGGAATCGGGAAATCATGGGAGCCACCAATCCTGCCGAGGCGAACCCGGCAACGATTCGTGCGGACTTTGGCGAGAGTATTGAGGAAAATATCGTGCATGGCTCGGATGGCGTGGAGTCGGCGACCGCGGAAATTGCGTTCTTTTTCGACGATGACGGCGTCTGTCCGAGAACCCGATAGGATTCCAATTGCGCCAATCTGCTGACAAGGAGAATCTTTTGGGACTGCCGCAAAGCGGTCTTGAGGCTTACTTCACCAAAATGGGCGAGAAGCCGTATCACGCGCGCCAGGTAATGCGGTGGATGTATCAGCGAGGAGTGAC
The DNA here is from genome assembly GCA_022563195.1 of Pseudomonadota bacterium. Classification (GTDB taxonomy): domain Bacteria; phylum Pseudomonadota; class Gammaproteobacteria; order Steroidobacterales; family Woeseiaceae; genus UBA1847. The sequence continues at coordinate 14,452 of JADFNV010000050.1, forward strand.
GGACTTCGAGCAGATGAGCGATCTGTCGAAGTCATTGCGACAGAATCTTTCCTCGTGCGCCGTTGTCGAGTTGCCGAAGGTTCTGTCACAGCATGATTCCGTCGATGGGACGGTCAAGTGGATTTTCGCCAGCGGCAAGGGTCAGGCCATTGAAGCCGTATTCATTCCCGAGCCAGGTCGCGGCACTCTGTGTATCTCGTCGCAAGTCGGTTGCGCGCTCGATTGCGTGTTTTGTGCGACCGGCGCGCAGGGCTTCAATAGAAACCTCACGGCCGCGGAGATTATCGGCCAGGTCTGGCACGCGACGCAGACACTGCCGCGGCGCAGCAATGGCGGATTCGCTGTGACCAACGTCGTGTTCATGGGCATGGGCGAACCGCTTGCGAACTATCGTTGCCTCACGCCGGCCCTGGACCTGCTGCTGTCCGATCTCGCATACGGGCTGTCGCGACGCCGAGTGACTGTCAGTACGGTGGGCATCGTGGCGCACATCGACAGGCTGGGCGACGAGTGTAATGTAGCGCTGGCTGTGTCCTTGCATGCGCCCAACAATGCATTGCGCGATCGGCTCGTGCCCCTAAACAGGATGCATCCGATCGAGGAATTGCTCGCGGCCTGTTGGCGCTATGCGGCCAAGCATGCCAATCGGTTCATCACTTTCGAGTACGTCATGCTGAATGGCGTCAACGACTCGCTCAAGCACGCCGATGAACTCGTGGACTTGCTCAAGGGCAAGCCAGCCAAGGTTAATCTGATTCCGTTCAATGCATTCCACGGGACGGAGTTTTCGCGTTCAGCGGCGGACACGATTCGGCAATTCCAGGACAGACTCCGGCATCGTGGGCTGGTTGCGACCACACGCAGGACCCGCGGTGACGATATCGACGCGGCGTGCGGTCAATTGGCTGGTAAAGTGAGCGACCGGGTACGGAGTCGTTTGAGCGAGAAACACATGAGGATGGCGTCGGCGTGAGCAAAAGCAAACGTGTTTGGCTGGGAGTGGCAGTGATCCTGCTGACGGCAGGCTGTATTTCAACGACGACCGGGCGCCAGGGGCCAAATGCGGACAAGGGCGCTGCGGCAAAGATAAACTACGAGCTCGGTGCGCGCTATTACAAGATGGGTAACTATGAGCTGTCGCGTGATCGGCTGCTTTATTCCATTGAGCTCGATCCCAAACGCGCTGTCGCACACTCCACGTTGGCGCTGACCTATGAGGGGTTGGGCAACCTCCGCCTGGCCACCCTGTCCTATGAGAAAGCAGTTCGAGTTTCGCCTCGGAACTTCGACGTCCTCAATGCCTATGCCGTGTTTCTGTGCCGACAAAATCGCTTTAATGACGCGGAAGGATATTTCGATCGTGCCGTGCGCGCGCCGGAGAACGACAATACCGAGATCATGTTGACCAATGCTGGCGTCTGTATGACGCAGAAGCCCGATCTTGCCAAAGCAGAATCGTTTTTTCGCCGTGCGCTTGATATTAGGCCGAATTATGGCGAGGCGCTCTTGCAAATGTGTCTGCTAAAGCACTCGCAAGGTGACGATCTCAACGCACGCGCATTTTTGCAGCGATACCTGAGCCGACATGTGCCGTCTGCAAGCGTGTTGTATCTGGGCTTGCGGATCGAGGCGAATCTCGGCGACGAGCGCTCGAGGACAGACTATTCGAACCGCATCTTGCGCGAGTACCCGGAGTCTCCGGAAGCCCGGCGCATATTGGGATCCGGATAGACATGAGCGACGATCAGGAGAATCCTCTGGACAAACGGCCACAGAATGAGCCAGAAGGGCCGGTCGGCGGCGAACGTCTTGCAGAGGCGCGACGCGAACAGCGAATCAGCGTGCTTGATATTGCCAAGGAACTGCATCTCGATGAGCCGAAGGTCCGCGCGCTAGAGCAAAACGACTTCGACGTACTTGGCGCACCTGTGTTCGCCAAGGGCCACCTGCGCAAGTATGCACAGCTTGTTGGTGTCGACGTCGACGACGTATTTGCCGACTATTACCGCCTGACCCGTTCGACCGGAATGCCGCCCATTGTCACCGGTCGAACCAAAGGCCGGCGGGAGCTTCCGCTTGGCCCGTGGATCGCCGTCATTATCGTCGTGTTGGCTGCGGCGCTTGCTTATTGGTTGTTGTCGCTTCGAAGTCCGGTTGCCGCGACGCCGCCACCAGCTACGCAGGACGCCGAGCCGGCAAGCAACATTTTGGTCGAGTATAGCGACACGGTTCTGATCGCCGCCGCAGTGCCTGGCGACGAGCCAGTCACCACCCAAACGCTGCCCGCGCCAGTAGAGCAGACATTGGCCGATGGCGAGTTGCGTTTGTCGGTGAGTTTCTCAGGCGATTGCTGGACTGAAATCACTGATGCCGACGGCAGTCGGCTGTTTTTCGGTATGGGGCGACGCGGACAGACGGTCAATATGAGCGGCAGAGCGCCATTTTCGGTGCTGTTTGGCAATGCCAATAACGTCGAAGTTCGGCACGGCTGTCTGGGCGGCGTCGAGGTGCAGTTTCCACGGGTCGCGGTTTGGGTGCTTGAGCCAGTGCTGGACCGGTGTGGTCTCGTCTTCAAACACTTCGGCCGGAAGCTCCCGCCAAGGCAGAAAGTTCAGCCAGTAGCGTCCGTCGTCGGTGTCCCATTGGCGCAGGGCGGCGGCCTTTGTGTGATTGCCGGGCCGGTTGGCACGCTTGCGTAAATCAGGCGTCATGCTGCTGAGCCACCATTTCAGCCGGCGGCCGGGCCGAATCGTTCCCGGGCCTTCCAGATCGGTCAAACGTGCCGTAATCGAGTACGCCGCCATGGCGACCAGCGCGGGTGGCCGGAGGGCGGCCAATCGCCATTGCAGAAACGCATTGTAGGACGACCCGAACGTGCCCACTTTGCCGCTGGAGCCGCGTAGATTGGCGGCCCACTGGACCGTATCGTAGCCGTCCTCGGCGTCGCTGACATACTTGTGGAACTTCCCTTCCGAGTTGTACCGCCCCCGGTTGTCCTGCATGACAACGGCGTAGCCGCGCTCCGCGAAGTACCGCGCGGCATCCTCCATCCGACCCGCCCCCTTGTCATACGGCGTGCGCTGAAGCAACACCGGGAAGGGCCGGTCCAGCGCGCGTCCGTCCTGCGCCGGAAGATAGATGTCGGTCGCCATCCGCGTCCCGTCCCTCATCTCGACCATTACGTTCTTCTCGACCTGGACCTCGTACATCGCCTCCGAGCGCACGCTCCTGTTGTACGTCATGTCGCCTCCTAAGAGAATTGAATCCAGCTATAGGTAGAACGCTTCCCAATCGGAGGGAATGTTGGGGACAGACCACTCGGGATCGGGGCGCCAATGCTCCCAGCCATCTCTGAACGGCGAGGCACCAGTTTCTATCTTTCGAATGACACGCTCCCCTTCCGCCCGAATCTCGTGCTCCATCGCCGACGTGATTGACCCTGACGACAGCACATCTGCCAGTTCATCTTCATCTTTCCATTTCCAAGTGGACAGATCCGCACTAACGACAATGTCTAGGAAATGGTCTGTAAAATCGATTCCCGCGGACGTTCGTCTGAAAG
>JADFNV010000016.1 GCA_022563195.1 Pseudomonadota bacterium
GACGAAAATCGATTTCGCATAGTCACAGACATCGCACAACTCTCCACAAATTCAACGCGCCAAAATAGATTGCCGTCAAACGTAGGTCTATTTGTCAGTGGCTGCTTTGGGTCACAAGCAGTCGTTCAACAGTCTAACAGGCGAGCGGCTGCTTCCGGGATCAAACCAGCCGTTCGCTGACCGAATATTCAGAACCAAAACTTGAATGTCTGCTTTCCTCAACAGCGGCCGTTCAGAGCAGCAGAAAATCACGATAATGACAGGCAGCTTACGGCCAGAAGCCGTCATTGATGCAAGCGGTGACGACCAGCTGATCCAACACGAAAGTTATGCCTGAAATCTCCGCCACTAATACCGCGACGAAGTCAGCTTATGTGTGGCATCCGCCCAGGCGCGATCGAAACGTTTAGCGACGGCAAGGGCATCTTCCAATTCCCCCTGGTCCTGGAGTGCGAGCCTCAACCCAAAAAGCGCATAGCCGTTTTCCGGATTATTTCGCAAATCGGCAGCGTAAATCACCTCGGCCTCATTAGGGCGGCCGGCATCCAGGAGCATGGCCCCCAGAAAGTGCCGCACCGGGAAATACCATTCAGGCGGCGCGTTATAAACCAAACTGTCCTCGAGCCGCACAGCACGCTCAAGTCGTGCCAGACCCTCTAGCGTGCTGCCCTCGGCATAGGCTAGCTCTCCTCGCACGATCTCCTCTGCAATCGTCAGCAATGTCTCTCCCTTAGTAGCACTGACGTAACGGTCGACCGCTCCCATTGCATTTCGGAGAGCGCTTAATGAGCTAAGCTCACGCCGCGCCTCGGCCAAACGTTTGGTATGAAAGTAGGCGAGCGCACGACCGTAGTGCCAAATTCCCGTCATGAACTGCGAATCTACGTCCGGCTTGGGTTCCGATAACATCTCTTTCCACATTCCGAACCGCACCATCACGAACATCGACTGTGACAAAAATACCTCATAAAGTGCCCAGACGTTCCCGTCGCTAGCGAGTTCTAAAGGCACCTTTTCAACGATCTCGCGAGCCGCATCCATCGCGGCTTCCGAGCGTCCTAGGAACATTGCCGACCAGGCTAAATAGTGAATGTTGTGAGGATAATAATTTAGAGGATAGATGCCTTGAGCCCGACACTGGGTGATGTGGCTTTCATCGGCATCCGCCGCATGAACATTCACCTCGTAAGAGTCCTTGTAACGCCCAACCAGCATATAGATGTGTGACGGCATGTGCTCGACGTGCCCTGCGCCCGGCATCAAACCACGCAGCTTGTCGGCATGCCATTCGCCGCGTTCTGGAAAACGCTCCTCGACAACGTGGATGTAGTAGTGCAGCGCCCCAGCGTGTTCAGGGTTACGATCGATCACTGATTGCAGCGTTGTCAATAACTCATCAGTATGATCCTTGGGACTGCCATCTAAATTGAAGTAATTCCAGGGGCTAAGGTTCATTAGCGCCGCGGCGTAAAGTGTTGCGGCGTCGGGATCATCGGGATAGCTCTTGGCAACTTTCATCATGCCACGAGCGTAAGCCAGATCGAGCGGCGTACGATCGGCCGAAGGATCCATCGTGTACCGATCGGCAAGAGCTTGGATATAAGCCTTTTCCCTATCTGAAACTTTGTCCTTGAGCGCTACTGCACGTTGGGCTGCCTGATATGCACGTGGCGCAACGTCCGAAACCATCGGCAGGTTGATATTGGGGCCAAGTACCAACGCCCAACCCCAGTAAGCCATAGCGTTATCGGGATCAAGCCGCGCAGCCTCCTTAAAAGCACGCAGTGCTTCAGAGTGGTTGAAGGCATACGTTAGTCGTAGCCCTTGGTCGAAAAACTGCTGTGATTTAGAACTCTGAGTTGTTATCGGAAAATGATGTTCTCCAAGACCCTTGAGAACCGGCGCGATTGGCCCTTCGGCCGTGCTCGGATCCGCTGCAAGAGCCCGCGGATCGTGAATCTGTGCGTTGGCTGGGGTTGCAATTAAACTAAGAACGATCAGAACAAACGCGGGGGTACTGCCACTCATTATTTTCTCCTGCCTTGACGTTTGATGCTGCCTGCTGAACTTCCGGTTTGGGTCACTAGCGGCCCCTCGCCATCGTACCACCTCAACGGCAGCTATCGGGTGCAGAGCGGTCGTTCGAGCGAGGCCAAATCTGACGGTGTTTGTCCGATTAGCCAGCTATCAATGATTTGCCAGCTTTTAGCCTGTCTATCATGTCGGACAATTCCTACGGGGGTATACTTTCATCGTGGCTGATTCTCCGAAAACGAAATTACGCAACAAAATTCCGTCCCCTATCGATAATTATTTTGATTCAGAATTCGGTTGGATGCTCGACGACGACATCTCTCGGGCGGATCTTGTGCGAGATATATTGAAGAACGTTGACGGATTTTGGGACGTAAAGCGCGCCGCACTAGTCCTTGGTGTAGCGCCTGCTACCATTCGACAGTATGCGAGGAAAAAGATCATCCCTGCAACGAAACTTGGCAAATCGTGGCGTTTTATCGGCCGCGATCTATTGGAGCAATTGGAAAGTAAATGGCACTCTACAAACGCAAACAGGGCGAGAATCAAAATTACTGGATACGATTCAGAGTCGCCGGTCAAGAGATTAGACGCTCGGCTGGCACAACTGACAAAGAGCGCGCCGAAGAATTCGAGCAACGCTTAAGAAATGAAGCGTTCGATCAAACCCGGCTCGGTAAGAAACCCACTACGACGTGGGACGAAGCGGAAGCACTTTGGTTCAACGCCAAGCGACGAACAAAAAGTCAAGCCGCAATTGAAGGCGACGAACAGAAACGGGACTGGTTTGAGCCGTATTTGAAGGGCGTACCGCTAGCCCAGATCGATAGGGCATATGTCGGCAAGCTGAGGACGGTGTTGATGCTTGAAGAAATCGACACTGACAAAAAGACTACGCGAACTCGCGCACCCGCTACCATAAACCGATATCTTGCGTTCTTAGGCGGTGTGTTGCGTCACGCTTACGACAACGGATTATGTGATGAGCCGCAAGTAATCAAGTCAATCAAGGAGCCGGAGAGCGAGGGGTACGCGCTGAGTGATACTGAAATCGAAAAGCTGTTTGCGGAGCTTGCGTTACACGCTCGGGCGTTAGCAGAGTTCGCACTTGAAACCGGATTACGCTATGGAAATATTAGTAACCTTGAATGGCGCAACGTGCGGCTTGAATCGCCACCCCAAAAAAGTCATTTACATATCGACGCAAAGTCGAGCAAGTCGAAAAAACCCGTACCGATTCCATTATCGAGGCGCGCTACTGAAATACTCAAGGCACAAGAGGGCAAACACAAGACGTTTGTTTTCGTCGATCAGCTCGGGCGCGCTCCGGTTGGCTCAACAAAAACGGCGTGGTTGAATGCCGTAAAGAAAGCCAAACTCGATCATATAAGGTTTCATGACCTGCGGCACACATGGGCGAGTCGTCAGATTGTCAAAGGTGTCCCGATGAAAATTGTCGCCGAGTTAGGGGGTTGGCGCAGTACGCAAATGCTCGAAAGACGCTACGCACACCTGCGCCGGGATGATCTCGCTGCCTACGTAGATTAGGGTACATTTACGGGCACACGCTGATTTTATCGCGCATAACTGTATTGTTTTTCATACTCTTTTTTGGAAACAAAGAAGATTAGGAATCTGGTGCTCTATCCGACTGAGCTACCGGGGCGGGCAGGCGCAGATTCTAGCAAAGTGCCGGGCTTCAACGCATAATCGGTGTATGCAAGGTTTTGTCGTTCGCACCGTTATATCCATGTTGGGGCTGTATCTCGCTTCCGTGCTTGTGCCTGGCGTGCATATAACGGGTACGGGCAGTTTCATACTGGCTGCAGTCCTGCTCGGCATCGTCAATGCGTTTGTCCGGCCAGTCGCTTTATTGTTGACCCTGCCGATCACAATAATAACTTTAGGCCTGTTCCTGCTGGTTCTGAATGCCGCCATGTTTGGACTCGTCGCTGCGATGCTCGATAACTTTTCGATCGCAGGTCTCGGGTCTGCAATATTCGGTGCATTGATCGTCAGTATCACCAATACGATTTCATCGTGGTACATCGGGCCGAATGGCAGAGTCGAAATTCTGGTCATACACCGGCATTAGGTCGGCAATATTCTGTTGCGCCGCAAGCGTCGTTTCACCATTGAATCTGGAAAAACTGGAGTAACATTTTGAGTATTCTGACCCGACAGCTTAAGTACGCTGACGGCGACGTTGCTTTCGAAGGGCTGCTGGCCTGGAACGATGCCGTCGAAGATCCGCGCCCCGGAGTCATGGTGGCGCACGCATGGGCGGGTCGATCTGGTTTCGAGGACAGCAAAGCCCAGAAACTTGCAGAACTTGGCTATATTGGGTTTTCACTGGACCTCTACGGTAAAGGAGTTCGCGGCACCAGCACCGATGAAAATGCCGCGCTGATGCAACCGTTTCTCGATGATCGTGCGATGTTGCAGCGGCGATTGTTATTGTCGCTCAATGCGATGCGCGAGCAATCAGAAGTCGACGCAGAGAATGTCGCAGCGATCGGCTATTGTTTTGGCGGGCTCAGTGTTCTCGACATTGCCCGCACGGGTGAAGACCTTGCAGGTGTTGCCAGTTTTCATGGCATCCTGGCCCCACCTGGCAATACAGAGGGCAATACGATTACCGCAAAAGTGCTGGTGCTGCACGGCTGGGATGACCCAATGGCGCCACCGGACCATTTTGCATCACTTGCCAAAGAGCTGACTGCTATGGGTGCCGACTGGCAAATGCATGCGTATGGGAACACGATGCATGCTTTCACGAATCCGGAGGCGAACGATCCGGACTTCGGTACTGTCTATAGTGAACAGGCTGACCGGCGCTCATGGGCCGCGATGCAGGATTTTCTTGCTGAACTATTTGCCTGAGTTCTTTGGAGGATTTTACGTGACACGACTACCAGTAATTATTTTTTCGGCCCTAGTGATTGGCATGACCGGTTGCACTGCCGATGAACCGGCAGCGGGCAGCCAGGAAGCGATGAATGCTTCCGCAAGCGGCGAAAACGTCACTGCAGAAAAAGCGTCAATGCTGATTGACGAAGAGTTTATTCGCGACATTATTGCGGAGCTTTCTGACGACAAATTTGAAGGACGCGGACCCGCCAGCGCGGGTGATGCGGCAGCACGCCGATACCTTGCCGGGCGCATGGCCGATCTGGGGCTCGAGCCCGGCGGGCCCGATGGCGGTTGGGAACAACCGTTTGATCTGGTCGGCGTCAACACGATACCACCCGACACCTGGACCTTTGCCGGTCATGACAAGGAAGTGACGTTCCAACAGTGGGACCAGTTCATGATCAACAGCAATGTGCAAGAAGCTCGTGCTGCGGTGACCGACGCCGAGGTCGTGTTCGTCGGCTACGGCATACAGGCACCTGAATTCGAATGGGATGATTACAAGGATGCGGATGTCGGCGGCAAGATCGTCCTGATGATGAATAACGATCCTGACTGGGACCCCAATCTCTTCGCCGGCGAGACGCGCCTCTGGTATGGGCGCTGGGACTACAAATTCCTTAATGCCGCGCGCAACGGGGCGGCCGGTGCGATCATTATTCATACAACGCCATCGGCCGGCTATCCGTTTCAGGTTCTGCAGACGTCAAATACGGGCGTGCAATTTGAGTTGCCCGTGGGCGCAGAGCCGCGCAACCAGTTCAAGGCATGGATGACCGAGGACGCTGCCAGGGAGCTGGTCGCGATGGCGGGGTTGGATCTCGACGAAATACGAGAGTCTGCCTACAATCGCGACTTTGCACCCGTGCATCTGGGCGTTTCCACTTCAGTCGGCATGGACGTAGAAATAACGACTGCGCAAACGGCAAATGTCATTGGCCTGATTCCCGGCAGTGACCCGGTGTTGAAAGACGAAGTCGTGATCTATTCTGCACATCACGATCATCTCGGAATAGGTCCGGCAAATGATGACGGCGACACTATTTACAATGGCGCAAAGGACAACGCTGCCGGCGTCGCTCAGGTTATCGCGATGGCACGAGCGTTCAAAGCGTTGCCGCAAGCGCCACGGCGCACCATCATGCTGTGCCTGGTTGGCGCCGAAGAGCAGGGTTTGTTGGGCTCGCAATGGTTCGCTGCCAATCCAACATTTCGGCCGGGCAAGATCGCGGCCAATCTCAACTATGATGGCGGCAATATCTGGGGAGCTACGCACGACATCACGTACGTCGGTTTTGGCAAGACATCGATCGATGAGTTTGTCGAGTTATACGCCGGCGAGCAGGATCGTATCGTAAAACCCGACCAATTTGCCGACCGGGGTTACTTTTATCGTTCCGACCAATTCAACTTTGCCAAGATCGGGGTTCCCGCGATGTACCTCAAGCCGGGTACGGATTTCGTCGATCGCCCGCCGGGGTGGGGCAAGGAACAGTCGGATGTATACACCGATAATCACTACCACCAACCGTCCGATGCGTATGATCCGAATTGGAATCTCGACGGCATGATCCAGGATGCTCTGGTCGGTTTCTGGACGGGACTTGCAATAGCAGATGCCGACGAAATGCCAACGTGGAACGAGGGTGACGAGTTCGAGGCGGTTCGTCTTGAGGCGTTAGCCGCGGAACAGGAATAGTCCTTTCGTATACGAAAATGAGTCTGGTGGCATTCCGATCAGCGTAAGATTAGCGAGGTTGAACTTACGCTGATTAAGCAAATTTATACGCTGATATCACTGGCCAGCCTGGTCAACCTGTCTGCCCCTGTTTTGTCCTTGGCAGATGAAGTAAAGCTTGAAAATGCCGGCAGTGCATTAGTACACGCACCGTGAAACGTACTGAGGTCGTGGATGATCTGAACATCCTTTTTTTCACGAGCGGCAAAGAGGACATACCCGCCATCATCGAGGAACTGCGCAGACTACCGCAGCCTGTAACGGTGCCTCCGGCACAAACGGAAGAGATCACTGTAGAGACCGACGAGTCCCAGGACTCAACACCGCATTAGCCCCAAGTTGGTAAAGCGCCACATGGCATGCTCGCTTCGGGTTCGCAGCGGGCTCCTTAGGATCGACGGAAGAGCCCGAGGAAGCTGCCCTCGTCATCGTCATCGTCGTCGTCATCGTCATTGACAGGCTGCTGAGAAACTTTCAGCGCCTTTAGCGTTGCCGTCATCGAAGTATTGATCTGTTGTTCGAAGGACTGAGGGAGCGAGGCTGTGGGCGCGGGCGTTTGGGATTGCGCAATGGGCGGCGCCGGGGGTGCCGCTGCAGGAGCAGTTTTCGCATTTAAAGCACGCACTGTTGCGAGCCTTTGAGATGCGGATACATCGAGCTTACTGGACGGTGGCACGGGTTGTTCTACGTTGACGGCTGCTGCGCTCGCAGGCTCTGCCGTGGGTGCGGCAACAGCGACCGCAGGTACATCAGGTTCGGGCTGCACGTCGTCATTCGCTGACGCGTTTTCCTGCGCTTTCGCCACAACCTGGGCCGCGATCATACTGAATTCTTCACCGAACAAGGTTTCGGCCAATTTGTCATCGACATCGTCAATGGTTTTCGCTTTTGCAAGACGCGCGGCAATTGCGTTGAATTCATCGTCTTCTTTTTTGGAATTTACCTCAGCTTGGTCACTGGCCTTTTCTTTAGTTTCGACGACAGGCTTGCCGGAAACAGTTGGTGGTGTCAACACAGGAAGTTCTGTAGACGTCGCGGCAGTATCGCTCGCATTCTTTTCATCACTAGCTTTGTCTGATTGATCGGCCGAGGGTTTGGGCTTCGATTTCTTGAGCTCCTCGGTAGCTTCTGCGACTTTGGCCTCAATTTGGCGGTCCAGCGTTATTGTGGTTACGACTTCAGGCGGATCGTCTGCATCGTCTGCATCCGCGTCTGTCGAATCAACACCCTGCGCGACAGACATTGCACGCTCGAGGGCCTCAAGGTCTGGGCGTAATTGAGCTAGCGTGGGATCACGGTCCCATTCAGGTATTTCGTCTTCGGCAGTATCACTCGACGGTTCCTCAAGAACCGGAAGGCTCGGTTCTGCATCCTGCGACGAAGGCGGATTTGCAAGGTTCGGTGCAAGAATCTTGAGGTCGGGTAGCGTGTCCTGAATCAGCTCGGGTATTGCGTCATCGACGCTTGCCTCGATCACTTCGGGGACCGATGGCGCGGGCTCAACCGGCGCAGGATCGGATTTTGCGACTACTTTTGCAATCTCTTTAACACTGTGTTTGTTGGTCAGTCCATACTCGTCAGCCGCAATTCGTTCAATCATTTCGACGCTTATCTGCTGCTGATTTTTCTCGGCTGCCGATGTCAGCGCCGATTCGACAAGACTGTTAGCAACTCGTGGAATACCGCCGCTGAACTGGTGCAGTGTATCCGCGGTGCCTGCCGCAAAGAGTGTGTCGAATTCAGCTCCTACGAGGCGGAAGCAGTGCTTGAGATAGGCAAGGAGTTCGGTGGCGCACAGGTGCTGGATTGGCTGGCGCAGCCGAACGCGTTGTTTGAGCCGCGCAAGCTCTGGATCACGCAATAGCTCATCAATTCCAGCATCACCCATCAGGATGATGCTGGCGCCGTTCGATTCGCCGGCGTCTAATGCAGTTACAGCCTCGAGCTCGGAGAGTATGTTAGCGCCGATCCGCGGAGCGTCTTCTACAACGACGAATACGCGCGTGCTTTTTTGGGCCAAGTCCTGCAACTGTCGGCGAAAGCTTGTAAATCGCCGCACTGTGCCCGGAGGAGGCTGGTGCATGCCCAGGCCCTGTAGTAATAATTCGAGCACCTCATCATGTGCCAGCCGCATGCGGCCGATGGACACTATGACTGAAGAGTCGCCCATTGATTCGAGCGCTCGATTAACGATGGTCGTTTTGCCACCGCCGACCGGTCCTGATACAACGACGACAGCATCCGGGGCCACCAGGGCTTTTTTCAGCGCGGCCATTGCAGTGGCCGTCTGCGGCCCAACGAATACATCGGCCCTGGCCGCATTAGCACGGAATGGTCGTTTGCTCAGGCCAAAATGTTTTTCGTACATAACGGTCCGTTTTGCAGAAATTTCAACGCCACAGGGCGATTGGCAGTACTGAACCGGCAGTTTGGGGCCAAACAAACCGAATTTCATGGAGTTAGGTCACAAAAAGGCAATAATAGGGTATGTGCCGCTTCTTTATTAAACTGAACAAAACCGTGTTATTTACATCAAAAAACCTCAAAATACGTAATAGTTATCCTGGAATCGTCTGAATGAAACCTGTTCTTCGGCGGTGGGTCCTTTTACCCACTATTATTGTCGTGCCGATTATTGTGACGGTCGTGTGGATTTCAATGAAGCCCGAACCGGAGCAACGCGAGGACGAAACGCTCGATCTGCTGGTCGATGTCATGCGACTCGAAATCTCGACTGAGAGCTTCGAAATTCGCAGCCAGGGAACTGTACGCCCCAGGACACAGACGACGGTAAGTGCCGAAATTTCCGGATCGATCGTTAGCATTTCACCCAAATTCAACGCCGGAGGCATATTCCGGGCGGATGAGGTGTTAATGCGCATTGACCCAACGAATTACACCGTTGCAGTGGACAAATCTGAAGCATTGGTCAAGCAGCGCCAGATCGAATATGACGGTTCGAAGAAATTGCGTAGTCAGGGTTATCGTGCCGAATCGGAATTCGCGTCGGCCGCCGCCGCCCTCGCATCCGCACAGGCCGAGTTAGTCATTGCCCGCCGAAACCTGGAGCGTACCTATATTCGATTGCCCTATGAAGGCATGGTACTTAGCAAAGATGCCGACCTGGGACAGTTCGTCAATCCAGGCACGCCGCTGGGTGTGACGTTTGCAACCAATATTGCTGAGGTCAGATTGCCGCTGACTGATCACGATCTCGCCTTCGTCGAGATGCCCGATGCGTCGGCAATCAGGCAGACTGGAATTGCGGACGGACCGCTTGTCAAATTATCTGCCATACAGAAAGGACAGTTGACCCAATGGGACGCGCAGATCGTCAGGTCAGAGGGTGTCGTCGACGAAAGAAGCCGCGTGACCTATGCCGTTGCTCAAATTCTTGACCCGTACCAGTTACACGGGCAGGGAATACCGTTGCCTATCGGCACGTTTGTCAGTGCCAAAATTCAAGGTTCTACGGTGCTTGATGTCATTCGCGTGCCGCGAGCGGCAGTTCGCGGGGCGGACCAGGTCCTGGTTGTGAACGATGAATACAAACTGGAGATCCGTACGGTAGACGTGGTCCGAGCTGACGCCGAGTTCGCTTATCTGAGCGGTGGTGTGGTGGCAGGCGAGAGTATTGCGACGACTGCAATTGAAGCTCCGACCAACGGCATGTCCGTGCGCACGGCGGAGTCCATTGCGGCCGAGAAGGCGCTTGGCGATGACGAGAAACTCGCTTCGCGCGTTGGCGAGGAATAACTATGCAGGAGCGTAGATCGACAAGCGAGAAAGGCATCATCGCCTGGTTTGCCAGTAATCATGTGGCCGCCAATTTACTGATGTGGTTCATCATCGTTGCCGGTGTTATTTCAGTATTTACGATTCGTAAACAAACCACTCCGGATTTCCAACTCAATACGATCCAGGTACGGGTTCCCTACCTGGGTGCAGCGCCGCAAGAGGTCGAGGAAGGCGTTGTCATCAAAATCGAAGAAGCGATTCAGGACCTGAACGGGATCGTTGAAATCAATTCCTTCGCGAGGGAAGGCTTGGGCTCGGTGACGGCCGAAGTTTCGAGTGATGCCGATATCAACGAGGTCCTCAGTGAAATCAAAACCCGTGTGGATGCAATATCAACGTTTCCGGCACTGACCGAAAAACCGGTCATTTATAAACAAGAAGTGCCCATCCATGTCGTGTTTGTGGCTATTCACGGCAATCTGGATGATTTTTCACGAAAGTCGATTGCCCAGGAAGTTCGTGACGAGCTCATGATGATTCCCGAGATTAACCAGGTCCAGTTTCTCGGTGATCGGGATTACGAAATCAGCATCGAAGTATCAGAACATGTGCTTCGTGAATACGCTCTGACCATGACCGAGATTTCCCAGGCAATCCGCAATTCATCGATTGACATGCCGGGTGGGACAATCAATACGCAAGGTGGCGACATACTGCTGCGCACCGAGGGGCAGGTCTACACCGGGCGTGAGTTCGCCCACCTTGTGTTGCGTACCTACCCCGATGGCACAAGATTGACATTGGGTGACGTCGCGACAATTAAAGATGGCTTCGTGGAAACCCAGGGTTATGGTCGCTTCGATGGGGAGCCAACGGCGACGCTGCGAGTACTCGCAAGTGGTCAGCAAAATGAACTCCATACCGCCGCTGCCGTTCGCGAATACATCGAAAAGAAATCGGCCAGCCTGCCCGCCGGCGTTGAAATGGATATCTGGGTTGATCGCTCACACTATCTGAACGAAAGGTTGAGCATGATGATGACGAATATGTGGCAGGGCGCGCTGCTCGTATTTCTTGTTCTGTCATTGTTCTTGCGCATGAAAGTCGCCGCCTGGGTCATCATCGGTATTCCGATCACGTTCCTCGGGGCTATTTGGCTGATGCCTCATGGTCCCTGGCCCGTGACGATCAACATGATCAGTTTGTATGGTTTCATAATCGTTCTCGGTATCGTCGTGGACGATGCAATTATTATCGGCGAGAGCGTCTACACGAAAATACGGGCTGATGGGCACACGATAGACAACGTCGTGCAGGGAGCTCGAAAAGTTGCTGTCCCGGCCACATTCGGTGTATTGACGACGATAGCGGCGTTCGCGCCAATGCTATTCGTCGGGGGAATCGTTGGCCCGTTTTTTGAGGCCATGGCCATGGTCGTGACCTTGTGTCTGCTTTTTTCGCTCGTAGAGTCGAAACTGATTCTCCCCGCTCACCTGGTGCACGCCAAGATCAAACCGATTGATGAGGAGGACCTGTTCAACCCGCAGCGCAGAATTGGACTATTGCAGCGCGTGCCAAGATTTTTCCAGAAAATCCAGCGGCGCACACAGCATGGCCTGCAGTCAGTGATCACTAACCACTATCAGCCTTGGCTCGAACGTGCGGTCGACAATCGCGGTGTGACAGTGTCAATATTTATCGGCGCGTTGACCTTGACGATTGGTCTGCTCGGAAGTGGCGCGGTACGAGTCGTTATGTTTCCGGAAGTTCCGGGTGACTTCATCCGCATGGAGTTGCAAATGCAAAGCGGTACGGCGCCGGAGATTCGCAACGCGGCGCTCGACAGAATCGAAGCTGCAATTCTGGACCTCAACGAAGAGTATATTCTGGACAACCCCGGTCTTGATCCGATGATCTCCCACGTCGGCTCATTTACCAACGGAGATACTGGTGCGCTCTCATTCGTCGAGATGCCGATGGTCGTCGGTCGCGCGATGGACGGGGACGAAATATCCGATCTGTGGCGAGAGCGGGTCGGGGAGATCCCGGGTGTCAAGGAACTGACATTTTCGGGAGGTAATAACTTCGGCGGCGGAGCAGCGCTGAGTTTTCGTCTCAGCGGTGATAACTATCTTGCCCTGGAGAGTGCCGCCGACGAACTTGAGACGAAGGTGGGTGAGTTCGAAGGAGTATTCGATATCCGAAAATCGTCGTTCAGTGGCGGCCAGGAGATCAAGTTATCGATCAAGCCTGAGGCGGAGGCCTTAGGATTGACCATGGCATCCCTGGGGCGGCAGATTCGGCAGGCTTTTTACGGTGAAGAGGTACAGCGCATTCAGCGCGGCAAAGATGAACTCAAGGTCATGGTTCGCTACCCGCGCGAGGACCGTCGCTCGATAGCCGATCTTGAGAACATGCGCATTCGTACTCCTGCGGGGGATGAGGTGCCGTTCGAATCTGTGGCAAACCTTTCGTTTGGCCAAAGTTATTCGAGGATAGACCGGCTCAATCGAGCCCGGACGGTGACCGTATCTGCGGATATTGACTCCGAGATCGTTGAGCCTGGAGAAATAATCAAATCCATTACCGAAGACTTTATTCCCGAACTTCTGTCTCGTCATGCCGGCGTTAGCTACGGACTGGAAGGCGCGAGCAAGGAAACGCAGGATTTTCAGAGGAATCTGTCGGTTGCGTCGATTGCCGCCTTGTTTTTGATTTATGCATTGATCGCGATCCCGCTGCATTCCTATGGTCAACCGCTGGTCATCATGTCCGTGATCCCATTCGGTCTGATCGGTGCTGTCATCGGCCATGTAGTGATGGGCAAGGCGATCAGCATGTTTTCGCTTTTTGGCCTGGTTGCCTTGTCCGGCGTGGTTGTCAACGATAGCCTCATCATGGTCGATTTCATCAACAAGGCCAGGCAAAGTGGCGTTCCGATCCGGCAGGCGGTTATAGAATCAGGGACTCTGCGTTTTCGAGCGATCATCCTGACGTCATTTACGACCGCGATCGGCCTGATGCCGATTTTGCTCGAGCGCAGTGTTCAGGCGCAGTACGTCATTCCGATGGCCATCTCGATGAGCTTTGGCATCGTGTTCGCAACGGTGATCACGCTCTTTTTAATTCCGTCGCTGTATATGTTGCAGCTTGATGGTTTTGCACGAACTCGTAAAATCGTGAGTTGGTTTTTCGCGCCTGATACGGCAACGACGACGTAGATTTAACACTGGGAACTTTGGGCGCCTACTTGGCAGCCTTGCGTTCTTGCGCTTCCCTGATGACTTCGTCTGCAACGTTCTGCGGGCACGGCGCGTAATGTGAAAACTCCATTGAGAATTGGCCGCGTCCGGATGTCAGTGTACGCAAGTGGCCTATGTAGCCGAACATGTCGGCCAACGGCGCATCAGCTTTAACACGAACACCGGTTGGACCTGCCTCCTGAGACTTGATCATGCCGCGACGGCGATTCAAGTCACCAATCACATCACCAACATTGTCTTCCGGTGTATAGACATCCACTCTCATTATCGGTTCAAGCAGTTGCGGGGCCGCTTTGGGCACCGACTGGCGATAGGCGGCCTTGGTAGCGATCTCAAACGCTAGAGCGGACGAGTCGACAGCGTGGAACGCGCCGTCCAACAGCGTGAACTTGACGTCCAGCAGCGGATAACCGGCGAGGGTGCCTTCGACCATACACACTTTGAATGCTTTTTCGATCGCACTCCAGTATTCACGGGGCACGCTGCCGCCAGTAACTTTTGATTCGAACACATAACCCTCGTTCGTCTCGGCTGGCTCAATCGTATATTCGATCTTGCCGTACTGACCCGAACCGCCCGATTGTTTCTTATGCGTATACACGTCTTCGATCAGTTTTGTAATCGTCTCGCGATACGCGACCTGGGGCTTGCCCATGTCGACTTCGACGCCATGCGTCCTTTTCAGGATGTCGACCTTGATGTCGAGGTGCAACTCGCCCATGCCCTTGAGCAGGGTTTCGCCAGAGTCTTCGTCAGTCGCAACGTGGAAGGATGGGTCTTCCTGAACCATCTTGTTCAACGCAACGCCCATCTTTTCAGTTCCTGCCTTGTCCTTGGGGTGGATCGCCACTGAAATCACAGGAGCCGGGAACACCATCGGTTCGAGCGTCGCCGGGTTGTCAACGTCGGCGAGCGTGTGTCCTGTACGCGTGTTCTTCATGCCCAGCAGTGCGATGATGTCGCCGGCTTGTGCCGAACTGAGTTCTATGCGCGCGTCGGCGTGCATCTCAACAATGCGGCCGATACGTTCGGTCTTACCCGTGAACGTATTCAAGACATTGTCACCCTTTTTCAGGGTACCCGAGTAGATCCGCGTAAACGTTAATGCTCCGAAGCGGTCATCCATGATCTTGAACGCGAGCGCACGCAGAGGTCCGTCCGGATCAACGATCGCAACGCCACCTGTCTGGTTACCCTCGAGATCGATCTCGGGTTGAGGTGTGACTTCAGTGGGATCCGGCAAGAAGTCAACAACTGCATTAAGTATGTTCTGTATACCTTTGTTTTTAAAGGCAGCACCACCGTAGGTCGGGAAGAAATCGAGGGCGATTGTGCCCTTGCGAATGCAGCGTTTGAGATCGTCGACGGACGGCTCGTTGCCCTCGAGATACTGCTCCAAAAGATCGTCGTCCTGCTCGACCGCGGTCTCGATAAGCTTCTCGCGCCATTCGGCGACGAGGTCCAGCATGTCCTCAGGAACCTCCTGGATCTCGTAATCTTCAGGATCCTCAGCTGATTTCCAGATCCAGGCTTTTTGCGTCAGCAGATCCACGACGCCGATAAATTCGTCCTCGATGCCTACTGGCAGCGTCATGACCACTGGGTTTGCGCCCAGGACTTCTTTGATCTGCTTTACGACACGCAGAAAGTCCGCGCCAATACGGTCGAGTTTATTGACGAAAATGATTCTCGCGACTTTGGAATCGTTGGCATAGCGCCAGTTTGTTTCCGATTGCGGCTCGACACCGCCGGAGCCACAGAAAACGCCAATACCACCGTCCAGTACTTTCAGGGAGCGATAGACCTCGATCGTGAAGTCGACGTGTCCTGGCGTGTCGATAATATTCAGGCGATGCTTATCCCACTCGCAGCTGGTCGCAGCCGATTGAATCGTTATGCCGCGCTCCTGTTCCTGCTCCATGAAGTCAG
This sequence comes from Pseudomonadota bacterium, assembly GCA_022563195.1. Classification (GTDB taxonomy): domain Bacteria; phylum Pseudomonadota; class Gammaproteobacteria; order Steroidobacterales; family Woeseiaceae; genus UBA1847. Next base: position 15,616 of record JADFNV010000016.1, read on the forward strand.
TTGTAGCCTCACCGTCATGGACTTCACCGGTCTTATGAATCTTGCCCGTGAGTTTGAGAATGCGTTCGGTCGTTGTAGTCTTGCCCGCATCAACGTGGGCAAAAATACCGATATTTCTGTAGGTGCTAAGGTCAATCATGTTCGTAACTCTGTCGTCGTTTAGTCCTGGCTACCACTGCGCCTGAGCTTCATGTGCTGTTGCTCTTACGCTGTCGCAAAAGCAACGCCGGGCACTTAACGGAAGTGAGTGCAACAAATCCTTGCCGGTCCTGAGATGCCTTCGAGTTTGCCCAAAAACTCCGCGAAGCCAAGTCGGACGGGCCATCGGGCGCGGATAATAGCAGCGCGAAGGCGCCTAAACCAGCGAATTTTCGGCAAATTTCACCAACACTGAGACATGGGAGCTGACACCTTTTTAGGACACCTTTTTTTAGCGCCGCAGTATCGCCCACCAGCGGGCGATATTGAGCAAACTCATAAGCGATGCCGCGACGTAGGTCAGCGCAGCTGCTCTGAGCAGACGCCTGGCGTGCGGGCGGTCGACTGACTTGAGAATGTCGTACTTGTCGAGCATTGGCAGGGCTCGCGCGAAGCTGGCGTCGAATTCGGTGGGCAAGGTCACGAAATGAACCAGCGTCGAGGTCGCCAAGGTCAGAAATCCGGCTCCAAACATCACAACTCCGAGCGCGGGAATCCGCGTCAGAGCACCGATAAACGGGGACACGAGCAGCGCACCAGCGCCCAGGCGTTCAATTTTTCGACTCGCGCGCACCAGTCTGCTTCGAATCCGTAGCGGTGCGTAACCCTGTTGATCTTGAAGCGCGTGTCCGACTTCGTGAGCTGCAACGGTAATGGCAGTCAACGAGCGGCCATCGAACTTGTCGGGTGTGAGCCTGACGGCCTTCGCTTCAGGGTCGTAGTGATCACCGTCAGGAGTGGCTTCCACAACTACGCCATGCAATCCATTGCTGTCGAGAAGGTGTCGTGCAAGCTGCGCTCCAGTACCCGAATAACGATCGTTTGGCTTGCTGTAACGTTTGAGCACATATTGAACCCAGAGCCCGGGCCCGAAGACAACGGCGACAACTACGAGCAAGATGACAATGATCGGCATAATGCGATCGTATCCTGCTTTGCTAGTGATCCGCACGCATGGACGGGGCCGTGGCGCGGCAATCAGTCCGCGAATCGAGTATCGTCGTCGGCTCAATCAGCTGCACGAGACTAGTAATTGTGACATCCGATCAGGCACTGCTTTTCGGTCTCCTGTTCTTTGTCTTCGTCTTTTTGATCTGGGGTCGGTGGCGTTACGACCTCGTCGCTTTCGTCGCCTTGCTTGTCGCGCTGCTGACAGGCCTGGTACCCAAAGATCAGGCCTTTGCGGGATTCGGCCATCCCGCTACGGTCATTATTGCGCTCGTTCTCATTATCAGTCGCGGATTGTCAAATTCAGGCGTGATCGAACTGCTCGGGCGTTACGTCGTTGCCGGGAGTCGGCGACTTGCATCGCACGTCGCCATTATGTCTGGACTCGCGGCCGGTCTGTCCGCAGTCATGAACAACGTCGCGGCGCTCGCATTACTCATGCCTGTCGATCTTCAGGCGGCAAAAAAGAGCGGTCGCAGCCCGTCCTTGTCACTGATGCCATTGTCGTTCGCATCGATACTGGGGGGCATGATCACATTGATCGGCACGCCACCGAACATTGTGATCGCCGAATTTCGCGGCGACGTGCTCGGCGAGTCATACAAGATGTTTGACTTCGCACCGGTTGGATTGGCATGCGCGGCGGTCGGTATTGCCTATGTTGCCTTGATTGGCTGGCGACTGTTGCCCATCGATCGGCGTTCGGCCGACCCGGCTCAGGAGCTCTTCGATCTTGCAGATTACATTACCGAGGTTCGAGTCCCCGAAGGATCAGGCATTATTGGTCGCAAGGTACGCGACCTCGATCAACTGGCGGATAAGAGCGGTGTAGAAATTGTCGGCCTTAGCCGGCGCGGGCGCCGGCTCCCGGGTCTGGCTCGAGTCGCCGAGATCAAAGCGGGCGACTTACTCGTTATCGAGGCCAGTCCGGACAGCCTGGAAGAGGCTCTGGGCACGCTCGAACTTGAATACGTTGGCAGAGGAGCAGGGCAGCTCGAGGCCGATGATCTTATGCTCAACGAAGTCGTTGTACAGGAGTCGTCGCAACTGGCGGGTCGCTCGGCCAGGTCATTGCGGTTGCTGTATCGCTACCGGGTCGCGCTTGTCGGTGTATCGCGCCAGGGCAAACGATTTCGGGAAAACGTGCGCAATCTCGATCTCGAGCCAGGCGATGTTCTGTTGCTCTTAGGGTCTGACGAGCGCCTAGGCGATGTGACGGGGCGCCTGGGACTGCTGCCTTTGGCCGACCGCGGTCACCGGGTTATTCAACGCAAGAAAGTGTGGCTTGCGGTTGGTCTGTTCGCGTGCGCGATCACGGCGGCAAGCGTCGGACTGGTCTATCTGCCCGTCGCGCTCGGCTGCGTTGCGGCGCTTTATATTGTCTTCAATATGGTGCCGATTCGGGAAGTCTACAATTCCATTGAATGGCCTGTAATCGTCTTGCTCGGCTCGATGATTCCGATTGGATCTGCGCTGCAGGATACGGGCGGTACGGCATTGATTGCCGCTGGCATTGTCGATGTGTCATCGGGGTTTTCCCCGGCTATCGTGCTCTTGCTGCTCGTTATCGTGACAATGACACTGTCGGATGTCATGAATAACACCGCGACCGCGGTCATAGCAGCACCGATCGCTGTTGAGATTTCCACACGGCTTGGCGTAAGCCCGGACCCATTCCTTATGGGCGTCGCCGTCGCGGCATCCTGCGCATTCCTGACGCCAATCGGCCACAAGAACAATACGCTGATCATGGGGCCCGGTGGCTATCGATTCGGTGATTACTGGCGCATGGGCCTGCCGCTCGAGATCCTGATTGTCGCCGTTTCGGTCCCGATGATCCTTGTCGTCTGGCCCTTGTGACAGGAGCCTCCGGGCTGGACTTAATTTCAGAATGTTTTTTCCTAGCACGGATCTTTTGCTGGTTCCCTGGGTCGAATGCTGTGACAATAGGGCATGCCCGTGCGTTCAAGAGGTATAGGGCTGCATCGGAAGAGGAGACGACCCATGAGTGACGACAACCTCACCGCAGATAGTATTGCTGTTGAAGACGAGGACAGCAGTTCAGCAATTGAGAAAAATCTTAGGTCCAGTACGACTTGGCTGCGACTTGTCTTTATGCTGGTTTCCTGTGCATTGATCAGCCTGGCGGGTTTCGTAGGCACAGCCGTCATCGTGCTCGGTTTCCTATGGGTGCTCTTCACAGGCGATACAAACCCACAGCTGCGACGATTCGGCAAGAGCCTCGCAAGCTATATCTATCAGATAGGTCTTTACTTGACGTTTAATTCGGAGACAAAGCCATTTCCGCTCGGCGCAGACTGGCCGTCCGCAGATTCAGAGTAATCGTCTAACGTTTTCAATTTCACCGCTACGGCCCTGCCGAAGAAACTGGGTGGGATAGAAGTCTTAGACCGAAAGCTCACGCTGTCCAGGCTGCCAGTGCGTCAGGTTGATATGAGCTCGGCCGACGCCCAGTCCACGCACCCACTTCGCGGCAGCGTCGAGCGTAACCCACGTTTTCACCTTACCCTTTTGTGTTTCGGCCGTGATTGTCCCGTTTGGCGTGTTGGCCACGACGTGGAAGCGCGCGCCGCTGGCGATAATGTTGATTTTCTTGACGGCGCCGGCGGCAACCATGGCTTTCAACATTTTTTCATTCATTCTCGTTCCTCGGGAAAAGATCGGATTGTTCGGGAATCGTGATACCGGATTGATCGCAATGGCGGCGGATCAGCATTTCAACCATATTCGCAACGCTGCGATGTTCGCGCGCGGCCGCCTCGCGGACCGCATCCTTGATTGCAGGATTGATGCGCAGGTTCAGTGTCGAGATCTTGGTTTTCAAGATACTGGACATTGTAGAGTAAATGTAAATAATATGTAACGCATTTAGCGTTATATTTGCCGCGAAATCGACAGTATGTCGCGGCACAGCCAACCCAATTACGCTAGTGTTTTGTGGTGACTCTCGAAATTGCCTCTCGGAATTGGGCCTTGGTGCTCGCCCTCGTGATTGCGAGCGCGATAGCGATGTTTGTTCTCTATCGTGCCCTTATTGACTCTGGTTGGGGTCAGTTGCGCGTCGGTGCCCGGCAACTTAAATCTCGATACCGCGGGGCGGATCGCGCTCAAAAGGCAGTCAACAAGGCCGTTGCCAGGCTTGAAAAACTTCGTGCCAGATCGGATTCAGTCAAGCCAAAGCTTTTGACGGCGGCGTCAGACGCACTGGATGACGCTCGCTCGCTTTGCAAGATTGCAGAAGACCAGGTGTTGATTGCCGAGACGCATGTGCGCAACCTCATTGCTGATGAATATCCGCCGAAGCTGCACGAGGCAATGCGGTGCAAATTCCTCGCACGTCCCGACTGATTCTCGCTATCACCTGCATCGACAAACCTAATTGTCATGCCGCCTGATCCTCGGCTCCCACTGCCGGCTCCTGCAGCGGCAGCCGGATGACGAAGGTCGTGCCCTGACCGGGCTCCGACTCCACGTCAATGCTGCCGCCGTGTTTCTCGACCACCACGTTGTAGGCGATGGACAGTCCCTGGCCGGTGCCCTTGCCGACTTCCTTGGTCGTGAAAAAGGCATCGAATATTCGTTCCCGGACCTCGGCGGGCATGCCCGTCCCGGTGTCGCTGATGCGGATCTCCACCTGCTCATCCACCTGCTTTGTACTAATGGTGATCGTGCCCCTGCCCTCGGCGCCGTCACCGACCACATCACTGATCGCATGGGCGGCATTGACGATGATGTTGAGGATCACCTGGTTGAAATCCCCCGGCAGACACGACACCAGTGGCAGTTCGGGATCGAACTCGGTGTGCATCTCGGCGATGTATTTCCACTCGTTGGAGGCTACCGTAATCGTGCTCTGAATCGCCCGGTTCAGATCCACCTCGGTCTTCTCCTGGGCGGGATGCGAGAACTCTTTCATGGCGCCGACGATGCGGCTGACCCGCTCCAGACCTTCCAGCGATTGCTCGAAGGCCGGCGGTACCTGTTTCTGCAGGTATTCGAGCTTGGCTTTCTTCAGCACGGCTTCGAACTGCGCGATCTCATCGGGCCCGGCCGTACCCTGCCGAACTGCCTCGAGCAGAACCTCACTGCCTTTCACGGCCGCCATCAGGCCAGAAAAAGCGCTCTGCAGAAACATCGTGTTATCGCTGACGTATTGTGTGGGCGTGTTGATTTCGTGCGCAATGCCCGCCGCCAGCTGACCGATCGACTCCAGCTTCTGCGCCTGGGAAAGCTGCGAATGTACCTGGTCCAGCTGCTCTATGGTGTCCTCGAGCTCTCGCTTTTGTTGTTCTAGCTCCTGCGCCCTTTGGTCAGCCAGGTCCACCGCACGTTTGCGGTGACCTATTGTGCGGTTCAATTCCGTCTGCAGGTCCAGCATTCGTGAGCCGACCCGCAGACGTGCCCGCAATTCGGCGTTGTCGAACGATTTGGCAATGTGGTCATTCGCCCCGGCTTCCAGCGCGGCCACAATATCCTCGGTATCAGTGCGCGCCGTATGCAGAATGATAAAAGGCGGGTCGCTTGTCTTTTGATTGCGGATACGCCGACACAATTCCAGGCCGTCGAGTTTGGGCATCATCCAATCGAACAGCAGCAGACGGGGCGGGTCTTGCTCCTGCAGCGCTTGCCAGGCGGCCTCGCCGTCTGCCACGACGACGGTCTCATAGCCCCACTGGCGAGTTACAGCGTCCAGCATGACGCGGCAAGTAAGATCGTCTTCGGCGATCAATAGTTTCAAAACAATGCTTCCTTCATCGCTGCCGCGAGTTGCACAAAAGACTGCTCCAGCTGCGGCAACTCCTGACAGATCGCCTGCAATTCCCCGGTTTGGCATGCCTTCTCAATCTCAAGGGCGCGGGCACAGAATTCCCTGCCGCCGATGATGGTGGCCGCCCCTTTGATCTTGTGCGCCTGGGTGGTGGCTCGTTGCACATCACCGGCAGCGGCAGCGGTCTTGAGTATTTCGATTTGATCGGTCATATCGTCAAGAAAGGTTTCGGCCACGCTGCGCATCAGCGCTGCATCTCCCATCAGTCGGTCAGTCATTACGGCATCATCGAACACCGGATCGGCGGGAGCCTGGTCGCCATCCAGTTCGTGCACTGTTGTTGCGGATTTCGGCTGGTCTGCATTCTGGTCGGGTGCTTTCTGCGGAGTTGTGCCCGAGCAACAATCGGCAGGCAACCATCGCTCCAACACTCGCCGCAGCTTCGAAGCGTCGATGGGTTTGGCGACGTAATCATTCATCCCTGCCTTAATGCATGTTTCACGATCGCCCTGCATGGCGTGCGCGGTCATGGCGATCACGGGAATGTTGTGGTCTCGCACCAGCGATTGCGGAACCCGAATATGTCCGGCGGCTTCGTAGCCATCCATCTCCGGCATCTGGCAGTCCATGAAGACCAGGTCGTAGTGACGTGCTTCGAGTGCGCTGAGAGCTTCGATGCCGTTGCTGGCCATGTCGATCGTGACGCCAAACTTCTGCAACATGCCCCGCGCCACGGCCTGGTTGGTCAGGTTGTCGTCCACCACCAGCACTCGCGCCTGAAACTGCGGCTGTTCGTGGGCTGTATTGCGAGTTACCTGATGGCCATTGTGCAGCGCGTCGCTGCGACGGGTAGGGGACCTTGCCACAGCATTGCCCAGATCGAGCGTGAACCAGAATGTTGAGCCCTTGCCGGGGTCACTGGTGACGCCAATTTCACCGCCCATCATTTCCACGAGTTGCTTGGATATCGACAGACCCAGTCCGGTCCCGCCGTAGCGGCGGGTCGTGGAAGAGTCGGCCTGGGTAAATTGCTGAAACAGTTTCTGGCGTTCCTCAGGTGTGAGACCGATGCCGGTGTCCGTGATCTCAAAGCGCAACATGCTGCGTTGTTTGTCGTGGTCAGTACATTCCAGGCGTACGACGACCTCGCCGCCGGTCTCGCTGAACTTGATCGCGTTGTCGACAAGGTTGGTCAGGATCTGGCGGATACGGCCCGGGTCGCCCTGGTACCATTGATCGACCACCGGGTCCGCCGGGCAGATCAGCTCCAGTTTCTTGTCTCCTGCCTTGAAGGCCATCGTGCTCGCAAGGTCTTCCAACAGCGTACCCAGGTCGAAATCGACGATCTCCAGGTCGAGCTTGCCAGCCTCGATTTTGGAGAAATCGAGGATGTCGTTGATGATATCGAGCAGGGATTCGGCGCTGCGCTTGATGGTCAGGGCGCACTCGTATTGCTCCCGGTCCAGTTCGCTGTCGAGTAGCAGGCTGGTCATGCCGATCACGCCGTTCATCGGTGTGCGAATTTCGTGGCTCATGTTGGCCAGGAAATCGCTCTTGGCCTGGCTGTCTGCTTCGGCCTTCCGGAGCTCGGTGAGGTCCTGCATGGTACCGTCGAACCTGTCTTGCCCGACCGCCGCGTGTCAACTACCCGTGCACCCCACTCGTGGACCGTACGGACACTCCCGTCCGCACGCAGGACGCGGAACTCAATGTCCACGTATTCGCCCTTTGCATATGCCGCGAGGACCTTGGCCCGGTCCTCCGGGTGTATCAGCTCTATGTCCTGGTCTGAGATTTTTGGACGTTTCAGAAACTCATCCACTGTGTAGCCGAAGATACGTGCATATTCCTCGGACATGCTTATCCGGTTGAGTTCGGCACCCACTATATGTAGTGTTTGTGCATGGCACTGCCAGATCCGATCAAGCTTGCTCAGGTGCTCAACCCGCCGCAGTCGCTCATCGAATTCAGCGCTCGTTTTCGCACTGAGACCGATTGTGAGGAATTTCTTTTCCGGGTTCGATATCCGGAGGGATTTGTCTGTCCAAGATGTGCTGTGGAGCGTGGCTGGTCATTAGACGGCAAGCGTTTGGTTGAGTGTAGCAACGGTCACAAAGTCAGCCTCACCGCCGGAACCGTGTTGCACGGTTCGCGCCAGGGCTTACTCACCTGGTTTCATGCGGTGCTGTTCATCGCCACACTCACGCCTGGCATTTCTGCCTTACAGTTCCAGCGCCAGTTGGGGCTAAAGCGCTATGAGACCGCCTTTCAAATGCTACATAAAGTACGCGCTAGCCTGGTTGTCCCAGGACGGGAGTTATTGCACCGGGAGGTCGAGGTTGACGAGACGTTTATTGGCGGCAAAGACCCTGACCGGGACGGCCGTGGCGGTGATAAGGTCTTGGTGGTGGGCGGTATCGAGGTCAGACCCTTCAGCAAACCCAAGACGGGCAAGCGGCGCGAACGGGCAGGCCGGCTGCGACTGCGTGTCGTTGCCGACGCTTCGGCGAACTCTCTGTCCGGATTTGTTGAACAAGAAATTCAACCGGGCGCCATCGTGCACACTGATGGATGGGACGGCTACAGACGACTGAAACGTTCCGGCTATGTCCACCAACGAACCGTTCAGGGCAAGGGCCGTAATGTCACACACATTCTGCCGCACATTCATCGAGTGTTTTCCAATTTGAAGGCGTGGTTGCAAGGAACTCATCACGGGCGTATTGAGCCAAAGTATCTACAAGCCTATCTGGATGAATACACCTTCCGCTTCAATCGCCGTTTTTGGCCTGGGCCGGCGTTCTTGCGTGCGCTCACATTGATGGTTCGTACTAAACACAAGATATAGTGGGTCCCGAACTCAACCGGATAAGCATGTCCGCGGAAACGCCCAGATACCGACCGGCCTTGACGTCAAAGCTCCAGTGGCCCAGCCTGGCGCTCCGGGCTGCATGCTTGAACTTGGCTTCACTTTCGCGCAATGCGTCTTCAACCTGCCGGACTTCGGTGATGTCCTGAGATGTGCCGAAATGCCCCAGATATCGACCAGACTTATCGAATTCCGGCGTCGCAATTTCGTAGTTATGACGCACCTCGTCGCCGGCAGGTATAAGCCGATATTCGATCTCGTAAGGCAAATGTTCCTCGTGGGCCTGGTTCCATTTCGACGCCACGCGTTTTCTGTCATCGGGATGGATGGCAGCAAGGATCTTTTGCTCGGTGAGTGAAGCCTGGTTGGTGTTCCTGCCTTGGGAGTCGTACACGTCCACAGCGGCGGGAAGGTAATGGGTCAGCCGGTTCTCGGCCGTCCAGCACCAAGCCCTGATCTTGGCCGATTGAAATGCCAGCGCCAGGCGGGATAATTCCTGTGTGTCCGCTGCCTGTCGCAATTCCCGCTCGGCCAGGGTTTGCTCGAGTTCCCTGACGCGCCGACGATACTTTTCCAGTTCTTCCATTAGATCGGCCTCTGCGACCCCGAGTGTTTGCGTTGCGCATCCTTAGCTCAGGATCGATCGAGCATGATCATTCCTTGGACCCGGCCTTTCGCCTGACGCCAATATGCATGTCTTCTCCGTGCGAACGAGACTGAAGGACGCTTAACCACGCAATGGTTATCGGCGTTTTGGTGCTGATCTTGAGCTTCCGGGTCGGCTGCCCTACGGCCGGTCCCGGATTCGCCGGCCCGAATTAAGCGATAGTCACGCCGGGCAATGGTAAGATCTGCACCATGCAAACCCTGTTTCCGATCATACTTGTGCTGCTCGGCATTTTCGTGGCGGGCTGTGTCGCCTATATCGCCTGGGAATTGACCTCTGACATGCACGATGTCGCGACACCGGACGGCGACACTCAAGACTCGAAATAAACGGCGCGCCAGGCGCTGGTATCAGTGCCTTCGTCTCGACCCGCTTGAATCACTCCTGCGGCCAGCAGCCTTGTTGGAATGCGATGACGACGAATCAGCCCGGTGAGACTGGCTCTGGCTTGGTGCACTCTGTCGAGAATGGCTCTGGCTCGGCGCGCTCTGCCTGGAATGGCTCCGGCTCGGAGCACTTTGTCTGGAATGGCTCCGGCTCGGAGCACTCTGTCGAGAATGGCTCTGTCGCGCCATGAGCTGCGGACGTGGCGATGATTGCGGACGCACAGTCGTCACCACAGAACCCGACGCTCGTAACTCGGGTCGCGCTCTCTCAAGCTGACGGCTTGTCGAACGGCTCCTTGCGGTCTGAGACGGTGCCGGAAAATCACGCGATCCCTGGCTGTCGCTGCGCCGTCCAGACGTATTGATGCTCGGCCGTGCCGTCGTTAAACGGTCGCTGCGCCCTCTACGTTCGCTGCCACCGCTTTGTGTCACGGTCGCGGGGCGTATCGTCGTGGGGCGATCTCGAAAATCAATTCCTGTCCTCGCATCGCTGAAAGAATTCCCGCGCTGCGTGGAATGTGAGCGACCCGCTCGTGGCCTGTCGCTCGTTCTTCCACCAGGCGTCGTTTCGAGATTCGAACTCGTGTTGGAGCTCGGATAATAGCGTGTGCGCGTTACGCGTTGATCGTGTGCGCGGACCGTTTGACGGGTCTGCGGGTGCCAGTAGTCGCCGGCGCCGTAACGGTCGTGGTTCCAGTGACGGTTGTAATCATGGCCATAATGATGGTTGTAAACATTGATCGATGGGCTGCGATACCACCAGTGATCCCAATACGAATGACCATAGTAAGGATGGCCGTAATAACTGTGATGATAAACGTGCAGTGATTGACTGTGCCAACCCACCGAAAACGCGGTTGTCACGCCCCAGAAGAAATTATGATGAAACGCGTGGCCAAAGGAGTACGGGTAGTAATACACCGGGTAGGCGTGCGGGTAGTAGTGGTACACCGGGCGAGTCTGGTAAACAACGACGCTTTCGGGTTCGTAGTAGGGCACGTAGATAACGTCGTCTTCGACGGGCGTAATTTCAATGATGCCGTCTTCTTTTGAGATGGTTTGGTATTCATCGCTCTTGAGGTTGCCGGCCGCGTAGGCGCGGTCCCGAAATGCTTCCACAGCCGCGATGACATCGGATTGCTGTGCGACGACGGCCTCACCGAGACGCCAGGTCCAGTCGAGGTCGTCGTTCATCAATTCGACGGCTTCGGGATAATTTGTCAGGGCGACGACAGAGTCGTCCCAGGATTCCTTGGGTTGCAATGATGAATCGATGATCAGATCGTCGAGAAATCGTCCTGCCTGGGCGACCTGTAGTGGGTATGCAGAGGCCGACAACACGATGGCCAGCAAATCATCCGGGTAGAGGGCGATGGGCCCGACGAGTTCTTCGAGTTCTGCAGCAGTCAATAAGGGAATGTCTTCCGTGCCGGTCAGGGAGTAGCCGGAGCTTCTCTCGACCTCGCCAAGTGGCTCACCGCTGCTGTCCACCGGGACCTGCGCACTGCTCATTGCCGGCCAGCAAAACAGCAATATCGGCAGCCATGCTAATTTGACATAATCTGGTCGCAATCGAGTGCTCATAGTGCCTCCAGGCCCGTTGGTCTTCGACGAACTCGTCGATGTTGGGCCAAGAATAGCGCAGGCTAGCTGAACCAGCGCTTAACCTGCACGACATTTAATGGTGCGCAGATGGTTCGCGAGTGTAGTCGGATTGTAGCAATGCGACAAACTAGCTGCTGTAGTGTTCAGGCCAGGTCGGTAAGCGCTCTTAGCGCTTGTGGCTCCAGCTTCGATCCAGGGTCCAGATCGTAGAGTTGATGCAGCTCGGATTCCGTCAGATATTCGGGGTGGTGTGTCTCGATGATGGTCGCGTAATGAACTAATCGTGCGTTTTTCTCGAGAATGAGCCGGTATGCATGAGTGCTCAGAATTGCAGACTCTTCAAGATTCATCAGTGCGGCGATGGCATGCTGCGAGTCCCTGAGAGGCATGCTGCCGACGTGAAGCGTCTCTTTCCTGATGTGCCAGCCAGTTGCCTTGAACGTGGCACCAATCGAGTTGCCCGCGAGAATTTCTTCATGCGCGCCGGCCATTTCACGAGATGCCTGTTCAAGAAACTCTACCACGGCGTAAGTGCGACACACGCGCCTGTCGTTTTCGATGCTGTACAAGCTCGAACGGCGTACTCCGGACTCGTGGTCCAGTATCTCGATTCCGTAGCTGCCAAAGCGCTCACCGATGCGTTCGCTGTTCAATAGCTCGGGTTCGAGCGCGCAGGCGCTGAGTGCCGCGGCAAGTACGACGGGTGATACTGGATCGTTGCGCATATTTTTAATTGTTGAAACGGGTTCTAGTTGGTGGCTCGCGAACCATATACTGTCGGTATCGAGGCGTAAAGGAGCTATCCCATGCGAGCGATGGTTCTGCGATCAACGGCCCTGCTTGCCGATAACCCCAGACCGTTGTCTATGGTCGATATGCCGCGGCCGGCGCCGGCTGCTGGCGAAATTCTTATTGAAATTTCCACTTGTGGCGTCTGCCATACGGAACTCGACGAGATTGAAGGTCGGACGCCACCACCGTCGTTGCCGATTATACCGGGACACGAAATTGTGGGCTGCGTTGCAGAAAGAGGGCATCGAAGTGATCGCTTTGAGCTGGGTGACCGAGTTGGCGTCGGCTGGATTCACTCCTCGGACGGGAGTGAATATGAAAATCTCAGTGCGGGTTTTGTCGCGACGGGGCGCGACACAAACGGTGGCTACGCAGAATACATCACGGTACCCGAGGCGTATGCCTACCCAATTCCGGCTGAATTCTCCGATGTCGAAGCGGCCCCGCTGCTTTGCGCCGGCGGTGTGGGCTATCGGGCGCTGCGGCTCACGGGGCTGGAGGACGGCCAGGTACTGGCACTGACGGGATTTGGCGGTTCCGGGCACCTGGTGTTGCAAATGGCCAGGCATCTGTACCCAGGAAGCCCCGTATACGTCTTTGCACGCAGCGCAAAACAGCGCGCCTTTGCGCTCGAGTTGGGCGCGGACTGGAGCGGCGATACCGACGACAAACCGCCATCGGCACCGCACGCAATTATTGATACCACACCGGCATGGAAACCTGCGCTCGCCGCCCTGGAGCGGCTGCGCCCTGGCGGTCGCCTCGTCATAAACGTGATCCGAAAAGAGCATGCCGACCGGCATCTGCTGGCGGACATCCGCTATGAAGATCATCTGTGGCTGGAGAAGGAAATCAAGACGGTGGCCAATGTCTCTCGGCAGGATATCGCCGAATTTCTGCCGCTGGCAGCGCGCGCGGGACTCAATGTTGCCACTGAGACCTATGCACTGGAGGCGGCCAACGAGGCGTTGCTCGACTTGCGATCTGGGCAAGTGCATGGCGCGAAAGTATTGCTTATAAAACAATAGAATATATATGATAATTAAAGTAATTTATTACCAGTGGGCGTGGTGGCCCGGTTTGTCGGGCAAACGGCTATACTGCCGACTTCGGCGTCTTCGGTGTGCGGTATGACCCACAACATCTGTTGCTATCGTTGCGGTGCATCGCTTGCGGCGTTGTCGCTGCCCTTGTCGAGACAAGATGAATGTCCGCAGTGCGAAAATTACCTGCACGTCTGCAAGATGTGCATGCATTTCGATGCGACGGTGCCGCGCCAGTGTCGTGAAGATGGTGCTGAAGAGGTCATCGAAAAAGAACGCTTGAACTTTTGCGACTGGTTCGTGCCATCCGAGTCTGCATTTGACCCGCGGCGAAAGATCGAGGCGGACCAGGCACAAGTTGCGCTGGATGCGCTCTTCGATGCCACGACGGACAGCACAAGTGCGCAGGGCGGCTCGCAATCTGAGGCCGACAAGCTATTCAAGTGACCGGACCGAGTTCATGAGCATCGATCGCAGGACGTTTCTGAAATTGTCGGGCGCCGCCGTCGCGGCATCGCAAGTCGCAGCGTGTGCCGGTATCGAAAAGATACCCACGCAAGGCGTTCCGCGCAGTCATTTTGACGAGGATTCGACGGCCGAAGAAGTCTCCGAAGATGTCGATTTGCAGGGCAAGCTTGCGGTTGTCACGGGCTGCACGTCGGGCATTGGTTTCGAGACGATGCGCGTCCTGGCGATGCGCGGCGCATACGTCGTCGGCACCAGTCGCTCACTCGAAAAAGCACAGGCTGTATGCAAAAATGTACGGGGCGTGACGAGCGCGGTGCAACTCGAGCTTTCGGATTTCGATTCGGTCGTCGCATGTGCCGATGCCATTCGCTCGATTAATCAGCCGCTGGATATTCTGGTCTGCAATGCGGGTTACCTGGGCGGCGGCGGTCATCGTGAACTCGTAAACGGCTTCGAGAAGCACTTTGTCGTCAATCATCTGGGACATTTTGTCCTCGTGAACCGCCTGCTGGGACGCTTGTATATGTCGTGGCAGGGCAGGATCGCAGTCGTTGCGAGCCGCTCCTCCTACACGGATGCGCCTGAGGCTGGCATTGAGTTCGACAATCTCGAAGCGTCGCGCAATTACGCTGACAGGCGTTCCTATGGTCATTCGAAACTCGCCAACGTCTTGTTTGCGCTGCAGCTGGGCAAATTGCTCAGGGGTACCCGTATCACGGTGAATTCATTGCATCCTGGCGTGATCAATACCGAGATCGACCGCAACTTGAATCGCTTTATGCAAGGCGCGTTCGCGGTTGTTGCCGCACTGGGCTACGGCAAGACGATCGAACAAGGTGCGGCGACCAGTTGCTTCGTTGCTACCAGCCCGTTGCTGGGTTCGACGAGCGGAAAGTATTTCGAAGATTGCAATGCCGTCACGGTAGTGGGCGATGGGCACTTGCATGACGAGGCCATGGCCGCCGAACTGTGGCGCGTGTCTGAAGAACTCACCCGCGATTATCTCGTCTCGCATGACGGTCCTGACTGGAACGATTTCGAGCGCGCACTGCAAGAAGGACAATCCGGCTAGGAGATGTCTGCGGGTAAGAACGAAGCGCTCGTACTGTTATCGGGCGGGCAGGATTCGACCACCTGCCTTCACTGGGCGATCGACCACTTTTGAAGCACTTGACGTGATGGCGATGACCCACACATGCTACAACGGCAAGCGCCCGCCGTGAATTTCTGCCTGAGGCACCCGCAGTGGCAATTGAGTTTGCAGACACACAAGATTTTGGGAATTGACTAAGCTGTTGTGAACCATCGAATTACACGACTGATTTTCGCCATTGGCATCGGCATTGTCGTCGCTGTCTTCGCTTATCGCTGGATCATTGACCCCGCACCGCGAGCCGAGCGGGTGATGCAGGAGTCTGCTGTAGCGGCCGCGCGAAATTTGCTCGAGCAGACGCTTGAAATCGGCACGCTGGAAGTCGTAGATCCGCTCGAGCCTGATCGAAAAATCGGCAAGACTTACGTGTTTCCCGCTGCACGAGGATGGGAAGTATCCGGATTCTATCGACGCGATGACAATGACCTTTGGCATCCGTATCTGATGACCCTCGACGACTCACTGCAGCTCACGCATCTCAAAGTGTCAGATCCCGCATTGTTCGACCGCGTAAATGACAAACCCTTGCTCGAAATATTGCCCTGAATCAGGCCTCGTCGAGGAACGCACCTGCCGATGAAAACGCACGGCAGTTAGCGGCAATGATCTTAATGTCGCTGGATGGCTAGTTCCACGGTCTCGGCTTCTGCATCGTCATAATAGACCCAGACATTTTCTTCGCCGGTCAGCAATTCAATATACTTGGGGTGTACGAAGATATTTTCGCGACCTGACTTGATTTCTTTCAATACTCCGGCGTCACAGAGCTGCTTGAGGTACACCGACGCCGTCTGGCGCTTGGCGACACCCGAGTTGACGAGGTTGCTGATGCGGCAATAAGGCTGTTTGAAAAGCAATTCGACAAGTTCCCAGGTGTAAATCTTCGGCAGCTTGGCCTGCACGTACTCGGCCGTATGTTCCATGAGTTCGCGAATGGCCTTGATCTTGTCGGTGGTCCACGAGCAGGTATCCTCGATGCCTTCGAGAATAAACATGATCCACGGTAGCCACTCTTGCTCATCGGTCACATTCTGTAACAAGCGATAATAGGCCGCTTTGTTACTGATGATGTAGCGACTGAGGTACAGAATGGGCGAGTTGAGCAGACCGTGCTGAACGAGGAACAGGATATTGAGGATTCGGCCGGTTCGACCGTTGCCATCTGCGAACGGATGAATGGCCTCGAACTGGTAGTGCTGCACAGCCAGCCGGACAAGCGGGTCGAATTCGGTCCTGCGATGCATGAATTCGGCCCAGTTGTCGAGCATGGCCTGCAACAACTTCTGGCCTTCCGGAGGCGTGTAGATGACCTTGCCGGTGGCGCGGTTTTTCAGCCTTGTCCCGGATTCTGATCGAATATCAAGCTCCTGGCCTTTGATCGTACTGCAGATCTGTATGGCCATGTCGGTCGTGAGCATGCCACGCTGAACCATCTTGCTGCCTTCGTACAGCGCGGTTCGATAGCGCAAGGCTTCTTTGGTCGCGGCGTCGGCGCGATCTTCATTGATATCGGCGAACTCGAAAAGCTTGTCCGTGGTCGTGACAATATTCTCGATCTCCGAGCTTGCGCGGGCCTCCAAGAGCGGTATTGCATTGACGAGAACGGCCGAATTCGGGATCAGTTCGGCGGCTTGTTTGAGTTCAGCAAGGGCGACACGTGCCTTGATGCATTGCTTGAGGATTTCTGTCGTTTCGATCAATGCGGCTGCCGGCGGCAGGTCCGGAAGCGCGTTGTATGGAATTTCTGGATTAAAATCAGTCATTTAAGCCTACACTGCTGGGTCGATGCCATCGACACATCCGAATAATGTGTCGAAGAAACACGATTATATCGACATATATCCAGGAGATGTTGATTGCATCGACACGTCTGATTAATATGTCGAAGAAACACGATTATATCGACATATATCCAGGAGATGTCGATTGCATCGACACATTCTCCTGATATGTCGATATTTCCTCATAATTTCGACAAGTTCGGAGTATATGTCGATGTCGTAGACGCATGCGTGAACCAGTTCGAGAAACGAAAATATTATCCTGAATCGGGCGATTTCATATTCCGTGCTGCACGAACTTTGCTATAGAATCCGCCTCCCATAAATCGTGCTTTAGAGGAAACCCAAAGTGACCGTGAAAAGTGACATCGAGATCGCACAGGCGGCGGACATTCGTCCGATTTCCGAGATCGCCGAGAAACTGGGCATACCGGTTGAGGTACTGATTCCCTACGGTCACGACAAGGCGAAAATCAGCGCCGAATTCATTCAATCCAACGGTAAGAATAGTGACGGCAGACTCATCCTCGTCACGGCGGTCTCGCCGACACCTGCCGGTGAGGGTAAGACCACGACGACGGTCGGACTGGGTGACGGTCTCAACAGGATCGGCAAACGCGCTGTGATCTGCCTGCGCGAACCCAGTCTCGGGCCGTGCTTTGGTATGAAGGGCGGTGCGGCAGGTGGTGGCTACGCGCAGGTGGTACCGATGACCGACATCAACCTGCATTTTACGGGCGATTTTCATGCCATCGGTGCGGCGAACAATCTGCTTGCTGCATTGATCGACAACCACATGCATTGGGAAAATCAACTCAACATCGACCCGCGCCGAGTTACCTGGCGGCGCGTTGTAGACATGAATGATCGTACCTTGCGATCCGTCACGTCAGGGCTGGGCGGCTACCATAACGGCGTCGTTCGTGAGGCCGGGTTCGATATAACCGTAGCCTCCGAAGTCATGGCGATCTTCTGTCTTGCGACAGACCTGCAGGATCTCGAAAATCGCCTGGGCAATATCGTGTTGGGTTATACACGCAAAAACGAGCCCGTAACGGTGCGCGAGCTGAACGCTCATGGCGCGATGACGGCATTGCTCAAAGATGCCCTGCAGCCGAATCTCGTGCAGACACTCGAGAACAACCCGGCCCTGATGCACGGTGGTCCATTCGCGAACATTGCGCACGGTTGTAATTCCGTGATGGCGACGCGAACCGCACTCAAGTTGGCAGACTACGTTGTCACCGAGGCTGGATTCGGTGCGGATCTCGGCGCTGAGAAATTCTTCAACATCAAGTGCCGTAAGGCGGGCTTTCATCCGGATGCGGTGGTACTGGTGGCGACGATCAGGGCACTGAAAATGCACGGTGGTGTGGCTAAGGGGAAACTGGGTGAGGAGGATATTGAGGCCCTGGAGCATGGCCTGAAAAATCTGGGCAGGCACTTGCGAAATCTCGCGCAATTCGGCGTGCCCGTTGTGGTTGCCGTGAATCGTTTTACAGCCGATACGGATGCAGAAGTAGATGTCGTGAAGAAATACTGTGAGACCTTCGGCGTGCATGCCGTCAACTGCACGCATTGGGCAGATGGTGGAGCCGGCGCGACCGATCTCGCGGCGCATGTTGTAGAACTGGCCGACAGCGGTGCTGCGCAGTTTCGCACCTTGTACAGTGATGAGCTGCCTCTCTGGGACAAGGCCAAACGAATTGCAACGACGATCTACGGTGCCGACGACATCATTGCCGATCAGAAAATCCGCGCGCAATTTGATCAATTCGAGGCAGCGGGCTATGGCCACTACCCGGTATGTATGGCTAAGACGCAGTACAGTTTTTCAACAGACCCGAACCTCCTGGGTGCGCCGTCGGGTCATGTCGTGCCCATTCGCGAAGTTCGGCTCGCAGCAGGCGCCGAATTTATCGTCGTTGTCTGCGGCGACATCATGACCATGCCCGGTTTGCCAAGAGTACCAGCGGCTAACGCGATACGCGTTAATGCCGAGGGTCTTATCGAAGGACTTTTCTAAGGCTTCCTTCACTGCGATTTTCTCGAAAAGAGTTACCCTGTTGCCAAAATAAAACGAATTCTGCCAAATCACGTACCATTGGCCGCTGCACCGAGACTTTGGTGGGGCAGGGAGGGAGTCGAGAGGAATGCCAACCGACGAAGAGCTGCAGAAGGGCTTCGATATTGGGGATTGGGAAGTCCTGCCGGCGCGCGGCGAGTTGCGCTGCGGCGATTCTGTGGTCAAGCCCGAGCCCAAGGTGATGGCTGTCCTGCTGTCGCTTGCCAGGCGAGATGGCGATCTCGTTACTCGCGACCAGCTCGTCGATGAGGTCTGGGGTGGGCGGGCGATGCCCGACGACCCGATCAACCGCTGCCTGTCGCAACTTCGTGGCCACCTGGACGATCAGGCAAAGCCATACCAGTACATTGAGACTCTGACCAAACGCGGCTACTGCCTTTTGCAGGATGTACGTCTCAAGGAGCCTGCCGAGCTGGCTCCTGTGGCAAGAGGGCAGAGGGCGCAAAGACGCGGAATGTACTGGGGCATCGCTGCCGTTGTCGCAGTGGTCATTATCAGTGTCCTGGTCTTTCCACGACCCCCAAAAATCGGGTCGATCGGTGTATTGCCATTCGAAAACCTGAGTGGCGACCCAGCCGATCAATACCTTGTCGACGGGTTCAAGATGGAACTCGTAAAGACACTCAGCAATATTCCCGACTTCCTGGTCAAGAGTGGTCGTGTTTCCTATCCAGGGCTCGAGGTAACGGAAATCGCGCGCGAGCTGGATGTGGAGAGTGTGTTTAGTGGTGCTATGCAGCGTGACGGCGACATGTTGAAAGTTAACTACGAAGTTGCGCGCGGTGACGACGGCAAGATCAAGTCATCCGGCAGCATTACCGTTTCGTTCGAGGATATTTTTGATGGGCAGGAAAAACTCGCCGTAACGGTACGCAACGACTTGCTTGGCGAGTCGAAGCGGCAGCTCATTTCGTCGAGCCGGCCTGAGAGTTTCGACGGCTATGATCGTTATATGCGCGGTCTGTACGCATTCGAAAATCGCGATCAAACCCACAATCTCGAAGCAGCGATCCGCCTGTTTCGGGAAACGATTGAACTGGACTCACAATTCGGTCCCGCGTACCTGGCGTTGTCAATGTCGTACCTGCTGTTGCCCGACTATGCGCTGTTGGCGGGCACGCGCGAGGCGCCGTTGGCAGAGACTCACGCCATGGCAATTACCGTGGTCGAACAGGGCATCAGCGTCGACGAGAGCATTCGCGATGCGGCCAATACGATATACGGATTCGTCTACCAGAAGCAACGCAACTGGTCATTGGCAGAGCAGGCGTACCAGCGGGCAACCCGTGCACAGACAGTGGAGTCCACAGCTTTCCTCTGGTATTCGCTGATGCTTGCCAATGTCGGCCGTCTGGACGATGCGCTGCAACAAGCGCTCGCGGCGCAACGCATCGATCCCAGTTTGGCAGTGATCAACAGTCGTGTGGCGCTTGCCTATGCGTGGCTAGACGACAACGACAACGCGTCCGAATTCTTCACGCGAACAAAGGGTTTGGATTGGACCGGGGCATCGCATCTACTTTCGCATGCGCTGTTCTTGCGGCGACAGGGCCGCGTCGATGAGGCAGGGCAGGCGATCATTGAGGGCCTGGCAATGGCCGGCGGGCAAGCCGATTGGACTGCGGCGGTGATAGCAGGGTTGAGTGATCCTAAGCAAGTCGAAACGAGCCTTGCTGCGCTGGACCGGGCGGCCATAGATCAGTCAGTCAACCTGCGTGTGGAAGTCGTTTTCCGCACATTGCTGGGAGACATCGACGGGGCGATGCGGGTGGCGAACAGATTGACAGACCCCGAACAGTCGATAGAGCTGGACTTCCTGTTTCTTCCCGACCTGCTGCCAATTCAGCAACATCCCGGATTCCTCAGCTTAATGGACGACCTCGGCATCGCGAGGTACTGGGACGAGACTGGATGTATCTGGCAGGATTTCGCCGTGAAGTGCCCTGAAATCTTATAGGCGATCGCGCTGTTAACGACAGGCTTAGGAATCGTCGTCAATTTGGCCGCGACTTCGCTTGAGATCGCCGCGCCGACGCTTGGTATCCACGCGTTTTTTCCTGGTCTGTCTCGATAGTGATGTTATTTTGCGCGGCTTGTCTTCGACGAGGACCGACAATAGTAATTCGCGCATACGAGCTAGCGCTGCGCGTCGATTTCTGTCCTGAGTTCGAAATTCCTGCGCCTTGATAATCAAGATTCCGTCTGTCGTAATTCGCCGGTCACCAAGCGCTACGAGACGATCTTTAATATCTTGCGGTAATGCAGTGCAGGCCTGTATGTCAAACCGAAGATGAATGGCGGACGCAACTTTATTGACATTTTGGCCGCCAGCTCCCTGCGAACGCACGGCGCTCAATTCGATGTCGGTCATCGGAATCCCGATGTCGTCCGAGATAAACAGGCTATCAGACACGAAATACGACTCCTCTCATAAATGTGTGAGAATGCGCTGATCTCGAGCCACTGATTTGTCGATGCAGCTACGCAATCTAATCATACTGGTATTCAGCCAGCTTATTTCTGCAACTGGATCGATCGTTTTCATAACGCTTGGCGGAATCATCGGTGCGACCCTGGCGAGCGACAAGGCCTGGGCGACATTGCCGATTACAATGATAGTGCTGGCGTCTGCTGTGACGGCGATACCGGCGACGATGCTCATGCGCAAAATCGGTCGGGCACAGGGATTCGCGTCAGCGTCCCTTTCGGCAGTCCTCGCTGTGCTGATCGCGGCCTTGGCGCTGTGGATTGTAAGTTTTCCACTGTTCCTTGTTGCAGGATTATTATTTGGCATTAACCTGGCATTCACGCAGCAGTACCGCTATGCAGCGGCGGAGAGTGTCGACTCGAAGTACATTCCGCGGGCGATATCATTCGTTTTGGTCGGCTCGATCGGCGGTGCGCTCATCGGCCCGGAAATCGCGATCCGGGGCCAGCACTGGATTGCCGACGTCCCATACTCGGGAGTGATGTTGGCGCTCGCGTGCCTTTATGCATTGCAGTCTGTTCTGTTTTTGTTCCTGCAAAAGACGCGGGCTGAAACGGCAACTCAGCACGCGGATCCAGGACGCACGCTGATGGAAATCGTCAAGCAGCCCGTATTCATCGTTGCTGTACTCGGCGGAACGGCCGGTTACGGCCTCATGACGCTGATCATGACTGCGACGCCACTGAGCATGCATATCAATGATGGCTACTCGGTTGAGCAAGTCGGCAACGTCATACGTGCACATGTCCTCGGCATGTATGTGCCATCGCTGGTATCGGGTTTCCTGATAGAAAGGCTCGGCGTCGTACGCATGATGTTCGTCGGCGCCATCGCGCTGATAGGGACGACGATTGTCGGTCTGCAAGGACAGACGGTCGTGCACTACTGGTGGGCGCTGGTATTGCTCGGCATTGGCTGGAATTTTCTGTATGTCGGCGGTACGACGATGCTGACCTACTCGTACACGGTAACCGAGCGTTTTCGTGCCCAGGGCTGCAACGAGTTTCTCGTCTTCGGCACATCGGCAACGGCGTCATTGCTGGCAGGTACAGTCATGCATTTCTACGGTTGGAACCGGCTGATGTGGATACCGTTACCGGCCTTGATCGTCGTCTGTGTGGCACTGGTGTTGGTCCGCAAGGACAAACTGCTCGATCGCAGCTCGTCGAGCTCGGACGTAAAGGACATGGCATGAGTGACAATCAAGAGGCGACGCAGCGATTGCTGCAGGATGCGGCGCGGCGCGGCATTCGATTCCGCGCTGGCCTGAACGATCGTGGCGTCGCGCCGGCAGCGGATGCCGTGGCTGCCGTCGAGCGGTTTCGTGAGCCGCTGCCAGAAAACGGGGCGACGGATGAGGATACGCTTGCGTTGCTGGATGAGATCGGCTCACCCGCGGCGGTTGCCATGGCTGGGCCGCGATATTTTGGATTCGTCATCGGCGGGTCCCTGCCTGTGACATTGGCAACCAACTGGCTGACCGCGGCATGGGACCAGAACGTCGGTATGCATGAAGTAACGCCGGCTGTGTCGACGTTGGAGCAAGTCGCGATCGAATGGATGATCGACCTGTTCGGATTGCCCGAAGCGACCGGGGCCGGATTTGTAACGGGCGCCACTGTAGCCAATTTCACGGCGCTCGCCGCAGCGCGACACCGCGTCTGCATGGATGCCGGCTGGGACGTTGAGGGCCTCGGTCTCATTGGCTCGCCGCCGATTAGTGTATTGGTTGGCGAGGAAGCTCATCCAACATTGACCAAATCCCTGGGCTTGCTCGGGCTGGGCCGTAATCGTGTCGTTCGATTGCCGGTGGATGGCCAGGGACGAATCATTGTTTCGCGGTTACCGGCAATCGAGGGGCCGACGATCGTCTGTACCCAGGCAGGCAACGTGAATACAGGGGCGTTCGATCCGATCGGTGAGATCTGTGCCGCTGTCAGACCTTCCGGTGCCTGGGTGCATGTGGATGGTGCATTCGGCCTGTGGGCCGCAGCATCGCCGCGATACCAGCACCTGGCTGAGGGCGTTGGACAGGCCGATTCGTGGGCCACCGATGCGCACAAGTGGTTGAACGTTCCCTATGACAGCGGTCTTGCGTTCGTGCGGCGGGCAGAGGACCTGAAGGCCGCGATGTCAATCACGGCCGAATACCTATTAACTGAATCCGAGTATCGCAATCCGTCCGACTATACGCCGGAACTGTCGCGGCGCGCCCGCGGTGTCGATGTATGGGCTGCATTGCGATCGCTTGGTCGTAGCGGACTTGTTGAGCTCGTCGATCGCTGTTGTCGCCACGCGCGTCGTTTTGCGGCGGGTTTCAGTGATGCAGGATTTGAGATACTCAATGACGTTGTGTTGAATCAGGTTCTCGTGTCATTTGGCGACGATCCAACAACCCGGCGTATCATCGACGAAATTCAGCGAGAGGGAACCTGCTGGTGCGGCGTTACGGTCTGGCAGGGCAAGACGGCCATGCGCATCAGCGTCTGTAACTGGTCCACAACGGACGCCGATGTCGATATGAGTCTGCAAGCCATGATCGCTATCGCAAGTCGGCCGGTTTAGAGGAGCGAGCAATGCCGGGACGCTTGTTTGACGACAATATGTACCGGTTCGAGTCGCCACAGCCCAGTTACTGGGAGGCGACAGCGGGCCGCAGTCATTTTGACGACGCGCCACTCGATGATCATGAATCCTGCGATGTCGCTATCATCGGTGGCGGCTACACGGGACTATCCGCCGCCCTGCACCTGGCTCGCGATTATCACATTGATGTCCGTGTCCTCGAGGCAGGTCACACCGGTTGGGGGGCATCAGGTCGCAATGGCGGATTTTGCTGCATGGGCGGTACCGGTGTACACCGGCAGGACCTGGTGCGCATGTGCGGTCTGGATAAGGTGCGCGAATACTATGCGTCACAGGTGGATGCCGTCGAACTCGTCAGGGATCTGGCGGCAGACGAGGGTATCGAGTACCAGTCCTACGGTAGCGCCGAAGTCGAGGTGGCGCACTCACCGAAAGCGTTTGAGCGTCTGCAGAAAGATTTCGAATTGCTCACGAACAAGCTTGGCTTGCAAGCTGAAATCGTGTCGGCTGACGAATGTCGCGAGCGCTACTATGACTCGACCGAATTATATGGGGCGCTCATTACCAGGCCGGCGTTCGGTCTGCACCCTTTGCGTTACTGTCTCGGGCTCGCGGGCGCTGCCAACCGACATGGTGCGAGACTGCATTCGCATAGTCAGGTCATCGAGTGGTCCAAGGCCGACGACGGGCAGCACCGGCTAAGCACGACGGGTGGCACGCTGACGGCACACAAGGTCATTTTCGCCTGCAACGGATTTATTCAGGAACAGCTGCGATCCGAGTTCTTCGGGCGAACGATTCCCGTTATCAGTGCAATTATTGTGACGCGTCCGTTGACCGAAGATGAATTGGCTGCGCATCGCTGGAGCACCGAGCATCCTGCGATCAACTCACGCCGGATACTCAACTATTTTCGCGTGTTGCCCGATAACCGCTTCCTGTTTGGCGGCCGCGGTGACGTTCGCGGCACACACTCGGGCGAACAACAAACCTATATGCACCTTGAACAGAAGTTGCGGCAAGTCTGGCCGCACTGGGGGCATATTGACATCGATTACCGATGGCATGGGCTGATTTGCATGACCGCGACGATGTGCCCGTCAATCGGTCAGCTTGATGACGATGACAGTATTTTCTTTGGCTTTGGTTATCACGGTAACGGCGTAAATTCGGCAACGTGGGTGGGCAAGCAGTTGTCAGACTGGATAGGAAAAGGCCGAGAGCCCGTAGGGCTCCCGGCCATCATCCGCGGTCTTAGCAGGAAATATCCGTTTCCTGCATTACGAATGAGCTATCTGAAATTCGGAATATTCGTTTCCAGGCAGCTCGATCGTTATGGTTGATCAGAACTTGTATACGAAACCGAGTGAAATTACCGGCCACGCCTTGAAATCACTCATCTCGTCTTCGAGCTGCTGGCGTTCCACTTCGAGCATGGCCTGAAATCCAGCATCCTGCGCGAGCAGTCCGGAAGCCTCGAGCGTTACCTCGGGCTCACCCTGCCAGAGTACGCCCAGGTCGAAGTTCAAGCCGACCTTGCCTGCCACGGTAAAGTCGAAACCAATGCCAAGGTATGGCGAAGTACTGCCGAATGAAGTCACGCTTGTCAGCGTGCCAATGCCGGCACTGGGATAGGTGACGCCACCAATATCGAGGTCAACACCATCGTCATTGGCCATTTGAAATTCGTTGCCGTTCGAGTAAACACCCGCCGTGATGCGCATGGGACTTATCGGAAAGTGGAAGTTGCCCGTCACGTAATAAGTGTCAAGCACCAGCGTGGCATCGTAGGGAATGCCGGCCCGTGACCCGTTATCTTCATAATCATAAGAATTCGCACCGAGGCGCACGTCCAGGAACGGTAGTGGCTGCCAGCTGGCTTCGACGCCCAGTCCCAATGTGCCGACCTTGAAGCCGATTCCGAAGTCGTTATCGGCGTTCGCCATGCCCGATGCCAGGAGTGCCAGCACGAGAAAGCCAGCCTTGCTGTGAGAAATGTTCATAAATCACCCGTTTGCCCAAACGATTGTATGTGCGTGTACGGTAAACGGCTGCATCATCGGATTCCGTGAGACGCATCACAGGGCACACAGATTGCATAAGTCGCAGCGCTTCGAGATTAGGTCAAATGTCAACTAAATACGGTGATTTGGCAGCTGCAGTTGGGCGCTGACGGCGTTACCGTGATATCGCGCAGACAGCGCGCCAAACCATTTTGACGTTCAACAAGGAGGTTGAATCATGCGGGAACTGACAATGCAAGAAATCGCCTACGTGGCAGGTGGCAACGGATCGTGTTCTGCCGAGGGCAATACCTACATCGGTATCGCAGATACGAGTACCGTCGGCGAAGACATCATAAATATTTACGAAGGACTCGTCGCGGCGACATCGTACATCATTGAGCGCGTCGCCAACGCGTTCTGATCAACTCTGGGTACGGGGTGTGTCGCGCACCCCGGCTCTTGTTAGCAGCCAGGCAATTGCCGCGCATGACACGATCAAGCCGACCAGGTAGGCAACACCCAGGCCGAGCATCGGCGTGTCGCTGATCGGCGGGTTCCAGGTTCCCTGCACGCAGCGCCAGTCAAACTGTATCAGTCCATCGTAGGTCGCGTGAGTGATGATCGTCGTCCACAGGGTCCTCGTGTTGGCGAACTGAATGGCGAAAACGATGCCGAAGATGAATGCAAATAGCATCGAGGCCGGCGTATGGAAAGCCGCAAACAGCAACGCCGAGACGATGATCGCGAACCAGCGCCCTCGATCCATGAGCGTCGACTGAATCAGGCCGCGATTGATGACCTCCTCGATGGCGGGGACGAGGCCGATCCAGACAAGCAAGCCGAGCAAGAAAACGTGGGCGGGTGGGCAGCCGAACGAGACGAACGGTCCAGCGATCGCTGCGGAGTCGCTGTTCGTCAACAGTCCGAATGAAATCGAGCCCAGCAAATGACACCAATACGCGACCCGAGCCAGCACGCCGATCGCGATCGCGCTCAGTACAAGGCGCATGTTCAGGCGCCGAAAGCTGAACAGTTCGAGCAGGAAGGTTTTGTGTACCTTTAGTATCGGGTACAACATGCCGGCAAGCAGCAAGGGCACGACGAGATAGCTCAGGTCTTTGGCAAACGCTGTGTCGATTCCGCGCTCACGCAAGCTGATTTGTATCATCGAGCGTACGACTAGGACGAATGCCTGGATAATCAGGATTGCCGCAATCGGTGCACGAATTGACTGCAATGGCTGCATGGTTTCCCGTTGCGACAGGGCTGCACAGACTAGCGCCGGATAAATGTCGTCACGAGGCCAATAACGGCGCAGTTCACCAAGAAACGCTCAGACCAGCGTGGGTTCGATCATCTTGTCGCGGCCGTACTTGAGAAAAATTGCAGCACGAGCATCCGGGTCGATATTGATCTTGTCGAGATCGCCTTGTATGTGTGGCAATGTCAGCAGCCGCTTGTCCATGACGCGAAACCAGAGCCATGGCACGTACGCCAGAAGGTAGACACCAAAGTATCCGCTCGGCAACTCGGGCGCGCCGTCGATGTGTCGCAGAGACTGGAAGCGGCGCAATGGATGGGCGTGGTGATCGGAGTGCCGCTCGAGGTGCAGCAGTGTCAGGTTGCTGACGAGATGATTGCTGTTCCATGAGTGGTGAGGCTCGCAACGTTCGTACGCTCCGGCCGCAGCTTTTTGCCGCAGCAGACCATAGTGCTCGATGTAATTGGCACTCGTCAGCTGCCACCAGGCGAATGGATGGTGGACGAGCAGGAAGGGAATCACGACCCAGCCGAACAAGACCAATAGCCCGATGTTCATGCCGGCTGTCAGTGCGTATGCCTGCAGGATCTGGTTATGCGGATGCCAGGCAGATTTGCCGCGGTTAACAAGGCGTTCTTTCTCGATTGCCCAGGCTTCTTTAAATGCGCCTGGCATCTCGCGCCGGGCGAATTTGTAAATACTCTCGCCCATGCGTGCACTCGCGGGGTCGCCTGGGGTCGATACATTGCGGTGATGACCTCGATTGTGATCAATCGTGAAATGACCGTAGGCGGGCACAGCAAGAGCGATCATTGCCAGGCACTTTTCGAGCCGCGAATTTTTATGTCCCAGTTCATGTCCGGTGTTAATTGCCAGACCCGACGCGAGACCGGTGCTGAGTGCCAGACCAAGTATTCCCCACCCGCTCAATGCTTGCGTGGCGGCGTACCCCGCGGCACCAAACAAGGCGATGACATGCAGCGGCACGATACTGTAAGTCAACCAGCGGTAGTATCGATCCTGGTCCAATTGCATGACGACTTCATCAGGTGGATTGCTGCGATCCTCGCCTACGGCCCATTCGAGAATTGGCGAAAACCCGTAGGTCATCAACAGAGGAAACCAGATCCACAGTTCATTGCCCGTCATCATCAAAAGCGCGATGCCGATGAACGGTTGCAGCGGGTACAGCGCTGACATCGCCCAAAGCCAACGCTTGCGATCGATGTAGTGTGTGACCTCGCCGCTTGGCAAGGTCGCCGTGTAGACTTTCATCTCAAGTGCCCTGGGTTTTGCGGCCGGTTGTCGCTTATGTGAATTATCGCTCTTTCAGGCAACGCGCTTCAATCGGCCTGCAACCCTTTCAGTGACATGCGGATGTCGGAAAGTTATACAGTTTGGTGTGAGAGTGACGTTCACATTTTGAGAATAATGCGTTAAATCAATAAGTTCGAAAATTGCTACAGTTATTGCTGGCGCACTGATGTTGGGCGGCTTCGATTGATTGGCCCTGGCGCATATTTGTATTGGCCAAGCGGGTTGCAGACCCGGTAGAATAGCAGAACTCGCCGTACCCGCTATGGCGAGATGCCTTGGGGATATTTTCGACGGCGGTGCGGTCTTAACAAGAAGAACAAGGGAGTTCGATGCGAATGGAATTGAGTGAGGCTGTAGTCGACAAGAGGGCGGAAGAAGATCGGCGAGCGTTTTCATGGCGGACGGTTTTCTTCGGCTTCACGCGTTCCCGGCGACACAGCCCGCGTCGCGAGGACGAACCCGAGGTTATATTTCTGGATTGGCATCATCCCTGGCTGTTCTTTCTCGCGGTCGGGACGATGCTCATGAGTTCTCTGGATGCTTTCATGACGCTGCAATTGCTGGATCGCGGTATGGTTGAAATAAATCCAGTCATGGCGGCCCTGCTGGGCCAGGGAACAACTACATTTGCTGTTAGCAAGATGGCTATGACCGGAACGGGCATCCTCGCCCTGGTGTTTCTCGCCAAGGCACGTTTCCTCAATCGTTTTCGCACCGGCCTGTTCCTGACCCTGTTTTTCAGTATGTACGCCTGCCTGGTTTGCTACCAATTCGTGAATCTGATCAACACCATGTAGCGACTGTCGCATTCCTAATATCAGTGGCTTGGGCTAAACTAGTGCCCTAGTTGCGCGCGGTGCCTGTAGCATCCCAGAGTAAGAACTGCGTGCCCCTGATAGTCTGACGTTTAATGAGCGAATCCCTGAAGGAACAATACGCTTCGACACCGTTGTTCGGTGCCAATGCCGGCGCCGTTGAAGCAATTTACGAGCGATTCCTCGGTGATCCTGCGTCTGTGCCCGATGGCTGGCGCGACTATTTCGCGTCGCTTGGTGACGCCGAAACGGAAATCGTCCATTCGACGATTCGCGACGAGTTGCTGGCGGAAGCGCGCAGCCGTCGCCGCGTACGTGGCGGCAAGCCGTCGGGGAGTCGAGCCGCGGTCTCGTCGCGAGAAAAGCAGGGATTGGTATCGCGGTTAATCCAGACTTACAGTCTGCGCGGCCATCAGATTGCCGACATCGATCCGCTTGGACTGATGGAGCGTCCTGTTCCAGGCGTTCTCAAGCTCGGCTACATGGGATTGACCGAGGCTGACATGGACACCGAGTTCTACACGGGCGGTCTTGAACGCACGGGTCTTGAGCGCATGAAGCTGCGCGACATTCTCGCGCTGTTACGATCAATTTACTGCGGTACGGTGGGTGCCGAATTTGCACATGTCTCGCGTGCCCGGGAGCGAATCTGGCTACGCAAGCGATTCGAAGTGGGTGTCGCGGCCGATTCCCTGACGAGTGAGGAACGTCTGTGGATACTCGATCAATTGACGAGCGCAGAGGGTATTGAGCGGTATCTGCACACGCGCTACGTCGGGCAGAAGCGATTCTCGCTCGAGGGCTGTGAAAGCCTGATTCCCATGCTCGACGACCTTATCCAGCAGGGTGGTGTGGCGGGCATTCGTGAAATCGTGATCGGCATGGCACACCGCGGTCGCATTAACGTGCTCGTCAACGTGCTTGGCAAATCGCCCGAAGAGCTTTTCGAGGAATTCGAGGGAAATTATGACGTAGACGAGCTCAGTGGCTCGGGAGATGTCAAATACCACAAGGGTTTCTCGGCGGACATGAAGACGGCTGGGGGCAATGTGCATATTGCATTGGCGTTTAATCCGTCGCACCTGGAAATTGTCAATCCCGTGGTCGAGGGATCGGTGCGTGCGCGACAGCAACGTCGTGGGGATACCGAGCGCGAAGAAGTACTGCCCGTCCTGTTGCATGGCGATGCATCTTTCTCGGGGCAAGGTGTTGTTACAGAGACATTTCAGATGTCACAGACCAATGGCTTTCGAACCGGCGGAACCATTCACATCGTTATCAACAATCAAATCGGCTTTACGACAAGTCGGCCATCGGATGCACGCTCGACCGTCTATTGCAGCGACGTCGCCAAGATGATCGAGGCGCCGGTTTTTCATGTCAATGGCGACGACCCTGAAGCGGCATTGTTCGTCACGCGATTGGCGTTGCAATATCGCCAGAAATTCAAGAAAGACATCGTCATCGATCTCGTCGGCTACCGCCGCCATGGACACAATGAGGCCGACGAGCCTGCTGCGACACAGCCGATCATGTACGGTCGGATTCGCAATCACAAAACAACGCGCCAGCTGTATGCTGACAAACTGGTCAGCAAACAACTCATCACAGCAGAGGGAGTTGAAAACCTGCAGGAATCCTATCGCGACCGACTTGATCGTGGCGAACCCGTGCCCAGTTCTTCGCTTGGCATGATCGGGGACGAATTCACCGTCGATTGGCGTCCGTTTCTGGGCGCCAAATGGGATGAGGCCGTCGACACGACGATCAGTCCCGCCACGGTCGCGGAATTGGGTTCATCATTGACGACGATTCCCCCCGACATAAAAGTGCACGGCCGGGTGCAACGCATAATGGACGAACGAGTGCGCATGGCCGCCGGCGATGCCGACATGGACTGGGGCTTCGCAGAAACGATAGCCTACGCGTCGCTGATCCGTGACGGCTATGACTGCAGGCTCGTCGGCCAGGATTGCGGTCGTGGGACCTTCTTTCATCGGCATGCCGTACTGCACAACCAACTCAATAACCGCGAGTACACACCGCTAAGTCATCTCGTCGATAGACCGGACGCGTTTCGCGTCATTGATTCGCTGTTATCCGAAGAAGCCGTACTCGGTTTCGAATATGGCTACGCGACGACCGAGCCCAACACACTGGTCATCTGGGAAGGGCAGTTTGGTGACTTCGTCAATGGTGCACAGGTTGTCATCGATCAGTTTATTAGCTCGGGCGATGCGAAATGGGGGCGCTTGTGCGGTCTGACGTTGTTCCTGCCGCATGGATACGAAGGGCAGGGTCCCGAGCACTCGTCTGCACGACTTGAACGATTCCTGCAGCTTTGCGCCGAACACAATATGCAGGTTTGCGTGCCATCGACGCCGGCACAGATGTTTCATATGCTCAGGCGCCAGATGCTGCGGTCGTTCCGCAAACCGCTGATCGTCCTGACACCGAAGAGTTTGTTACGTCACAAAATGTCCGTATCACCACTGACGTCCCTGTCTGCCGGTGAGTTCGAGCTGATTATTCCTGATACCGAACAGGTTGATGTCAAGAAAACACGGCGCCTGGTGTTTTGCAGTGGCAAGGTTTACTACGATTTGCACGAGACGCGGCTGGTACGCGGCGTCGACGACGTTGCGCTAATTCGTATTGAGCAGCTGTATCCGTTTCCGATCGACGCCTATGCGGCACTACTCAAGAAGTACGCGGACGTAGACGATATTGTCTGGTGTCAGGAAGAACCGCAAAATCAGGGAGCCTGGTACCAGATTCGGCATCGTCTGCAAAAGCCACTCAAGGATCACCAGCAACTTTATTACGCCGGCCGTCCGAGCGCTGCAGCACCGGCGGGTGGCATCTATAAAATTCACTTGCAGCAACAGCAGGCACTTGTTGAAGCTGCATTGAACATCGAAATTAAAGCGAGTAAGTCTGCTAAACCCAGAAACACCAAACGGAAGCCCAAATGAATATTGAGATCAAGGTTCCGCAACTACCAGAGTCGGTCAGCGACGCAACGCTGATCGCCTGGCACAAGAAGGCGGGTGATTCGGTCGAACGTGATGAAAATCTCGTGGATCTGGAAACGGACAAGGTCGTTCTCGAGGTTCCCGCTCCGGCGACGGGCATCTTGCAAGAGATCAAGATCAGCGACGGGACGACGGTCGTGGCCGGCGACTTGCTGGCGCTGCTCGAAGAAGGCGAGGTGGCTGCCAATGCTCCAGCAGTGCCGGCTGCAGAGCCTGATGCGAAGCCGGAGCAACAGCCTGCGGCGCAGAACAAGGGACCTGTGAAGACCAGCCCCGCGGTGCGGCGCCTGCTCGAAGAGCATGATCTCGACGCAACGATGGTCATCGGGACGGGCAAGGACGGTCGCATAACGAAAGCGGATGTCATGGGCTTTCTCAAATCGGACGATAGCGGCAACGTGACACCCGGCGATCCTGTTCCCGCCGTAATTGATGGCGGCGAAGTCCTTGCGTTGGAACGTAAGGAACAAAGGGTGCCGATGACGCGTCTGCGCGCGCGAATCGCAGAGCGTCTGGTCAATGCGCAGCACACGGCGGCAATGTTGACCACATTTAACGAGGTAGACCTGACTGAAGTGATGGCACTGCGCACAAAGTATCGCGACTCATTCGAAAAAGAGCATGGCGTGCGCCTCGGATTCATGTCGTTCTTTGCCAAGTCATCTGCGGAAGCGCTGAAGAAATTTCCGGTCGTCAATGCGTCAGTCGATGGCAATGACATCATCTACCACAACTACTATGACATCGGCATCGCCGTATCCACTGAGCGTGGACTGATGGTGCCCGTGCTTCGCGATGTTGATCAAATGAGCTTTGCGGAATTTGAAAGCGAGCTCGGGGCCGTGGCCAGGAAGGCGCAGGACGGCACGATAGGCATGGATGAACTTACAGGTGGCACGTTCACTATAACGAATGGGGGCGTCTTTGGATCGATGATGTCGACCCCGATACTCAACCAGCCGCAAAGCGCAATACTGGGCATGCACGCGATTCAGAAACGGCCAATGGTCGTCGATGACGAAATTGTCGTGCGCCCAATGATGTACATTGCATTGACGTATGATCACCGCATCGTCGACGGCAAGGACTCTGTGCAATTTCTCGTAGCGATTAAACAACTGCTCGAGGATCCAAGCCGATTGTTGCTACAGATCTGATTACGAAGCCAAAAGCATAAGCAGGACAATGAGCAAGAGTTACGATGTAGTGGTTATCGGCGCGGGACCGGCGGGTTACATCGCTGCAATTCGCGTTGCGCAGCATGGCATGAAGGTTGCGTGTATTGATGAATGGAAAAACAAAGACGGCAAGAATGCCTTCGGTGGCACCTGCCTGAATGCGGGTTGCATACCTTCAAAAGCGCTGCTCGAGTCCTCGGAGCTGTACCACCGCGCACAACATGAGTTCAAGAAACACGGCATAAGGACTGGCGATGTCAGTATGGACGTCGCGACCATGCAAAAACGCCGTGCCAGTATTGTACGACAGCTGACTGGTGGCATTGCCGGGCTGTTAAAAGCCAACAAGGTTGACGGGCTTGTCGGACACGGACGGTTGCTGGCGGGCAAGAAAGTCGAGTTTACGCCGATCGACGGTGGTCCGGAGATCATCGATGCTGACGCTGTCATCCTTGCGCCAGGATCGACGCCGATTGAGCTGTCTATCGCACCATTTGATGGCGATCGCATCGTCGACTCCTGGGATGCGCTCGAATTTGACGTTGTTCCTCCTCGACTTGGGGTTGTCGGCGCGGGGATCATAGGATTGGAGCTGGGTAGTGTCTGGGCTCGGCTCGGCGCGACGGTCATCGTGATTGAGGCTATGGACGAATTCCTGTTCATGGCAGACCGCGATGTTGCTGCAGTGGCTGCCAGAGAATTCGAGAAACAGGGCCTGGACATTCGCCTGGGCGCGAAGCTGACAGCAGCCAGGGTCAGCAAGACTGCAGTCATCGCAGACTACGACGGTGCTGACGGACCGCAGTCCATTGAAGTCGACAAGCTGATCGTTGCCGTCGGGCGCAGACCCTTTACCGATGGTTTGGTTGCCAGTGACTCGGGAAT
Organism: Pseudomonadota bacterium; assembly: GCA_022563195.1. Lineage (GTDB taxonomy): Bacteria > Pseudomonadota > Gammaproteobacteria > Steroidobacterales > Woeseiaceae > UBA1847. Next base: position 49,972 of record JADFNV010000016.1, read on the forward strand.
ACAGTTTGACGAGAATGGCTTTATTGCGGTGGACGACGAGTGCCGGACGCGCGTTAAAGGCGTATTTGCAATTGGCGACTGTGTGCGCGGACCGATGCTCGCTCATAAGGGATCGGAAGAGGGCGTCATGGCGGCCGACCTCATCGCTGGCGAGACATCTGGCGTCAACTACAACGTCGTGCCCTCTGTAATTTACACGGCGCCCGAAATTGCCTGGGTCGGTTTGAATGAAGAGCAGGTCAAAGAAAGCGGCCGCCCATACAAGACTGGCTCGTTTCCGTTCGCCGCAAGCGGACGGGCCAAAGCCATGGAACAGACGAGTGGTATGGTCAAGATTATTGCCGCGACCGATGACGACGAGATTCTTGGCGTACATATCATCGGGCCAATGGCCGGTGAACTGATCTCTGAAGCAGTGCTCGCCATGGAGTTCTCGGCGAGTACCGAGGACATCCAGCGCACGATCCATGCTCATCCCAGTCTTGCCGAGGCCGTTCACGAGGCGGCGCTCGCCGTCGACAATCGGGCGTTAAACTTCATCAATCGTTAGCAAATGGCACCAGCCTGTTGGAGCCTGCTGTTGGAGCCCGCTCCCGTCAAGCGGGATCGAGACATGCGGGCGATTCCCCGGTCGCGGGCGCTAATCGCCGTTGCGTTTGGTCCAGAAGTCGGCGTTCTTGATGCCCAGCGCCTCGGGATCGAAGCTGTACTCTGTTACACCGGCCTTGCGCTGTGCTTCGTAGTCTTTGAGCGCCTTGATCGCAGGCCGGCTCATGAAGAACAGGATTAGAATAGCAATGATATTGAGCCACGCCATCAGGCCGACGCCGATATCACCGAGTCCCCAGGCAAGATCCGCCGTACGAACTGTACCGTAGAAAACCGATCCCATTAATACGAACTTGAGAATTGTCAGCTCACCCGGAAACCTGAACGTGCGCCGAATGTAGGCGACGTTGGTTTCGGCGATATAGTAGTAAGCGAGTAGTGTTGTGAACGCGAAAAAGAACAGCGCGATCGCGACGAATGTCTTGCCGAATCCGCCCATGACACTTTCGAGTGCCAATTGCGTAAATGCCGGGCTGTTGGCCTGAATGTCTGACGCAAGCAAGCCTCCGCTTACGGCCGCCTCGACCCCGGTTACGTAGTATTGATTGGTGATCAGGATCATAAAGGCCGTGGCAGAGCAGACAAACAAGGTATCGATGTAAACTGAGAACGCCTGCACGAGACCTTGTTGCGCAGGGTGTTGCACTTCGGCAGCGGCGGCCGCATGCGGGCCGCTGCCCTGACCGGCTTCATTCGAATAGACGCCGCGTTTAACGCCCCAGCCGATCGCGGCACCCATTCCCGCCATCGGAGTGAATGCGTCCGTGACGATCATCGCAAGGATTCCCGGAAGGTCTGAAATGTGCATCGCTACGACAACGATGGCCATGACGATGTAGCCCAGTGCCATTACGGGCACGACGACCTGCGTGAAATGTGCGATGCGTTTTACGCCACCGAAGATGATGATGCCGAGAATTGCGACGATAATGACGGCAGCCATGAGTTTCGTGTAGCTGATCGTGCCAAAAAATGTGTCAACTGTGTTTTGACCGCCAAATGCGAGTTCTGCAGCATTGCCGATGCTATTGGACTGCACTCCGGGCAGCAAAACGCCGACCGCGATAATCGTCGTGATTGCGAAAATCCACGCATACCACTTCTGGCCCATCGCCTTTTCAATGTAGTAGGCCGGTCCGCCACGAAACTGGCCTTCGTCTTCCTCTTTGTATATCTGGCCAAGCGTCGATTCGATGTAAGCGGTGGACGCGCCGAGAAACGCTACGACCCACATCCAGAAAACAGCGCCGGGACCACCGAATCCGATTGCTGCCGCAACACCCGCGATATTGCCGGTACCGACGCGTCCGGAAAGCGACACAGCCAATGCCTGAAAGGAGGAAATACCCCGTTCTGACTCTTTGCTCGAGAAAAGCAGGCGAATCATTTCGCGAAACAGGCGCACCTGGACAAAACGAGTCATTACCGAAAAGAACAGGCCGGTACCAAGGCACAGGAAGATCAATGCCTGGCTCCACACGATGCCATTTAAAGTATTAACCATTTCCTGCATGCCGGTTCCTCTTATTGTTCTCGGCGCTGGGCCACTCGGATAGTAACTGAAAATTATGACCGAGGGTCCACGCATATGGGGATTCACAAGACTGTAGATTGACAGGTGCGCAAAGTGAACGCGTGTTCAGGCTTTGCGTTTGACTAATACAATATTTGGTATTTGCTCGAGTCGAGTGATCGCTGAACTCAAACTTGGCAAATCCCGAATTTTAATACTGATATCCATGACTGTTTGCAGTGTTTTCTTGTCGGTGTGCGTCGTCAATTCGGTAATGCTGGCTTTCTCGTCCGCGAGCACCGTAGTGATGTCGCGCAGCAGTCCGGTGCGATCAAATGCGCGCAGAGTGAGATCGACAGGGTAGGTTGCCGATTCGGATCTACCCCAGCTGACCTCGATAATGCGTTCGGGATGCCGTTGGTTCAGCCCAAGAAAGTTGCGGCAGTCCTGTCGATGAATGCTTACGCCACGGCCCTGTGTGACGTAACCGACAACAGGCTCCGGTGGCACAGGCCGGCAGCAACGCGCGAAGTTTGACATCAGGTCACCGATGCCGCTGATGGCGACGGCGTTGATCGCGGTTTCGCGACGACGTCGTGTGCGCTTTGGGCGAATCTTGTCGGGAAGCTCGGTGCCTCGCAGTTGTTGTAGCGCCGTTGCGATCGATGCGGACGTCAAGTCCCCAGCGCCGAGCAAGACATATAAGGCTTCGGTATTTTTTTGTTTTAATTGTCTTGCGATGTCATCTGTCGCCACATTTCGAATATTGAGCCGTGCCAGTTCCCGTTCGAGGATTTCCCGTCCTTGACGCTGATGTTGGTCACGATCTTGCTGGCGAAACCAGTTGCGGACTTTTGCGCGAGCACGCGCGCCCGCAAGGAAACCGAGCTTTGGACTCAGCCAATCGCGACTCGGTTGAGATTGGCTGCCCGTAATGATCTCGATCTGATCGCCGTTTTGAACTTTGTAGGTCAACGGCACGATTCGCCCATTGACCTTGGCACCGCGACAACGGTGACCTACCTGGGTGTGTACGTGGTAGGCGAAATCCAGTGGTGTTGCCTTCGCAGGTAACTCGACGACGTCGCCTTTCGGGCTAACGGCGTAGATGCGATCCTCGAACATGTCATCGCGAAACTGAGCAAGCAAGTCCTCGCCATCGGCCGCAGGATCGAGCAGTTGCCGCAAAAATCGAATCTTATGATCGAAAGCCGCTGTAGACCCGCCGCCTTCTTTGTATCGCCAATGTGCGGCGACTCCAAGTTCGGCCTGTCGGTGCATGTCGTGTGAGCGTATCTGCACTTCCACCGTTTTGCCCTGCGGACCGACAACCGCCGTATGCAATGATTGGTAGTCGTTGTCCTTGGGGTTCGCGATGTAGTCGTCAAATTCGCCAGGCAGGTATGACCACAGGTTGTGCACGCTCCCTAGCGCTGCGTAGCAATCTTTGACGTCGCTGACGAGGATGCGCACTGCACGAATATCATAAAGTGAATTCAGACCACGGTCGGTACGCTGCATCTTCCGCCAGATGCTGTAGATATGTTTCGGTCGCCCTGTGATTTTGGCCTGTATCCCCTGCTTGTCGAGTTCGGCGTGCAATACCGATTTAACGTTCTCGATGTATTCCTCCCGTTCGACGCGTTTTTCCTTCAGGGCTTTGGCAATATTTTTGTATGTTTCCGGATCGAGATAGCGAAGAGACAGATCCTCAAGTTCCCACTTGAGTTGCCCTACGCCGAGACGGTTCGCGAGCGCCGCGTAGATCTCCCGTGTTTCGATCGCGAGTGCTTTTTGTTCCTGTCGTGGCGATTTCTTGGCGCGGCGGAGGCGATACAGTTGTTCGGCGACGCGAATGAGTACGAGCCGCGCATCGGCAACAACCGCGAGCAGCATCTTGCGCAGCGCCTCGGATTGCTCAACGGCGAGAGCCTCACCTGGCTGCCACTCGGCGGGCAATGTGAATCGACCGAGTTGAACCAGATCGATAATAATTCGAGAAAGATCACTTAACTTACTGTTATTTAATAATTTAATATCCAAGGCACGATCTCGTACCAGTGGGTATATGAGGACTGCCGCGATCAGCTTGGGCGACAATCCCAACAAATCAACAATGGCTGCAATCTCACGACCTTCTCTGATTGCGGCGGTCGTGGCCGCATTGCCAGGCAATGTGTCGAGATACTGCCTCGTTGTGGCGACAAGGTCTGCCTGATCCACGCTGTCCGCGGGATTTTCCTGATTCGAAAGCGACATTTCGCGCTACTTCAATGCATAGTCCGGGCTAGCAATAACCGCTATCATACGCGCAGATTTTGGCCTGGGCCGGCCCAGTTTTGTGTGGGCGAAGCAATAAATCATGGCAGGACACAGTAAATGGGCGAACATTCAACACCGCAAGGGCGCCCAGGATAAAAAACGCGGCAAGCTGTTTACGAAGCTGATTCGCGAAATCACGGTAGCTGCACGCATGGGCGGCGGGGAAATCGGTGCCAACCCGCGCCTGCGACTCGCGGTCGATAAAGCCAAAACGCAAAGCATGCCGAAAGACAATATCGAGCGTGCAATCAAACGCGGTTCAGGTGATCTCGATGGCGTTGAATACCAGGAGTTACGGTACGAGGGCTATGGGCCGGGAGGCACCGCCGTGATGGTCGATTGTCTGACCGATAATCGTAACCGGACCGTGGCTGACGTTCGGCACGCTTTTTCCAAGTTCGGTGGCAATCTCGGTGCCGACGGTTCCGTGAATTACCTCTTCAATCATGTCGGGCAACTGCTGTTTGCGGCCGGTAGCGATGAAGACAAGATCATGGTTGCGGCGATCGAGGCCGGTGCCGAGGACGTCATCGTTGATGCCGATCAGTCGATTGAAGTCCTGACTGAACCGGGCGAGTTTGAGGACGTCAGGGACAAGATGCTCGAGCTCGGCCTCGAGCCGGAGTCTGCACAACTGACCATGCGTGCATCGACGAGTTCGCAGCTCGACAGCAAAGAGGCAGCGTCGATGATTAAAATGCTTGAAATGCTCGAAGATATTGACGATGTGCAGCAGGTCTATAGCAATGCTGATATATCTGACGACGTACTGAAGCAACTCTGAGGCAGCGATTGACCGATGACTGTGACCAACAAGCAACGCATACTTGGCATCGATCCCGGCTCCCGAATAACGGGCTTTGGCGTGCTCGACTTTGATGGCGATCGGCCGACCTATGTCGCGAGCGGTACGGTCAGGAGCCCTGACGGGACGTTCGCCGATCGCCTCAAGAAAATTTATGTCTCAGTCGGCGAAATCGTGCAACAGTACCAACCCGATATTGTGGCGATTGAGACGGTCTTTATGGCGCGTAATGCGGGCAGTGCGTTAAAACTTGGCCACGCCAGATCGGCTGCGATTTGTGCGACGTTCGCATTTGACGTCGACGTATTCGAGTATGCGCCGCGCGAAATCAAGCAGGCCGTTGTCGGCACGGGAGCCGCTAGCAAGGAGCAGGTTCAGCATATGGTCGTCGCACTTCTGCATCTTGATGGCGTGCCGTCGTCTGATGCGGCCGATGCTCTTGCCGCGGCACTATGTCACGGCCATCAACGTGCCCTGAAATTAAGGCTGGATGATAGTTTGACCATGGTGAGTTTGCGATGATCGGTTCTCTACGCGGCCGATTGGAATCGAAACAGGCGCCGCGAATCGTCGTCGAATGCCAGGGAGTGGGCTACGAAATCGAAACACCGATGTCGACATTTCTTGAGTTGCCGACGATTGGCGCAGAACTGTTTCTGTATACGCATATGCTGGTTCGCGAGGACGCGCAAATTCTTTACGGATTTGTGACGGATCTTGAACGCAGCCTGTTTCGCACGCTGCTGCGCATTTCCGGCGTTGGCGCTAAGATGGGACTGGCTATTCTCTCGGCGATGAGCGTTGGTGATTTCCAACGTTGCATTAAGTACGAGGATGCGGCGATGCTGGTCAAGATTCCCGGCGTTGGCAAAAAAACGGCCGAGCGCCTGATCATCGAGATGCGCGACAAAATCGATCACACTCAGGCTGCAGCGGGTACCGCGAAAATTTCACTACAGGCCAACCCACGGAGCGAGGCTGTCGAAGCCTTGATCGCGCTAGGCTACAAGGCTCAAGAGGTTAACAGCTTGATAGGCAGATTGGACATTGATGACAAGTCGGCTGAGGACATCATTCGGCTTGCACTTCGGCAAGTGGCGCAATAGGCAATGACCGTCATCGAGCATGAGCGACTAAGCAGTGCCGAGCCGCGTGCCGAGGATCGGGCGTTTGATCGAGCCATTCGGCCGAAGACCTTGTCTGAATTTATCGGGCAAGCTGGCGTAAAGGAGCAGATGGCGATATTTATCGAGGCAGCGCGCAGACGCAGTGAAGCGCTGGATCACGTCCTCATTTTTGGCCCGCCGGGACTTGGAAAAACGACGCTTGCACATATCATCGCGAATGAGATGGGCGTCAATCTGCGCCAGACTTCGGGACCGGTGCTCGAGCGGCCCGGTGATCTGGCAGCAATTCTGACGAATCTGGAAGCGAATGACGTGCTATTCGTCGATGAGATTCACCGCTTGAGTGCTATTGTTGAAGAAGTCCTGTATCCGGCACTGGAGGACTTTCAGCTCGATATCATGATCGGCGAAGGGCCGGCTGCACGATCGATCAAGCTGGATTTGCCACCATTCACGCTTGTTGGTGCGACGACGCGCGCAGGATTGCTGACGTCGCCGTTACGGGATCGTTTTGGCATCGTACAGCGATTGGACTTCTACACAAACGAAGATCTGGAGTCCATCGTGCGGCGGACTGCAGGCATTCTCGACCTGCCGATAGACGACGACGGAACGACCGAGATAGCGAAGCGGGCGCGCGGCACGCCGCGCATTGCGAACCGCTTGTTGCGCCGGGTTCGTGACTTCGCCGAGGTGCGCGCCGATGGCGTTATAACGGGTAAAGTGGCGATTAGCGCAATGGACATGTTGCAGGTCGATCCAAACGGTTTCGATGCGATGGATCGACGCCTGTTGCAAACCATTATCGAGAAATTCGACGGTGGTCCGGTCGGTATCGACAGCCTCGCTGCTGCGATCGGTGAGGAGCGCGGCACTATTGAGGACGTGATCGAGCCTTACCTGATCCAACAAGGATTCATGATGCGCACCGCGCGTGGCAGGGTAGCCACCAGGAATGCTTACTTGCACCTTGGCCTGACGCCACCGGCCACAGAATTGTCGGCTGAATTGCCGTTGTTTGATGATAATCATCGCGGCGATTCATGAATAATTCAGGCTAGCCAGCAAATGGAGGAAAGAAAATCATGACACCTGACATGTCCGTCGTCGCCCTAATGCTGCATGCCAGCCTGCCGGTACAACTCGTAATCATCCTGTTGATCGGCGCGTCTGTCATGTCGTGGAGCATTATTTTCACCAAACGTCGCCTGATTCGGCGCACCAAGGATGCATCGGACGAATTTGAGGCGAGTTTCTGGTCTGGCGGAGACCTGAATTCATTGTATCGCAGTGCGACGAGCAAACGTGGCGGCACCATCGGCATGGCCAGCATGTTTGAGGCGGGTTTTCGTGAATTTAATCGTGCAATGAAGGAGGGCGATACGAACCCGGACAAGTTGATCGACGAGTGCCGGCGGGCAATGCGCGTGGCGCAGATGCGCGAGGTCGACCGTCTGGAGCAAAACCTGGCAACGCTTGCGACGATTGGCTCAACCAGTCCGTATGTTGGTTTATTCGGCACCGTCTGGGGCATCATGAATGCGTTCATGGGACTCGGCAATGTGCAAACAGCAACACTCGCCACCGTTGCACCTCCGATTGCCGAGGCACTGATTGCGACTGCGATGGGCCTGTTCGCCGCGATACCGGCCGTCATCGCCTACAACCGCTACGCTGACAAGGTCGTGCGCCTCGAATATCGCTACGACGGCTTTAGCGAGGAATTCTCGAGCATCCTGCAGCGGCACGCGAAGAATCCGGCGGGAGGCTGACATGCCGACACCACTTCAAAAGCGCAAACTCATGAGCGAGATCAACGTCGTGCCCTACATCGACGTGATGCTCGTGTTGCTCGTCATTTTCATGGTCACAGCCCCGATGCTGACCCAGGGCATCAGCGTGGAACTGCCAAAGGCGGGCGCTGAGCCTATTGCGAACGTGCCCGACCACCCGCCACTCATACTCAGCGTCGACGCTGAGGGCAATCTATACGTCAATGTCGGTGATGACGAGGATCAACCTGCGTCGGCCAAAGACGTGGTAGCGAGAGTCGGCGCCGTACTTCGTAACCGGCCCGATACACCGATACTCGTGAAAGCGGATCGCTCGGTCCCGTACGGCAACGTTGTCGGCGCGATGGTGTTATTGCAACAAGGTGGCGCTACAGAGGTCGGATTCATAACAGATCCTTTAGACACCTATCCAGTACCCGAATAAAATTGCGCCAAGTACTTCAACATAATGAATACGCAGGTCCCGTGTCACTCGCGGTATTACTGCACATCGTGTTGTTCGGATCGCTTGTTGTCGTGCTCGATGTCCGCGAGCCAACCAGGCTGGCCATGCCGCTGGCCATCAAAGGCACGCTTGTCACCGATAATGCCGTCGTCATTCCACCGAGAGTCAAAGAGGTGCCAATCGAGCCGGTTATAAGTGAGCAACAGCGAATTGAAGCCGAGGAACTGAAACGACAGCAGGATGTGAAACTTGAGCGGCAACGCCTCAGCCGTATTGCGGAACAAGAAGCTGAGCGCAAACGTCGCGCCGAGGCAGCAGAACGCAAGCGGCAAGCCGATGAGGAAGCGCTAAAGGAGCGTCGCCGGCTGGATGCTGAGCGTAAACGCGAAGAGGAGATCGAGCGGCAACGGTTGGAGAATGTGCGCCTTCGACGCGAAGCGGAGTCCACGGCGAGACAGATCGAAATCGATGCGGAGTCCAATCGTTTCGCCGCAGTGGACGCCGGAGAGTTGGCGGCTTATCAATTTGCAATTCAGCAAAGTGTACGGCGTAACTGGGCCGAGCCAGCGAGCTCGGGGCCCGGGCTGAAGTGTGAGGTGCGCGTGCAGCAATTACCTGGCGGTGCCGTCGTCAGCGTATCGATTCTGACATGCAATGGTGATGCGGCTGTGCGGCGTTCTATCGAAGCTGCAATCTTCAAAGCATCGCCGTTGCCGATACCCTCCAATCCAAATCTTTTCGATCGCAACTTGCGGTTTACTTTCAGACCTGAACAATAGGCCCTGGTATTTCCATCGAACGAGGTAACTGTGCACAGATTCGCCATTTTGACACTTCTACTCGCGTCGTTTCTGCTCGGTACTGCACGAGCAGAACTCGATATTGAAATTACGCAAGGCGCCGGACACAGGACGCCGGTCGCAATTGTACCGTTTGGCTGGGTGGGCAACACGTCAGACGTGCCGCTCGACATTGCCGAGGTGATCAGCAACGACTTGACGCGCAGTGGCCGATTCGCACCGATTGCCGAGCGCGACATGCTGCAAAAACCGACCGAAGGCGTGCAAGTCGACTTTGACGACTGGTCTATCCTTGGCGTAGAGGCAGTCATTATCGGTCGAGTGACACAGACCGGGGCCAATGCCTACAAGGTACAATTCCAGTTGTTCGACGTGTTTGGACGAGATCAGCTCGTTGGCTATAGCATGCCGGCCAGTCGGGGAACCATGCGCCGTGTCGCGCACCGAGCGGCCGACATGATTTACGAGAAGCTGACCGGTATCAAAGGCGTATTTGACACCAAAGTGGCCTATGTGACGGCGCAATCGCGTGGTGGCAAGCAATATTATTCGCTCATCGTGTCAGATCAGGATGGGGAGAATGAACACACGATCATGGAGAGCACGGACCCGATCATGTCCCCGGCCTGGTCACCGGACAGCCGTCGGCTGGCCTATGTGTCATTCGAAGGCAACAAGTCGTCGGTTTTTGTGCAGACGCTCAGAACCGGAAACCGCAGCCGGGTGTCGAGCAAGGCCGGCATTAATGGGGCTCCGGCATTTTCGCCGGATGGTCGCAAACTGGTCGTGACCCTGGGCGGAATTGACGGCAATCTCGATATCTATGTGCTTGATATCAATTCCCGACAATCCAGGCGCCTGACGACACATCGGGCGATCGACACCGAAGGTAGTTGGTCGCCGGACGGGCGATATATCTACTTTACGTCGGATCGCAGTGGCGGCCCGCAAATATACCGGGTGGCCACAAAGGGTGGCACCGTAGAGCGCATTACCTATGAAGGGAGTTATAATGCGCGACCGCGCTTGTCACCGGACGGATCCAAACTTGCGATGGTGCACAACGATCATGGCAACTATCGCATCGCGGTGATGGACCTGGAACGCGATGATCTGTTGATACTGTCCACAGGTCGTCAGGACGAGTCACCGAGTTTTGCGCCGAACAGCGATACGCTGATCTACGCGACGCGCCAGGGCCGTGACGGGGTGCTTGAGACCGTCTCGGCTGATGGCTTGGTTCGGCAACGGTTGGCCTCGGGCCAGGGCGATGTTCGGGAGCCGGTATGGTCACCGTATCAACGATTTTAAGGTAATAATATAGATTAAGTAGTTTCTTCAATATATTGTTTTTTATAAAATAAAACCTAAATTAACACATCTTTCAAGGACATTGATATGCCTCACTACAAATTAATTGTCGTCAGCCTGTTGGCGTTTTTCCTGGCCGCCTGTGCGTCCCCAACAATACCTGATCCCGACCCGACCTATGACACGCCAACGGATAGTGCGGATACTGATGGCTATGGCAGCGATGGTCTTGACGAGGGCGAATACATCGATTACGACCCGTCGATGGGTGAGCTCACCAACATCATTTACTTCGAATTCGACTCGTCCGAGCTGCGTCCCGAGGATACGGATGTCGTCGCGCGACACGCTGTTCAGCTTGCAGACAATTCAAATTTACGCGTGCGTCTGGAGGGACATGCCGATGAGCGCGGCTCACGCGAATACAATATCGGCCTTGGCGAGCGTCGTTCACAGACCGTACGCCGTTTGCTGCTGATTCAAGGTGCGTCAATCTCCCAGATTTCGACGGTCAGTTTCGGTGAAGAGCGCCCGGCTGCGATGGGCAGTAGTGAAGCGGATTACGCTCAGAATCGACGCGTTGAGATCTTGTACACGAACTGACCGCCAGCACGGTGTCAGAACGAATGGCCAAAAAGTCGCTATTGGCAGGGCTTGCGTTGTTTGCATTGAGTGGCTGCGAGTTGATGCTCACTGCCGCCGAAGATCCTGTATTGATCAAACTGAACGAACTCGAGCGTCGATTGCAGAGTATCGAACGTATTGTCGAGAACCAAAGTCTGGTGCAGATGACACAACAGGTCGAATCCCTGGAGCGGCGCACTGACCAGTTGCGAGGTCGTGCCGAAACCCTTGAGCACGATGCTGCAGACACGGCAGGAAGACAGCGGCAGCTTTATTCCGACCTCGATGCGCGTATCGCAAGTCTGGAGAGCAGCGTCCGGGTTGGCGCTGCGACGGGCGCTCTCGACGCCGGATCACCACTGTCGGTGGGTCAGTCGCAACTGGCCAGTGGTTCGGACCGTTACAACTACCAGGTAGCGTTCGAGTTGCTCAAGGAGGAACGCTATGACCGGTCTGCGGCAGCGTTTCGCCAGTTCCTGGCGGCTTTTCCTGACAGCGATCTTGCGGGCAACGCGCAATACTGGCTGGCCGAGTCGTATTACGCGGCGGACGAATTCGGGCGAGCGCTGCAGGATTTCGAGCTTGTCGTCAGTGACTATCCACGGTCCCGAAAGGTGCCCGATGCGTTACTCAAGATGGGCTACTGTAATTACAGCCTCAAACGATGGAATGCAGCGCGCGTGACGTTGAGCCAGGTACAGGCGGAATATCCCGAAACGACGGCCGCAAGACTCGCTGGACAGTATCTGGAGCGCATGGATTCCGAGGGCGTCTGACCGATTATCCACTTGTCATTTAGCGGCGGTTCGGTATTATGCCGCCGGCATTTACGTGGCGAACCGCCACATATTGATTCCGCGGGGCGTTAGCTCAGAGGTAGAGCATTCGGCTTTTAACCGACTGGTCGTAGGTTCGATCCCTACACGCCCCACCATTTAGTTTTCAACAACTTACGATAAAATCAACCGGTCAGACTTGGGCGCTAAAGTCTCATCTGAGTCTCATTCTTGTGCTGCTGGGGTCTGGCTAGGTGTTTTTCCTCAATTATTGAGTGTATAAAGAGACGAGCCCCAGAGGTGTTTACGCACCCCTGAGGCTCTAACCATAACCAGCATGAAAGGTGTGCTAGCGATGGCTGACAATATGCTATCAGAAGGCGCGATTGTCTTAACGGGCAAGCGCGCTTTTTTGTGCCTGCTGGTTTCATCAACCAGGGGAATAATCATGGCCAAAGAAATAATGGAAATTACAAACCGTATCGTCAGCGTAACCAGAAGGGGTTTTCTCGGTAAGGCTGGCAAGGTTCTTGCGATTAGTGCGGCGACAGTCGTACCGCTTCAATTGGTGAAAGCAGAGCCCTCAAAAAGGGCAGAAATGGCGAGGGCTCTACATGAGGCCGTGAGTCAGTTCGACGACGACAACAGCCCGTCCCACGTCCAGGTCTGCAACGATGGTCAGTCTCTCAGTCTGGCAATGGACGTTGTACGTGAGAGTTCAGTAGAGGAGATTGAAGTACAGCTATTACCGTTGTTTGGGGGTGTGTCGTGAGGGTCGCTCAAGGGGGTTCACGCGCATCATCGCCTGAATTCTGGATGGTCGTTGCGACAAGGAACGGGGCCCAGACGCCCTACAATTTCCCAACTCAAGATTCGGCACAGCAGTATATGCAGAGCCTGTCGGGTATTGATGGTGTCCAATTATTGAAGATGCAGGGCAGCGAGCCAGTTCCGTATCAGAGGGACAATCAGAAAGTCATTTCGGGACCACCCGCCAAGGGCAAAGACGTAAAGCCAAAACTCCTATCTGGCAATCTCCCAGATCGGAAGCCCGTAGTGCTTAATATCCCGGGCCTTGAATGGGCCGGTTACTGCGAGGCCCCACACTGGCACAGTTACGAGTTTATCGGCCACTACGACGCGCTGATGGCCCTGAGTTGTGTTGAGCAGCACATGTTGGCTGTCGGGATCTCACGCAAGAAACAAGGAGAAGGTTTTGAAACGCAGGCACTCGTGAATAATCGTTTTCGCCTGGAATTGCGACGTGATTTTGAACTTGACGAGGCGGCACTAAGACCGTCTCCGAAAAGCAAACCGCGTGAGCATGACCCCATCAGTTCCGGCCTCAGGGAAGCAACCCGATTGATTGCGAAGTATCCGACAGGGCTCAGAGCGGACCTGTCTGCTGGTCTGTGCGCATCAGGGGGTAACGGATGGCAATTACTTCAATCCTTCCCGTGGCTGGCTGTACGCATCTTTGCGTTCCATGACAAACCCGCCGTTAGCGCGATGAAGCTTGTCAGGCAAGGCGCAAAAACTCGTGAGATAGCAGAGGCGGTCAACGTGCCTATGTGCTTCAAGCGATTCAGTCCAAAATGCAGCGAGCGCCTACTCAAATGTCATGAGGTTTTGGCAAAGCGCCCGGATATTGTGAGCCATCACTACCCGTCTAAGATCGGCTATCAGGGTTCATGGCTGACAAATTTTGACAAGGCACTCAGTAGTGGTAGTGAGGAATTCGCATTCTGGGTTGCCGTGCACTGGCAGGATTTGCTTGAAAAGGAGGATGACCTGCAGATTATTCGTTCGACGGTCTGTGACCTGAGAGATTGGGTACGGGCTTGTGTGGTTCAGAGTATTGGCTCGAACGTCGATAGTGTTTGTCAGATTATCAATGACCGTGATCTGGCATTGGGCATTGAGAAAAAATGGCAAAGCTATGCCGACCTGGCCGAAGCAGGAAAGCCCTTCAACAAGGAAATGTCGTTACAAACTGTCCTTAAGCTCTCGGAAGAATGGCACGAAAGGCAGTCTGAAAAGACAGCTGCTGATGTTGAATTTCCTGAAGAATGGTATGCGGGCGGTACGGTTGGAGATTTCCGAATTGAGCCAATCAGAACTGCCGTTGAACTCAGCCGGTATGCTTATCTCTTGCACAATTGCGCCACGGGATATGCTCGAGAAATCGCAGATGGTGGAAGTTTTTTCTATGTTGTCTTTGAGGGTGATGAACTAAAGGCGATGCTCGAAATTAGCAATCCCGCCCGAGCAGCTATCGATCAGCTAAAGGGATCACGAAACACCGAAGTATCGACAGAGCTAAGTGCGGCGGTCCAGTCGTGGTGGGGGACACGCAAACGCCCCACGGACGATACAGCAATAACAACAGGGTCGACGGTCGACCCCCTACAGCCACTGGCGTTAGCGTCGTAATAGGTCTTCAATAGGAACTATCAAGGGCCAGGGACGGCCGCAATTGAAACACCGGTATAAACCGGAAAGGATCTACGATGTACGAAAAAATAGCAGCAGAACTGAGGGCGGACGGTGCCATAGTATTGACAGTTCCCGACGATGACATCATCGACGTTGAAAGCGCCTTCATGGATGGCGCAACATGCAGTCGAATCCATTCGGAGAATCCGAAATTAGATGAAGAGCAGAGAGATATGGCACTGCAAGCGTCTGAATGCCTCGAACGGTTAGAAGAAATATTCGGTCTAGCGATGGGAAACTCCCGCCCCCCTAAAACTGAATTGCGTTTGGTCAAATAGGATGGCCGACAGCAAGCCGATGTATGTAGCAACTCACGAAGCCGCCCACGCGGTCGTTGG
>JADFNV010000051.1 GCA_022563195.1 Pseudomonadota bacterium
ATCATCGATTTCCTCCCCCTCCTCAAAAGGGGGCTCGCCGGCACAAACGACAATAGGGGCAATGTTGCAGGCGTGTTTGATGGTCGGGCTGGGACCTGCAACCGCAGACGCCCCGACATTGATGCTATTGATGCCGATTACCGCGATGAGCCCAGTCGCCATATTAAAACCGCTGGCAATCACTCGCACATAGGGGCCGACAACGCCCGGCACGAAGGGATTCAGCGTTTCCGACCACTGCACTACGACGGATATGTTGCCACTGTCGTATGCAGCATCAATCTCGAAGTTTCCACTGCCATCGGTATTCCGCCCGAAATTAGCGTTGGCCGCGACAGTACCAAGGATCGTGTCGGTTGTTTCGTCATACTCCTTCGCGGCCGACAGGGCTGCGGCGTCGACCATGTTTTGCAGGCGCGTCTTGTTCACGAAGGCATGGCTACTGTCGATTGCAAGTCCGGCCATTGCGATGATCGCGACGATCCCGATGACCACGAGCGGCAGGACAATGCCGCGCTGACGAGTGCGGTTGCTGTAACGAATGACGGTACGTCCGGGTTGATTGGTATTGATCATTGCTCTATTTCCTTTGAAGGGCTACAGGCCACCGACACTGATGCTAATAGGCGGCGGAGCCTCTTGCGCTGCGCCGGCGCCCTTACGATACGTATCGATCACCGTATTCAACCGATCGGGGTCAGAGCCCTCGATGGCATCAGGCGGCGGATGTAGTGCTGCGTCGTAATCGTGAATCTGGGAGTCCATGACATTGCGTACAGCGTCTCCGAATTCCGCCGCCAGCGCTATCGACTCGCCGCTCTGGAGTTTTCCTTGCAGATACCAGCCAAAGTCACCCGACTCCACGATGTCGTTTGTGGGTAATTGAAAGTCAGCGGGCGGGTTCGGTTTGACCAAATGTGGCGTCACCATAATGAGAAGTTCTGTTTCTCTTTTTTCGAAATTCTGGGTGCGAAACAGCGCGCCGAGGACGGGGATGCTGCCGAGGCCGGGAAATTTACTCACATTTTCTTCGAGATCTTCGTTGATCAGGCCAGCGATTCCCAGCGTCTGACCGTCTGCGAGCTCCACGGTTGTCCGCGCCTTACGCGTGAGGAACGAAGGTGCTCCCAAGAATAGGGTTGGAGCCAGTTCACTGACTTCGATCCTGAGCTCGAGGCTGATGCGTTTTGAGTCGAGCACAACCGGCAAGAACCAGACCGAAACACCAAAATCCTTGAATTCGGTAGTGGGAGCTACACCAACGCCACCGCCGACCAGATATCCAATTTCGCCGCCAGAATTGAATTGTGCTGTTTCCCCCGACATGGCTATAAGCGTTGGTTCCGCCAAAATCTTGGCCAGTCCATTCACCTTGGCTGCATCGAATGCCAGGTTGAATAGGGCATCCTCGGACAGGTAACTGGCAAAAAATTCCGTGTCACCAACCGCTGCCGGACGAAAAACACCTTCATTCTGGGCACCCCAGATCCAATTGCTACTTCCTGTAAGTAAGGCACTGAACCTGACATCCAGTCGTTTGAGTTCGGTACGCTGGATTTCAGCGACTTTGACTTCCAACATCACCTGGTGCACACCACCCACGCTCATCAGGTTTATGACCTCACCGATGCTCTTTTGTGCCCCTCCAGCTTGTTGGTCAATCTCAAATGTTTCCGACTCGACAGCCTTCATTTGCGAGAAATATCCTTCTGCTATCCGGATTGCGGCATTCATATTGGTAATATTCGAAACGCGACCGGCCAGAACGATATTTTTTTGCGCGGAATACACTTCGATCTTTTCATTCGGCAGCAGCCGATAATACTTTTCCTTGAGTGACCGAAGGTCGTGTGTGACTTCGATGTTCACAATTTGGATCAGGTTGTCGCTCCTGTCCCATAACAGGACATTAGTGGTGCCCAGATCCTTGCCCAGCACATAAAGCTGGGTGGACTGCAGAATGATCAGGTCCGCGATATCCGGGTTACCAACGGACACCCGGGCTACCGGGACCGTAAACCTCATGATTTCCGACTTGTAAATCGGCAAACTCATCGAGGTTTCCAAGGCTGTACTTCGTCGCGGCAGCTCATTCTGCGCGTTTGCCTGGTTGGGCCCGAAGAACAGCGCCAAAACGACCAATGCCACGCACGTTTTGCGGGTCACATATTGTGAATCACATTTCACGTCGTAGTTCCTTGCTGCTGTTGTGCGTGACTCATGTTTTCGTCTTGATTTTGTCAACACTTGTGCCTCGAATCACGGTGACCTCCGATGGCGCCGCCCTTCGCTTCACTGGGGCTCTCCTGGCTACGACGCGTTTCTTCGGCGGCGGAGGTTTTACTTCGGGTTCTACCTCCAGCGGGTTGCGCAAAGTCAGTTGAATTTTCCCCTCCGTTCTTGCCTGGAAGAGTATTTCGGCCTGTCTCGGCAGCATTTCCAACGTAACCGCACGCACGATGACGGGCTCATTGCTTTCCGCCGCCGCCGTTTGATCGACCGCAAGAACTTTAATGTTTTTCAGTATTGTCTCGGTGATCGCACGATTGTTGCCGCCACCCCTGCGCGATGCGAGGATGTCCACCGTATTGCCGGGCAACAGGAATCCGGCTACCCCAATGACGTCGTCCACACGTACCGTGACTGCCCGCATGTTTGGATTAACAAGCGCCGCCAGCGTGCTGCCGGTCGTATGCGTACGAAATCGCTCCGTGACGAGAATTTCTCCCCGCGAAATATTGGTCGTCGATACCTTGCCGAGAACTTCGTCGATCGATTTGAAGAAGCCGTCTGGCGTCAGGCCTTCTGGCATCTCGACCAGCTTGAGGTGACGTTCCTCCACCTTGGTTGCAAATGGAATCGACATTGCTGCGGCCACTACGCTCGCCGAATTTAGCGTGTTGTCCTGGGCAGGCATCACGCGCGCATCGATCCACTTGTTCGCTACAAATGCCGCGCCGACCGCCATTAACAATGACAGGAAGACCAGGACCATACCTCTGCGTTTCACCATGTTCGTAGACTCCTGATCAAGGCGTGTGCCGTCCGGTTGATTCGATGCGTTCGTCGACCGGAACGAAATAATTGTCCCAGGCCCAGCGAACGTGTTCGATGCTAATTTCGCGCGTGTTTTGCTCGTAAATAGCGTGATCCAGAGCCATGCCGAGCAAATCCCTTGGATGGCAGGGAAGAAGTGCAACACGCCTTTTCGTATGCAACTCGTTGAGAACGTAGTCCAGGACGCGAGGATCATATTCGACTTTGCATGTCACACAGACGTCACGCCAAATATGCTCGTAATGCTCTGCCGTCAAAGTGCCGAATTCAATCTTGTAGCCGATTCGACGCAGGAAGGCCTCATCTGCCAGCTCCAGGGGGTGAATGTTTGTCGAAAAGACAAGGATGACGTCGAATGGCACTGTAAAATGACGCCCGGATCCCAGGGTCAGATAGTCCCGCTTCTCCTCCATAGGAACGATCCACCGATTGAATACCTCCGTGGGAGACACTTTCTGCCGGCCCATGTCATCGATAATAAACATTCCGTTATTGGCTTTGAGCTGCAACGGCGCCTCGTACAGTCTTGTTGACGCCTGAAAATTAACCTCGAGCATTTCAGCGGTCAGTTCGCCGCCCGTGATGACCACGGGTCTTTCACAAATTACAAACCGTGGGTCGTGACCTTCATCGAATTTCAAATCGTCCTGGGTTGCCGCCTGATGCATTTTCTTGTGAATCAAAGGATCGAAAATCTGCACAACGGCTTCATCGATCGCAAGCGCATGCGGAATCAGGACAGGGTGACGAAACAACCGGCACAAACGCTGCGATATATATGTTTTTCCTGTACCGGCCGGGCCATACAGAAACATGGCGCGACCGGAGTTCAAGGCCGGTCCCAGGCTGTCCAGCAAATGCGGATCCAGCACGATATCGTCGAACGCTGACCGCATGGACGCTTGCGTCACCGACCGATTATGAACCGACTGAGCACGGGCGATCTGGGCATAATGTCTGAGTGGCACCGGAGCCGGTCCAAGATAGCCGCTGCGCATCATGGCGTCGAGCGAAGAGACGCGGCCCCTGTCCGTAAGCATGTAAGTAAGTCCCGTCGCACTCGCCTTGCCCGGGCGAACCTCGATGAGTGCTTCGGTGCGCATGAAATTCAGTACGCCTTCAACGATCGAACCTGCAAGCGCGAGGATAGTGGAGAGCTTAGCGAGAGACAAAGCGCCCCTGTCCAGGAGATGTTTGGCAATTAGATCGACAACAAACGTTTCCGATAAACCGGTGGCGGAAAGCTTGCTTGGCCGTGGTGCAAGTTTTGATGCTCGCAAAAGACTGAGTTGATCCCATTCGCGACCGGATAAAATAGCATTCTCTCCATTACCCACGGCGCTTATCCCAGCAATCGTTCGGGTAAAAAATCGATATACCACAGAGCCGTTACTGTACCGGCCGCTATAGCCGGGGCGTAGGCGATGGTCGTAACGGGTTCTTGCGGTTTCAACAGGGTTAAATCCGCACTGATGTGGCTTTCGCCGGCGGACGGGCTTGGCATCTGGGCCGCATGTATTGCGGGTACGAGACGGATGTGTCGCCAGGCGATAACAACTATGCCGAAAATACCACCAATCATCATCGTGCCCATACCGGCAACGACGGCGCCCCACGGCCCAAGAAAGCTACCGACGACGCCCAGCAGTTTGACGTCACCGGCCCCGATGCCGCCGACCAGGTAAAGCGGCATTAACATTGCCAGGCCCAGCGCCAGGCCGCCGACCGCCATCATCAGGCCGCCGGGGCCACCGTGCATTGTGTGTAATAACAGGGCAAGGCTCAGCGCCGGAGCAAGAAGAATGTTGGGTATGCGATGACTTTTTAGATCCGTAACCACAGCAGCGGCAAGCAGCACCAATAAGGTCGCGATTATTGCCGCGGTAAACGTAGCGTCACTGTCAGTCATGTCGATCCAATGTCAGGAGTTCTGGCCAAGCGGATCCGTTGGTCAGCGAGACTGGATTTCCGGTCTCGCTGACCATTACGAACTGGGCCGGCTGTTGACAGCCTGCCCATTGCAACTTCAGATCTAGGGCGCGGGGGGGGCAGCTAAGTAACCAACAATGAGGTCAATGATTCTTTCCACCTCGCCGCCGAGGGCAAAGAATGCGGCTGCAACAGCTGTCGTAATGAGGGCGGCAGCTACCGCATACTCCACGATCGTCAGTCCGTCTTCGTCACGAAGAAATGCCATTAATTTATCTTTCACAATTATTTTCCTTAATCTAATACGTAAAGCATTTTTGCTTTTTTTCATCGGCTCCGAATCATCCGAAGATGCAGTGAAACTATCATTTTGGAAAGATGCTCCAAATAGGTCCAGAGACTTTTTAAACCATACGGGAGCGGTTAAGGAACCAGTTAGAAGTTTCTTGTTGAGTATCAGAATCATCTTGCGTCGCAACTGTATTCCGGCAGCAGTTTCTTGTGGAAGTAGAGAATTATTTTGCGGTAACCGGCAAAGGCTAAGTTCGCGTTTAAGATTCGCATTCAAGTTGTTGATTTAGTGTTATGGATTATGTTCAGTTGGATAAGCACTAATTTGCGTTTACGGCGCCGCACATGAATAATGAAATCACGCCATGTTTGGTCTCAAAATTTCGTAAATGGCAAATAATAATAAAGTAACCAGGTCTTAAAATTATGGGTCGACCCAAAATTGTATGGATCGATATGACCATCGCGATGCGTCAGTCTGAAGTGGACGCACATTTCCTGGAGTACTTCGACATTCGTGATGGATCGGCGTCAGACCTTCTGCAGAGTAAACTGGAACTGGAGCCCGGCGAAGCACTAGTTTTCGAATTCGATTACCCTGACCGGCCTGGACTGTCTTTACTGCGACGCACTAAGCAGTGCTATGCCAGTGTCCCGATTCTGATGTTAACTGCGCAACACTCGGAGCAACTGGCGGTATGGGCGTACCGAAATCGAGTGATTGATTACTTGGTGACGCCGGTTACGCAGGCGGATCTGGTCCGCTGCAGGCAGCTTTTACAGTCGGTCCAGGACGCAGATCAGCGACAGTCCGTACGGCCAATTTTTGACTACGAGTCGAGCATTCCCATCGAAGTGCCCTCGGGCCAACGGGCGCGCAGCATAAGGGTGGCAGCCGCTTTGCACTTTGTGCATGCGAACTTTCGACGCGTGATTCGCATCGCCGAAGTTGCAAAGCTATGTGACATGAGTTTGTTCCACTTCAGTCACGAATTCGCGGAGATATTTTCCATTACTTTCCAGGAATATTTGCTTCGTTATCGCATTCTTGAAGCGTGCAAGGAGCTTCGACATCCGAATATTGCGGTTGCAAATGTTGCTTATTCGGTCGGTTTTAACGACCCATCCTATTTTGCGCGCGTGTTCAGGCGGTATTTCGGCTTATCGCCATCGCAATTCTGTGAGCAGATCGGACAAGACGATCAAAAAGCCCGGCTGCAGGAAATGATAAAAAAATTGGAGCTGCCGGCGCTTGAGTCGATGACGGCGCGTGGTCGCTCGGAGGATCGGCGGCAGTCGGATTTGCAACGTCGTCGCGTGGGCGCCGCCGCGACGTAACAAGCCCATAGGTGAAATCACGAATGACTAAATCATCATTACGCGGGATCGGTCTTGCATTCACCAATATGTTGCTGGCTGTTTTTTTCATATTCTTCGCGTACGTCAATTTTCAGAGCTTTCTTGAAAATCCGCGATTGAGTGTTTTCTTGATCGTTGTCGCGGAAACGATCGCAGCATTATTCCTGATCATCAGGCGCGACCCGGACGTAACCTGGCATAGCTGGCAGACGTGGTTGACAACTACTTGTGGGACGATGGCGCCGTTGCTACTTCGACCAGTCGAAGCTGCCGAAGATGTGCTGGTCGGCGAAATCCTGCTCGTGTTCGGATTTGCCATGCAAATTCTGTCACTCGCGTCCCTGAACAGAAGCTTTGGTTTGCTGCCGGCGCTCAGAGGCGTGAAATCGAGCGGCATGTATCGCTGGGTAAGGCACCCGCTTTACGCAGCCTATGTAATCATGTTCCTCGGCTACCTGGTCAATAATCAAAGCCTGTCTAATGTCGCGGTCGCTATTTTCGGCACTGCCTTTCTCGTCATGCGTATTCATTACGAGGAGGACTTGCTGATTCAACAAGCCGACTACCGGCATTATGTTAATCGAACTCGCTGGCGCCTGATCCCGACGGTCTGGTAATTTCGCAACATGTCGAGGCGCCCCTACACTCGCTGGTACCAGAGCACGTTGTTGCCGGGCTCCGCAGCAATTACGCCTTCAGCGACAAGGTAGTTGAGGTGCGCGATCGATTCACCCGTTGCCATGATCAGGTTGCTGTCCGAAATCTTTGCTTTGAACAGTGCGGGAAACACGTCGATCGCGCGGCGTGGCTCGCTGCATAGCTCGGCAAGCTTGGCTAGCCCGTCCGTGTGTTCTTTGATCAGGGCATCAAGCCGATCATGAGCACCGCGAAACGGTTTACCGTGTGCAGGCAGGACGAGCACATCTTCAGGCAGTCGCTCTTTTAAGGCAGTGAGGGAATCAAGCCAGTCCTTTAGAGGGTTGGCCCTGGGTTCGGTCGGGTACACGCTGACATTTGACGAAATGGTGGGCAGTATCTGGTCTCCGGCAATGACGACGTTTTTCTCAGCGTTGAACAAACACGCGTGTTCCGGTGAGTGTCCACGGCCGACGACGATCTCCCAGTCGCTTGCACCGATGCTCACGACATCGCCATCAATCAGTCGGTTAAAGGATTCGGGCAAAGGCGCCACGTACTTGCCGAACATGCCGAACATTTCTTGGTACCGATGCAACGATTCGTCCGGGAAGCCGGCTGCTTTGTAGAATTTCACACCCGCTTCAGGCGCGTGACGACCCGTGTCGGCGACCAGCACCCTGCACAACAGGTATTCCTCACGCGGCATCCACAGTTCGACCTCGTGTTCGCGGCAGAGCCATCCGGCACAGCCGACATGATCGGGATGCAGGTGCGTAACAAAGACGCGTGTTACAGGATTGCCATTCGCTGCCAAGACGTTTCGCCAGACACCGTGACTCTTTTCGGTATCGATGCCCGTGTCGACGATGGCGACACCGTCGCCGTCTCGCAACAGCCACAGGTTGATATGTCCGAGCAAGAATGGCAGCGGCATGCGCAGCCAATCGACGCCTTCGGTGATCGGCATGGTATCGCCATGATCGGGGCGTTGTTCGAATTCGTAATTAATGCTCACGCTTGCATGATCGCATGTGCTGCTATCTTGTCGCGAACTTCATCGGCCGCCTGTTTCTTGACGGGGCCATAGCCGCGTATGTCCATGTACATACGCACGACGGCTTCTGCATCGCCGATGTTCTGCTTGTCCAGGGCGGACAATAGCTTTTCAACAGTTGCTTCGAACTCACCAATCAAGGCGCGCTCCAGGCGTCTATCCGCGGTCAGCCCGAACACATCGAGTCGCGTCCCCCGCAGCCCACGCATTTTCGCCAGCAAGCGAAACGCCGGTATCATCCAGGCGCCGAACTCCTTTTTGCGGGGACGACCGCGCGCGTCCTTCGCACGACTGATCACGGGCGGTGCGAGATGAAATGTCAGCTTCGCTTTGTCGCCGAAGTCACGGCGCACTTTCTCCAGAAACCCCGTCTGTGTGTACAATCTCGCGACTTCGTATTCATCCTTGTAGCTGAGAAATTTGAAGTAACTCCGGGCGACGGCGTCGGCGAGATCGCCTTGGCCATCCAAAGCGTCTTCGGCATCGCGCACGCGCTTTATCAGTGCAACGTAGCGGTCGGCCAGCGCCTGGTTCTGATAGTCGACGAGAAAGTCAGCGCGTCGGCGAATGACATCGTCAAGCGTCTCATCGTCGTTTGCAGTTTCGTCTCCGGCTATGCGTCGATGCATATCATCGGTATCGATCGCGGCAATTCGGCCCCAGCCGAATGCCTGTTTGTTTTTGTCAACCTCAACTCCATTGAGTTCTATGGCGCGCATCATCGCATCGAGCGAAATTGGCACGAGGCCCATTTGCCATGCGCAGCCAAGCAACAACACGTTCGCGTAGATCGTATTGCCCATGACCTTGTCTGCAATGACGTTGGCGTCGAGCGTATCGAAGTTGTGCACACCGACGACATCTCTGATCGCCGTCAATCGGTCGCTCGCACGCAGATTGGCGTCACGATGTTTGACGAAATCACCGGTCGCCATCTCGGCTGAATTTACCAGGGCGCGCGTGTGTCCGGCGCAATAAGTCGACGAGGCCTTCGGCGATGAACTGACGACGAGATCACATCCGATCAACGCATCAGCCCTGGCCGGTTCGATACGAACCTGGTTGATGTCGGCAGGACTGTCGGCGATGCGAATGTAACTGAGTACCGCGCCGAATTTCTGCGCGAAGCCCATGAAATCGAGCACGCTGGCGCCTTTGCCTTCAAGGTGCGCCGCCATCGTTATCAACTTACTAACCGTGACAACACCCGTGCCGCCGACGCCGGTCACCAGGAGATCGTAACAATCCTCGATGGCCGCAAACTCGGGGTAGGGAAGGGTTGCGACTTCTTGTTCGAAATCATCATCGGCGTCGAGACCCTTACGCTGCTGTAGCGTGCCGCCCTCGACGGTAACGAAACTCGGGCAAAATCCGTTGACACAGGAGAAGTCCTTGTTGCAGGAGTTCTGGTCGATCTGGCGCTTGCGACCGAACGGCGTTTCCTTCGGGATAATGGACAGGCAGTTCGACTCCACCGAGCAGTCGCCACAGCCTTCACAAACCAGGTCGTTGATGACGACAAATTTTTTCGGATCTTCAATCAATCCGCGTTTGCGTTGTCGACGCAGTTCGGTCGCACAGGTTTGTGCATAGATCAGGATGGTGACCCCTGAGATATCCCTGAGCTCACGTTGGATCGTGTCGAGTTCGCGCCGGTGTGAAATCGTTGTTCCGGCCGGAAAGTCCTTTGCGTCGAATCCTTCGGGCTCGTCGGATACGAGTGCAATACGCTCAATGCCCTCGGCGCGAACCGAATGTGCGATCGACGCCACAGAAATCGGTCCGTCGACGGGCTGACCGCCTGTCATCGCGACGGCATCGTTGAACAGGATCTTGAAAGTAATGTTGGTGTTCGCGGCGACGGCCTGACGTATGGCCAGTGACCCGGAGTGATAGTAGGTACCGTCACCGAGGTTCTGGAAAATATGTCGGCCGCCGTTGAACATCGATCGTGCGATCCAGTTCGCGCCTTCGCCGCCCATCTGGATCAGGCCCTCGGTCTCGCGGTCCATCCAGTTGGCCATGAAATGGCAACCGATGCCGGCGAGCGCGCTCGATCCCTCGGGTAGCCGCGTCGACGTATTGTGCGGGCAGCCCGAGCAGAAGTACGGCATGCGAGTCGCACCATCGATGTTGATGATATTCGAATGGTCGTCAATGAGTCTGTCGGCGCGCGCGGTCAGGTTGAGGCCGATAAATTCGGCGTCCAGCCGCCGGGCAACAATGCCGGCGAGCTGCAGTGGCGACAATTCGCCGACCCAGGGCACGAGTCGCTCGCCGTTCTGATCTGCTTTACCCACCATGCGTTTGGGTTTACGGCCCGGGTAGTCATAGAAATATTCTTTGAACTGACTTTCGATGATGCCGCGTTTCTCCTCGATGACGAGCACCTCGTGCTTGCCCTGCACGAAGTCGAGCGCGCCGTCGTGTTCGAGCGGCCAGACCATGCCGACCTTGTAGACGTCGAGTCCAATGCGTTTGGCCTCGCGCCGATCAATGTCGAGGAGGCGCAGTGCTTCCATCAGGTCGAGATGCGCCTTGCCCGTCGTGACGATGCCGAAGCGTGACTTGGGGTCATCGAAAATTTTTCGATCGATCGGATTCGCGGCGGCAAAAGCGAGTGTCGCCGCCTTCTTGGCCTCGAGGCGTTCCTCGATTTGTGGGCCGGGCAGGTCAGGCCAGCGGTAGTGCAAACCGCCCGGCGGCATGTCGAATTCCGGGATGACGAATTGTGGGTAGGGCGGTAATTCAACCGACATTGCGGACTCAACGGTCTCCGATATCGCCTTGAAGCCAACCCACATTCCGGAGAAGCGCGATAACGCAATGCCGTACAAACCGAACTCGAGGTACTCGGCGACGCTGGCCGGATTCACGTGCGGCATGACAAACGTAAGGAACGCGACATCGGACTGGTGTGGCATCGACGACGACACACAACCGTGGTCATCACCCGCGATGACGAGTACGCCCCCCGTGGGCGAACTGCCGTAGGCATTGCCGTGTTTCAGTGCATCGCCCGAGCGATCGACGCCGGGTCCTTTGCCGTACCAGATACCGAATACACCGTCGACGGTTTTGTGCGGATCGGTCTCGACCTGTTGCGAACCGAGTACGGCCGTTGCTGCAAGGTCTTCATTGACGGCTGGCAGGAATTCGATATTGCTTTCCGCCAGAAACGATTTGGCGCGCCACAACTCCAGGTCATAGGCACCGAGCGGTGAGCCGCGATAGCCGCTGATGAACCCGGCAGTGTTTAAGCCGGCGGCACGGTCCATCGTGCGCTGCATCAGTGGAATGCGCACGAGCGCCTGGGTTCCGGTCAGGAATACACGGCCAGACTCGCGGCGGTAGCGATCGAGGAGTTCGTAATTGTCGAGTGGGTATCTGGAGCGGGGAATTCGAGAGGCCGTGGCCGCCATGGGAGGCTCCGCACTGTGCTGGGAAAAGAGGAGTTTCGCAGAAAATGCGCGTGAGCAGCTACCATTTTATCCCGGTTTATGACTAATTAATGAATAATTATCCCGAAAATTGATATAATTCGGGACAACATCCCGAATCGTAGGCCCATCAAATATCGCCAAGTTATCCAGCAACGATCGACGCATTCTTGCGGAACTGCAGCGCGACAGTCGCCTGACCATGCAGGAGCTCGCCGACAAGGTCGACATGTCGAGCTCCGCCGTGTGGCGTCGCGTCAAGAGTCTCGAAGCGGCCGGCATTATTGATCGTTACGCGGTGATTGTGAACCCCAAAAAGGCCGGCTTCGGCTTCGCTTCAATGGTGCGTGTGTCGCTTGCGCGTCACGAGCAGGCGAACGTCGAGCATTTCATTCGCGAAGTACGGCGACACCCGGAGGTACTCGAGTGTTTTGCAACGAGCGGCGAAGCCGATTTTCACCTGCGTGTCGTGGTCGAGGACATCGACGCCTATAACGTCTTTCTTGACGATTTTATTTTCAAACTACCCGGCGTATCGCAGGTGCGCTCCAACATCGTTCTCAAAGAGATCAAGGCCGACACGGCGTTGCCCTTCAAGTGAAGCAACGGTATTTCTATATACTAACTTCGAAACTTATCGAGGAGTTTATTAAGTATGGCTGGAGTCGAAGGGCGCGTAGCCCTGGTGACGGGCGGCGGTCGCGGCATAGGACGCGTAACTGCGGAACTCCTCGCGTCACGTGGTGCCGAGGTAATGTGCGTCGCGCGCAGTCAGCAGGATCTCGAAGATGTCGGGTTTGAATATTCGGTAGCGGATCTTGGCACTGCCGAGGGTTGTGCGCACGCCGTTGCCGAGGCTGAGCAACGACTGGGGCCGGTTGAAATCCTCGTATGCAATCACGGTATCGGCTCAGCGCACGAGTTGGTCGTCTGGGAACAGGATCCCGACGTCTGGAGCGAGACGATGCGCATCAATCTCGATGGCCCATTTCATCTCTCGAAGCTTGTCATGCCCGGCATGGTCGAACGCAATTATGGTCGCCTTGTTTTTACGAGTTCCACGGCCGGCCTGGTCGCCGAACCAGCGGGATGTGCGTACAACAGTTCCAAGCACGGGCTGTTGGGCCTAATGCGTTCGGTTGCGACCGATGGCGGAGCTCACGGCATCACGTCAAACGCGGTTCTTCCAGGCTGGGTGCGGACGGAGATGGCCGAACGTTCGGCCCGCCAGGAGGCGCAGGACAGGGGTATCACGTCCGACGAGATCTGGGAGGAACGGGCGGCGTCGTATCCGGCGGGTCGCGTTATCACGCCCCAGGAAGTAGCTGAAACCATCGCATTCCTCGCCTCTGAGGAATCCAGCGGCGTCAGTGGCGAGGCGATCCGGGTTGCACTCGCCAGCGTGTGGTAACGCGATCTACTCATCGGCGATAAGTTGCCAATGGCATACGTGTTGGTACTTGTTGTCCCGCCCGGTGTGGTTATAGTGACGTGATAACTGCCGTCGGTAACAGGTTTTTTACTTCTGCCGTGATCGCGATCGTCACGCTGCTGAAATTCAGGAAGCTCCTATCCGACCGGCCGCGAGCGGACATCGGCAAATACGGATACTGTCCCCAGAAATGGCGACGTATCCCCCATTCCTTTACTTAAAGTTCATATTGCGCAACAAATTCTGGTATCGCTCATCGTTCCAGACAGGTCGAAACAGCGGCTCAATGATTGTATAAACCAGGTGGCTTTCATGCTGCGCATGGGCCTGTTCGAGACGATCGAGTGCCTTATCGAGGTCGCCGGCATGCATGCGCAGCTTGGCATGCTCAATATGACTTACGTACGGCCGTACTGACTGTGTCTCCAGGAGATCGGCAGCGCGTCGCATGAGCTCGGAATACTCAAGGTCTTTAAGTCCGCCCTCGAGGGCTGCGGCCAGCGCAGTCTCACCTTGCAGTCTGAAATAGTTGCCGGCCGCGGTGATGGCCTCGTCGAATTGACCTTGTTCGTACGCGATCAGCCAGAGCAGCTGATGCGAAGGCGGAAAACTGGGTTGGCTTTTTATCAGCTCGGTCGTCTTCTCCCTGGCCTCATCGTAGTCGCCGAACCAGGCGAGCCTCTTAGCCAGCTCCAGTCTGAACCAGGGGTTCAGAGGATCCAGCTCGAGGCCCGTTCTGACCTCTGCCATCGACTCGTCCCAGCGATTGGTAACGGCCAAAAACTGAGAATACACAATATGTACATCGGGATAACCAGGCTTTAGGCTGATCGAACGGCGAAAGCCGCGCTCGGCAGCATTCCAATCCCAGTCATAGACCCAGCGTATTCGCGCAAGGAGATCGTGTGCTTCGGCAAGGTTTCCATCCAGCTCCAGCGCCCGCTGCACAGACTGTTTCCCAGCCGGAAAAACCTGAGTGCTTGGCATTAAACCGATGTGGGCTGGCGTCATTACCGCGTCCGCGAATCCGACATACGCGAGTGCATACCCGGGGTCCTTGTCTATCGCGAGTTGGAAATATTCCAGGGCCAGTTTCAGATCGGCTTCGGTGAATTTGTACCAGTGAAAGCGGCCTTTAAGGTAAAGCTCGTACGCCTCCGGATCGACTTCTACGCTTGCCGCCAGCAGCGTGTCTTCGTAGGGCGTGAGCGTCACTTTGATTTGGTCGGCAATTGCCCGTGCGACATTGCTCTGCAGTCGTAACACATTGGTCAGGTTTCGTTCATAACTTTCGGCCCAGAGGTGTTCGTCCGTTGCGACATCAATAAGCTGCACCGTTATTCGAACCCGATCTCCGGCGCGGAACACGGAACCCTCGATCAGATTGGCCACGCCAAGTTCAGCGCCGATTTCCGGTAACGACTTATTGCTTCCTCGAAATTGTTCGGCGGATGTTCGTGAAATTACTTTGAGACCACTGATGCGAGACAAGTCTGCGATCAGGGCTTCATGCATTCCGGATACGAAGTATTCCTGCTCGGGGTCGCCGGACAGGTTGTTAAGCGGCAGAACCGCAATCGAATTTCGTGATATCTCTATGGATGCTGCGGAATCGATCCGGTCCGGTTCGGTTTCGCGTATCTCGACAAACAGTCTGCTGCCGGCTGTCATGGCGACCACGGCTAGCGCAACCAGAATCAAAAAATCGGTTCTGCGCAATGAGAGGTCTACGGCCTGATCAGCATCTGCGGGAGATGTCCTAAGGATTCCGTTTGCTGTGAATTCGTATCGCCAGCCCAAAATCAGCGCCAGAGGAAAGCCGACAAAAGCTCCGACCCAGACCCAGACCAGCGCGCTATCCGGGATATCGAGGGATTGAAAGGCAAGTGCGGCTACCTGCAGCAGAACCCAGGATCCAACAATGTAGAACCCGGCCACACGAAAGACCCGACGCCGACGTAATTCGAGAATCAAATGTTGCAAGCCGCTCATTGTTATTTTCCTGGGTTACCGATTGTATCCTTTGGGAAAATCCAGCCGTGCAATGGATATCATTGAGCGAACCTTAAAAACCCTCAATCTTTGGCGCAGGCCATAGCATCCAGCATAATTGGCGAATGTCTGCTCGCGGTTGCGATTTCAACCCGTCGATGCAATACCTAGACTCTCACTATAGAGAGGGAGGTGTTGAAAATGAAGTATCCAACGAGAATCTATTACACCAAAACTGATAAAGCACTGATGTGGGATCCCTGGCAAAAGGGCGAGTCTTTGAACTCGATGCCCGATACAACGCTCACTATGCTGATAATGTGTAGAGTCGAGTAAAACAATAAGTCGAGGACGCCGACATGGTCATGACGCGAGGTTTGCACCTGTCGCTGATTCTGCTTTGCTGCTCAGCAGGCTGTAGTCACTCCGGAAATGATTCCTCGGCCAACAGCGAGCCCGATAATCGCCCCAACATTCTTCTGCTCGTCGCCGACGATCTGGGATATGCCGATCTCGGCATCTACGGCAGCGATATTGAGACACCGAATATCGATGCCCTTGCGGCGCAGGGAATGTTGTTTACGCAGTTTCATACCGCTCCGTCGTGCGCACCAACGCGCGCCATGTTACTGAGCGGCAATAATAACCATGTGGCCGGCATGGCCAGGCAGGGCCAGATCGGGCTGCTTGATTTCGCGATTCGGGGTTACGAAAGCAGTCTCTCTGACCGAATCGTGCCGTTTCCGCGGCTGCTGCAGGACGCCGGCTATCACACTTACACGGTTGGCAAATGGCATCTGGGTCTGGAATTAGAAACGAGTCCGCACTCGGCAGGCTTCGACAGGGCATTCAACCTGCTGGACGGTGCCGGTACGCACTTCGATGCTGTCGGTTTCTTTGCAGGAGGATCCACGTATCGACAAGATGCAGATCTGGTGGAATATCCCGTGGGCCGCTATTCAACGGACCTGTATACCGACCGTTTGATCGAATTTATCGACGCCAACAAGGACGATGGTATTCCGTTTTTTGCGTTCGTCGCCTACACATCGCCGCACTGGCCACTGCAGGTGCCGGATGAATACCTGGATCTTTATGCCGGAAATTATGATGACGGCTACGATGCACTGCGTGAGCGTCGTTTCGAATCGCTGCAGGAGGCGGGCATCATTCCATTGTCATCGCAGCTTCCGCCTCGCAATGATGCGATCACGCCGTGGGAAGACCTGACGTCGGACGAGCACCGTCGTGAGTCCCGCAAGATGGAACTGTATGCGGCGATGGTTGATAACCTCGACGATCACGTCGGTCGCTTGCTCGACTATCTGAAGTCGAACCATCTTTATGACAACACGCTTATCGTGTTCATGTCCGACAATGGCGCTGCCGGCGAGGATTTTTACAATCGTGGCGATTACAGCGAGTATGTACAAGCCAACTTCGATAACGCCTATGAAAAAATGGGAACGGCGGAGTCCTTCGTTTCTTATGATGAGGAGTGGGCTGAAGCAGGCTCTGCGCCTTTCCAGCGTCACAAGGGCTATACACGCGAAGGCGGTATTGTTGCACCCATGATAATCGCCGGACCTGGTGTAGTTGCCCGTGGCGTCATCGATTCAACTTACCTGACGGTAATGGATCTTGCGCCAACGTTTCTTGAAATCGCCGGAGCGAAATATCCGGACGATGGTTCGGTACGTCCGATGCTCGGCGAGAGTATTACAAAATTCCTGGAGGGGCACGCGGACATTGTGCATGCTGACGACTATGTGACGACGCTGTACCATGCCGGTCGTGCGTACCTTAGACAAGGAACATGGAAGATTTCGAATCTTGAACGGCCGTTTGACGAGGCCGACTTTGAACTGTTCGATTTATCAACCGATCCCGGCGAAGCTGTCAATCTCGCGGACGACGAACCGGAAAAACTCGCCGAACTGATCGAATTGTGGCGTGAGGAACGCAAGAGTCTGGGCATCATTCTGCCGCAGGATCTCTAGCGCCCATCATCATGCCAGTCTTTGTTGCCTATTGAACGACGCCGTTCGCTGCGACTCTTTTCAACACCGACAAAGCTACGGCGAGAAATGCTGACGGCAAACTTTATAGCGTTATGCCAGGCTAAATATCACCGTTGGTACCCGTATCATCCGGCATCCTGTGAAACAACAGCATGATGGCATTGGTCGTTAGTGCTCTGCTTCAGTTTGTTCGCTTTGGGTCGATTGTCGCCGTTTACCATCGTATCAACTCAACCAAGCGGGCCGTCATATCCATTGTCTTCAATTGGTGGAGACCTTGATAGGTGCGAACAACCGGAGACTCTTCTGCCGGTCGTTCTGTCCTCCAGGAAAATAAAAGGATTTTCAAAGTCAATTTTGTAGGAATGACC
>JADFNV010000052.1 GCA_022563195.1 Pseudomonadota bacterium
CGATTGCAGCGACGGTCATAGTGAGTCTCGACGATGGAACGTCACTAACCAAGCCATTTGTTTCCGGTGAAGGATTGTGCTCTGACCCGTCACATATCCTCACTTTTGGCCTGGGAGCAGCGAACGCATCAGCAATTACTGTGAATTTCTTAGATGGGACAGAGATCCGCCGTGAAGGTCCGTTACGTAATGAATTGGTAACGTTTTGATCGATGCGTTACGACCAGCGTTGCGTCGATTCCTGGTGGTTCTACTAGTCGTATTCGCAGGATTTGGCATAATTGGTGTTTGGCCCATTGTTTCGGCCCAGTACCAGGGCGTTCAGGCGTGTCCAACGATCGGGCACGTACCAATGTGCTACGTGGTATTGGCCGGGTATAGTCTGGTCGCGCTGTCCGGCGTACTGGGTGAGAGGTCACGAAACCTGTCGTTTTGGCTAGGGATGGTACCTCTGCTGATGTTAGCGGTAGTCGGTTCAAGTCTGGAGTGGTTGGGTCGGGATACATGCCCCAAGACCGAACAAGGGATACCCACCTGTGTAATCTCCCTATTAGTTACCGTAGTGCTGACTTCGATCTTTCTGCTGGAACGACGACTACGTACGCCCAATGCTTCGATGGCCGGGCAGTAGCGCTATGTAAATTATCCATCGTGAAACTCAAGAGCTCATCGTGGAGGGTAAACGCGGTTGGGCTATCATGCCGTTCGACGGCAACTACAATAGCAATAGCAACTGACGATGGAGCGGTGAAGCCGAGTAGCCCGCAGGGTCAATACAGCCCAAAGGCTGTTTTGATCACAAAACGCGTTAGCGTTTTGGACGCCGAAGGCGGGCCGCAGGTCCGAGAATCGCCCAGGGGCGATTCGAGTCAGTCTCTCCGGGCACGCCACTTAGATTGACCGATCAGGGTTATACAAAAGTTTGACTGGATGCCATTAGCCTCTTGTTCTTCATGCGAATCAACGTCGGCATGTGTGCAAAGGATGCCCGCATGATGTGAATCAACTCCAGATAGCCGTTTTGATGAAAAGCGCGGAGTGCTGATCGCGGTATCGTCTGTTCTTTTTCTTCACTAACTGAATATAGTGCCTCGAACTGAAATTTCTGACCGTTAGCGAATTGAATGCGGAGTCCGACCGCTCCAATCAGGTCGATTTCTTTTAATTGTGCTATGAAGTCACGTGAAGCCCTTGTGCCGGCAACCAGTTCAGCCAGTAATAATTCTTTCTCCTTGAGATATTCCGAAGCTTCTCCTTGCTCGAGAAATAGCGCTTCCCCCTTTTGCTCCTGAACACGTGGGCTGTTCATGTCCACTGAAATTACCCCACTCGAGGCATCCGCATTCTGGGCATCGGTCGGGACGGAAATAAGGAAAGGTTGTCGCTGAATGTGCAAGGGAATGTATTCTGCCTGCCACTCGTTCCCGTCAAGGAACAGGTTTTCACCCTCCTCAAAGCCGAAAATCGCGCTGAGATCGAATTGTCCGGTGTTGGCATTTTTAGTAATGAAGATTGGGTAATGGGCCGCGAGTTCTCGGAATTCGCCCGGAACCACGCTGACCATACATACATTGTCACCGTACTCCGCACCCGTACTGGTGATTACTCGCGTCTTCTGATGGGTGTTGCTATCCAGTGCAACAGGCTGGATAGCACGGGGACCATCTTCTCTCTTCGATTCCTCGCCGATTCGCCCGGATATTTTGTCAAGCAGTTCACGGTTGGACGGCAGCGTCGAGACAAGCTTCTTCCTTATTCGCTCAGTTTCTTTAAATTGCTTCGTTGCAAACTCTTTGGCCGCATCCGACGTGCCGAGGTGACTTGCCGCGGTGTTGAAACCCATTCCGTAAAGAACGTACTGATAACTAGACTCACCGAAAAGCTCTTGTATCTGAGCGAACTCATCATGCTGCGGGTGTTGCAATTTCCAGAGCGTCAGTAATTCCTGAAGACTGTCGGGAATGGTTTCAGCGCGGCGGTTGTCTACCCAAAACGCGCCGTCCGTTCTTGCGCTCAGAACGTAGTGTAATTTCAGAAAGTCGATAACGCGGTTCCAACGATACTGAAATTTTTCGTTGAATCGATTTGCAATAATTTCCATCGCCTCACGCGTAATAGGAAAATGATCGGCGATCATCTGCGCGGACAGTTCAACCAGCACCAACGCAGAGGCTTCAAGGGGCTCGACGAATCCCGCGGATAATCCGACGGCGACGCAATTCTTCTCCCAGAATTTTTCTCGATGACCCGGTCTTATCGCAATCTTTCTTGTTGCCAGTTCATCGGATTTTAGCGCTGTATGCCTTAGGTACTCGTGCAGTTGCGCTTCGGCCGCTGCATCCGTCGTATGATCGCTTGAGTAAACATAGCCAACCCCTCTGCGGGACGACAGCCCGATATCCCATATCCACCCTGCATCCCGTGCGGTTGAAATCGTTGCAGAAGCGATCGGGCTGCTTTCACTCGCATAGGGAACTTGAACCGCGATAGCGGTGTTGACAAACAATATGTCGCTCTTGTCCAAATGCGCAACGCCGAAGTGCTCACCCAGCAGCAGCGAGGAAAAGCCGGTGCAGTCAACAAATAAGTCACCGAGCAACGCTCCGTGTTCTTTTGTACTGACTGAAGCAATATCACCATTCTCTGCGGCGTTGATTTCAGTTACATCGTCCAGCACATGTCGTATGCCGAGATTCTTCACACAGTGCTTCTTCAAAAATTCGGAAAAGGTGCCAGCGTCAAGGTGATAGGCATAGTTGGCTAGCGCTGAGAATTCAGGTGTAGAGAAATCCTTGGGCGCAAGGCCGAGTTCGCATATGTATTCTTGATAGCAAACCGCTTGCGAAAATGATTTTGCGTGCTTTCCGCGCAACCAGTGCGGTGCAAGATTGCCTTCCGAAAAACCCTGGGGTGCCGTGAATGGATGGTAATAGAAATCACCGGGCTCACCGTTAACCCAGTCGACAAACTTCGAGCCCTGTTTGAATGAAACAGCACATTCACGAATAAAATCCGTTTCGGACACGCCCATTCTCTGCAGCGTTATTCGCATCGACGGCCAAGTTCCTTCACCAACACCAATCGGTTTGATGTTTGGTGACTCGACCAAGACAACCTGTATGCAATTGCTATTGTCGCCCTTGTGCTTTGCGGCAATTATGCCGGCGGTGATCCATCCAGCCGTACCACCACCTACGATTACTACAGTTCTTACGGTTTGCGTCATGGCCTGTGCCGGGGGGACAAAAAAGAAAGATATTGCCGTCAGGTTGAACCTATAATAAAAATCGACACGAAAGCAACGTCAATATTGAGAACAGGAAATTCTCTCGCGTTCTCGAGGGCGGATGTGTCGAGAATTAGTCCTGAATTCTGGCGCCGAAGCATATGGACGGCTTGGTCTCGACCGTCAATCAGAATGGACCGTTTACGATCGACGGTGTGTGCCAAAACGCCGCCCAGACTACGTCGTCGCGTATATAGAAAACCGTGTCATTATGTATAAAGGCACGATTGCGGCTTGGGATGAACGGTATCTCGAATCCGCCTGCATCTGGAACGATCGACCCGGCACTGTTCAGTGCTGCGATCGCCGGCCTATCTTTGTCGCGGATTTCAAATAGGTAAAGGCCTGACTCGAAAAAGCCAAAGCTGCCGTCGGAATCATACAGTTGCGCTGGAATCGTAAACCGATCGATGCCATTCACATCACTTTGGTAGGTGAACGCGTGTCGGTCGTAAGTCGCTTCGCTCCAGGAACCGCGGCCACCCAGCGTTACGCTGCCGCGCGATAGCGGCTGCGCGATATTCGACACATCGAATAGCTCCAGTTTGACGCCGCCGTTGGCATCCGTGCCCAGACCTAGCAACAAGTCGTCGTTAACGGGGTGTAAGAAATCCGAAAAGCCGGTAACGAATAGTTCACCAGCAATAAATGGATCGGCGGGATCTGACAAGTCGATCGCATACAGAGGATCGATTCGCTCAAATGTCACTATGTAGGCTCTGTCAGCGAGGAACCTCACGCCGTACAGGGCCTCGTTCGGTTTGCCGATTTCCTCGGGTCGGTTCTCGTTCGGTAGCTCCGAGACGACCGTAAGCTTCCGGTGTGCTGTCGATTCGCGCAGCACATACAATTTGTGGTCCACGAAGTCCTCGCTGTTCCCGTCGAACAGTGAGGCCACCACCCGAAGATCGCCATTGTGTTCGCTCATGCGGAAGTCGGCCTGGCCGCCGCGCCAGACCTGGCCCTCAATATCGACCGAGCCGCGATAGTGCAACTCCATGTCAGCCAAAGCGAACTTGTGTATGCGCGTATCGTATCGGCTCGTGGCCGCAAATTGTCTGAATTGTGTGAAATATATTGCGTATTCGGACACGTAAATGCCGTAAGTCGCCTCGTTGTAACATGTGGTTGTGAACGACGTAGGATCGCTAATGGATACGGCGGTAATACTCGTGATCACGGGATAGCCGGCGTCGTCGTCGGTATTCGTGATGTAACACTTGTCGGTGTCGACAAGCGTAGTTGTGACATTATTGATGGTGATTTTCGGCAGCATGTCGTCAAGCGTGACGCCAGCGAGAATCGCTTCGTTACTCGCCTGTTGTTCCGGCGTCGTAACGTAATAGTTGACCCCGTCGATCCACGGCGCGTACCGGCTGACGATGTAGACGGTGTCACCTATACGTCGGCTTTCGACAAAAATGCCGTCAATTTTCACGTCGACCTCGAGTATCGGCGCGCTCGAATCGCTAACATCGTAGACCTGATAGCCGAGCTTTTCTGGCGCCCATATCGCGATGTCCGCCCAGAAACTGCCGTGGCTGCCGTAAATGGATTGTCCGGTCAGCGCGAACATGCGCTTGTCTGACAGGTACATACCTTGTACGGAAAGATTGTCTGCGAGTGGAATCTCACCGGTCAGGCTCGCCGAGCCATCGTTTGGATCTGTTGCGAGAATGCGGATCGAGCGCTGCGGATCATTGCCCGTACCGATTGCGCCATCGTTGGCGGCTGCCGCAAGAATGTAGCAGCAACCGAAATAACGCCGCGGTGCGACGTACAGATATTCGCCGTCGTAACGCACGGCGTCGAATTCATCGACGTTTTGTTCCTGCGTGTAGGTTCCCGTGAAATTACCTCCGGATGCGGCTGCAATTGCATCTGCAATTGCTACATTGACCTCCTGGGCGTTGCGTATGGTCGTGAGTCCGGCTTTTAACGAGGCTTCGAGTTCTGCAGCAGTGGCAACCTTGCGCAACAACCCTGTGTCGGACTCGTCAGGCGATGAACTATCTGATGATGTGCCGCAAGCCGCCAGCACGAGAAGATACGCTGCGTATACTGTCCAAAGCTTCGAGGATTTCATGCGACATTCTCCCATTTTTCCATACTGACAGCTTAGTTGTGCGGTCGTCCCAAGTCTGTTGAGATTGTTTTGTGAGTTTGTCGAAATTTGTAACGGGCCAGCCTTACAGTTTTTGACAATTTTCATACACGATTGCTACCGGCCGCGGCCGCTGCTTTTGTCACACTGGAGGATATAGCCAGTCAACCGGGGTCGTATCCAGTCCCAGGCGGAGGCGATGTCATCATGAAATTATTAGTTACTGCTGCGTTTTTGCTGCTTGTAGCCACGCAGTCAGGGGCGGCCGAAGAGCCATCGGCTGAAAAATCAACTAGTGCGGCACCGGGCAACGCGCCGGATGCCGAGCATGAGGATACGCAAGAGTCCCGCTGGCGGCTCGGATTCGCATTCGGCTACGGTTTGCGTACGAACCCGCTCGTGCAGTCTGATGACATCCCGATTGTCGTCGACATTGATATCGGCTGGTTCGGCGATCGGTTTTTCTTCGACAATGGTGACTTCGGCTTCACATTCGCCGATAACGACCGAGTCACTGCAAGCTTCGTCGCACGCGTGAATAGCGACCGCGTATTTTTCCGCCGCACTGACACGCGCTTTGTCAGCGTTGATGCTACGGGCATGCCGTTATCCGAAGCGATAAAAATCGAGGTGCCGGCCCGAAGTTTTGCGACGGAGCTCGGCGTCGAAATTCTCGCAGATGGCTCATGGGGCCAACTGCAGATGACAGCGCATCACGATATCAGCGGCAAGCATAAGGGCTACGAACTCTTCGTCGACTACGGCTATGGCTGGCGCAATCAACGTTGGTATATCGAACCGTCTTTCGGTCTGAGCTACAAAAGTGAAGCACTTAATGATTATTACTGGGGCGTGCGCGAAGACGAAGCCAATCTGGCACTGCCGGCGTACGTGGCCGGCGACGGTGTTAACGCGCATGCGCGCCTCGCATTGAGCTACCACGTCAATCGACACTGGACCTTTTTACTTGTCGGTGAATTCGAACGCCTCAACGAGAGTGCCGCAGCGAGTCCTATCGTCGACGACAGGAATGTTTTCGGCTATTTCGCAGGATTCGGATTCCGCTTCTGACATGATCCCGCGAGCGCTATTTCTGTTATTGACTCTGGTACCGCTCACATCGGTGGCGGACGCGGATGTCGCGGACCAATCGATGCAATTGACCGTGAAGCCCGTGCTCTGCATCACCGACAAGAGGACGCCGAGTTGCCAAATGTCGTTTTTGGTCGTATGGCAGAGCGCTCAGACCGGTTATTATTGTCTCTTCAGCGATTTCGGCGAGGCGCCGATCCGCTGCTGGAGCAACGAGCTCAGCGGCCGAACAACAGACGAGCGTAGTGTGCAAAGCGATTTTCAATATTGGATGCAGGATGCTAAAAGCGAGTTGCAGCTTGCAGCTGTTAAGGTCGAAGTCCTGCGTCTGGACAGCGATGATCGCCGCCACAAACGTCGCAGGCGCCACGTTTGGGACATAAATTGAGCGATGCAGCCGTTGACATTTTGTTGGTTGAGGATGATCGGCGTCTCGCCGATCTGACTGCCGAATATTTTCGTCAGAACGGTTTGACCGTGTCGCTCGAGTCGCGCGGCGATCGCGCAATCGCGCGTTTTAATGCTGAGCATCCGCGTATGGTTTTGCTTGATCTCATGCTCCCTGGCGCCGATGGCTTGAGCATTTGTCGAGAGCTACGACACATTTTCGATGGCCCTATTCTGATATTCACGGCGCGTGATTCAGATATCGATCAGGTCATCGGACTCGAGGCCGGTGCGGACGACTACGTCACAAAACCCGTTGATCCGATGGTGCTGCTGGCGCGGACGCGTGCATTGCTGCGACGAGTCGATGCATCCTCGAGCGTCAAGAAACACGCAAGCGACATCGTACTCGGTGGACTGCGCGTCAGTGAGGCTGCTCAGGAAGTCTGGCTTGATGGTGACAAAGTGGAGCTCACCACGCAGGAGTTCGAGCTCTTGACCCTGCTCGCAAAAAACGCTGGCACGGTGCTTAGCCGCAAGGCAATTTTTCGCAATCTGCGCGGCATTGAATATGATGGCCTCGACCGATCGATCGACGGGCGCATCTCGAAACTTCGACGCAAACTCAAAGATAGTGCGACTCATCCGACGCGTGTCAAAACAGTGTGGGGCAAAGGGTATCTGCTCGTACCCGATGCCTGGGGCGATCCTGAGTGAGGCGTTATTTGTTCGGTGCGCATGGACTCCTGCTGTTTCGCTCGTATCTGTTTCTTGCGGCTGGGCTCGTTGTGGTCGCAGCCGTTCTCGATCTCGGATTCGATTATCTACGCTCACAGCAGGCGCCCGAGGAGGAGCGGTGGATTGTATCGACGTTTGATCTGATTGAGTCGGAACTCGCCGCCGTGCCCGAAAGCGAACGCCAGCGACGGGCTCGCGAGCTCGGTGAGAAGATGGGCGTGGGCGTGCAGATTCTGCGGACAGACGATGTCCATGCGGTGGTCGATGCACAAGACGCTATTCCGACACTCGTCGATTCTGCAGGCAATATTTCACATCTTCGTGATGCACCGACGCTGAATGCGATTATCCGGCTTGGTCCCGTAGCGCAGCAGCGAGATAGCCTTGTTATTCGTTTACTGCCGCCATTTTTCTATCTGTCGATTTTCGTTGTCGTTGGCCTATGGTTGCGCCCGTTCTTTAGAGACATCAACCTGATCTCGAGCGGGGCGGATAGGTTTGCGGCCGATTATCGCAAGCCGCTCTCGACGGCAAAGGCCGCGACGAAACTCACCAGCCTGGCGAGCAATCTTGACGACATGTCCGCCCGCATCAGCGGTCTCATTCAGAGTCAAAAAGAGCTGATCGCAGCACTGTCGCACGAGATGCGTACGCCGCTTGCGCGTATTCGCTTCGCCCTTGCCGTAATGGAAAACAATGGCGGCGAGGACCTCGGTGAACGCATACAAGCACTGAACCTGGACGTTCAGGAAATCGACGACCTGATTGCCACGATGCTAAATTTCGCACGCCTCGACCATCCGGATCTGCAAATGAACTGGCAAGACGTTCCGATTACGTCGTGGTTGGCCGAAGTGCAAGACAAAGTTCAGGCATCGAATGAAGTGACGATCCGGACCGACGTTGCATCGAAGGTGGCCAGGATGGACCCGCGGCTCATGAGCCTCGCGCTCAGTAATCTGCTCGTCAATGCATGCCGGTTTGCGAAGCGAGAGGTTCGCTGCACGATAACCGAGAAGATCCCCAATTATGAGATTCGTGTCGAGGATGACGGCGAAGGCATTCCAGAGGCGGAGCGCGAGTCCATATTCAAGGCGTTTGCCAGAATTGACGATAGTCGCAATCGAGAAACGGGAGGTTTTGGTCTCGGCCTGGCGATTGTTGCACGAATCGCCGCATTGCACGGGGGCAACGCCAGCGTGCGTGAATCCAGGGAACTTGGTGGCGCCTGTTTCGTTCTGACCTGGCCGCGACACGTCGAAAAGACAAGCAATGGTTTTCTATAGTAAAACGCGCCAATCGGGAAAAACCGGGACGGAATCATGATCAAATGTGGTGACAGCAAGGAAGTAACTGGTTTTCGCCGTATTATTCTGCTGTCGTTCGCAACAATCTCGATCGCGAGCTGTGAGCCGCGAGGTTCCATTTCAACGGGTCCTGTCGAACTACCGACGGCGGATGCGTCGCAAGCGGGATTTTCGGTCGAGCGACTGCAGCATCTGTCAGACACACTGGATCAATTGCTGCAGGACAATGGTGCACCGGGCGCAGTCGCACTTATTCTGCGCGACGGTCATGT
Organism: Pseudomonadota bacterium; assembly: GCA_022563195.1. GTDB lineage: Bacteria > Pseudomonadota > Gammaproteobacteria > Steroidobacterales > Woeseiaceae > UBA1847. The sequence goes on from JADFNV010000052.1 coordinate 9,187, forward strand.
CGTTTATGAGCATGCTTTTGGTCACCGGACACCGGCTCATGAACAGGCGATGATCACAGACACGATTTTTCGCATTTACTCAATGACCAAGCCGATAGTCAGCGTGGCCGTTATGATGCTGTGGGAAGACAGTGCATTCAAACTAGACGACCCAATTGGATTGTATCTTCCAGAATTCAATGCGGTTCGGGTTGCTGTCTACGACGAAACGGGAAGCAACATTGTCGATACCGAAGCAACGAAGCGACCCATTACGATTCGCGATTTATTACGGCATACGGCAGGAATGACCTACGGCATTTTTGGTGCGATGACGCCCGTCAAACAACAGTATCTTGACGCGGACCTTGCTCTCGATACGTTCGACGGCGATGCGCAGCAGTGGATAGAGACAGTCGCCAAAATCCCGCTGGAAGCCCACCCCGGAGACAGATGGCAATACAGCCCGGCGACCGTGGTTCTGGGGCGTCTCGTGGAAACCGTCACTGGACAGACATTAGGCGATTTCCTGCGAGAGAGACTGTTCGATGCCCTGGACATGCGAGACACGGGTTTTTACATACCGGAATCCAAGCATGATCGAATGGCCGAAGGAATCGGCCAGGACCTTCGAGGTCATTTCCAGGAACTGCACAAAGTTGCAACGCCACCAAAATTTCAGGCCGGTGACGGCGGGCTGGTATCGACCGCGCGTGACTATGCGCGATTTTTCCAGATGATGCTCAACGGTGGTGAACTGCACGGTGTGCGCCTGTTGCAAGCCGCAACGGTGGACATGATGACTAGCGATCATCTCGGACCGACAATCGACGTAGGTCCCTTGTACCTGCCCGGACCGGGCTACGGATTCGGGCTCGGATTCAGTGTTCGCCTCGGGCAGGATGTGTCTGCTCTCCCTGGGTCACCCGGCGAATACGGTTGGGGCGGCCTGGCCGGCACCATGGGCCGGATCGATCCGCAGGAGCAACTTGTAATCGTCTTCATGGTGCAGGACATCCCGAACCTTAATTTGTACCGGCGCCAGTTCAGTTCGCTGACCTATGCGGCGATGATTCGCGAGCAGGAACTACGCGATTAAAAACCTAAATCTCCATTGCGGCGCGGATATCCGGTTTCAACACGGCTTCTGGTGTTAGCAAAGAGACGACAATAAAAATAATCATCGATGCGACGAGCGCCAGAAACCCACCCGGCATTCCATAGGGAATGTTAATGGCGGATATTTCCACAATGAAATTGATCAGCAAACTTGATGTCACTGCGGCTACTGCGGCCTGCTTCGTTGCCCGTTGCCAATTGAGGCCCAGCATGACGACCGGCACGATTGCAGCGGCAAATGTGCCCCAGCCGAATGCGCCGAGCAGCGCGACGAGCCTGTTGTTAATGTAGTAAGAATAGAGTGCGAAAGCTATGGCGAGGACACAGAGGCCTACGGTCGCCCAACGAGCCATAAGAAGTTCATTGTTTAAAGGACGACCGCGAATCGCTATCGGTATGTCGTGAATCATGGCCGCGGCACCGATATTCAGAAAGGAATCTGCCGTTGACATTATCGCCGCAAAAAGACCGGCGAATACGACGCCGGCAAGCAGCGGATGTGCAAACACGGTCAGGAATGCCGCTGCCGCCTGATCGGGGGCAGTCAAAGGATCTTCCATGCCGGCAACGACGACGCTGCGCATGATAAGGCCGACCGATACCCACAATAGTGCGGCCATCACGTAGCCCAGCACCGAGAGCGGTAAGATCGTGCGATTGTCGGAAATATTCTTGTTCATCATCATCTTCGTAATGACGTGCGGTTGCCCCGCGAGCCCGACGCCGAACATGAAAAACCAGCCAATGCAGGTGATCGCACCTGCTGTGCCAAATGGCATGATTGTTTCAGGATCATCAGCAAACAGGATGCTGGAAGCCTCCTGCATGCCGCCATCGAAAACGCTGATCGCTGTGATGAATACCAGGGCACCCGCGATGATCATGACGGCGCCCTGGATGAGATCGGTATAAACGGACGCGATTATTCCACCTGTCACGCTGTAGAAAAGCAGGACCGAGGTCGAAACCAGTGCGCAGGTAATCAGACTGATGTCCGCAAACATCGCCGTGCCACCCAACAAGACCTTGAGCACAATGGCCATGGCAAGGATCTGCGTCGCCAGGTAACCCATGACGCCTAGAATAATCGTGATGGCCATGAGCAATCGTGCGGCTTCGCTGTCGTAACGTGCCGCAACAATATCGGGTAGTGACAGCGTATCGCGAACTTCCGCCATGATTCGAATACGCTTGGCGACAAGATAAAATCCGAGCGCAAATCCCAGCGGTGACGTCAGGCACATCCAGAGTGAGCTGATCCCGGTGCTGTAGACGAGACCCGGACCGCCCACAAAGCCAAAGCCACTCATCGTGCTTGAGAAAATCGCCAGGCCGACAACGGCAGGGCCCAGGCTGCGGCCGGCGACAAAGAAATCACTGGCGGATTTCGTACGCCCCATGGCCCAGACGCCGATTGCGATGCACAGGACCAGGTACACAGCGACGGAGCCAAGGATAATCTGCTGTCCGAACGCTTCCATCAGTCTGCGTCCCCATCATGTTTGTGCTTCCTCAAAAGCTCGTGATAGGCCGCTTCATCCTCGTCGGTGAAGACGAAAGAACGGAAGCCAACTACGTAGGCAATGACGAAGACGAATCCTGCAAGCCATAGCCCGTAGACAGTGATAGCGGTAGGCAGCGGGAAGCCGAAAACAATCCGCGGTTGCCCGGACGCGAGGTACTCAGAATAGGTGCCGAAGATTGACCACCAGACCAACAACAGGCCGAACGTTCCGGCGGTGATCCAGATCTTGCACTGACGCGTACGGCGATGTTCGGAAATTCCCAGGTACACGAGAACGCCGAACATGACGAAAATCGCCGACTGCATCACCAAAGTGATGATGCTCACCGGAGCAAACCGTGTGAGGCCATCGCCCCCCGTTCGCATTGCTGCGATCGACGCGTGCTCAACGCCGGTCGACGCCGTCGGTTCATCAACGAGGAAAATGGCGACAATGCAGGCCGCTACAATTAATAGCAGCGTCAGAATCGAATAAATAGGCCTCATGCTTTTCCCAGCTCAACCGTGCTGATTATCGCGCGAACTACGCACTACATGCCATCAGCTTCGCTACTGCATGAAAGCGCAGGCCAACGTATTAGGATGTGCGTTCGTGTTCTAGGTCACACGTTTTTCATTTGATTCTCGCCGGAGCAGAACACGGTGCGATTTCGCCCATGATCCTTTGCGTAGTAAACGGCATTATCTGCGAGCTTGACCAGGTCTTCAGCATATTTGGTCATTTCCGAGATTGTGGCAACACCTATGCTTAAAGAAATCCTGCTCAGCGGTTGCTCGGCGGCGTGCGGAAAATCATGGTCAGCGATCAAAATGCGAATTTTTTCGGCCAGCGCACATGCTTGTTTCTTGTTCGTTTCCGCAGCAATAATAATGAACTCTTCACCGCCCCATCTCGAGACCACATCCGATTCGCGCGATACGCTGGCCATCAATTCTCCGATTGTCTCCAGAATTACATCGCCGGCCTGGTGGCCATGAGTATCATTGTAGAACTTGAAGTTATCCACATCCATAAAAATAATCGACAGCTCGCGTTGAAATCGCCTCGCTCGCGCAAACTCCTCAGACAGGCGTTCCTGCGTATGACGATGGTTAAACAAGCCTGTCAAACCGTCGCGGATCGCCATTTCTCTGAACTTTTTGTTCAGGTCGCCGAGCTCGACGTTCTGTCTGCTCAGCGTACTGAGCAAATACTGTTGCTTGCGAATTGCCGTCAGATTTGCGATCGCCCGATTGGTAGTGTCAACGATGACGTCGAGGTCTTCGAACGGCTTGATTATGTAGTCGAAGGCACCCTTTTTTAAGGCCGCAACCGAATTTTCGACCGACGCGTGACTGGTCATGATGATGAACTGCGTGTTTTCGTTAATTTCCTTTACTTTGGCGAGCAGCTCGATGCCGGTCATGTTCGGCATTCGAATATCGCTAAATACAATCTCATGCCAGGTCTGATTAAATTTTTCCAGCGCGTCCACTCCATCTTCCGCCAGCGTGACGATGTGACCGGCATCTTCGAGCAATTCACCAACCAGGCTGCGAATCGTAATTTCGTCATCTGCAATGAGAATATTCACGATGCGGTTTCCAGGATAATTTCGTCCATTGCCCCGGTGTCACATCCGACATTCACTGGGAGTCGAATCTCAAATCGCGCGCCACCGCCGGGAGCTTTGCTGACACTGATCTCACCCTCGTGCTCCTGAATGATGCCATACGATACGGAGAGTCCCAGGCCCGTTCCCTCACCCGCCGCTTTCGTCGTAAAGAAAGGCTCGAATATATTAGCGGCGACTTCATCATCAATACCCGGGCCCGTGTCATCTACGATGATCAAGACGGACTCACTATCGATTACTGTCTGGATGCTGATAGTGCCGCCGTCCTCACCCATTGCATGTTGGGCATTGATTGCGAGATTCATCAGGACCTGTTGCAACTGATTGGCGTTGCCGAGAATAGGCGGAATGGACTCGGCGAGGTCCGTAGTCACGCGGACATTATTCAGCGACAATTGATGATCAACAATGCCTACGGACTTCTCGACCACGTCGTTAATTGAAATCTCACTGAATTCACCTTTCTCTTGCCGTGAAAACTGCATCAAATTGCCAATAATTTCGTTACAGCGCCGTGTTTCACTTTCGATTATATCAAGATGTGCCTTAACTGCATCCGGCTGCGAAAGCTTGCGTTTTGCCAACTGGGCGTATCCGAGCACTGCCGATAGCGGGTTCTTGACTTCGTGTGCCAGCCCGGCGCTGAGTGTGCCGAGGGCGGCCATTTTTTCCGACTGCACCAGTGCCAATTGCGCCTTCTTCAGGGAACGCTCACGCACGTTGAGTTCTTCTGCCATTTCGTTGAACGATCTTGATAACTGCCCGATTTCATCCTTGGAGTTGATGTCAACACTGACATCAAAGTTGCCTTTGGCAACCTTGCGAACGGCTTCAGATAATCGCTCGAGCGGCCGCGTAAGACGTCTTGACACAACCACTCCGCCGAGTGATGCGAGAATTACGATCACCAATCCGACTATCACCAGATCGTTCAACAATTGCCTGGCCGTAAGATAAGCCGCGCTTGCGGATATACGTGTGACAATCGTGAGATCAGCGACTGCGATTTTGCCGGCGCCAGCGATGTATTGGCCATCATCACTATCATATTCAACGACGCTGCTGCGGCCCAGCCTGTCGAAATGCGTCAATGCCTGACGAGCCCATTGTATGTCCGCGCCATCGGGACCGATAGTGACTATGGCCTCTTCATCCGGGCCCAGCATTACAGCGTCGAATGCACCGGCTCGTTGCAGGACCTGCTCGAGTAGCACAGGTGAAATTACGGCTACGACAGTACGCTTGTCTTCTCGTCCGGGAAATGAGTAGCCGACAGATAGAGTGATGACGTGACCGCCTGATTTCAGATCTGCACTTTGCATGCTTATCATGTCGCCAACTTGATGCGATGTACGGGGTGCAAACTGGAGGAGAGTTTCGGGTTCAAGTCCTGCGCTTTGCATGGCATTTGCGTTGTACAACGATACCGGCTCAGCGTGGTTGGTCAACGCTACCAGAGCCAGCAACTCCGGGTACGCGGCAAAGACGGGTTCAATGAGCGTATTCTTCGACGCAGAATCGATGTAATCGGCAAACAGGATTCCGGACAGCACTCGCGTGGCGCTTACGTATCCACCCAGAATGGTCTGCATGCCAAACCTGATATCTTCCGTTACACCTACACTGTAATCGCGTACGTAGGTAGTCTTGTCCTGGTGAAAAAGGTTCGCCATTGTAGACGTGATGACACCTACCACGAGCATCAACATCGCCATAACAGTGACCAGCACTTTTAGTCGAATTGGGAATGAGAATTTCTTCATCGTCATGTTGCCCTTTTATTTGGCATTGATCGCGAGTGATGCGTAGTTGAGGTTGCCTACGCTATCCATCGCTTTAACCGTGATTATGTTCGCGCCACGCCGCAACGAGATTTCCTGATCGATGCGGCCGGCGTTATGGGTAATTTGCACACCGTCGACATAAACCGAAGCATCAGGATCGGTTCGCCCAGTCAATCGCCAGATGCCAGCCAGCACGGCATCGGTTGGTGGATCAAGGTGTAGCTCGGGTGCCTCAAGGTCCTGCAGTACGCGAATGCGGTGAATATCGCTCTTCGAGCTCTGCGCCCAGCCAACTCGGCTGCGAACGTGCCAATAATACGTTCCGGCCCCGAGGGCCCCGTGTGTAAAGGATGTGCCCACGACATCGTCATCTACAAGCCGATCGGAAAAAGCAGGGTCGCGTGCAATTACGATGTGATAGCGATCGGCCCGTTCGACCGCGGTCCAGTTGAAGCGAATTTTTTGCGGTACGTTCCGATAACTGACTACCGTATTGTTACCGGGCCCGATTCCTGTCGGTGCCGATGGCAGGTTGCTGACGCGCAGACGAGTGCCCGTAGAATCCATGGTGATGGATTCGTAGGCACTTATTGTTACGCGCTGACCGTCGCGTCCCACTATTTCAGCCGTGCCGCTGTGCAGACTTAGCGTAGTTGATTGATCGGCATTGACCGTAATTCGAAAATTAACGTCGTCGCCGGGATTTTGCGCCATAAGCGTTACGTCGCTGTTGGGCAAATTGACGCCAAACCGAAAGCGTGAATTATCATCTCCGGATAATGTTCCTGACAATTCACCATCGACCATGATCAGGATGGACTCCTGGCTATTCGAGAAGGGGTCCGTCTGCTGACGACCGAAGATGATCAGGGAGTTTTCGCCGATAGTCAGCAAACTGCTATCGTTGATTTCCAGCGACGCCGTGGATCGGGAAAACGTCTGCACTGCATCATTCTGCACAAATTTGTCACCGAGTTGCGCAGTGTTCCATGCCAATGACCTGCCGCCGCGTCTCTGTACACGCCGTGAAATACTAACGATCTCACCCGCAAAGAGCTGTGAGGTGTTGGATGCCTGGGTATCGATCCTGAGCTCGACATTTTCTGCATCGTGCGTGTCACCAAACCAGTCTTCTTGTTGCTCACCGACTAAAGTGCTGCCTTCGGGAAAATACACACCGATCAGCACAGACAGGAACGCGATGAAAATAACGACACAGCTTCCGACCAGGCCGATTTCCGTCAACCACACAAATACCTTCCGCCGCCGCTCATTGCCAGATTCGTGGCTGTCTTGAGTATTTTGTTGGTTTTCCTTTGTCATCATCTCAATTCCTAGTATTGGCCCTGAATGCGCAGGAACCAGCCGTATTCTGAGTAATCACTGTCAAACCGGAGATCGCTGGAAAACTCGGTGAAGTTGTAACCAACACCAAGACCGATGTGATTCAGT
>JADFNV010000087.1 GCA_022563195.1 Pseudomonadota bacterium
ACGCGGTGACGACCTGGTCGGAGGTGCGTCGCTGGGCGCGTCGTTACGCCACGATATTGCGGGAAGGACTGGAGTCAATTCACAATTCGGACTAAATGGAGAACACCATGAAACGTTTATTGCTTGGAGCCGTGGTAGTAGCGGCTTGCGTTATGGTTTCCGTAACAGGCGCTCTGGCTCAGCGCGCCGGGCAGATGGCAATTATCCATTACGGCACGGTCGTCGGTATGGTGACGGTTGACCTAAATGACGGGAACGTCGTGAAGGGCGCACTGGTCGGCGGTGCATTCGGCGCTGCTTTGACCAAGTCTGGCAAGAGTTCGTCCCGGCGCCGACGCAACGCAGCAATCGGAGCTGTCGTCGGCACCGCTGCTGCTGCTGCGAAAAAGACAACGGGACGGCGCTACTCCGTGCGCACAAACGAAGGCACCGTCATGCAGATTGTTACGGAACAGACAGCGATTCTTGTTGGCGACTGTGTCATCATCGAGGAGGCTAGCGGTCGCGCCAACATTCGACGCACGGCGCTATCCGCCTGCGACGTCGCATCTCAATCGCTAATGAACTCGCCAGACATACAGGCGGAGCTACAAGAAGAAGCTGCCGAATGTACTGCCGCCAAGGATGGGCTAGTCAATGCTGAAACGGACGAGCAAATGGATTTAGCCGTGCGCAAAATCCAGATTCTCTGCTACAACTGAATCTGATATTAATCCGTCCGGCGCGAGCCGGTCCAAGGAAGGACGCTCGGCGGCGTGTCCACCACAAGTCCCGTGTCCGGGCATTGAGTCAATGACTATGGTGTATCGTCGGCTGCTTGTGACGCCTGCAACTGCCGGTAGGCAGCGGCGAACACCGGATCTATCTTTTCAATGGCAGACCACAGGCGTGAAATGTAGTCGGAGGGAAATGTATAAATTGGCAGGTCTTCCTGTTCGACCAAGCCACGTTGCTCCGGTGTCAGGCCATAATACATCGTCATCAGGACGTCGCTGCTGACCCACGGGCTGCTGCGAAAATAACCGTGCCCGTTGCCTGTGTCGGACCCCTCGGCATCGCTCACGTTGATGAAGCTCAGCTGGTCTCGATAATCGATCAGCGCCTGCCGGGCCAGCGGGTGTATCTCGCCTCCCTTGCCGCCCCATAGTTGTCCAAGCCGCTCGCGCCGGGTCAGGAATTGCGAGACACCAAGCGCCTTGTCGTGCCGCGACATATAAATTGACAGGTGCTTCGAGACATTGAGCAGGCCATCGGACATGTAGGATCCGAACACGCCGCGATCGAGGTCACTGCCGACCAGTATTACGTTGCGAAGACGCAATTGTTGCCAGATCTCGTCGGCCGTCTCGTCCTGATGGATCAGTGCAAGTTGCTCCAACGCGCGGGTGACGAGCCGCGTGCCATTGCTGTATCCGATCACATGGATCTCTTCCGCGTCAGTGTTCTCTGCGACGAATTCGAGCAGCAGCCGTAAATTCCTCGCATACCCTGCCGCCGTATCCGAATCTTTGATATAGGCAAACCTGCTCGGCGTGGACGGCCAGGCGTAAGCGATGAACGCGCCGTCATAACCGAGGAAATGCCACAGCTCAGCTGAGACCAGCACCGGGTTCTCGTAAACCACCTTGTAGCCGTGGACGTAGATATAAACGTGCTTTTTTCTCGACACAGCGAGCTGCGCGTTGATGGCATCGGCAAACCTGTCAGTGGCATCGAGTGGTCGTGCGTCTTCGCCGATCAGGTTCACGTCGAACCAGTACGGTATCGTGCTGCCCATGATGCCCCACTCGTCGACGTTCAATATCTTGACCGGGTACTCTTCGCTTCGCGACTTAAGCATCGAGATGCGACGAGCAAACTCCCAGGTAAATTCCTTTTTTCCGAACTGGATCTCGGCAAGCCCCAGGCGAACTACCTGGCCGCGATCGTTCCGGTAATACTGCTCGGGATCCTCCTCGGTAGCGGGCGACCGATCGGTCGCGAACAGGATGCCGTCGTACGGGATCCGGTCAAAAGGACTGGTTTCCGGCAGCGGGTTGAGCAGGCCGTCACCGTAAACATCCGGCGCTGGCATCAATTCGATCTGGTCAACCGGCGCGCTCGCACAGGCGGACAGGAGCGTCGTTACCGTAAAGACAATAGCTGTTCTTCGGTGACAGTACGCCATTGCGCTCAAAAGAATCATCGCGTCCGCTCCTCAGATCTCAGCTTGCAGAGTCTGCATATATCATTAGTACTGAATCAAATCTATAGCGGAACACCAAGAAGAAGGCTCAGACCCAGTCCCGGGCCATAGAGACAAAAAGAAACTGTGGTTCGGCAATGCGGCGCCGAAATTCAACGGTGGCGGATAAAAAAGCAAATCCCCGTTGTGAGCAGCAGCTGCGGGCTGAGTCAGTTGTCGAACAGCTGCGAATTTCGAAACTGACCGCCGACTTTCCCTAATCTGCTGAAAAATCGCGCATCAGCGTGGATGCACCTGTAAGAACTACGACCAAGGTCCAATATCGTTTTTTAGGCACTCGTCGTAGCATGCGCGAATGAGAACGGGCACAGACGACGCAGAAGTGACAAACCGCACACTGCGGCTCGGTCACCGCCAAGGGCGCACCTGTACCTCGCCCATCTGGTGCAAGCCGTAGTACAGGTGTCGATGGCGGGATCGAAATCCATAGACCGTAAATTCTCAAACAGAGGAGTTTTTGAAATGAAATTGCGACCGGGATTCATACTTGGAGTCGTGCTGGCTTCCGGCGCTGCGTGGGCGGGCTCTGCCAGCCAATACAATATGTCACTGCAGGACAAGGTCGTCACTGGCCCCAAAGGCTCATTGACGTCACCCGTGGCGGCATCAGTCAATAAGAAAGGACAGATGGATGAAAAACGCGTGCAGAAAATCGCCGATGGCATTTACCGCCTTGGCGGTTGGGGGATCGCGAACATCATCGCCGTCGAAGCGCCCGAGGGGTGGATTATCGTAGATGTCGGTGACTACCTCGAAGTGGCCCAGGAACAGCGCCGCGCCCTGGAAGATAAGGTCGGCAAGATCAAGGTCGCGGCCGTGCTCTACACCCATTCCCATTATGCGAGCGGGGCGAAGGCCTGGAAGGATGAGAATACCCGGTTCTACGGACATGAATATCTGGTGGCGACCCTGAATGGCGATCAGGGGGTCAGCGTGTTATCGGGTAACTTCGGCACCCGGGCGGCGATCCAGTTCGGCATGTTGCACCCTACAGAGGGTCCCGATGCATTCCCCAACCTCATGGGTTTCAGCGCCGAGAAATTGACTGGCACCAAGGCTTTTGTGCCGCCTGACATCACCTTCAAGGATGGGGTGATTGAACAGCACGAGATTGCTGGTTTACGAGTGGAGGTGTTACCCAGCAAAACCGATGTCATCGAAAGCGTGGCCTACTATTTTCCCGACAAGAAACTGCTGGCCTCCAACGCTCTTGCCGCTGGCACTATGTTCAATTTATATACCCTGCGTGGAGATTGGTATCGAAACCCGATG
>JADFNV010000053.1 GCA_022563195.1 Pseudomonadota bacterium
TTTCGGTTCCATCATCACATCAAGCTTCGTCGCACAACTGTCTGCTCAGGATGACGGCCGGTTATTTTTTGTCGAGTTGATCGCGTAAAGTAGAGGAACCTGATCGGTGCGTGAAGCATTACTAATACTCAACGGCAAGAAGGCCGGCCGGCCCGAAATAAGACAGGCCGTCAACACACTTCGTGATGCGGAACACAGACTGGATGTACGGGTTACCTGGGAAGCTGGTGATATCCACCGGTATATCGACGAAGCTTGTCGTCGCAATATTGAACGTGTGGTTGTCGGAGGTGGTGACGGTTCTGTTAACGAGGCGGCCAATTCCATCCTGACCCGGGAGGGAAATGCACTGGCGTTGGGCATCATGCCGCTGGGTACGGCCAACGACTTCGCGACCTCTTGTCGTATTCCAAGTGACCCGTTAGAGTCGCTGAGACTTGCACTTACCGGTGAATCGCGCTCCATCGATGCGGTTCAGGCCAATGAGCAATTCTTTTTGAACGTGGCATCGGTTGGATTCGGCGCAGCAGTCACGGCAAATCTCGGTTCAAGCAAGCGCTATCAAAGTGGTATTGCCGCCGGATTGCCCGTGCATTCAGTGATACGCGCGCTGGACTTAATACCATTATGATCTGACAGTGATTTACATCTAACCCGTCGCGCAATAACCGGCCCGGACTTAAACATGGCATTATCTGGATGAGATTCTTCGCGGAATTAAAGCGCCGCAATGTATACCGTGTGGCCATCGCTTACCTGGTTGCCGCATGGCTTCTGCTCCAGTTCACCAACATGCTCGTACCGATACTGAGCCTTCCTGAGTGGGTCACCCGACTGATCTTACTGTTCCTGGTCATAGGGCTGGTCCCGACGCTGATCGCTGCCTGGGCGCTGGAGCTAACACCCGAGGGCATCAAGCTTGAAAAGGACGTCGACCGCAGCAAGTCGGAGACCGCCCGAACGGGACGCAAGCTCAATTATTTCATGATCGGCATGCTGGCACTCGTTATCGTCGGCCTGCTGGTCGAGCGCGTGTTTATTGCCGGTGTTAGCGAACCGCCGCAGGTCACCGTCATCGTCGCCGAGCCGGACAAATCCATTGCCGTATTGCCGTTTGCCGATCTCAGCCAGGACCGGAATCAGGAATGGTTTGCCGACGGGCTCGCAGAAGAAATCATGAACGCGCTGGCGCGTACCCCCGATCTCATGGTGTCATCGCGGACGTCGACGTTCACCTACAAAGGCGCGGATAAAGATGTATCGACGATTGCGAAGGAACTTGGCGTGGCGCATGTCCTGGAGGGATCGATTCGCAGCACCGGCAAGCGTATCCGGGTGACCGCGCAGCTGATCCGCGCGGCGGACGGTTTCCACGTCTGGTCGCAGACCTACGATCGCGATGACGAGGACGTCATCGGCATCCAGGAAGACATCGCGCTCAGGATCGCCAGCGCACTTCAGACGACGATGGATCCCGAGGCGCTGCAGGACATGGTGCGGGTCGGCACGCGTTCGGTCAGGGCGTACCAGGCTTACATCCGCGGTCTGTCACTACGGGCCAGATCGCTCAGGACCGCCGATTTGAAAAACTACCTGGACTCCTACGAGCAATTCGAGCTGGCGCGGAGTATCGATCCCAGGTTCGCGGAGGCACATCGCGCGGCCGCGGCCTTTTGGAAAGTACAGTTGAATCCCACTCGACTACCGGCCGGTACACCCGATCTCACACTTCAGGAGTTCCTCAACAACTTCTTGGAGCGCATCGATCTCGCCATTGATACAGCGAAGGACACGATTGACCGTAGCGGCAGCAGAGCGGAGAAAGCCACGGTTCAATTGCGCCTACGAACCGCGATCCGACGTTTTCAGGTGTATCTCGAGGCCAGGCCGAACGATTATCGGGCTTGGCACGAACTGCTGATTGTTGCGCAGCTCGCCGCCGACCGGGAATCCGCTAATGCGGCGCTGGCAGCGCTCAAGACAGCGGGCAACTTCGACCGATTCGCGACCACCACGTACGTGAGCTCTGCATATCGCTTCGGTGAAGCCGCCGTTGCCGCCGATTACGGCCTCGATGCGCTAGAGCGCTGGCCGAACGACGCCGGCCTGTCGTATCAGACGCATCGCAGCCTGTTGTGGGCGATGCGTATAGGGGACGCCGCGAGCCTGGTCGGACGAATGAATGAGACGAATGCGGGAAATCCTGTCGTTCGTGCCCGACAGGCTTGCGCCGAGGGCCGCCGTGATGACGTGCTGCAGATTCTGGAGCAGCTGAGATCGGATGACGGCAGAAGCGTTGCAGGTGAATGGATGATTCTGATGCTGCTCGGCGAAAGCCAGGAAGCCACCGAACTCCTTAGAGTCCACGAATCTGGTGAGGTCCCGTATCAGCTCGCATCGTGGCTGATCTATCATAACTTCGACCCCAGCCCGTTCCCCTCGTTAGTGCAAATGCTGGACCGAGAGAACGTGCAGCGACCGCCCGCGGTCGAGATACCGTTCGCGTGCCCACCGGACTGAATGTCGGCCAAGTAACTGTGACGTACGCCAAACGTTCAATGGCCGAAGCCCAATGTAAATCGTGCAAACACATCCAACTCTTCCTGCTTGCGCGTCGTGTTTTCGAGCTGTTCGAGCTCCTTGCGCCAACGTCCACGTACGTCGAGAGCGAGATTGCGGCTGCGCCGCCAGACGTAACGAACTTCGAGCGCTTCCTCGTTCTCGCGGTATTGGGGCGACAATAGCCAGCCGGCATCGGTTCGACCGTAGTTGATCCCGACGCTGTGACCCGGGCGAAAGTCCACCATACTGGCCGAGACGAGCCAGGCGAGTCCGTCCGTATCACCGTTTCCGGCCAGCCCCACCGCCGAGCGCGTCGGGGTCTCCGGGGCGTAGCCGATTTCGCCCGCGATATTTAGGCGCGGCCCAGTGGATCCCTCGGGCCAGCTTGAGGCGAATCGGCCGACGAAGCCAGTGTAATCTTTGATGCGTCCGTTCCGGCTGCCGTCTTTCATCAGCGATCGGGGCATATAGGTGATATCGAAGCCCTGCTGATTGACCGGTCCGAACCGCCGCATTTTCTCCCAGGCGAGAAAGTACGTAATTCTCGAGCCATCATCATTGAAGTCGATCGGGTCGCGCCGGATATTGCCCGTGCCGTCGGCCTGATTCTTCTGCAGGATCAGGTGGCCGGTCCAATCGTTGTTGACATGTAAAATGCCATGCACACCGTCCGTCCAGTTCACGTTCGTGTTGTTGCTGTCGTTTCGATCCAGCGACTTCGCGAACACGCCGGCGCGGCTGACGAATTTTGTCTGCAGCCGTCCGATCGCGACATCAAATTTTTCCCGGCGAAAGCTATGGATATAGAGTTCATCGACAGTGATGTCACCATCATTGATACTCGACCGATTCGGCAGAGTGCCGTCGAGTACAAGTCCAGGGTTGCATTCATCTGTCGAGCAAGTACCCGCTAGCCGCCCGCCGACGATGAGTTTCTCGGTAATACTGTAGCTGCCACCGGCTCTGAATCGGCCACGCCATTCCGAAGACGACTGATCGGTTGCGTCCCGATTGTCTGTGTCGGTGCGGGAATAACGAACTCGCAAGTCACCTTTGAAGTTCCACCCGCGGGTCTCGCGGCCCGCCTCTATCGATCCGGCTGAATCGTCGAGCGAACCGCTCGCTGCGTCGATTGCATCGCCGGAATCCGCATTGTCAGGAGACGCTGGCTGTCCGTCGTTTGGGCGAGCGGCGGCGGCTTCCTCATCGGCATCTGTGTTGTCCAGCAGGGCTTCGGTAACACCGGAATTGCCTTGCTCGGGAGTTGTCATCGCTTGCGCATACGTCTGCAAACCCAGCAATGCCAGCAAGAATATGAAATTAATACGCGCGATTCGCATGTCTTCAGTTCTTATCAACAACGCTAATGAGAGACCAGCACCTGCTCGTGCGAAGTCTCCATTGGATCCCGATCATAATGCCGGCGCTGGAAATGCCCGCTCCAACGCCGCCACATTATCCAGCATGACGCTCACGAAATTGCCCTCTGCAGGCTGATTGCCACACGGCCGATATACGAGGCTCTTGATACCCAGACCCTCGAGCTGGTTCACGGTATCCGGAAGGGGTTCGTCCTCCCAGATCATCCAGGCCACGGCATGCGCGGTAAGCAGTTCCGTCAGTTCACGCCATTGGTCATTGCCAGGTAATTCGTGCGGCTCCCAGTGGACTGAACGCCCGTTCAGTCCGTAGCCCCGACCCAGGTATTGATAAACGGGGTGGGAAAACACGAGCGGGCGATCGCCGATACGCTCGGCAACGTCTTGCAATCGTTTATCCAGCCCGCCGAGATCTTTTTCCAGATCGCTCAAGCGTTCGCGAAAAACGGACTCGTTATCCGGGCGCAGGCGAACGAGCGCATCGAAGACAGCGCGAGCCTGGCCGACCGCAAAAACCATGTCCAGCCAGGTGGTGAATGCCGCGCCCTGATGACTGTGATCACCGCCCGGACCGTGGCTGTGCGTTACCGTGTCGTCTACCGGTATCAACCGGTCGGCCAGTGCGGCCGACGTGTCAACGAGCCGGGACTGTGACAACGTGGCGCGCTGAATCCATGCTGCATATCCGGCGCCGTTCAGGAGAACAAGATCAGCTCGCTGATAGTCGGCGATGGTTTCCACAGATGGTGACCAGAAAGCCGGATCTACATCCGGGGGTGCCGGAAAGACGACCGTTACTGACTCGCCGGCAATACGCTCGGCAAAATAGGCCAGAGGATAGTTGACCGTATAGACTTCAGGCAGGCCCTTGCCGGCTTCAATGGCCTCGGTGGGCCGCTCGCTTTGCGTGCAGGCAACCACTGCCAGCACACATGCAAACGTCTTGAGTAGGTGCGCCGACATACATTTCCTGCTGTATGAGGTCACGTCAGCACGAAGCTTTCGATGACACCTGGTCCATAGCGCCAGGTGACCATCGTCATTGCCGCCGCCAGCATACTGCTCAGAATCACTACGATGAACACTTCCGCCAGCAGCATGGAGACCACGCGCGGGCGCGAGCCACCGATCTTGTGCATCGTATCGATCTCCCGACTGCGCAGCTTCAGGGACAGCAGGAAAACCAGCGCAGCTGTGGCGACGGTCGCCAACCCCACAATGATGACTGCAGCCACAATGAATTGCTGGATTGTCAGGATCGTATCGAGCAGCTCATCGATGACGGTGACGGGACGGATAATTTGACTGGTCGCAGCATCATCGGTGTATCGCCCTCTCAGGATGATGCCCGATTTCTCGTCCCTGGGTACCGCCAGCACGGCCGTGAGTGGATAGCCGGCAAGGTCGCCGTGGAAATGAAACGAGTCGACGTTGTCCTCAGTGATTTCGTTATGTTGTACGACCGAGGCGTTAGCGACAATGTTATTGCCCGAGCGACTGAGAACAGCCGACGCCGCCTCGGGACGCGCCAGGTCCTGATGGCCGTGACCGAGGCCCTCGATGATCCAGGCGGTTTTTACGTCAATAAAAATTGCCTCGTCGTCCGGCGTGAACGCCCGTTCCAATACGCCGGCGACTTTCATTTTCAGGGGATACACGCCTGCCAGGTCGAATACCGTTTCCGGCGAGGAAATCACCGCATCACCTGGCTTAACGCCTAGAGACTCAGCCACGGTTGCACCGACGACGCATTCTCCGAGCACTGCCATCGGCCGGCCGGAGGCGAAGCTCAGATTACGGAAACTGAAGTATTCGAGACTCGTACCCACGATGGGATGAGTTCGACTGCGAAACCGAACGTAAAGCGGGATGGCATCCGCAAGACGAGAATCCACCACCGATGTCACTTCGGCATAGTCGATCAGCTCCGGATGTTCCGGCGAGAAATAGAGCGAGTTCAGCGCCAACTCCAGCGGGCTTCCTTTCGCACCAACGAGGAGCGGCGTCGCCTCGGCCCTTGCGGTCAAATGCTCAGCGCTTTGCTCCACGACAACATTGAGCCCGATGGGCAGATAGATGATCAACATGATCGAGGTAACCAGGATGGCCGTCTTCAAGCGATGGTAAACCAGGTAACGCCACGCCAGATACAGCACGTCGCGCATTACATGGGTTCCGCGATACTTTCGAGACGCTGCTGGGTGGCGTGAATATAAAAATCCTTGAAATCGATGACCCGCTGGAATCGATGAAGAATGTTGTGGTCGTGGGTTACGGTAATCAGGGTGGCGGCATTGTCGTTAGCGTACTGAAAGAGGATATCGAGCACGCGATCCTTGTTCAGGGGGTCAAGATTGCCTGTCGGTTCATCGGCCAACAGCAATGGCGGCTGTACGACTAACGCCCGGATCACCGCGACGCGCTGTTTTTCGCCCTGAGAAAGTTGATTGGCGTAGCGGGAAAGCTTGTCACCAATCCCCACGCGTTCTGCGATCGCCTCGGCACGCGCACGAACGCTTGTACCAAGTTGAAGCGTGCGGTTAATTCGATACGGCAGGAGGATATTATCGAGGACGTTCAAGTATTCGAGCAGCTCGAACTCCTGGAAAACCAGCCCGATATTCGCGATTCGAAAGTCACGCCGGGCCGCGTCATGCAGCTCGGAGATCTTGTAACCGTTAGTAGTGACCCGGCCTGATTGCGGGGTTGCGGTACCCGCGATCAGGTTGAGCAGCGTCGTCTTGCCCGATCCGCTCGGGCCGACGATGGCGACAGTCTCGCCATCAGCGACCTTTAGCTGAGGGATCTCCAGTGAAAAGTCTCCCTCGTCATAGGAAAACCGGAGATCCCCGATTTCAATCATCAGCGCTATTTGCCATGAAACTCGTCGAGCCTGTCTCTCAGCAATTCTGCCCAGGTACCGAGCATCCGGCGGGCATCGGCCCTGTTGGTGACGCGGTTGGTGTATGACATATAGCCGCCCACACTTCGTGCGGCCTTCCTGTCCGCGGCCCGCGCGAGAATATCTCCCGTCACCGAGTCGTAAAGCTCAATATAAATGGTTGCCGTTCCCGCAGAGGAGGTATATGTGCGGCTTCGCCCGGCCTGCATGGTGTCAGGGGCAGTAATGTCGAGATCAATGATGGCGGGGCGCACCAGCAGAACATCGTCGCCCGCAGCCTCGACAATTTCGTAGCCACCGTCCATCCCGAGCTTTTCCGTAAAGACCTCACGAAACAGCTCGGCTACATCCGCCTTGATTTTCTCCATATCGCTGGATGAGATGTTGATGCGCGACCCCGCCTGTTTTTGATCGCGCTGCCAGTCCTTTTTGAAAGCCACATAGTAGTCGAGAATCATTATCTTGTCATAGGCGCTGAAGTCTGCGTCCGAATCGACGTAGGCGGTTGCAACCTTGCGATCCGGCACTAGCGTCAATCCGTCGTGCGTCTCCTGCGGGGGCTCTTGTTCTTGGGCAAAGGCTCCTTGCGGCGCCGACAGCAGCAAGGTCAAAGAAAGAACGACCGCCGCAATCGCAGTTCTTGTCAGTTCATATCGATCGTGTTTCATTGTAAACCCTCATCGATAATAATAAGTGTGTAGGCCTGACCGCTCAGGTCCCGATGGTTTCGCTGCAAATTTCGTTCCAGATTGCCTATTTAAAGGGTCCAGCTTGCCGTCGGCATTGGTGAGCTGAACTGCTTCTCCTTAGGCGAAGACCTCCAACATTTGGGGCTGCGCCCATTATTTCGGAGAAAGGCACGGCCATTAGAAGATGTACTTGGCGGCGAGTTGTATCTGCAGGGCGTCGCCGCTGTTACCGTCCTTGTTTGTCCGCTCTCCCCACAGCAACTCCGCTCCGATGTCCACGCGAGGAATGGGGGAGAACAGCAGATTGGCAGTGATGCGCCTGGTCTGGTGATACGCATCATTCGGCTGAAAATCGAAGTTGTCCACGTTGGTGTGGCCTGCCATGACATTTATCCAGATGAACAGCGTGAATCCGCTCAGGGTGCTTCTGGCAAGATTTCGTATTTTCATCGGCCTGCTTACATCAATTGCCCGAGCCGCTCATATAACAGGAATTGCAACGTCAGAAAAAAATTGATGCCGGTCAGCGCACGACGAATTGACTGATGGCATGCTGCCCAGAGACGCAAAAAATCCAGGCAATTGCTATCATCGTGTCCGGCAATTGCACCGGGGGACGCCATGACCGATAACGTCCGGATACGTCTTTTTTGGAAGGTCGCCATCTATTACGGCGTTTGTTTTGCTCTCGTTCTTACCGCCGGGCTGACTCATCCGGAATGGATGAAGTACTTGCCTTTCGGTGGTCTCGATGCTCTTCAAAATGAGATGACGCTATCCAGCGACGGCAATTTGGTGGACCAATTGCTTGCGACCAATCGACCGCTGTCCCTATTCGACGATGCGATGAACCTGATTTCGGCCCTGACGGGCACTCTTATCGTCATGGTTCCACTGCGCTGGGTGTATATGGCGGAGTCCCTGAAGAAGTCCGTGAGCCGGGAAGTGGCTGCCAGCCTGTTGCTGTTGCCGCTCGTGGTCACGGCAATTGTCTATGTTGTCAAGTACAGTCTCCCGCTGGCCTTTGCGTTGACGGGTATTTTTGCCGGCGTCAGGTATCGCACTACGCTCAAGTCTCAGGCCGATGCATTTTTTACGTTTGCCTGCATCGGCGTGGGTCTGGCAGCCGGCACGCGCTCGTTAGGCATCGCCTTGGTGCTGGCCGTGTTCTTCGCATTTACGATGCTTGCCGCACCGCCGGGACTGAACGATTAGGCGATCGAGTCTTCGCCGTAGCAACAACCCGGGAGTAAGGAACAAGAATAAGGTCACCCACAATTACCCGAACGGAAGTTGATTCCGAAGAACGATACGATTAACGTGACGCGCGTATCCTTTCCCATGGCTGTATCGCACGCTGCGCTATCCAGAGCTTACTTCACCGTGCCGAGGTGGTACGATTATGCTCTCCGGCCAACTTAAACTAATGAGTTACACAATTATGATGAAAACAAAAACAGCAATTGGCATTACCGCAGCGATGCTGCTTATGTGCGGCTGGTCCGGCCTGACACATGCTGCGTCCAGAACCATCTCCGCGATTATTCCCTGGCAGGGCGAAGGCCGAATATTCCAGATTGCGACCGACAAGCTTCGCTTTCTGGGCACTTTAGAAGGCATCATGTATGTCGAAACGGCCGAAGGTGAGATGGACGAAGCATTTGTACGTTGTCCGATAGTGCAGGATATTGACGTTAACGACCAGAGCACATCAGCTTCCGGAAGCTGCATGATCGTAGCCTCGACGGAGGATTCTGCCTTTGCCGAATTTACCTGTGAGGGACGAGCCGGCTTGTGTCGCGGCGAGTTCAAGCTCACCGGTGGAACGGGCCGGTTTGCCGGCATCAACGGGTCGGGAAAAATGACGGTTCGGTCGCCCGTACATGCACTTGCGGCGGACATGTCAAGTGGCACGGTGCTACATGCTGCTGTCGGTATTCTGCACATACCATCGCTGAAATTTACGTTGCCTTGAACGGTTTCATCGTAAGAAATTGAAGAAAGCTGATATGAACGGACGTGTTGTCTTTGTCACCTTGGTGTTAATGCTCTGTCTGGCCGCTCAGGCGATAGCGTCAGACCGATCCATGCGCTGCGGGACGTACCTGATTCACGCAGGAGGGTTTGACAGTTCCGGCATGTACGAGGTGCTTAAGAAATGTGGTGAGCCGGAGGCGAAGAACGCGAACACCTGGATTTATTTACAAGGCAGTATGCGCAGAATCCTGACGTTCAATTTCGAAGGCAGGCTTATGCGAATCGAAAGCCGGCGAGACTGACGCCGCCAGCGCTAGAGCTGACTCCTGATCGGCAGCACTCGTATAAAGCCTGAAGTGCGCAAAAACTCCATCGGTGTTGCTAAGCAGCCCATTGGTACACATGATGCAAGCCGCTCAGGACAGGTTTCGCGATGAGATTCGTGGCTGAATTTACCCGTGATTCCTTTACTTGCGGACACGGTGCTATCTGGCCAAGGCTTCGGTGAGGTCGCCATCGATTGTAATAGGCGATGAACTCAGTGATCGAATGCCGTAAATGCTGGTGGCTCATTATGAGCATGTGATCCAGGCATTCGTTACGGATGGTGCGTACCCAACGTTCTGCAATTGCGTTAGCTCTTGGAGCTTTAACTGGTGTACGAATCTGTTTTATCTTCAGTGATGCGACTCGCCGATTGAATGAAGCGCCAAAGCAGCCGTCACGGTCGTGAATCAAGTAATGGGGCGGTTCTCGCGATATCCCACAGGCTTCAAGCATCTGTTGCGCTAGCCACTCCGATGTCGGATGCGCTGTGACCCGCGCATGTATGAGTTCACGAGTGCCGTGGTGGATGACGAAGAACACATACAGTGTTCGAAACCAGATAGTGTGAACCGTGAACAGATCACACGCCCAGATCTCGTTGGCGTGCTGATTCAGGAACTGCCGCCAGCCCGGTGATGGGCAACCATCATATGGCCTTCTCATGTACCTCGCGACCGTTCTGGCACAAACCTTAAAGCCGAGACTTGCCAGCTCGGCCTGGATTCTGCACTGGCCCCAAAGAGGATTCTCCCGAGCCATACGGCGAATGAGTTCACGAAGCTCAGGCTCGATTTTCCTGCGTCCAGTCCCTGCAGGGCGGCGTGAACGCCAGCGCCAGTAAGCTTTCCATCCCTTGCGATGCCAGCCTACAACCGTATCCGGCCGCACCACGATCAAGCTCCGGCGCCACCCTGAAAACCATTGACAAGCAAGGACCCAGAAGCGGCGATCTGCATCCCGAAGCCGTAGCCTGATCTGGCGTCGCTTAAATACAACCAGCTGCTGCCGAAGGCACAGGTTTTCGGCAACTAGGCTTGCTCGGGACTTGAAAATAGCTTTGAAGGCGTAAGCAAGGCATCGAATCATCGAAAAACCCCCTAAGTTATTCTTATTAATAGGGTGTGTAGCATCGCGTTATTGGCAATACCATGGTTCCGATAGGGTTTTTGCGCACTACAAGCATCGCATTATTGGCAATACCACGGTTCCGATAGAGTTTTTGCGCACTACAGCCCTTCAATGTGCATGCATGTCGACCGTTTTCCCGACCGTAACCTCAGTGCTGTAACCGAAAATTCTCCTCGCACCTTCATTGAAACTCAGGATTTTCTGATCATGATCAATCAGGATGATGGCATCAGCCGAAACATTGACGACTTGCGAGAGCAACTCATACTCATGAAAAAGGTAGTCGATCCTTTCCTGCAGGGGCATGTCCTTGGATTTTCGCGAACCGCCCATTCGCTCTCCCCTTGAACACTGGATCGCACCATGGTTTAGCAATTTGCGAATGTTTTTAACGGCAAGCGAGAATATCGAGGCGCTTAAAACCCCCTGGCCAGTGCAACTCCGATTACCCCGAGCTGATCACTACCCACGAAATCAATGCTTAGCGATGGTGCGAGCTCCCAGTCATCACTAATTTTGATCGCGTACTCGGCACCTACTCGGAACAAAAATTCCGTTCCGTGATCGCTGTCTTCGATCCCTGGTGCGGCAAGCAGCTTCCACTTACCGGTACGGTAGGAAAACGGCACTGCGTACACCCAGAAATCGAGATCACCGTAGGTGCGCTCCGCCAGGACACCGACGCCAAGGGTATTGGATACACGTCTCTCGTAGCCGATGCCCAGCGTGGTGCCATAGTCGCGCCGTGTCTCACCGGTAAATCCAAAAAAAACAGACGGCAGGTTTTCATGGTAATCATGACCTGTCGCAGAACCATGCCCATGTTCCTGTGCGAAACCATTTGTCACCGGTAGCACGACAGACAGTAAGAGGACTAGTCTCCCGACAAGTCTTGGCTGTCTTGTTTGCATACTTCACTCCATCAAATCGTTCGGTTAGGTTTGAGGCTATAACGCCATAAATGACGGACAAAGATCATTCTCCTGCTTCTTTCAGTCTCTTTGTGATTTGACTTGCGGTCACCACCTCATGGGCCAGGAATTCATAGTTGGTAAGAGCCGCCTCATACGCAGCGTCTCCAGCCGCTGCAGTGGCATCAGCTACGATAATGAGATCAAAACCGTTTTCAATCGCGTCTCGCGCGTGTGACTCTATGCACATATTTGCCGACATACCGTACATAATGACGGTCTCTATTCCGTACTGCCTTAGCTGAATAGCGGCATCTCCGGACCAGAAGTTGCTTAACCCCTTGTGCGGATTCATAACGATAGTATTGCTATCCGGTAGCAGTTCGGGGTGAATTTCATGCCCCCAGGTTCCTTGCGCAAACATTTTAAGATCAAACATTATTTTGTCGATGCCGTTCAAGCTCTTCCAATTCGCAAAATCTTGCGGTGTGTACATGTGGGTGGAGTAAAAGACGGGGACACCTAGTTCTTTTGCGAGCGCTTTTAAGGCCTTTTCCTTTTCAACGACTTTGTGCTTGATCACAGTTGGACCCACTAGTCCCCAGGCAGGGCTTTCTTTTGATAAGAAATCGTTTTGAGGGTCCGTAACGAACATTGCTGTTTTCGCGAGGTCTATCTCTACCGTTTCTCTCGGCATAAAACTTTGTTTATAAACGTAATCATGTGAATCAGCGGTGGCGAAATCCGGTACAAGTACAAGTGCAGATAGTCCCAATAAAGAAACGAGGGTTGTCTTTGTAGAAATCGGCATGCGGCTGGCAGCAACCAATGCTGTAAGTGCTTGAACTAACCTAGGCATATCATTAACTCCCGATGTGTCGGCTGAATGTTTTCTCCGGAATTGCGAACTGCAGTTCCAGAAACCTTGACTTGCTCCATTGTCGGCAAACCTTAGCAGGCAACGACTCAGTCGCATATAGGACTTTAGTCCAATACGCCGACGTACTCAGTTCGGAAACAATAACGGCAGCGTGAAAGTAAATGGCCCTGCAATTCAAATGGAGCTGACATTGTCCCGGAAATACGATGCGGCGATTACTGGTACCGGCCAGTCCGGACCAGCTCGTGCCGCCCGCCTGAATCAGGAAGGATTGAGGACTGCCATCATAGAACGCAAGCTTGTTGGAGGCACATGCGTAAACGTTGGATGTACGCCGACCAAGACCCTCGTGGGCTGCGCTCGGGTTGCCTACGCGGCTCGCGAAGCCGCTAGATTCGGCGCGTCCATTGCCGGTGACATTTCGGTCGACATGTGTCGGGTAAGAGCCCGCATGGCGGCGGTAGCTGGTGCATCAAACCGCAACGTTACCGATTGGCTAGAGAGGATGGAAAATGTAGACCTGATTCGCGGGCACGCACAATTTGTTGGCCCGCATTCGGTCGCGGTAGATGGAGATGTGCTGGAGGCGGAGAGAATCTTCATTAACGTTGGCGCCCGTGCGCGGATACCCGATTGGGAAGGATTGAACGAGGTGCCGTTTTTCACGAGCTCGAGCATCATGGACGTCGATTTCCTGCCTGAGCATCTGATAATTGTCGGTGGCAGTTATATCGGCCTGGAGTTCGCCCAGATATATCGCCGATTCGGCAGCGAAGTAACCGTGGTCGAAATGAGCGACCGAATCATCCAGCGTGATGATGAAGATGTGTCCGCAGCAGTGCTGGAGATTCTTGAAGGGGAAGGCATCCAGTTTCGCTTGCAGGCTGATTGTTTACACGCCCGTGCTACTGAATCAGGTATCGCTGTACGGGTGGCCTGCGAAAACGGCCCGGAAGAAGTAACCGGGTCGCACCTGTTACTTGCGGTTGGCCGAATTCCCAACACGGATGATCTGGGCCTGGATAAGGCCGGCATCGAATCCAGCCAGCGCGGCATGATCAATGTTGACGATTTCCTGCGAACCAATGTTGCGGGGGTTTGGGCCATGGGGGACGTCAATGGTCGCGGAGCCTTTACCCATACGTCCTATAACGACTACGAGATCATCGCTGCGAACCTCTTCGATAACGATCCGCGAAAAGTCACCGATCGAATTCCCTGCTACGGTCTGTTTATCGATCCCCCCCTCGGGCGAATCGGCATGACTGAGAACGAAGTTCGTGCATCGGGTCGGCGCGCGCTCGTCGGGAGAAGGATGATGACACGAGTTTCTCGCGCACGAGAGTTCGGCGATACCCGTGGATTCATCAAGATTATCGTCGATGCCGATAGTGAAGAGATTCTTGGGGCTGCGATCCTTGGTCTGAGTGGTGACGAAGCTATTCATTGCCTGCTTGATATCATGTCTGCGCACAAACCCTATTCCGTGATTTCACGTGCTGTTCATATCCACCCCACTGTCTCAGAGCTTATTCCCACGGTTTTGCAGGATCTGGTACCTCTGCAGTAATTACTTTCCGTGATAACCAACTTACGCGATCCAGCGTGCAAAGCAATAGTGCTAACGACCCAAACAGGGCCAATTCACACATCTATACGACTTTGGTCCAATAGTAATTTGGGCAACCGCTGGCTACGTTGAAAACAGGAATGTAAGAAAACCAGTCTGCCAACGGGAAATAACACAGTGATGCACGATGGAATGTCTGGTTTTGGGCCATTTTGGATGCTGCTTATTTCAGCCATTGTTGTACTACCGTTTTGGCGGATCTGCACCAAAATCGGTTACTTGGGCTGGCTCGGTCTCCCGGTATTAAAACCATTGGCAGATGTGGTCTTTGTTTACTTTCTCGGTTTTTCGGAGTGGCCATCTTTACGCGGTAGTGGATCCACAAAAGGCCGGTCGCAATCAGGCAACTGCAGCTTCGCTGAATGAGTGCTCATAGCCGAGAACGGCCCCAAGTTTACATCTACCATTTTGGATGCTGGATTGTTGCGGCAACTCGGCATTCTCTTGCGATGCTAGCCATGCTGGTAATGCTTCACCTGGCCGCTAACACCGCGGTCGGCCAGGAAACGACCGGCCCTCTCGAGTGGGGTACATCTGTACGGCTCCGATACGAGAGCAAGCAGGATTTCAACTTCGATGATTCCTCCCAGGACTACCTGCTAACCCGAACACGGCTTCACCTGCGCTACACAACTGATAACGGCGGCGAGGGCTTTGTTGAGCTGCAGGACGCCAGGGTCTTTGGTGAGAGTCTTCTTGGCATCCCGCCGGTCAACGGGGGCGCAACTCCCAACATTTACGAAGACCACCTGGACATCCATCAAGCCTATTGGAACTGGAGTTTCGACAATGCCAGTCTTCGAGTTGGCCGGCAGAAATTCACCTTAGGCGACAAGCGTCTGGTCGCATCGCTTGAGTGGGTCAATACGGCTCGCGTCCACGACGGTATCCGACTCACTGTGGGCAGCGCCGAAACGAGACAGGTGGATTTCTTTCTGAGCAAACTGGTCGCAGTAGACCCGCACGACTTCAATGATCAGTCTAGAACCGGTAGCCGGTATATGGACAGCAGTTTTCACGGCATCTTTGCACAGGACGGCGCCACCCTCACCGAAGGTCAGCTTTCATACTGGTACTTCTATCGAGAGAACAGTCAATACGACGACAAAGTGAGCACGGTCGGTCTGCGTTTCACCAACGACAAACTATGGTGGCAACCTGATCTTCAGGCGGCGTATCAATTTGGCAAGTTCGATGGCGACGATCATTCAGCGTGGATGCTGCACGCGGGAGTCAGGCACAACCTTGAAAAAAACGCCAGTTTTAGTCTCGCCTACAATTTTGGGTCCGGGGATTCCGATCCGAGCGACGATAAGCACGGCACCTTCGACAATCTTTATCCCTTAAACCATCCTTACTATGGACACATGGATTTATTCTCGCTCCAAAACATACATAACCTCGAGCTCAGTTACACGAAAAATTTTGGCAAAGGTATGCAGATCAATGCGATTTGGAATGCGTTCTGGTTAGCTGAGGAAGACACAGATGCGTGGTACAACGCCGGGAGTGTACCCATCCGAATAGCAACCACGGACGTGGATCCCTACGTAGGCAATGAGCTTGATATCAATGTACGGGCGCCACTTTTTTCGGGACGCTTGAATCTGCTAGCTGGCGTGAGCACCTTCTTGGCTGGCTCTTACCTCGAAGACTTCAATCTCACGAATGATGCCTTCTTCTACTACATTAGCGCGACCTACACGATCCACTAGCACAGAGTAATTCTTACTCGGCCGACGACGACGCATACTACAGTTGTTCGCCATCAGACAGTGTAAACCTCCCCTAATTAGTTCCACGCTGGATTAGAGTTTCCGGGTTGATTATTTGCCTGCAGAAACTCCACAGGTGTC
>JADFNV010000054.1 GCA_022563195.1 Pseudomonadota bacterium
GAGGGCGCGGCCTGGCAGCTCGTGGACGAGGTGTTCGAGGTGGACCGGGAGATACACGAAGCCAGCATGCGCGCCATGTTGCAGACATTGAGCGAGCACGGTGTCACGACCCTCTACGACGCGGGCACCAAGGAATTCGCCGACCTCGTGTATGCATTCCTGGCAACCCTCGAGCGATCCGGCGAGCTGCCGCTCCGATACGAAGGCACTTACCGGATATCCACCCCGGACAGGGCAAAAATAGCCGTCGCCGAGATGCAGCGGTACCGCGAGACTTATGGCGGTGAGCGCCTACAGTTCAACACCGTCAAGCTGTTCATGGACGGCATACATGAGAACCGCTCCGGCGCGTTGCTCGAACCCTACGCGGACGACCCCGACTACGTGAGCGACACGACTCTGTCCATCGAGGAACTCAAAGATTTCCTGATCGAACTGCACGAAGCGAAATTCGACTTGCACGTCCATGTCATCGGCGATCTGGCCACCAAACGCGTGCTGGACGCAGTCGAGCAGGCTAAAGAAACCGTCGGCGAGGACTTCTACCCGCGAGTCTCGGTCGGGCACCTGCAGAACGTCGACCCGGGCGACTGGCCAAGATTCGGGGAACTCGGTGTGAGCGCGAACTTCACACCCTGGTGGCTGGGTTTCGATGATCCCGATCCTGTTGGCGCCGGACTGGGAGAGGCGCGGGACAACGACACCTACCGCGCAAGAGCAATCGCCGATGCAGGGGGCAATGTAACTTTCTCCAGCGACGACTGGACACTGTCGGTCCTCTCACCCTTCCTCGGCATGCAGGTCGGGCGCACCCGCCAGTTCCCCCGCGAGTGGCTGACCCCGGACCAGGATCCGGAGGCCTTCCGCCAGCCCGCCTCCGAGAAACTCCCGATCGAACTCCTCATCAACGGCTATACCAGAAACGGCGCGTACCAGCTGCGTATGGAGAACGAAATCGGCTCCATTGAGGCCGGCAAAGACGCAGATTTCGTGGTGCTGGGCGAAGACCTTTTTGAGGTAGATCCGTACACCCTCCACAAGACCAGGCCAGAGGCGGTGGTGATGGAGGGCGAGCTTATTTGGGGCGAGTTGCTGCACCACATGCGAAAATAGAGTCCATGTCCACTACTGAGCAATCTCAGACCAAAGACGGAGCCAGGACCAAAACGGTCTTCGAAGCGCAGGCCCCGGCATTTACGACGCAGGAGGCCGAAGCGATCGCCCGGCAGGCCTTCGACATCCAGGCATCTGCTCACCCGCTGGCCAGCGAGCGAGATCAGAATTTTCAGTTGCGCGCCAAAGATGACAGCAAGTGGGTTCTCAAGATCGCGAACCCGGCCGAGAATCCGGCGCTTCTGGACATGCAGACGAAGGCGCTGCTGCATATCGTCGCGGCCGACCCGAGCCTGGCGATTCCCCGGGTCAAAACGACTGCCGACGGTGCCCTGTTTCATGAGATCGTTGCGGCCGACGGGCAGCGTTGCATCGTCCGGGTACTCAGCTTCCTGCCGGGCCAATTGCTCGATGATGTCTCGCTGCACCCGGCGCTGGTACGCGATGTCGGGGCGATGGCCGCGCGCCTAGCCCGCGCCCTGCGTGGTTTCTTGCATCCGGCAGCCCGGCACGAACTGATCTGGGATCTCACCCAGGCACCCGCGCTGCGCACACGAACTCACCACATAGAAAACCCAGGGCGCCGCCGTGTCGTCGAGGAAGTTCTCGATCACTTCGACGCGGAGGTGCTGCCACAGCTAAAACGCCAGCGCGCACAAATCATCCACAACGACGTCAGTGAATTGAACACCCTTGTCGACGGTGACCGCGTAACAGGCGTCATCGACTTCGGCGATCTCATTCATGCGCCGCTAATCTGTGATCTCGCGGTGCCGATCGCGGAATTGATCCGCGAACACCCGGATCCCATCGCTACAGCGGCAGAGATTACGGCGGGCTATCACGCCGTCACTGCATTGGAGGATGACGAGCTCCGCCTGATATTCGATCTCGTGGCCACCCGCTGTGCAATGGAGGTTGCCATTGCGAACTGGCGCGTCTGCGATCACCCGGAAAACACCAAATACATCTTGGGTAGCATCGAGGAGACCAGCGCGCAGCTCGTCTGGATGCGGGAAATGGGCGCGGAGAGCATGTACACCGCGATTCGACGCGCCTGCGCAACGCCTGCAACATCGTCCGATCAGTCGGACATTGTCATCCCACCGTAGCGCTGGCGCGACAAGCGGCGACATCCGGCCTGCGCCGTGCGACCGGGCCGTTCAGCCGGCGACGCCCCCGCCGTCTACGACCAGCGCCTCGCCCGTCACGAAAGAGGACTCGTCGCAGGCCAGAAACAACACCGCGTTAGCAATTTCCTCGACGGTGCCGATGCGCCCAAGCGGACGCTCATTGGCACCGGCTGCGTAATCTTCCCAGGACATGCCACGCTTGGCGGCGTCATCGTGCAGCATGGGGGTCAGCACATCGCCAGGGCAGACGCAGTTCACGCGAATTCCATCGGGACCATGATCGAGCGCCATGGCCTTGGCCATGACCACCAGTCCGCCCTTGGCGGCGCAGTACGCTGCCGCATCGTTGCCTCCCAGGATTCCCCAGCCGGAGCTGGTGTGGATGATCGAGCCGCTACCCTGCTTGATCATCGACGGCAGGACGTATTTCGACATCAAAAAGGCGCCCTTGAGGCTGGAGTCGATGGTCTCGTCCCACTCTTCTTCCGTGCATTCCGGGATGGATTTGGGGTGAAACACGCCGGCGTTGTTGAACAGTACGTCGATTCTGCCGAAGCGCTCGAGCGTCTGCTCAACGGCATTACGACACTGGTCCGCAAAGCGCACATCGGCACGGACGAACAGGGCCTCGCCGCCATTGGCGACAATGGTCTCGACAACCTGCTCGCCACGCTCGGTATTGCGCCCGATGATTGCGACCGCCGCTCCCTCGCCTGCGAAGCGCTCGGCAGTGGCACTGCCGATCCCGGAGGTGCCTCCGGTTATCAGGGCTACCTTGCCTTCCAGCCTCATATCCTTACCCTTTCGCTTTGTCTGCAGGGGATCAGGGTACCGCGACCCGCGTCCGGCATGCTACTCGTGGCTCCACTGGCTGCAAAGACCCCCGGTGGTTTCCGCGCCGTCCATGACATAGACGTGACCTGTGGCAAACGCAGCATCCTCGGACGCCAGGTAGGCGAATAACCCGGCGATCTCCTCGGGTTTTGCGTGTCGTCGCAACGGAATCTTGCGATTCACCGCGTCCAGCATTTCGTCCGAGTACTCGGCGCGCTGCATCGGCGTGAGCACGTAACCGGGAGAGATCGCATTTACACGCACGTGGGGGGCCAGTTCCAGCGCCATCGCATAAGTTAGTGCGATCACGCCGCCCTTGCTGGCGCTGTAGTCAGCGTAGTGTGGGTACCCGGTAGTTCCAGCGGTAGAGGCAGTATTCAGAATCACGCCCGAGCCCTTGTCCATCATGTGCCGCGCGGCGGTTTGTGCGACGTAGAAAGCGCCTTTGAGATTTACGCCGACCACCTCGTCCCACGCTGCGGGCGTAATATCGAGAAAGTCGTGACGGATGCTGATGCCGGCGTTGTTGATCAGCACGTCGACCGAACCCATGCGATCAAGTGCCTCGGCAAATGCCACCTGTACCTGCTCGAAGTTGGCTACGTCGGCGTCGAATACGCCGGCCAATCCCGGCAGCTCTTCGGCAACCCGGGTCCGAGCCTCTGCACTGCGATCCAGCACGCAGACGGCGCAGCCTTCTTCCATAAATCGCGATGCGGTGGCCTGGCCTATGCCACTCGCGCCACCAGTTACCAGCACGTTCTTGCCTTTCAAGCCTCGCATTCGGCGCCTCCTGTTTCTCACTCGCTTCGACGGTTACGCATTTCCAGTACGATCTCCTCTCACAGCCCGAGAGAATAGGCTATATAGAATTACCTAGTTTCACCGCAAACGCTGGGTAAGCGCAACAGTTGCCAGCGCTGCTGCAATCGAGACCTTGACGAAAGCATTGGTGCAAGAACCGCTCATATGCTGTAGTTCGACTCGAAACATTTTCGGGAGCCGGACATGAGTCAGGATATAGCTGTGGTTGTCATCCACGGCATGGGCTCGCAGAAAGCGAAATTTTCGCATCCCTTACGCGATGAGATTAACAGGCGAGTCGGAGAAGACAATGCCAGGAAAATCGCATGGGGAGAGATTTACTGGGCGGACGTTTTGGCTCCGCGACAAAAGGCGTATCTACGGCGAACAAAAAAAAGCAATGACCTTGATTTTCTCAGCCTGCGTAAATTTATTATTGGAGCTTTCGGGGACGCGACGGCGTACCGGAAATCGGATGATCGACGAGATACGGCCTATTCCGAGATACATGAAAAGGTTGACGCTGTCATTGAGAAACTTGACGACCCCGAGCTGCCTAAAAAGCCACTCATCGTGTTGGCGCATTCGCTGGGGGGCCATATCATGTCTAATTACATCTATGACATGCAAAAGCGGCAGCGTCGGCGAGCCGGAACCAGTAATTTCAGCCGGATGAAAACTTTGGCCGGTTTTATTACTTTCGGCTGCAATATCCCCTTATTCACTTTTGCGTTCAAGAAAGAACATATCAAGCCGATCAAGTTTCCAGGCACCGGGCTGTCTGTCGCAAATAAAGATCGCGCGCGTTGGTTAAATTTTTACGACCCGGATGACGTCCTGGGCTATCCCTTAAAACCGATAAACGATGCTTACAAAAAGGTTGTAGATAAGGATATAGCCATAAACGTTGGCGGCATCATGACCAGCTGGAATCCGATGTCGCATCGAAAATACTGGACCGACGATGACTTTGCGAAACCGGTCGCCAGGTTTATTCGCAGTTTTCTCTAACGGACGCCGCACTCGGCGAATAGCACTAGCCCGGTTTACCGATCAGCAGGGTCGTCGCGTAACGCCTGCTCCAGGCTGCTAATGATTTGTTCGGCTGGCTCGACGCCGACAGACAACCTGATCGTAGAGTGCTCGTACTCCTCGCCGAAACAAGCCTTAATATGCAGGAAACTGGTCGTCACATCTCCCAGAGATCCGATGTGCGGGATATCGGCAGCAAGGTCATCGACAAAGCGACTACTGCCCTCCGCGCTTCGCGCCAGGTCGAACGTAATCATCGCGCCAAAACCACGTTGTGCAAACATCTTTTGAGCCAGCTCGTAATCGGGATGCGATGGCAGTCCGGGAAACCGAACCTTTGCTATGGCCGGATGATTCTCGAGATATTCTGCAATCTTCATGGCCGACGCATTTTGTTGAGCGAGCCGCAGAGAAAAAGTCTGCAGTTGCGTTTTCAAGCGCCCTGCATCGTCGGGACTCAGCACGGATCCAATCGTATTGCGATGCATGAGAAGCCGGGCGTGACTATCAGCGTCGTTGCCACAGATCGCGCCAGCCAGAATATTGTTATGGCCCGCCAGGTATTTGGTGACGCTATGCACAACCAGGTCAGCGCCAGCATCCAACGGATGCAACAGGTAGGGCGTCGCGAAGGTATTATCCACTACAACGCGTGCGCCCTGTCGACGGGCCGCCTCCGCCACCGCGGGTATGTCGATAATATCCAGTAATGGGTTCGATATGGGCTCGATGAATACGAGCGCCGGTGCTTCGTCTTCGATCGCACTGATCAGGTTGGACGTCGTTGAGTTTGGCCCGGCCGGATCAGCGAACCTGACATTTACGCCGCGTTGATTCTGCAATACGTCGGTCGCGTATTGCAGCGTCCCGGTGTAAGCATCTGCCGGGAATAACCAGGGTCGACGATCGGCCGGGTCATTGAAGATGGACAGGGCTATGTTGATGGCAGCCATGCCGCTCGGCGCCAAAATACACCACTTGGCCATTTCAATTTCGGCAAAAGCTCGCTCGCAATCAGCCACGGTCGGATTTTCACGCCTGGCATACGAATACAGAGCTGACCCGAGCGGCTCGGTGAACGCAGTCTCTGTTTCTTTCACGCCACCCAGCAGGAAACCAATCGTTCTGTCTATGAGGGAGTCGGACATCACCGTTCCTATGGGTAAATCATCAGTGCAATCACGGGGACAGTTTACTCATTAGTAGCCTGTGTCGTACACGGTCAGAGCCCCGCCTGCGGTTGTATTTTCGTACCGTCGAAAAAGCGGCGCAGCCGAAACCCGGACAAGTCTATGCCGCTGTCCGTGCCGGTCAACATTCCGGCAATCGCCTTGCCCGCGCCCGGACCGATACCGAAGCCATGACCACTGAAACCCGTCGCGATATAAAAGCCCGGGATCTTATCCGACTCCTCGATGACCGGAACAACGTCGGGCGTGGTCTCGACGATTCCCGCCCAGGCTTCAACGATTTTGGTATCGGCGAGCTGCGGGAACACGGTGTCGAGGCACTTGCGGATAGCTTCGACTGCTCGCGGGTTCGGCTCGGGATTCAGCACCCGCGTTTTCTCGAACGGTGATTCCGCGTCGAGATTCCATTGCTTTGGCGTTCTCCAGTCGTCAATGAAATCACGACCGATCGACAGGCGTATGCCCTTGTATTCCTGCTTGAGCGCCGGCAGGAACTTGAACGCATGTCGAAACGTCGAGGGCGTGATCGAATGATCAAGATAGGCGCCGTTCGAGACCGTGTAGCCGCCATCCTGACGGCGCCGGATTCCAGTTTGACCTTCCCACATATTGCCGGTTACGACGTCTGGGCCGGGGGCTGTGCGAACCACAGTGCCACGTACCTGCAGTTGTGGCAGAGAGATTCCCAGCGATCGGCAAAACATCGATGTCCACGCGCCGGCAGCACAAAGTACGACGGGCGCTTTAATCGTGCCGTGCTCGGTCACCACACCAGAGGCGTGACCGAATTCTTTTTCGAGGCCCCGTACGGCACAAGCTGTCAAAATTGTTGCGCCATTACGCATGGCCGCGCGAGCGATCGCAGGCGTCGCCTTATGCGGTTCCGCACAACCGTCGCTTGCAGTGAACAGCGCGCCCTTCCAGGTGACAGTGGCGCCACGGGCGAACTGCGCGACCTCTTCGCCGGACAGGACGCGCGTATCGACACCAAATTCTTTTGCGGTGCTCATCCACGCCGCATAGTGCTCGAGCTGCTCGTCATCCCTGGCCGCATAAAGACAACCCGTCTGCCTGTAGCCGACATCTTCGCCGATCTCTGCAGCCAGCGTGCGCCAGATATTCAGGCTCTCGATGATCATCGGCATTTCGCGTACGTCCCGGCCCTGCTGCCGCACCCAGCCCCAGTTGCGACCCGACTGTTCGCCCGCGATATGACCTTTCTCGCACAACACGACATCGACGCCCTGCCTGGCCAGGAACCATGTCGTGGAAACACCGATGATACCGCCACCGATGATCACGACGTCGGCAGACGCCGGGATTGATCTGGGTGGTTCGAACGGCCGCGACCACGTCTTCGCGACGAGGTCGGCGGGAACAGCCTCTTGATTCACTCGGTCAGGCCCAGCCGCTTGTGCATGATCGGGCTGGTCGTCGTGTACTGCAGGTGGACTTTCTTGTCTGGCTCTATTCGTTTTTTGATTGCAAACGCCGCCAGTGCGGCTTCGTGAAAACCGCACAAGATGAGTTTTTTCTTGCCGGGATAAAAGCTGATGTCACCGATCGCATAGATGCCGGGTTCTGACGTTTCAAATTTCTCGGTATCGACATTGATTGTCTTGCGATTGATGTCGAGGCCCCAGTCTGCAACGGGGCCAAGCTTCGGCGCCAGGCCAAAAAACACCAGTACGTGGTCGGCAGGCACATCGACCGGGTCTCCTTCCCTGGGCTGGATCGTGATCGAATGGATCACGCCATCCGCGCCATCGATCGCCGTCGCCCGGGCATTCTCGATCACAGCCATTTTTCCATCGGCCACGAGTTTTCGCATCTTATCGACCGACGCCGGGACCGCGCGGTACTCGTCGCGCCGGTGTACCAAGGTGATGTGTTCGGCAATCTTGACCAGCTCCAATACCCAGTCCAGCGCCGAATCACCGCCGCCCATGATGACCAGCTTTTTGCCAGCGAATAGCCTGGGATCCTGCACCCTATAATGAAGAGTCTTGTCCGCGAAATCTTCGGCACCGGGCACCCTGATGTGTCGCGGCTGAAAAGAGCCGACGCCGCCAGCGATGACGACGGCTTTGGCGTGAAATTGCGTGCCGGCGCTCGTCTCGACGTGAAATGAATCGTCACTGTTCTTCGAAACGACGGCAACCTCTTCGCCCAGGTGCATGCCGCAGTGGAACGGCTCGATCTGCTTGAGCAGCGCCGCGGCCAACTCCTCCCCGGAGCAAACCAGGATGCCGGGAATATCGTAAATCGGCTTGTCCGGATACAACTCGGTGCATTGACCGCCCGGCTGGCGGATGGAATCGACAAGCTCCGCCTTCAAACCGAGCAGCCCCAGCTCGAAGACCTGGAACAGGCCGCAAGGTCCGGCGCCAATGATGACTGCATCCGTATCGATCACTCAAATAATCCGTCTGAGAAAGGGTGCAGACAGTAGCACGGTGTTGTTGTGTCTCCTATGGATTGCAGGCCAGGAACACAGGCAGCACCGCGGCCCGCTGCTATACTTCGCTGAGGATCACACGAGCATGGGAGCAGACGTGACAGCGACCGCCCATTTTTCAATTGGCGACCTGGTACGGCACAAACTGTTCGATTACCGCGGCGTGGTAATCGACGTGGATCCGCATTTGATGTTGTCCGACGAGTGGTATGACACCGTCGCGCGCTCACGGCCACCGAAAGACCAACCCTGGTACCGCGTGCTGGTACATAACGCGATACACGAAACCTACGTGGCCGAGCGCAACCTGGAAGCCGACACCAGCGGTGCGCCGGTTCGTCATCCATTGATCGATGCCTTTTTCCATAACTTCACCGATGGTCACTATTTGACGGCGGGGCCGATAAACTGAAAGTCTTGGAAATCCGCATAATGGTCGGCCAAGCCGTACCGTATGATTAGTGTTGTCAACGATTTGACGATTTTTTAGGCTGCAAGCATTCGTTGCACGTGCTCCGGATCCGCCTGGATCAGCCGCAGAAAGTTTGCGGCAGCAGCATCGGGTTTGCGCTTACCCTGCTCCCAACCTTTAACAGTGTCGAGGCTCAGTTGAAACGACCGTGCGAAGACAGCCTGAGACATTTTTACACTCGCTCGAACGGCCTTTATGTCCGCTGGCGTCAACACCACGTAGACTGACTTTGGCATCGAATTGCCTTTAGCAACCTTGACAGCCTCCTTCAAGTTGGCATCGAGCTCCTTGAACAGCTTGTCGTCCATCGCTTGTCTCCTACGCAAACTCGCCGATGATGGCATCGACGTATTTTTTCAATTGAGCTTTCTGCGAATTGGTCAGATTTTCCTGGTCAGCCTTGGCATATATCAGCAACAGAAAAATCGGCGTGTCCTCGTTGTGATAGTAATAAATAATCCGAGTACCAGCGCTCTTGCCTTTGCCCGGCCGAGCTACGCGCACTTTGCGCAGGCCTCCGGTGCCTTGAATCACCCGACCCGCCTTTGGTCGCCTGGCTAGGAATTCCAGTAAGTCGTCAAAACCGGCTTTGCCCAGCAACCTGCAGGCCTTGCGTTCGAAAGTACCAATCGGAACCAGCGTCTGCATCAGCTATGACCCAATGACCTATACTATAGTTCAATGAACCCCATGCCGTCAAACTGAATCTGGCTCATTCAATGTAGTGTAGTTGCGGTGTTGTCCGGAAATTGCGTCATAATTATGCAGTTGTAATAATAATGTGCGGCGCCTCCCAACAACCGGCCTTACCGGGGAGACTGCTTAGGAGACACCATAGATCTCATATGATGAATATCAATCGAACAGGTGCGTAATGGCGAACGATCTTGCCGATTATCAGGCAGAGACAATTGCCCGTGGATACAGTCATAATTTTTCTGTTGAAGCGCGGACGGCGTCGTCAGACATTGCAGACGAGCTTCGCATCGTCGAATACAGGAGCTTCGATACGGGTACGGATCCCGGCGATGACGTGACTATGTACCTGATCGAGTCGACAGGTGGACTGCAGGGCTACCTGATACTGTCGGACAGCTTTCATGTCGACCCGCAGAAGGCTGCCCTTATTGATGCTTTACTCGCCAACGGGCGTGTCATCGGTTGATCCCCATCACGGTCCGCTCAAGCGCTGACTTGAAAACGGCTCTGGCCCTGCATCGACCTCTGCTGCGAGAATGTTTCACTCTCAGTAACGCGGAACCGTTGGATCCACGCGCAGCGACCAGGCATCAACGCCACCGGCCACGTTGTAGACGTTGACGAAACCGCGCAGGCGGTAGCGTTCCGCAGCCACTTGACTGCGCCCGCCGCTGTGACAGTGAAACATTATCGGTGCGTCTTTGGGCAGGGTCTCGATCAGTCGCTCAGCGTCCTCGTCAAAGGGCACCGCCGCTTTAATCTGCGCCTTCGCACGTTCGTCCGCGCCGCGCACATCGAATAGATAAACCGATTCACCCGCTTCGATTTTGGCATTCAGCGTCGCAACATCCATTTGTTTGACGGCCGGAGGCGCGTTCGGATTTTCAAACGTAAAGTCCGATCCTTGTAGCGTCTCGACGACGTCGACCAACAGACCATTCGCTCTATGCGCCGTGTTTGGGTCCATGAGCACGGCAATGTCGCCAGCGTCAACACGGATTTCATGAGCCTTATCTGGCGCGAGCTCGAGGCTTGTCCGCCAATGGGCATCGATCTGAATGTGCAGGAAGATCTCGTCTGTCTGTTGCTCCAAGGCATGACGAATTGCCGCCGCTGCCTTGTCCGAGAAAGTAATTTCGGGCACCGTTCGAGCAGGGGGCTCGAGTCCAAGCACAGCAAATAGTTCGCCCGATGCATAGAGCTCAGTGACAATGTCACAACCGCCAACGAGTTCGCCATTGACGTAAAGTTGGGGCACGGTCGGCCACTGGCCGTATGTCTTGATTCCCTCGCGAAGCAAGGCATCCGCCAGAACATCAACGGTCGCGTATTCTTGATCAAACATATCCAGTATTTTGACAGTCGCCGCGGAAAAACCGCACTGAGGCTGGGTACGCGTCCCCTTCATAAAGAGCAAGACCGGATGAGCATTCAATAACGCTTCAATCGACTCGCGTGTGTCGCTGTCCAATGCCATGCCGACCTTAGCGCGCCTCGTGAGTGTCGACGCTGAAACTCTCGCCGCAACCGCACTCTCCGCTTGCGTTCGGATTACGAAAGCGAAAGCTGTTATTGAGACCCTGCCGAACGAAGTCTATCTCGGTGCCTTCAAGTAACGGTACATGTTCGCTGTTCACGACAATCTTTATGCCGCGATCTTCTACCAGCACATCATCACTGGAGATGTGATCGGCCACATCCACCACGTAGGCGAATCCGGAGCAACCCGTCGTCTTGACGCCAAGGCGCAGTCCGATGCCTTCGCCACGCTTTTTGATGTGTGCCGTGATTTGCCGTGCGGCTGATGCCGTTAACGTGATCGACATGGATATTGCCTGTGCATTGAATTGCCTGACTTGTCAATTAGTAGCGTAACCAAACTAAATGATGCTGCACTGCTTGTCAAGATGGTAGCGGAACGCTACTATCCTGCGATGGCAGCACCTGTCGACATTGGCGCTCGAACGGTAGCCGAGCTGGTTTTGCAGTTGGGCTGCCTGACCCGTGGAGAAGGCTTCATTGCCAATCTCACCTTCGCCCAGTGGACCGCATTGCGATATTTTTCCGGGGCCAATCGCTTCTCACGCACCGTTTCAGCCTTTGCGGATTTCCATGGCACCACGCGTGGCACGGCATCGCAGACCATCAAGAGCCTGGTGCACAATGGCTACATGACGCGCAAGCGCTCGAAGAGTGACGGCCGCAGTATCGATCTCACTTTGACTAAAAAATCGAAGCAGTTGCTTGCCGTGGATCCCTTCGAGTTGTTGGTCGATGCCGCCAGCTTACTATCGAAGTCTGCGTCCCATACTGTCGAATACAGCCTGGAGCGCATGTTGCGCACGATGGCGCAACGACAAGGCAAGCGTCAATTTGGGAAGTGTCCGAACTGCAAGTATTTCCAGGACGCCGGCAATGACGCAAATGACAAAGCCGATTACCGTTGCACTTTCGTGGATGAACCGCTCCGGGAAGCCGAAACACAGCAGCTTTGTGTCAATTTTCAACCGGGCCGCTAGCGGGTCCATTCAGCGCCAGCGATGATCGAGTCATGCGACAGTCTGAGCATCAATTCGCCCGCGACAGGCGCGCGCGATCATGCGGTGCCGCGTAGTCAACATCCGGTCCAATGGGAACGATGCCGGTCGGATTGATCGTGCCGTGACTGCCGTAATAGTGCTGCTTGGTATAGTCGAGATCGACGGTGTCAGCGACGCCGGGCGTTTGATAGAGGTCACAGACATACGCCCATAAATTCGGATAGTCGATGAGCCGGCGACGATTGCACTTGAAATGGCCCACGTATACCGGATCGAATCTGACCAACGTTGTAAACAATCGCCAATCGGCTTCAGTGACCTGGGGACCAACGAGATACCGTTGCGACGATAATCGCTCTTCGAGTGAATCCAGTGTGGTGAACAATGCATTCGCGGCCTCTGCATAGGCGGCCTGCGTGGTGGCGAAACCGGCTTTGTAGACACCGTTGTTAATGTTCGAATAGATAGTGTCGTTCAAGGTATCGATTTCGTCTCGCAACTCCGGCGGATAGTAATCACCCTCATGCGCACCAAGATCATCAAATGCAGAATTCAGCATGCGAATGATTTCCGCGGACTCGTTGGACACGATCGTGTTCTGCTTTTTGTCCCATAGAATGGGCACGGTCACCCGGCCAGTGTAATTGGCGTCGGCCAGCGTATAGACTTCATGCAATCGCGACACATTGTTCACGCCATCTGGAACCACGCCGTCGCCTGGCTCGAACGTCCAGCCCTCGGCGCCCATGTAGGCGTTGACGATCGATACTGAAATCGCTTCTTCGAGCCCTTTGAGTTTGCGAAAGATCAGCGTCCGATGGGCCCAGGGACACGCCAACGACACATACAGATGATATCGACCCAGCTCTGCCTGGAATCCACCCTCGCCGCCCGGACCCGGCTCGCCCGAGGCGGTTATCCAATTGCGAAACGCAGCACTCTGTCGAACAAACTTACCTTTGGTCGATTTGGTGTCGTACCACACGTCTTCCCATTTTCCTTCCACCAACTGGCCCATTGCAGCTCCCTTACTCGTCAATCAATCGTGATATTTTGTGCTTGCGTAACTCAAGCAGATCGATTGGCGATTATCTCACTTAACACTCCAATATATAGGCAGGTGACGTCAGGAATTTTGAGAAATAGCAGCGGACAATCGGACCGTGATTGTGCATCCTCAAACAATCTGACACACAACAACGAGCGCCTTGTCTTTGGCATGATCTGGATCGTCCGCTTGCGCTGCGTACATGTTTATTTCAGTGAGTTCCGGTTTCGTTATCGTGCCGTTATCAACAGCGGCTGATAGTTTTTCGCCGAAACCCATAGATTTGTAATGCTTTGAGTTAATACCAAGCACGCACAGCGCGCCCGGTGCTGCGATTCGCCACAGCTCGTCCAGTGTGTCCGGTCCAAGGTGACCGTGCGTGAAAGTACCCGCGCTGACCAGTCCCGCATACTGGCTATCGGCAATATCCAAGGTCTGCGTGAGGTCCGCTTGCAGTAAGTTTCGATAGGCTGGAATTTTATCTTTGGTTGTCTTGTTGCGGCATTCGGCCAGCATTTCTGGCGATATATCGATGCCGTCGACAATGTCGACACCACCGTCTCGCAAAACGACGCCAACGTTGCCCGTGCCACAGCCAACGTCCAGAACGGCACCGTCAATCAGGGATTGCTGTTGCAGCATGATCTCCGCGACGCGCAGGTGATAGACGAAGCCTTCGCTGGCGACGAAATCCGCGTCGTAGGTTTCTGCCCAGTCCCCATAGAGGCGCACATTGTCGGCGGGTGTCTCGACGGCGTAGGCGTCGTCAATATTAAGCTTGCGTTTCTTGCTCACATGGACCGCCCCGGTATCATAGGCTTCGCTCAGTTCTTAGCCTGTGCCAGGCGCAGCTGCAAGGTCAGAAATACTCAATGAATCTCTGAGCCAGTCGTCTAAATACGCTGCGTAGCTACGATCCACGTAAATATCGAATTGCTCGGGACCCTCCGCAACAATGATTGCCGCGATCTGAGCAAATCGCGTCCTGCAACAATTTCCGACCGGGAATTTTTCGTCTCTGAAGTCAACGCCACAGCCGGCCGCCAACAAGTCGCGTGCGCCCGTGCCCGTCAGCCGATAAACCGCCAGTCCAGCCGAATAATCGACCGCATTGTGTAGCACATCGGCGAGCGATTTCTCGCACTCTTCAACCATCGAATCAGCCGACTTTGAGTCGCTTACCAGCAACCATCGATCGGGACCAAACCAGAGGCTTCGCGGATCACCTTTGCTGGTACTTGCGGGCGACGCGAGCTGCAAACTGTTGCTAGCGCTTTCAAGCGATTTGCTCGATACCTTCAGCGAGACGATCGACAGGTTTTCGATGCGCTCGATACTTACGCCGCTGTTGTTTTGCTCAGCCACGCATGCGCTCCCCGTCCGGATCGTAAAAGCAAGTATCGACAACTCGTGCCGATACGATTTTGTCTTGATCGAAAAGCTGTATCGTCTCGCCCTTGCGTTCGAAGCCGCGCTCGAGAAGCCCAAGCCCGATGGTCTTTCCAAGTGTCGGGCTCAAACAAGCCGAGGTGACGAAACCCTCACTGCGCCGGTCTGCCCCACTACCGGTCACGATGTGTCCCCCGGCAAGAATGGTGGCATCGCTGTCATCGAGTTCGAAGCCGATCAACTGCCTGCGATCCGTGCGCTGATCTTCTGCGCGCTTGAGGGACCGCGCACCAATGAAGTCGCCCTTCTTGTTCGCGACAATGCGCCCAAAGCCGATATCGAACGGGTTGGTTGAACCGTCGGTATCAGCACCAACATGCAGAAATCCTTTATCCAGACGCAGCATCATCTGACTCTCCGCACCGAATA
Organism: Pseudomonadota bacterium; assembly: GCA_022563195.1. Classification (GTDB taxonomy): domain Bacteria; phylum Pseudomonadota; class Gammaproteobacteria; order Steroidobacterales; family Woeseiaceae; genus UBA1847. The sequence goes on from JADFNV010000054.1 coordinate 15,142, forward strand.
AACCCATGCCGTGCGGTTCACCGGCCTGCCAGATGCGATCGAAGAATTCCGTGGCACGATTTGCCGGCACATTGAGTTCGTAGCTTTGCTCGCCGGTAAAACTCACACGTTGGATTCGATAGCGAGTGCCGTCCTCGAATTCTGCGCTCGCAAAACTCATGTGCGGAAAGTTCTGCGTTGACAGATCGATCATGCCAGGCACCGATTCCAAAACTGTGCGCGCCTTCGGTCCGGCAACGGTTAGCACGGCCCATTGTGACGTGACCGGGCTCATCACCAGGTCCAGGCCCGGCCATTCACACTGATGCCACTCCTCGAGCCAGGCCGCGATACGGTCGGCATGGCCCGACGTCGTGTTGACCAGGAAATGTTCGTCGGCAATCCGGACGAATACGCCGTCGTCTATGATGATCCCGTTCTCGTCGAGCATCAGCCCATAGCGAACTTTTCCGGGCTTCAAAGTCAACACGGTGTTTACGTAAATGCGATTCAGAAACTCGG
>JADFNV010000017.1 GCA_022563195.1 Pseudomonadota bacterium
GCTTACTAACAGGACGTTATCGGCTCGTAAGCCAGTCAATAACGTCTCACGTTGTGTTGGAAGGCGACTTCTGGGGTCAGATTGTTGTGGAGTTTTGACACAGCCTCGGCCGAAAGCGGCCCCTCACTTTGCCCAAATTTCGGTAATCTGAATGACCGCTTTCGGGAAAAGCGGACGTCCTCTCATTTTGACAGTTGCCAAAGTACCTTCGCGTATATGGCGTCAAAGGTTCCCATTAGAAATTCGTTCATGGTGCGGCTACCCGTCTTTTCGTTCTTGATGCGCTTCGGCCGAGCCTATATGCTTGCCAACGACTTTGACTATGTGCTGCATTGCTTGGTCGGCCGTATCGTACTTGTGAGTCGTTTCACTACGTTCGGGGGCAAAGCTAAATGATATGGTTTCTTCGATAGCGTACTTTTCATTGTTAAGGTCAGTGGAAATACTCAACCTGTGACTAGACGCACTATCCCTTACGGTCACACTTGCTATATGACCGTGTATCGACGGTCTAATCATCAAACCTTCGACTTCGCCTATTTCGTCGCGTAATGCTTCAATCAATTTGATAAGCGGGGCCATCATCGTCACCCCGTCGGCAACACGTTTCTCGGTGTCGTCTAGCATTTCCTGAACCTTAGCCTTTTCCACGTCAATTGCTTCGGCCAACGCGGCCCGTAAGTGCTTCTTAATGTTTTCGTCAGACATTGGCTTTTTATCTACTCCGGTACCGAAACTGTACCATCGTCAGCCACATCAAAGTTCTTCTCGACCGCGTTCCCGCCGGTAAAGCAGCCAGATAGTCTACTGAACGCTTGACCTAACGCGTTCGCTTCGTCTCTCAGTTCTTCGAAATCCTCGACCCGGTATTGAAACTCTTTAACGTTTGCGCCTTTCTTGTTCTTACTAAACTTCAATCCAAGTGCCGTACCCCAATCGGTCGTTTGATCGTTGCCATATCCGATTACCCAAGTGCCGTGTATAACGTCGTTACGCCGCGAGATTAGCTTTTGGTGGCGGTCTAGCAGGTTCTTAACGATTGCTTCTTCGTCGGCGTTGGTAGGCCGCATATGGCCTATGAGAGATTGCAGCATTACGCGCATCGGTTCGGCCGTGTAGTCGGCCAACAAAATGTGCACGATGTCTTGGTCTTTCAGCCCGGCGCTTGCCAGTAGCCACAGTATGCAACGCCATTGTTGATGCGTGATCGCTTCGAACTCTACAACGAACTCTCCAATAGCTCGATGCAGTCCCTTTATTTGGCCGTCACGCACCATGTCGCGATAGGTGTTAAATACTCCCATGCGCCCAGATGATACGTTAGTGGCGAACTAATACGCGTCAAATTGCCAGCGGAAACGGGTCTAGGTCGATTTGCATATAATTCGAATAGCGCGCCCGTGCTTTGAACATGTCCGCTTTACCCCCGGAAGCAGACATTGAGCTAATATCATGCAAAGGGGCCGCTAATGACCCCAAGCAGCCATTCGAAATCCGGCGCTAATGATTACGCACCATCACCAATAACGATTTGGCATGCATATCGGAGTGGACAAGATGACATCAAATCTGCTTATTGATCGATGGGCGGAGCTGCCCTCGGATGAACTGAGGCTATTGCTGCGGGAAACGATCGGCGGCCTAGGTCAGATCGAGAAGGAGGATTCACAGAAGAAACTTTACATTCCCGAAGGGCGTAATCGCTGCAAGGTAGTTCTAACGTATACCGACCACAAGATAACCAAGATTGAGCCAGGACCGGCCTTTAGTCGCGATGAATGGCAAAGCATCTCGGAGGAAATCGACAAATCCATTCTAGTCGGGCCTACGAAAGTAGGGCGAGACGTTAGTTTCTGCAGCTTCCGTGTGGATGGTTCGTGGCGAGGAGAAAAGTCGGGAGTGCAGATTTTGCCGCCGCCGTCGGATGCTCCTCGTGCGCCGGTTGAAATCGCCGAGCACCCCTTCATCCTAGAATTTCCAATCAAGGTGACTGAACGATACCCGATTACTAACTTCCGGCGGATGCGTGAGCACAACCGTCTCACGCTCGCACTTAACGCCCTGCTCAATGCTCGATTTACCATGCAGCCACGCCGCGCCGACCATTTCTGGGCGAGCGTGCCCGTTGAGCAGAAATGGTGGAATCGTTACCTATTCTTCTGGCGCCGTCGCCAAAACCCACCTCCAAAGATCCAGTGGGTTCAAGAGTTCTACTTTGCAAACTTTGGAAAAGCCGTCGTTGACGACTTGTCATCGCCGTTTTCTCACCAACTTATGGTGTTGGATGATGAAGATTATTACCGGAAATTTGGGGTCGACGGACAGGGCTTACGAGTTCCGTCAGATCTCGATGACTTATTGGTTAGATACAGCGCACTAAGAGGCGAAAAACGTGAGAAATTTGATCGTGCCTGTTACTGGATGGACATGTATTCTCGTCTATGGAATCGCACTGCGTCAGGCTCCTTCGCCGCCTTGGTGTCTGCGATTGAAGCTTTAACAGAACGGGGTGATATACATTATTTTGATTGCCCGACGTGCAACAGTCCGACGCAACACGAAATACCGGGAGCTAATCGACGGTTCGGTGAATTTCTCGAAGATCATGCACCCGGGAATGTTTTGAAGAAACGTCGAAACGAAATGTATTCCCTCCGATCAGGAATCCTCCATGGCAGCAAGTTGATGCAACTCGATCAGGATCTTGCGTTTGGATGGGACCTACCTTGGTGGAACGAGTACCAACTGCACAACGAATTGGCTGGCGTTGCAAGTATCGCAATTCGGAATTGGCTCAAGAGATAAAGCACGAGTACGAGAGGCGGAGGGCAATGTAACGCCCTCGTGACGCCTTGCCGACTGATCGCAAATGGCCGAAAGCGGACTGTCAAATTCTCACCTTTCCAATGATCTGAACGACCGCTTTTGGTGAAAGTGGACATTATTTAGAGTTGGTTAAACGGTTGGTTAAACCAAAAACGGGCTAGCTAAAAGTAAGCTAACCCGTTGATTTAATTGGTACTCCCTACCGGATTCGAACCGGTGTTAGCGCCGTGAGAGAGCGTCGTCGTGATCCGAACCCTAGATCACTTGATGTGCGCCTACGAAAATAAAAAAATGGCATGTCCAGAGAGAGGGGTATGGTACCGAATGGCAATCGCCCCTAGTGCCTGAAATACGAAGTCGTTGGTCAGAAATGTATGAGACTCTTTTGAAAGTTGTAGATCGCAATTTTCCCGCTGCTGAAGCTATTCATCGGCGACAGATCGCGGCGACGAGCTCATGCTCCGGCTAAAGAGCAGATCCACTCGATTGCGTCTTGAACCGCGCCATCCGGTAACTGCAGCAGGCCGCCCTGGTGCCCTGCCTCTAGCCGGATCCAGTAACGTTGCTATCCTTGTCCGGCGCGCATCTAGTTACGCAATCGGCAATAACGGGCTACACGTGTGCATCTGCCTGTACATCAACGTTCCCGCAGGAAGGAATTGATAAATGTGGGGTGTTTTGTGGGGTGTCTATATAGATATGTCAATCTTTACTATATTTATCAATTAGTTATATGAAGAACGTGGCGGAGAGGGCGGGATTCGAACCCGCGGTACGGTATAAACGTACACTCGCTTTCCAAGCGAGCGCCTTAAGCCTCTCAGCCACCTCTCCCACAATATTTAATTGTACAAGCGAGCGCGTTGACTCGGTGCATCCTGCACCTCGCCCTGCGGGCGCTTCCGCTTCACTTCAGCGTCCAAAATCGATCCCAGCGATTTTGTTAGCCACTCAGCCACTTCTCCCACTATTTTCTAATCATACAAGCGAGGGCGGGATGATTCGCCGCCTATGGCGGCTCACCCCTCAAGGGGGCCGCTCGCTCACTTCATTCGCTGCGCGTTTGTCGGCCGGCTAAGCCGGCCTCGGATCGAACCCGCGGTACGGTATAAACGTACACTCGCATTGACTCGTTAATCGCTAATGATGAGAGTCGGCGGCAAATCAAGGCAGGGAGAACCAGCCGGCCGCGGCGGCTGCGGCGATGCCTCCGGCAATGGCATTTCCTTTAGTGGCTCAAGATCGTTCAGGCCATCCGGTGCTTCAACACGTTTGCCCTCTGTCGCTAATTGATAAACCCTGACGTCATCGCAGGCGCGCTCGATCGACCCGCCACACGCAGACAAACCTAGCAGCATTCCTGCCAGAATGATCAGCCGCTTCCCTGTCATTGCTCATTCTCCAATTGCACACCAGCCATCGCCAAAGCTGCTCGCATCTCATTGTGGTACTGCTCATTGAACGTCGTTAGAGGTAATCGCAGATCGGGCGACATGAGCCCCATCTGACTTAGTGCCCATTTTACCGGGATTGGGTTCGACTCAACGAATAGCGACTTGTTCAGCGCTTGCAAGGAATCGTCCAGTGCCTGCGCCTGCGCATGATCGCCGCTGGCCGCCAACGAACACAACCTGGCCATCGCGGCTGGCACCACGTTACCGCTCACCGTCACAACTCCATGACCGCCCTGCTCGATAAACGGCAACACCGTAAAATCATCGCCGCTGTAAAGCATGAAATCCTCGTCGACTACAGCTTGTATCTGCCTCAGGCGCTCAATGTCTCCGGTCGCTTCCTTGATGCCGAGAATGTTTTCATGCGCCGCTAACCGCGCCACCGTCTCGGGCAACAGGTCCGAGCTCGTCCGTCCTGGTACGTTGTAGACCACAACGGGCTTCGATACCGCGTCTGCAACGGCCGAGAAATGCCGATACATACCTTCTTGTACCGGTTTGTTGTAATAGGGCACAACCAGCAGATAAGCATCGATTCCGGAATCCGCGACTGCAAGCGATAAATCGATCGTCTGCGCCGTCGAATTCGAACCCGTGCCAGCAATTACGGGCAGACGACCGTCAACAAATTCCACGGCCCGCGAAATTAAGTCCACATGCTCCGATCTAGCGAGGGTCGCTGCTTCACCCGTCGTTCCGGCGATCACGAATCCATTGCTGCCTTCACTGACGTGAAATTCAATGAGGCGCTTGAGAGCTGCATAATCCACCCGATTTTGCTCATCGAAGGGCGTCACTAATGCGACCAGAGAGCCTTTAAACACCGCTTGTCCTCGCCACAAATAAGGCGGCGATGTTACTGTTGATGTTCAGTGCTGGCAAGAAACAACAGCGAGTCGGTGCGATTCTCTGGATCCAACGACTAATCGTGGTTATTATGCCTCAAAATTAAACTAGGATAATTCTAGATATATGTCACAACTTATTGTTTTATCTGCTGTTGGAACAGACCGAACCGGTGTTGTTCAGGATATCACCAAAGTCATCCTGTCCTGCGGCGGAAATATCGAAGAAAGCCGCATGACAACACTTGGCACCGAGTTCGCGATGCTCATGCTGGTTTCCGGCAATTGGCACACCCTCACCCGACTCGAGAAAGAACTTGAAAAGCTCAGCGATGAGGACAACCTCACTGTCGCAATACGCAAGACCGGGGAACAGGGGCCCAAAGAAGATCGGATGCCCTATGCCGTCGATGTCTATAGCCTGGATCAACAGGGCATTGTGTTCAATCTCGCTAATTTCTTCGCATCCCGGGATATTGAAATTGCGGATGTCGCAACCCGACGATATGCCGCAGCACACACGGGTGCGCCGATGTTTTCGGTGCAAATGGCCGTTAATGTTCCCGCAACCGTGCATATCGCTCAGCTTCGCGACGAATTTCTCGAGCTCTGCGACCGATTGAACCTCGATGGTATCCTCGAACCCGTCAAAGCCTGACAGGTCGAGGCTTGATTTCAGGAGAACTCATTGCCAGGACCTATATGGCTTTGTCATCCGCTGGATGCACAGAGCCGTTATGATGTGGAACAGAAATGGACCGGTCCTGTCCTAGACCAAGGTAAGCCCCTTTTTGAGAACAGCCTCTTGATCTATGCTTTTCTGAAACGTGCCCTGCTCTGCGTAACGATATCAGCCGTCATATTCGTCAGTGGTGCGGGTGCCGATGACCTGCAGTTACCTGAGATGGGTAGTCCGGCTGATGCGATCATGTCGAAGTCCGTTGAGTCTCAAATCGGTCGGGCAATCATGCGCGACATTCGACGCAGCGGCCAGGTCGTCGAAGATCCGCAAATTACCGAGTACATCAACGAGATAGGGCATCGTATCGCGGCGCAAACTAATGACGGCGATCACGAATTTACGTTTTTTGTCATCGACGACGGGCGCATCAACGCGTTCGCACTCCCCGGTGGCTACATCGGCGTCCACACGGGCCTTATCCAAGCCACTCGTAATGAGGATGAATTGGCTGGTGTGATTGCGCATGAAATCGCCCACGTCACACAACGGCATCTTGCTCGTGCCATTCACGCCAATTCCCGCCAGAGTATTTTGACGACCGCTTTGATGCTCGGTGCGATGATACTTGGCGCGACCGGTGGCAGCGGCGATGCGGTGCAAGGAGCCATTGCGGTGGCTCAAGGCACCGCCGCCCAACAACAGATCAACTTTACGCGCAGCAACGAGTACGAGGCGGACCGAATCGGTATCGGTGCGCTCGCTGATGCCGAATTCGATCCTTACGGCATGGCGTCGTTCTTCGAAGTGATGTCACGTCAGGATACCTCGGCACCCGACATGCGAATTCCGGAATTTTTGCGCAGCCACCCAGTCACGACGGCGCGCATTGCCGAAGCACGCAATCGTGCCCGCAGCTACACACGAATTCAAAGCGACGACTCTGTGAACTACGGCATCGCCCGCGCGCGCTTGCTCGTCGCCAGCCACGATACACCCGAGCAGGCGCTTGCCGATGTTGAAAGACGCCCATACGAGCACCAGACAGATGTCGAACGCTACGGACGAGCAGTCGCCTACCAACGTGCGGGCCGCGATCGTGAAGCCAATATTATTTTCGAGGAACTGGCGGCCAAGGACCAGAAAATCATCGCGTATCATATCGGTCTCGCACAGACCGAACTGGCTTTGGAGCAATACCATAGGGGGCAACAGACGTTCGATCGAGCAGTGGAGCTATTTCCGCGTAATGTGCCGCTTGTCATTCACTATGGCGAAGCGCTTATGCTACTTGGCAAGGCCGATCAGGCACATACAATGCTTCTCGACCTGATGAACAACGTGCCACCCACGCCTGAGCAGGTCCGTTTGATAGCCCGCGCTGCCAACGAAGCCGGCGACGTCGCCGAATCGTATTATTACTTGTCGGAATACCGCTTGATGACCGGCGATCTCATCGGCGGCATTGGACTTCTGCGTCAGGCGCTCGCATTGCCCGTACTTCAGGAGATTCAGCGCATTCGCTTTGAAGCGCGTATCGACTTTATCCGTGAGTTCATGACTGAAGATCAACTCAGACAATTACAAAGAAGTCGATCGTTCGAGTCCTCAGCCCTCAACAGTTACTGAGCCCCATGGCTCAACAAGCGCAGCAATCGTCTGTCCACAAGGCGCTATGGCCGCTGGCATTGTTACTGATCGCTGGACAGCTCGCAGCATGTGCGACAAATCCTCAAAACGATGATGAATCGCCATCGGCTGAATACGATCCCTGGGAGCCGATGAACAGAAAAGTGTACGGCCTGAACGTCGCAATAGACACGATCTCTACCAGACCTATCGCCAAAGCTTATAAAAAGGTCATGCCGCCTTTCGCGCGTCGCAGTGTCTCGAATGTATTCGATAACCTCACGACACCACGTTCGGCACTTAACAACTTCCTGCAGGGCAAGCCTGCCCGAGGGTTCAATGAGATCGGTCGCTTCCTTTTCAATAGCACGATCGGTATTGGCGGGCTCATCGACATTGCCACACTCGGCGGCATGGAACGCTATGACGAAGATTTTTCACAGACATTCGCAGTGTGGGGACTCCCGGAGGGCCCCTACATCATGCTGCCCATTTTCGGTCCGCATTCCTTGCTCGATGCAGTGTCCCTGCCCATAAATATTTACTCAAACTTACAGGTGCACATCGATGATACGTCTCTCCGTGACAAACTGTATGGTCTGCGCCTGATCGACGCCCGGCAGCGCTTGTTAGCGGCCGGCAAATTGCTTGACGACTCACAAAACCCGTATATTACGATTCGCGAGTCCTATCTGCAGAACCGTGAATACAAGATTTACGATGGCGACCCCCCGCTCGAGGACTTCTACGAGTTTTTTGACGACGAGTAGCTGGATGCTTATTTTGAATTTTCGGGCGCTTCGATGAAACCGGACCAGCGTTCACCGCGCTTCAACAGGTGATCCACTTCGGTCGTTTGCGCAATTGCGAGCACTCGCTCGGGCATGCCCAGGAACCGGATTTCACGCACTGTATGATTTGCCCAGGTGATCCACTCCAGCAGCAGCGCCAGACCTGCCGAATCAGAATGTTCCACTGCTGAAAGATCCACTTCGATTTGCGTATATTGGCTGAACAGTTTCTCACTTTTTTGCAGAATCCGTTCGGCCGTGTCAAAGGACATGTCGCCGCTCAAAGCAAATCGGCCGTTGCCGAGTTCCATGAGACCGAAATCACTCATCGCCACCTCCTGTCTCGGTTTCGAGTCGCACTATGACCTGCTCCAGGCTTGTCGCCCGAATCTCCGAGTCCAGCTCAACGCGAAAATTACGCACGTAGGAAATCCCTTCAACGGACACGTCGAACATCAGCCACCCATCATCTCGGCTGACCAACATGTAATTCACCGGGACCTTTGTGCCGTCATGCAGTCGCACATTCGTCCTGACCCTCGCGATTTTCTTGGTCACGTCGCCGCGAAATGGCAATACCTGCACCCTGCCAAGATCAAACTCAAGCAGAATATCAGCATATCGCCGCAGCAGGGTCGTATAGAACACCTCGACAAAGCGAATTCGCTGCTCGTCGCTTGCCGTGCGCCAGTGTTTGCCGAGCACCTGAGAAGCCGAGAAGCGGCGATCGAAACGCGGTAGCAGAATGCCGTTTATGATCGCGTACAGCGCGTCTTTGTCGAGAGCCAGTTCCTCCTCCCGGCCATTGAGCCCCTCGGACAGCAGTTCGGCCGCTTCATGGACGACCTCGTCTGGCGTTACGGCGCTTGCCTCAAGCGGCAGAAATGCAATGCACGCTGCGACGGCAGCAATACCGGATTGATGCAGGGTCAATATTGTTCGCTCCCTATTACTTATCGCCTGAATCACTACTGAACAAGTACTTGCCAATCAGGTTCTCGAGCACAACCGCAGATTGCGTAAACAAAACTTCGCTGCCATCTTCGAGATAGGTTTCGGAACCGCCCGCCTGTAACGCCATGTACTGACTGCCCATCAGGCCGGCGGTCAGGATCGTCGCGTCCGAATCATCGGGAATCCGGTCGTAGCGACTTTCGAGATTAAATGTAACGACAGCCTCGAGCGAATCACTGTCAAACTCAACCTTGGTAACACGCCCAATAGTCACGCCGGCCATCGAAACAGGCGCTCTTGGTTTCAAACTGCCAACATTTTCGAATCGGGCCTGGACTTCATAGGTATCGGGGCCTGCAAAATTATTAAAGCCGGTGGTCTGAGTTGTCAAAAAAAACAAGGCACCAATGCCTAGTAGGACGAACAAGCCCGTTCCCAGCTCTACCGTACGTGTCTGTTGCATGGTTTACCTCAGAGTAACGACGCAGTAATCATGAAATCCAGTATCAGAACCGAAATCGCTGTAACGACAACGGTGCGTGTGTTCGCCCGACTAACGCCTGCAGCCGTCGGTAACGCATTATAGCCCTCCCAGACCGCAAGCAAGCTCGCCACAATTCCGAATACGACACTTTTGAATATGCCTTCATAGATGTCGGACGGTTCCAGTGTCTGCCGCATCTGTTGCCAGAATGCGCCCACGTCGACGCCGAGCAGTTCCACGGCCACAAGATGTGCACCGAGAATGCCCATCGTTGTGAAAATTGCCGTCAATATGGGCACGGAAATGACGCCGCCGAGAAAACGTGGCACCACGATGCGGGGTATCGGGTTGACTGCCATCATTTCCATGGCGGACAGCTGGTCTGTTGCTTTCATCAAGCCGATCTCGGACGCCAAAGCCGTGCCTGCCCGGCCCGCGAACAACAACGCGGTAAGCACCGGACCAATTTCCTTTGCCAATGCAAATGCAGTAAAGAGACCGACGGTGTCTTCGGCGTTGAAACGTTCCAGGTTCGAATACACCTGCAGTCCCAAAACGGCGCCAATGAATCCGCCACAGACCACGATGAGGACAATGGACATCACACCCGTGTTGTACACCTGGAAAACGACGAGCCTGAATCGATTGACCAGAACGAACGGCGAATGCCGCAGCAATCGCAGGAAAAACAACTGCAGCGCGCCAAATGTACGCACGAATTCAAGCAGCGCCTGATAGATATCGCGTAGCATTTCGACTACTTCTCGTCCCTGCCCAGCAGTTGTTCCTCGTAATCAGGCGCATCGAAATGAAATGGGACTGGCCCATCCGCCATACCATGCATGAATTGACGAACCGTCTCCGACAATTGTTGGCGCATATCGTCCGGGCTTCCTGACGCCGCGACCTTGCCATTGGAGATGAGGTAGCTGCAGTCGGCAACTTCCATGATTTCTTTGACGTCGTGGCTCACGAGGATGCTCGTAATGCCGAGCGCCTCGTTCATGCGCTTGATCAGGCGCACGATGACCCCCATCGAGATGGGATCGAGACCGACGAAAGGCTCGTCGTAGATCAGGATATCGGGATCCATCACCATAGCGCGCGCAAGTGCAACGCGCCGCGCCATCCCTCCCGACAGTTGCCCGGGCATCATGTCTGCTGCACCACGTAACCCAACCGCGTGTAGTTTCGTCAATACGACGTGTCGAATCAGCCGGTTGGTCAGACGCGTGTGCTCGCGCAATGGAAAGGCGACGTTCTCAAAAACGCTCATGTCCGTCAGCAGCGCACCGTTTTGAAACAGCACACCAAAGCGCTTGCGCAATTTGTAGAGTTCGCGAAGATTGAGTTTGCCGATGTCGACGCCATCGATGAATACCTGGCCCCGATCTGGAACGAGCTGCCGGGTAATCAGTTGCAGCAGCGTCGTCTTGCCGCTGCCACTCGTCCCCATGATGGCCGTAATCTCGCCACGCGCAATCGTGAGATTCAGGTTCTTGAATATGTGCCGGGATCCCCGACAGAAATCGAGGTTCCTGACCTCGATGAATTGCTCAGGCAGCTTCGGTCTCCATCGACGTTTGGTACTGGCCAAGGTGCGCCAGGCTATTGAGTCTTGCGCGCTTGAAGAGCGCATCCTGTCCGGCTGCGAAATTATCTTCGTTGCCACGCCAGGCATCCAGGGCAGGTGCCTGCAGCGCACGCCCATAGGAGAACGACAGCTCCCAGGGAAATGGTCCGTCCTCATTCATCAGGCCCAGATGCTCGGTCGCCTCTTCCGCGGTCTGGCCACCCGACAGAAATGCAATTCCCGCGACTGCCTCGGGTACCTGTGCCTTGAGTACCCGCAATGTAGCTTCGGCGACCTCGGCCGGGCCTGCCCGCTCGGCAGCATCGGACCCCGATATCACCATATTTGGCTTGAGCACGATGCCCTCGAGGGCAACTTTATGCGCCTCGAGTTCGGAGAAAACAGCGTCAAGGGCCGCTATCGTGACCTCTTCACATCGATCGATGCTATGCGCACCATCCATGAGCACTTCGGGTTCTACAATCGGCACGACGCCAGCTTCCTGACATAGGGCCGCGTAACGAGCGAGCGCATGCGCGTTGGCGTGCAGGCAATACTCTGTTGGAATGTCGTCGCCAATGTGTATCACGGCACGCCATTTCGCAAACCTGGCACCGAGCTCCACATACTCGGCAAGACGATCGCGCAATCCATCAAGCCCTTCCGTAACGGTCTCACCGGGGAAACCCGCGAGAGCCTTGGCGCCCATATCCACCTTGATACCGGCAATCATACCGAGATCATTCAGATATTTCGGAAACGGCACCCCGTCGCTGGTCGCCTGTCGAATCGTTTCATCAAATAATATGACACCACCGATATAGTCTGCCGCGCCCGACGTCGTAAACAGCATTTCTCGATAGCGTCTGCGATTGGCCTCCGTCGACTCCGCGTCGATCGTGTCAAACCGTTTCTTGATTGTCGGTGAACTTTCATCCGCTGCCAGTATGCCTTTGCCATTGCTCGTCATACCCATGGCGATCGAGTGCAATTCATTCAGATCCATGCCGTGGTCTCCAGGTATCGGGGTGAATTCAGGTCGGCCGGTAGCGCGGCAGCGGCCGCCGGGGCGCGCGTAGCATAGCAAAAAACCACAATTCAGTATGTCCTTAGGGCCTGCGCTATAGCGCAAATCATTAAATAGGACTAAAATGGTCCCTTATTGCAGTTTTGCGGAGATGAAGCGTGCTCAAAATCAGCAGACTCACCGATTACGGGACCGTCGTGCTCGCCCACCTGGCTGCCGACCCAGCCGCCTTGCGCAGTGCGGCGGACGTTGCTGCGGCTACCGGCCTCGGGCTGCCCACCGTCAGCAAGCTGTTCAAGACGCTAGGGCGCGCCGGCCTCGTGACGTCAACGCGTGGCATCAATGGCGGCTACCGGCTGTCGCGTGATCCGCGCCAGATTAGTGCCGCCAGCGTTATCGATGCTCTCGAAGGGCCGGTATCGATTACTGAGTGCAGCGCATCTGACAGGCATTGCGATTTTGAAGGTGTCTGCACTGTCAGCGGTGCCTGGCAACGTATCAACATCGGTATTCGCCGTGCACTCGAAGAAGTCAGCCTGATCGACCTGCAACGCGCCAATGCCCCGACACCAAGTTTCCGCTTCGCCGGTATGCCACTCGTCGTTGAGAGAAAGAACTGACATGTCCACTAGCTCCGATAAACTCGAAAGCCTCGTCAATCGCCGTTACGAACATGGCTTTGTCACCGACATCGAAACCGACACTATGCCCCCGGGTCTTAATGAGGATGTCATCCGTGCAATTTCGTCGCGCAAAAAAGAACCCGAATTCATGCTCGAGTGGCGGCTGCGCGCGTATCGCTTTTGGTTGACGATGCAAGAGCCAACCTGGTCTCATGTGCGCTACACACCGGTCGACTATGATTCGATTTCCTACTACGCGGCGCCGAAGTCCGACAAGGACGGCCCGAAAAGCCTGGACGAAGTCGACCCGAAGCTCCTCGAGACCTATGAAAAACTCGGCATACCATTGCACGAGCGCGCACGACTTGCCGGCGTTGCGGTGGACGCAGTTTTTGACAGCGTTTCGGTCGCGACGACGTTCAAAGAGAAACTGTCCGAGGCCGGAGTCATTTTCTGCCCGTTTTCCGAGGCCGTGCGGGACCACCCGGAACTGGTTCGCAAATACCTGGGCAGCGTCGTGCCGCAACGGGACAACTTTTTCGCCGCACTCAATTCAGCGGTCTTCAGCGACGGTTCGTTTGTTTACATTCCCAAGGGCGTGCGTTGTCCAATGGAGTTGTCGACGTATTTTCGAATCAACGCCGCCAACACCGGCCAATTCGAACGCACGCTGATCATTGCCGATGAAGGCAGCTATGTCAGCTACCTCGAGGGTTGCACGGCGCCGATGCGCGACGAGAACCAATTGCATGCGGCCGTCGTTGAGCTCATCGCGCTCAAGGATGCGCAGATCAAGTATTCGACCGTACAGAACTGGTACCCCGGTGACGAAAATGGCAAAGGCGGCATTTACAACTTCGTCACCAAGCGCGGCGATTGCCGTGGCGCAAATTCGAAAATCTCCTGGACACAGGTTGAGACCGGCTCGGCAATCACGTGGAAGTACCCGAGTTGCATCCTGCGCGGTGACAATTCCGTCGGCGAGTTCTATTCCGTCGCCGTCGTCAACAACTACCAGCAGGCCGATACCGGCACGAAGATGATCCACATCGGGCGCAATACGCGCAGCACGATCGTGTCCAAAGGCATATCGGCCGGTCACGCACAGAATGCCTACCGAGGATTGGTCCGCGTGATGCCGCAGGCGACCGGTGCGCGCAATCACACTCAATGCGATTCGCTGCTCATCGGCAAAGAATGCGGTGCACATACGTTTCCCTACATGGAAATCAGGAATCCCAGCGCGAAGATCGAACATGAGGCAACAACCTCCAAGATCTCCGCAGATCAGCTGTTCTACTGCCGGCAGCGCGGCATCTCCGAGGAGGATGCTGTCAACATGATCGTCAATGGCTTCTGCAAGGAAGTTTTCAAGGAATTACCCATGGAATTTGCCGTCGAGGCACAAGCCCTGTTGAACGTCAGCCTCGAAGGCGCGGTTGGTTAAGGAACTACGATGCTCGAAATCAAGAACCTCAATGTCCGCACTGGCGAAATTGAAATCCTCCGCGGTGTCAACCTGACCGTGAATGCCGGCGAGGTGCACGCGATCATGGGGCCCAATGGCTCCGGCAAGAGCACCCTGGCCCTGGTCATCGCGGGCCACGATGGCTATGAAGTCACGGCAGGAACCGTCACTTATCTGGGCCGCAACCTGCTGGACCTGGAGCCAGAAGAGCGTGCCCGGGAAGGCATCTTTCTGGGCTTTCAGTATCCGGTTGAGATTCCAGGCGTCAACAATGCCTACCTGCTGAAAGCCGCACTGAATGCGCGGCGCAGGCACCAGGGCCTGGACGAAATCGACGCATTTGAGTTTCTGAAGCTCGCAAAGGAAAAAATGGCGCTGCTCGGTATGGATCCGAAGTTTCTCAATCGCGGCGTCAACGAAGGTTTCTCGGGCGGTGAAAAGAAACGCAATGAGATTCTGCAATTGGCAATACTCGAACCAAAGCTCGCGATCCTCGATGAAACGGACTCAGGGCTCGATATCGATGCGTTGCGCTCAGTTGCCGAAGGCATCAACTCGCTGCGCAGCCCGGATCGCGCCATCATACTGGTCACTCACTACCAGAGGATGCTCGACTACATCGAGCCCGACCAGGTACATGTTCTGTCAGAAGGGCGCATCGTGCGCTCGGGCGATAAATCTCTCGCTTTGCAGCTCGAGGATAAAGGCTACGACTGGTTGCGCGAGGCCGCGACTGCATGAAGTCTGCTCTCAAAATCGACGCACTACGCGAGGCCGTTGCCAAAATGCCGAACGACCGGCTGTCGGACGCGCGGCTTGCGGCACTCCAACACCTGGATGATCAGGGCACTCCGACGACTCGGCACGAGGACTGGAAGTACACCAACCTGGCCAGCGTGATCGATATCAGCAATCAGTGGTTGGCCGAGGGTGCCGGGTCGGATGCACCGCCAAGCACATCGGCAGCAATTGACGCCGTCACGAGTCAATTCGATGCCGATTGGCTCATCATTGCGAATGGCAAGGTCGATCTGGAATCCATTGCTGTCGCACAAGATGCGGGTATCGGTGTTGCACTGCTCAGCGAATCAGGTGCAGCATTCGAATTCGATGCTCCGCTCGCCGATCTGAATATTGCCTTGCTGCACGACGGACTTCGCCTGCGAATCGAGGCCGAATCTGCATTGCGCAGACCCATTGGCATTCTTTTTATCGATAATGCGACTGCCGCGGTTGGCGTCACACAGGCGCGTGTCGAAATCGAACTCGCAGAGCATAGTGAGGCAAGCTTTATTGAGTACCATGCATCGTCAGGTACTGCGAGTCACTACGCCAATACCGTGGTGAATCTCGATCTGGGCAACAATGCGACGGCCAACTACTTACGCATCCAGGATCGGAATCACGCACACAGCCAGACCAGTCGGCTTTGTGCCCGCCTCGATCGGGACAGCTGCTTTCGCCACTGCGCTTTCGATCTGGGCGGCAAGTTGACCCGCAACGATCTCAACATTCAGGTGACAGGACCCGGATCATCCGCCTCTTTTCATGGCCTGTACCTGGCCAGCGATGGCCAGCACATTGATAACCACACGAGAATTGATCATCGAGTCGGTCCGGCGCGCTCTCGCCAGGAGTATCGCGGCATATTGTCCGGGTCTTCGCGTTGTGTCTGGAACGGTAAAGTCATCGTGCACGCTGGCGCAGACGGCACCGATGCCGAGCAGGCAAACCACAATCTGCTGCTCTCCGAGAAAGCGGAAATTGATGCCAAACCGGAACTGGAGATCTACGCAGACGATGTCAAATGCGCGCATGGCACGACGATCGGCACGCTTGACGAAGAAGCCTTGTTTTATTTGCGCACCAGGGGCTTAGACCAGCGGGAGGCCGCGGCTCTGCTGATTCGTGCGTTTGCACAGAGCATCGTAAATCTGGCACCGATCGCCGCGATGCAGAAAACGATCAGCGACATCGTCGCCGACCGAGTCGCGACGCTGATCGATGGAGTCGAGTAATGTCGCATCCGCAACAAAATGACAGCACGACGGTTGTGATTGAAAACTGCCGGTCGGATTTTCCTGCGCTGCAACAGGAAATTAACGGCCAGCCTTTGGTCTACCTCGATAGCGCAGCATCGGCACAACAGCCCGCTTGCGTCATCGACGCTGTTGCGGACTACCAGCATCATAACCACGCCAACGTACACCGCGGCGTGCACACACTAAGCCATCGCGCTACCGACGCGTATGAAGGCGCCCGCGACAAGATCCAGGCATTCATCAATGCCGCGAGCCGGCGCGAGATCGTTTTGACAAGTGGCACGACCGAATCCATCAATCTTGTCGCGCAGAGTTACTGTCGCCCGCGCCTGGGCCCGGGCAATAAGATCCTGATATCTCACCTCGAGCATCATTCGAACATCGTGCCCTGGCAACTCGTCTGCGAGCAGACCGGTGCCGAGCTGGTCGTGACACCCATGGACGACGCCGGGCAGCTTGATCTCGCTGCCTTCAATCAAATGCTGAGCAACGAGGTTCGAA
The DNA here is from genome assembly GCA_022563195.1 of Pseudomonadota bacterium. Lineage (GTDB taxonomy): Bacteria > Pseudomonadota > Gammaproteobacteria > Steroidobacterales > Woeseiaceae > UBA1847. The sequence continues at coordinate 16,897 of JADFNV010000017.1, forward strand.
TCGTCTCGATCGGGCATGTTTCCAATGCGCTCGGCACGATCAATCCGATCAAAGACATCGTCGCGCAGGCGCACGCGCTTGATATTCCGGTTCTCATTGACGGTGCCCAGGGCGTGCCGCACCTGCCAATCGATGTCCAGGATCTTGGCTGTGACTTCTACGCATTTTCGGGCCACAAGATGTTTGGTCCGACCGGCGTTGGCGTTCTTTACGGCCGTGAGTCACTGCTTGAGGAAATGCCTCCCTACCAGGGCGGTGGCGACATGATTCTCGAAGTCTCTTTCGAGGGCACGACTTACAATGACCTGCCGCACAAATTCGAGGCCGGCACGCCGAACATATCGGGCGTGGTCGGCATGGGTGCCGCTATTGATTACCTGCAGTCGATCGGTGTGTCCCGTATCGCGCAGTATGAACACGATCTTCTCGAGTACATGACCCAGCAGCTCGCGCGCGTAGATGGCATTCGTTTGATAGGCACCGCGACGGACAAGGCCAGCGTCCAGTCATTCTTGCTCGACGACATTCATCCGCACGATGTCGGCACGATACTCGACCACCAGGGCATTGCGATTCGTACCGGGCATCACTGTGCCATGCCGGTCATGGATTATTTTGGAATACCAGGCACTGCACGGGCGTCTTTGGCGCTCTACAACAATGTCGATGATGTTGATCGGCTCGTGGCAGGGCTCGACAAGGCAAAGCAGATATTCGCATGAGCGCCGTCGATATCAATAGCCGCGACGATTTGCGCGAACTGTATCGTGAGTTGATTCTCGATCACGCGAGAAGCCCACGCCATTTCGGCAAGCTCGACGACGCGACGCACACTGCCGAAGGCATCAATCCGCTGTGCGGCGATAAATTGCGCTTATACCTGCGTCTGGACGAAGAAAACAGGATCGATGCGGCCACCTTCGAGGGCTCCGGGTGTGCGATATCAGTGGCATCGGCATCCGTGATGACCGATACCGTTATTGGCCTGGACGTGTCAGTAGCTCTTGAGTACTTTCGTGCTGTAACGAGACGCCTGACTGATCCAGGACAGGATCATGGTGATAATCTCGATCTCGAAAAGATCATGGCCTTCGATGGCGTGCATGAATTTCCATCGCGAATCAAGTGTGCGACGCTTGCCTGGCACGCATTGAATTGCGCCATTCATGAACAGACCAAACCGGCATCAACGGAGTAGCAGCACCTATGTTCGGCCACGCGAATGAACCTTTCTCACTTGCACGTGATGTCAAGACCATCCTCATCCCGGACGGCGAAGAAGTCACTCTGCGAGCAGGGACCAGCGGCTTCCTCACCCAGGCTCTGGGTGGCAGCTTCACAGTGTACGTTGAGGGCAATTTGTTCCGAATTGCCGGCGCCGATGCCGACGCACTCGGCAAAGATCCGGTGCCGCCACCCGAGATTCCGGACAATGCGTCAGATGAAGATATCGAAGCTGTTATCTGGCAGCAGCTCAAGACCTGCTACGACCCGGAGATTCCCGTCAATATTGTCGACCTTGGCCTGGTTTATCGATGCGAAGTGACGCCGCTGGGCAACGGGCAACGTTCTGTCACCGTGGACATGACTTTAACAGCACCCGGCTGCGGCATGGGCGAGATCCTGGTACAGGATGCTCAGGAAAAAATCGCTATCATTCCGACCGTTGCTGATGTCGTGGTGCAACTGGTGTTCGACCCACCGTGGAACCAGGGCATGATGTCCGATGAGGCACGATTGCAGACCGGCCTCATGTAAGCTTCGGCGCAACGCCGATTGTCGATACCCTACTGATGAAGACTCTGACCCTGGTGCGCCACGCCAAGTCCAGCTGGAAAAACGCAAGCCTCGGCGATCGCGAGCGTCCACTCAATAGCCGCGGTGAACGCGATGCGCCGGTTATGGGCCAACGGATAGCAGAGGCCGGTATTCGTCCATCGCTGATTATTTGCAGCCCGGCCATGCGTGCATGGACAACGGCGAAGGTCATTGCCAATGAGATTGGCTATCCCGTCGAATTCCTGCAGCGTGAGGATGAGGTGTATCTCGCCTCACTCGATACTCTGCTCGACACCATTGCCGGTCAGGATATCGGCTTCAACAACCTGATGATCGTCGGCCACAACCCGGGCCTGACAGAATTTGCAAATTTCCTGTCACCCGGACTGACACATAATATGCCGACAGCGGGATTTGTGTCGGTCAGGTTCGAGCGCGACGACTGGAATCTACATGAACAGCCCGAGACCGAACTTGTCGTTTACGATTATCCGAAAAAAAGGGCGTAAGACTCTAGTGGTGCTTGCCAAGCTTGCGAGTTAGCACTCGGGAACATTGACCGCGAGACCGCCCTTTGACGTCTCCTTGAAACTCGAAGACATCGCGAGACCTGTTTGGCGCATGGTTTCGATAACCTGGTCCAGCGAGACTTTGTGCGTCCCGTCACCATGCATTGCGAGTCTCGCAGCATTGATGGCCTTCACCGAGCCCATCGCATTGCGCTCAATACAGGGTATTTGCACGAGCCCCCCGATCGGATCACAGGTCAGGCCCAGGTTGTGCTCCATACCGATTTCGGCGGCTTCCTCGATATGATCGTTTGAACCACCGAGCGCCGCGACGAGCCCTGCAGCGGCCATTGAACACGCGACACCTACCTCCCCCTGGCAACCCATCTCGGCACCCGAAATTGACGCATTGATTTTGTAAAGTATGCCGATCGCACCCGCAGTCAGTATAAAATTGCGAATACCGTTCTCGTTAGCATCCGGAACGAAACGATGGTAGTACATCATCACGGCGGGAATGATTCCCGCCGCACCGTTAGTCGGAGATGTGACGACGCGACCGCCGACAGCACTCTCTTCATTAACCGCGATGGCATACGCATTCACCCAGTCCAGTGCATCGAGCGCCGATGGCTCATCGCGATCTTCCAGTGTTCGACGTATTTTGGCAGCGCGTCTCAGGACCGCCATTTTCCCAGGGAGCACTCCGTCTGCATGCAATCCTCGATCGATACACGCCTGCATTGCAATCCAGAGATCGTCGATTCGACGCGTCACATCTTCGGCATCGCGCCAGCCACACTCGTTTTCGAACATCAGCTCGGCGATGCCAAGCTTATTCTCCTCGGCCAGTGACAGTAATGACTCTGCGCTATCGAACGCGTATGGGGGCTCTCCTTCCTGGGAGGCGACTTCGGGCTCATCGCCGCGTGCGATAAAGCCACCGCCTAAGGAGTAGTACAGCTCTTCGATGATGGTCTCACCGGACTCGGCGCTGGCCACGAAACGCATGCCGTTCGTGTGCCGCGGCAGTTCCTCGCCGAATTCAAAAACGATGTGTTTTTCGGGGTCAAATACAATGCGGCCCATACCCATCACGTCAAGTTCATGGCTGGCATGTATGCCGCGCAAAATACCCTCAACAGCGTCAGGATCGATCGTCTCGGGTTGCATGCCCATGAGTCCGAGCGCAATCGCCGAGTCCGTACCGTGCCCTTTACCCGTAAACGCGAGCGACCCGTACAGCGTGACCTGGATCGAAGTGACTTTTTCTGCGGCCGATTCGAGTTGTAATGCGAACTCACGCGCGGCCTTCATCGGCCCGGTCGTGTGTGAACTCGACGGCCCGATTCCGATCTTGAAGATGTCGAATATACTGATCGTCGCCATGGCTACTGTGAATCCATTGAAAGAAGCGTTGCATTGCCGCCGACTGCCGCGATGTTGTTGCTGATCGAATACTCAGTGCCAAATCTCGGCAAATAATACGGACCGCCGGCTTTCGGGCCCGTGCCGGACAAGCCACGACCGCCGAACGGCTGTACGCCGACGACGGCACCTACCATGTTGCGATTGATGTAGAAATTTCCAGCGCCGGACAACGCGGCAATCTTTCTGGCTCGTGAGTCGATGCGACTGTGCAGGCCCATCGTCAGACCGTATCCGGTTGCATTTATTGCGTCAACGGTCGCCCGAAGATCCTTGCTGCGATAACGCAGGACATGCAGGACCGGTCCAAAAACTTCACGTTGCAGCACATCGATACTATCGATTTCAATCAACGTCGGCGGAAAAAACGTGCCCGATTGCGTGGCGTTCGGCAATGTACAGCGATGCAATATCTTCGCTTTCCTGCCCATGGTCTCAACATGTGAGGACAGTAATGATCGTGCTGCTTCATCAATGGTCGGACCGACATCGGTCGAGAGCAAAGACGGGTCGCCAATACTAAGTTCTTGCATGTGGCCAATCAACATTTCGATCACACGCGGTGCAATCTCCTCCTGCAGGCACAGGATTCGCAGCGCCGAACAGCGCTGCCCGGCGCTGTTGAAAGACGAAATCACGCTGTCGAGCACCACCTGTTCCGGCAACGCAGAACTGTCCACAAACATCGCGTTTTGTCCACCGGTCTCCGCAATCAGCGCGGCGATCTGACCATCCCTGGCCGCCAGCGCCCTGTTGATCAGCCTTGCGGTTTCTGTGGAGCCCGTGAAGGCAACGCCCGCGACGCGTGGATCCGCGATGGCACGTCCGCCCACTGCGGCCCCGTCTCCAGGCAAAAAGTGCAATACAGAGGGAGGCACGCCAGCCTCGAGCAAGAGTTCGACAGCTCGATATGCGATCAGCGGAGTTTGTTCGGCCGGCTTTGCGAGCACGGCGTTGCCGGCCGCAAGCGCCGCAGCAACCTGCCCGGTAAAAATCGCCAGCGGAAAATTCCAGGGACTGATACAAACAAACACACCGCGCCCCCGTAAGCCATGCGTGTTGCGTTCACCTGTAGGTCCCGGCAATTCTTTTGGCTCACCGAACTGTCTGCTTGCCTGCACTGCGTAGTATCTCAGAAAGTCCACGGCCTCTCGAAGTTCGGCGATGGCATCGGGAATCGTCTTACCGGCTTCGGCAACGCAAAGCGTCAGCAACTCTGCAGTATTGTCTTCAAACAGATCCGCGGCACGATTCAATATTTCCGCACGATCCTGCGCCACCGTGTTATTCCACGCGGCTTGGCCGGCCATAGCCTGGTCCAGCGCGGCGTCGACATGTTTCGCTTCTGCCAGCTGGCACTCGCCAACGACCTGGCTTGTGTCGGCGGGATTGACCGACGCAGCCGCACTGCCCTTTTTGGACTCGCCACCTATGATCGGGCAAGCCGTGTATGGCTTTGCCGCGGCTGATTGCATAGCTGCCAGTAAAGCAACACTGACATTTCGATCCGGGAGGTTGATACCTTTGGAATTGCGGCGCTCATCACCAAAAAGATCACCAGGAGACACAATTCGAGGATGCGGCTGGTAATCGAGGCTTCGGGCAGTGGCCAACGGGTCGGCAATGATATCCTGAATATCAATTTTCTCGTCAACAATGCGGTTTACGAAAGACGTGTTAGCGCCGTTTTCGAGCAAGCGCCGCACCAGGTAGGGCAACAGGTCCTCGTGACTCCCGACAGGAGCGTAGACGCGACAAGGTCGACAAAACCTCTCGGGGTCGATGATTTCTGCGTACAGCTCTTTGCCCATGCCGTGCAAGCGTTGAAATTCGTAATCACGTCGAGATCCGGCGTAATGGAGTATGCTCGCCAGGGTGTGAGCATTGTGCGTCGCAAACTGCGGATACAGGGAGTCCCCGGCCGCCAGCGATTGCCGTGCACAGGCAAGGTAGGAAACGTCGGTATGCGTCTTGCGCGTGAAAACCGGGTAGCTCGACAGACCCAGCTCCTGCCCATGCTTGATTTCGGTATCCCAATACGCGCCTTTTACCATACGAACGGGGATACGTCTGCCAACGTCGCTCGCCATGTCCGCAAGGAATCTGATGACGTCCCGAGCACGGCGCTGATAGGTTTGCACCGCGAGGCCAAGGCCTTCGTAGTCACCTATCGCGCTGTCTTTGTAAACGCTTTCGAAAATATGCAGGGAAATCTCCAGGCGGTCGGCCTCTTCGGCATCAATGGTCAAACCCACACCTGATTTCTTCGCCTGCAAGACGAGCTCAGCGACGCGTGGCACGAGCTCCGTCATCACTCGCTCATGTTGCGTATACGAGTAGCGTGGATGCAGCGCGGAAAGCTTCACCGAAATGCTCGCGGCCGAGAAGATGTCTGGAGCTGGCTCCTGTGGGCCTGCACCGATACTTCGAATCGCGTCGCGATACGCTTCGAAGTAGCGTTCGGCGTCAGTTTTGGTCAATGCCGCCTCACCCAACATGTCGAACGAATGACGATAAGCTTTACTGTCTTTTTTCACGGAGCGCGCGAGCGCCTCATCGATCGTCCGCCCCATGACAAATTGGTGGCCCATAATACGCATCGCCTGGCGCATGGCCGTTCTGACCACGGGCTCGCCTGCACGACTGGCGAGCTTGCCCAGTAACTTCACAGGATTGACCTTGATGACTTCATCGAATTGCAACAGTTGCCCGGTCAACATCAATCCCCATGTCGATGCGTTGACAAACAGCGAGTCGCTCTCGCCGAGATGATCCTGCCACCGCGCCGACGTGATTTTATCGGCGATTAATCTATCCGCGGTGTCTGCGTCGGGAATACGCAGCAGCGCCTCGGCGATGCACATGAGCAATACGCCCTCCTCCGAGGACAAATCATACTGCTGCAAAAATGCATCAATACCGCTGTCTCTGGTCTTTTTGCGGCGTACGGCCCCGACGAGCAGTGCCGCCGTTTCACGAATTTTTTCACGACCCGCCGCACCTGGATCCGCCGCATCGGTCAGTTCGGCGACAAGGGCTGCCTCATCGGCCAGGTATAAATCGTTGATGCAGGGACTGGTGCCGCGATGTGCAGCTGGTTGATCGCTAAAACGCATGCAATGGAACTCAGGTCACTCAATTCTGGAAATCGCATCTTGCTATACTTTGCGGCCTTTGAATACAGGGGTGCGATCCCGTGACAGCCAGATTCCTTGAGTCTCTCGCCGAGCAAACCGAGGCCCTGAAATCTCAGGGTCTCTACAAGACCGAAAGACTGATAACCGGGCCCCAGCAGGCCGAGATAGATGTCAAAAGCAATGGGGGCACGCAACATGCGCTCAACCTCTGCGCCAATAACTACCTGGGACTCGCCAATCACCCCGATGTCATTGCGGCAGCTCACAAGGCCCTTGATGAATACGGTTATGGCATGTCGTCAGTGCGCTTTATCTGCGGGACGCAGACATTGCACAAGGATCTCGAGCAGCGCATCAGCGTGTTTCTGGGCACCGAGGATACGATTCTGTATCCATCATGCTTTGATGCGAATGGTGGTCTGTTCGAAACGATCCTTGACGATCAGGATGCCGTGATCAGTGACGCACTCAACCATGCGAGCATCATCGACGGCATCCGATTATCGAAGGCGCAAAGATTTCGCTACCAGCATGACGACATGCAAGACCTGGCCCGGCAACTTGATGCGGCCAGCAGTGCTCGCACAAAACTAATCGTTTCCGATGGCGTATTTTCAATGGACGGCACGATTGCCAATCTTCAGGCGATCTGTGATCTCGCTGAGAAAAACGATGCACTGACGATGATCGACGATTGTCACGCCACCGGTTTTCTTGGCGATACGGGCCGTGGTACTCACGAATATCGCGACGTGATGGGGCGTGTCGATATCATTACGGGAACATTGGGCAAAGCATTGGGTGGCGCATCCGGAGGATTCACGTCGGGACGCAAGGAAATCGTCGCATGGCTGAGGCAGCGATCACGCCCGTACCTGTTCTCCAATTCGGTGGCGCCGATCATCGTGGCCGCATCGATTGCTGTTTTGGATATGCTCGAACGCGACAGTACGCTGCGAGAGACATTGCATGACAATGCAACTTATTTCCGCAACAAGATGGCGGCAAGAGGCTTCGATCTGAAACCGGGTGAGCACCCGATCATTCCGGTCATGCTTGGTGATGCCAGGATGGCGAAGGCAATGGCGGACAAATTGCTGCTACGCGGCGTATACGTCGTCGGTTTCTCCTTCCCCGTCGTACCGAAAGACCAGGCACGAATACGCACGCAGATGTCGGCCGGCCTGACGCACGAGCAACTGGACTTTGCGATCGACGCATTCACTGATGTTGGGCGAGAACTCAAGGTCATCCACTGATGCGGGCTCTCGTCAAGAAAAAAGCGCAGCGTGGCATCTGGATGGATGACATCGACATGCCGCAAGTCGGTCCGAACGACGTACTGATCAAGGTGACTCGAACGGCCATCTGCGGCACTGACATACACATATTCCAGTGGAATGACTGGGCCAGCAACACGATTCCAGTGCCACTCGCGATTGGCCACGAATTTTGCGGTGAGATTGTCGAGTGCGGAAGCGAGGTCAAGGGCTTCAACACCGGTGACCGTGTGTCGGCCGAAGGCCACATTACCTGCGGCGTTTGTCGCAATTGCCGTGCCGGGCGCAGGCACCTGTGCATGAACAGCACCGGCGTGGGTGTCGATCGACCCGGAGCATTTGCCGAATACCTGTCCGTGCCGTCATTCAACGTATTCAAGTTGCCCGATACGATCAGCGACGACCTGGCCGCGATACTGGATCCGCTGGGCAATGCGACGCACTCCGCGCTGTCATTCGACCTTGTCGGTGAAGACGTGCTGATAACCGGGGCGGGTCCTATCGGCATGATGGCCGTTGCCATCGCTCGCTATGCAGGTGCTCGCCACATAGTTATAACCGACATCAACGATTATCGGCTCGAACTCGCAAGATCCATGGGCGCCTCCAGGGCCCTGAACGTGACGCACGAGTCACTCGAAACAGCGATGAATGAACTCGGCATGGAGGAAGGCTTCGACGTCGGCATGGAAATGTCTGGCAATCCCCAGGCATTTCGCGACATGCTCAAGACCATGCACCATGGTGGCAAGATAGCCTTGCTCGGCATTCCCAGCGACGAAATAAGCATCGACTGGAACCAGGTAATCTTTAAAGGACTCATCCTGAAAGGAATTTACGGCCGGGAAATGTTTGAGACCTGGTACAAGATGGCCAGCATGTTGCAGAGCGGCCTTGATATCGAGCCCGTCATCACGCATCACTTCGATGCCGACGAATTTCAGCCAGCGTTCGAACTAATGGAGTCCGGTCAGTCCGGCAAGGTCATTCTCGAATGGTAATCGCCCGCATGGCGGGGGCTCTACAGGTCAAAATCGCAAAGACAATGCGAGTAGATGCCCCTGGGATCGTTGAATCGCAATAACAACTCCGTTTTTTCCCCGATATCCCGCGCTATGCCCTCGATCATCGTGGGGCGCCTCACCCAGGCCGACATGTCCAGTCCAGCCCGAACGGCAACGCCGAGAAGATCGACGACGAACTGTTCAGTCGCTGAAAGTTCGGCGTCAATCGGCAAGAGCCCATATTCTCCCTCCTCCAGGCCCGCAAGCTCCGCAGCCGCCGCGATCGCGTCCTCGAATGTGCCGAGTTCATCGATAAGTCCATTGGCCAGTGCATCGGCACCGGTCCACACCTGCCCTTGCCCTATTTGATCGACCTCGCGCTTAGCCAGACCACGGCTTTCGGCGACACTTGAAATGAAATCGTCGTAGGCATCCTCAACAAACAGTTGAAAGAGCTGCTTCGTGCCCTCCGACATTTCGCGGTCCGGCCGAAACTGTCCGGACCATGGCGTGGAACCGACGCCATCGGTCGCGATGCCGATTGCGTCGAATGTTCTTTGGTAGGTTGGAAATATTCCAAACACGCCAATGGATCCGGTGATCGTAGCCGGACTCGCGAACACTCGGTCAGCCGCTATGGATATCCTGTAGCCACCCGATGCCGCAACACTACTCATCGACGCAATCACGGGCTTGCCCGCCTCTCGCAATGCCTCTATCTCATGCGCGATAACTTCAGCCGCAAACACACTGCCTCCCGGGCTATCAACATGTATTACGACCGCCTTTACAGACTCGTTATTGCGCGCCCGCTGAAGCAGTGCAGCCGTGGAATCTGCGCCAATTTTTCCGGGGGCCTGGCTGCCGAACATGATGTCACCAGCCGCGACAATTATGGCAACGTTGTCGGTATCGCTCGCGCCTCCATCAAGCATGCGCATTACTGACAGATACTCTTGCATGCCTGTTGCATTGAACATGTCAGCGTGATCGGGATCCTCGCCAACATAGTCGATCATCAGCTCACGTAATTCATTGCGCGTCAGTAAGTCGTCGACGAGACCGTGATTTCGGGCAGCAATCGCGATATCACCATTAGTCGCGCGAACGTAGTCGACTAGGTTTTCCGCGAAGTCGTCGATGGCGCCAGCATCCAGACCACGCGCCACGACAACATCCGACTGATACGACGTCCACAGTTGATCAATAAGTCGTATCGTCGATTCCCGATCTTCATCGGACATATTCATGCGTGTGAACGGTTCGACATAGGACTTATGGGTGCCAACGCGAAAAACGTTCCAGTCAATACGCAAGGAGTCGATCGCATCCTTGTAATAACTACGGAAGCGTCCATAGCCACGCAGCAATAGCACGCCATTCGGATGCAGGTAGACTTCGTCCGCGTGAGCGGCCAGGTAGTAACCCCGCTGACTCATGAAATCGGCGCTCGCGATCACCGGTTTGCCGGATGTCTTGAAATCCTCGATAGCGACCGCGATACGCTGCAACTTGCTGAGTCCGGCGCTTAGCACACTGCTGAGCTCGAAATATACGACTTCGATGCGATCGTCATTTTTTGCGTAGTGCAATGCATCGACGATATCCTGCACCAAAGTCTGTGGGCGCCCGTCATTGAGCAGCTCTTCCATGGCGCGGTCGTACGGATCACCTTGTAACTGCTCGACCAGCGCACCACGCGGCTGAATAAATAAGGCTGCGTTGTCAGGAATCATCGGTGGCGTCGCCGACATCGCGCCAAAAAACACCAGGAACACGACCAGTAACAACACCAGGTGCAGAATTTTCCGAACGCCGTCGGCGCCATACCACAGTGCAGATAACAACCTGACGAACGGATTTCTGGTACTCACTTCTGTCTTACTCCTCGTAGTGAATCCTGTAGATCTTACCAGCATGATCATCGCTCACGAGCATTGATCCATCAGCCAGCACTGCCAGGTCGACCGGGCGGCCCGAAACCGACTGCCCCTGCAACCATCCTTCCGCAAATACTTCATATCCGATGGGCACGCCGTCTTTCAGTCTGACGAGGGTCACGCGATAGCCGATTTTCTCAGAGCGGTTCCAGGATCCATGCTCGGCGATAAAGATTTGCCCATGATATTCGGCCGGGAACATTGAACCGGTGTAGAACCTGACGCCCAATGATGCGACATGTGGACCAAGCGGTTGTACCGGCGCCGTGTAATCATTGCAGTTTTTGCCCTCGCCGTACTCCGCGTCTGAAAGATCAGCACCGTGACAGTAAGGATAACCGAAGTGCAACCCTGCTTTCGGTGCGTGATTGAGCTCGTCCGGCGGCAGGTCGTCGCCCAACATATCCCGGCCATTGTCAGTAAACCAAAGCTCGCCAGTCTGCGGGTGCCAGGTAAAACCGACCGAGTTGCGTACGCCCGTGGCATAGGGCTGCAGTTCGGAACCGTCGGGATTCATACGCGCTATTCGCGCGTAGCCTTCGCGATCGCAGATATTGCACGGCGCGCCGATGGCTACATAGAGTTTTCCGTCAGGCCCGAAACCGATATAGCGCCAGCCGTGGTGACGCTCTGACGGTAGCCTGACATCCAATATCTCGGCGTCGGGCATGTCATGCAAGCGTGACTCGACGTTGGCATAGCGCAGGATTCGACTGATCTCGGCGACGTAGAGGTCACCCTCATGGAACGCAACTCCATTCGGCATATCGAGGCCAGTGAGCAGTTCGAGAACCTCAGGGTCGCCCCCGTCGACAGGCACAATGGCATAGATCGAGTCACCACGACGATTCGAAACGAAGACCGTGCCATTCTCGCCAATCGCCAGCGACCTGGCCTTCGGCACTTCCGCATAGACCTCGATCGCAAAACCCGGCGGCAGCTGAATCTGCGCCAGATCGGTGTCGTCGGCAGCGCACGACTGTGTTGACAACAGCAACAAGAGTACAAAAACAAGGGTAGTGGATCTCACGACATATCTCGCCAGGAATTTGCTTGAGGAAAAGTGTACGTAATCGCTTTGACCGCTACCAGCCCTACTGGTTCGGCACCAGCCACAGTGACAGACCGGGCCAGAACGCGATAACGACGACCGAGAGCAGCAGAATCATCAGGAATGGGAACGTCGCGGAGTACACATACAGGATCGGCTTCTGAAATCGATAGCTGGAAATGAACAGATTCAGGCCGACCGGAGGTGTCAGATAGCCCATTTGCATCGCAACGAGGAAGACGATGCCCAGGTGCACGGGGTGTATACCGTAGCCGGCCGCAATTGGCAGGATCAAGGGCACCACCAGCACGATCGCAGAAAAAATATCCAGAATCGCGCCAAGCACGAGCAAGAAGACCAGTAGCAACAGCAGGAATGACGTTGGGCTCGTGACGAGATTTGAAACCCACTCGAGCAGCATCTGCGGGATGCCCGCACTGATCATGTAATTGGTCGACGCCAGCGACACGGTTAGAATGATCAAGATGCCGCCGACCAGGACCATAGATGCCCGTATGACTTTTGGCAGCTCCGATATCTTTATCTCACGAAGGATGAACACTTCGACAATCAGCACATATAACGCTGTAATTGCCGCAGCCTCTGAGACCGCGAAAAATCCCGAATAGATGCCACCCAGAACCACGAACGGGAGCGGTAATTCCCAAAGAGATTCGCGAGCAGCAGCACCGAGCTCCCGCCAGGAAAACGTCTTGATCATCTGGCGGTTGCCGCGATTTACCCACAAACTCCAGCCCGACAACATGATAATCATCAAAATGCCAGGAAGGATTCCGGCGAGAAACAGGTGGTCGATTGATACCTCGGCAATAACGCCATACAGAATAAGCGGCAAAGAAGGAGCAAACAACAAACCGAGGCTGCCCGACGCCGTAACGAGACCGAGACTGAAGCGCTCGGGATAACCATCCTGCGTCAGGGCCGGATACAACAACGCACCAAGAGCGATGATTGTGACGCCGGATGCACCAGTGAAAGCCGTAAAGAATGCGCACGCCGCCAGCGAAATCACTGCAAGACCGCCGGGCATCCAGCCCAGTAGAGCACCGGTCATTCTGACCAGGCGCTTAGGTGCATTACTTTCGCTTAATAGATAGCCGGCAAAAGTAAACAACGGGATCGCGGTCAGGAATGGCATATCGGCAATGCCCAGGATTTCGATCGCCATGTTCATCAGATCGGTGTCGTCTGAAGTAAATCCAAGCATCGCACTCGTAGCAATGACTACAAACAGCGGCGCGCCAAGAATGGCGAGCAAGACCAACACGATACTGAATATGATCACAGCACCGCGTCCCGATCTTCAATCTCATCGACACCCAGTGCCTTCTTCAGGGCGCTGACCATAAACCGGTAGCCTGTTAACGCGAAGGCTATCGGGACTATGCTGTGTGCAATCCATGCGGGCGTGTCAATGAGCACCCCGTCCTGATACTCGACTTCAATTTGCAGGTAACGATAGGACTGCCACGCGATGACAGCGCAGACGATTGCAGCGAACATATCGACAATAGCTCGCGTCACTTTGATCGCTGACGCAGGCAACAGGTGTGATATGGCGTCGATTCGTATATGACGATCATCGCGACACGCCGTGATCATGGCAATCATCGTGAGCCAAAGTACCATGAGCCTCAAGAGCTCAGCGGCCCAGATAATGCCGGTATTAAAAACTTCTCTGAGAACGATCTGGCCAACGGCGAGCAACATCATGCTACACAGCAAGGTCACCAATGCAAGGTTTTCGAGCTGCCGGCCAATTCGATCCAGCCGGGCGAGCGTGGCGATCAATGCTTGAATCACGGCAAGTGAGCGGCAGCGTTAAGCTGCTTCCGCGTCCTCTGTGACGATTTCGTCATCGCTCTCCTGTTCACTGCGATACTCGTCGATATAACGAAGCATCTCATCGTAGAGCGCTTCAGAGATAACGCCCTCTTGGGCGAGTTTTCGATTCGAATCGGCCATGGTCTTGCGAATCTTCGCCACTTCGGCTGCGCTCGGTACGATACGTTGCATACCGCGGTCTAGCAGCACTTGTTTGGCCTTCGCATCTTCGACAGCAATCGCAGCGTCTGCATCGCCGTAAATCTTCTCCATGACTTGCCGCACGATCTGCCTGTCTTCAGGGCCGATCTTGTTAAAGGCCTTTTCTTGAATCACCATGAAACCGTAGGTGTATACAAGTGGCATGTCCGTCAGGTAATCCACGCTCGTATGCCATTGCATAAACAGTGCGCCGAGCGACGATACTGGGGCGATATCAATCAGATCCGTCCGCAATCCAAGCAACACATCCGTCAATGGCAGAGGCTGCGGGGACACGCCTAATGCCTGCATTGATCTGTAACTGATGCCATCCCCTTCGGGTACCCAAACCTTCTTGCCCTTGAGGTCGGCCGCGCTATGGATAGGCTTGGACGACATGATGAGCGCAAATCCGGTACCTGCAATGCCAAAACAAATGTAGCCCTTTTTTTTCAAACCATTAATCAAATGAATATCCATGCGGCTGCGAACGTAGGCTGCCTCCTCTTGAGACTGAAATGTCAGGGGCAGGCTATACAGATTAATGTCGGGATACAGGTCAGCGAATGCCGATGGCGTAAACGCACCGCCCTGTAATGAGGTCCTGAACTTGCGCAGCACTTGCCGATCGCTGCCCTGGATACCACCAGGATAGAGTTTGATAACGACTCTCCCAGCTGTGCGGTTCTTGATGTCTTTGGCGCCCTGTCGCATTGCCTGCACCCATGCGGACGCTTCGGGTGCGAGCGTGGCGATTCTCAGCGTTACTGGTTTCTTGTCTGCCGCCAATGCCAGTCCGCTAGCGACCAATGTCACGATTAACAGTGCGAGTTTCTTCATTGCGTTTCCGTCCATTGTGCGGGGCAAGTCCAATTGAATTCACGACACATCAGAAATGGTCGTCCGCATCGTCCAACAAAGTTTTGGCCTCGTCCTGAGCCATAACGTTTGTCAGCGTCAAGCCGTCTGCATAAGGGTCCGCCTGCAGGACCTCGTTGAGCAGACGATCATGTAAGTCCCTTATATAAAGCTGTCTTGCATAATCCCTCGCATACGCAACTTTTGCGCCCAGGTCCCGGCCCTGCGATATCTCGATAGCTCGTTCAAAATGATACTGCGCCTTGTCGTAATCGCCGCCCAGGGCCGGCGGTCGCAGTGTTAAAACAGAAGCATAATAGGTATGTGCGGCACCGTTAGCCGACACATCGTCAATTTTGAAGTAGTGTTCGAAAAGCGCTTCCGCGTGCGGCACTTCGGCCAATGAATTGAGGTCGGAACTGTGTGCGCGCAAGAACGCAAGCGTTGCAAAACCATAAACATAGAGTACATCGGAATGTTTCTTGGTAACGCCTTCCAGACTAAGCACAAACTCCTTGTAGCGCATTTTGGGCCAACCGCAGGCGTCGGCGTAGCTTTGGCACATCGCCTCGAGTCCGTAATTACGTGCCCGGGTCGTCAGGCGCGATGCCCGCCGCTCATCATCGGCGAATACGGCACCGTAGGAGGCATACATCGATGCCGCAGTTGACAACAACGCGGGACTATCAGGGTTGCCCTGGAGAAAACTGTCGAGCAGCAGGATGTAGGACGGCATTCCAGCACGTACAAGCTCGGGGTCGTCCTGGTTGAGGATCGCATCCGTCAGATTGTTGCCAAAACTAGTCGCCGCATTCGATACCAGGGTCGCACAGCCGCTGCTCAGCAGACCCGCTGCAAGCAGACACAGAACGCCTAAGCTTTTCATACCCATCTCCTGCCTGATGAATACAAAACTACGCCCAGGCGCCGTCAATGTCGTGTCTATTTGCTGATGATTGCCTGATGTTTTTCGAATGGCTGCTGTCCGGTGGCCACGATACGAGAGCTATATTTTTTCCTTAATTCTCGCAGCCTTACCGGTACGACCTCGAAGATAGTAGAGCTTTGCACGGCGCACATCACCGCGGCGTTTGACCTGGATCGAACTGACCACAGGGCTGTAGGTCTGAAATACACGTTCGACGCCTTCCCCGTGCGAGATTTTTCGGACTGTGAATGACGAATTCAGGCCCCGATTGCGCTTCGCAATCACGACACCTTCGAATGCCTGCAAACGCTCGCGGGTACCCTCTTTGACTTTGACCTGAACGACGACGGTATCACCGGGAGAAAATTCGGGAATCTCCTTGTCCATCTGCTCTTTTTCGATCGCTTCGATTATTTTGCTCATTTCTCTATACCCGTCGGCCCATGGCCGTACCTTGTCGCGCCGGTCGGGATTCTACACCCGGACCTGCTCTTTCAAAAACTCATCAAGCAACTTTTGTTGCTCCTGACTCAATTTCAATCGCTCTACAAGCTCCGGTCGTCGCAAAAAGCTCCTGCCTAACGCCTGTTTGTACCGCCAACGCGCAATGCGCGCATGATTACCGGACAACAGCACTGCCGGTACCCTGTGACCATCGACACATTCGGGACGCGTGTAATGAGGGTGATCCAGCAAGCCCTGCATAAACGAATCCTGTGCCGCCGACTCCTCGTCACCGAGAACCCCAGGTAACAATCTTGCAACGGCGTCGATAACTGCCATTGCAGCGATCTCGCCACCTGACATGACGAAGTCACCCAAGGACAATTCCTCGTCAACCTCGGCGTCGATCAGCCGCTCGTCGATACCTTCGTACCGGCCAGCCAGCAAGATCATTCCCGGCATCTTTGCGAACCGCTGAGCCGCTGCCTGATCAAATACCCCGCCTTGTGGCGTCAGGCAAACAACCGGGCTATCCGCCGGCAGTGCGTCTTTCGCCACACGAATAGCTTTTGCGACCGGCTCGTATTTCAAAACCATTCCGGGTCCGCCGCCGTACGGTCGATCATCGACGGTGCGGTGACCATCGTCGGTATAGTCGCGCGGGTTCTCGTAGTGCAAGGACAACAATCCACGGTCCTTGGCACGCCCGACAACACCGTATTCGGCTACATGTCCAACCATGTCCGGGAAGATACTGACAACCGCGATGTGCATGACGTCAGTCCCACTCCCAATCGACAGTGATAAGGCCTGCGGCGAAATCCACATCGAGAATGACTTTATCCACAATAAACGGAATCAACCGTTCTTGCTCCCCATCGGTCACCAACACATCATTCGCGCCGGTTTCCATCAGGTACGCAACCTTGCCGAGCTCCGTGCCATCGCGATGGACCACTCGCAATCCCTCGAGATCGCCCCAGTAGTAGCTGCCATCTCCGGGTTCTGGCAAATCGTCGCGAGCGATCGCTATGTCACAACCGATCAAATCGGCAGCCTGATCCCGATCAGCGACCCCGTCCAAATGAACGATGACCCCCTTGCCGTGCCGCTTACCCTCGACAACTGACGTGGCTTGCCACGTACCGCCCTGCATCAGGAACCAATTATCGTATTCCAGAATTGCTTCGCGCGGCTGCGTGTAAGAAAACACTTTAACCCAGCCCTTGACGCCAAAGAGCCCAGTGACGCGTCCCAACAATACCGGCTGTGATAAAGCGACTTTCTTAATTGCTGGCGTTAGCCTTGCGATGCATCTTCAACAGCGAAGCTACACGCTCTGATGGCTGGGCACCCTGGCCCACCCAGTAGTCAACCCGTTCCAGGTCGATGCGAAGATTTTCTTCATGATCCTTACCCAGCGGATTGAAGAATCCCACACGCTCAATGTACCGGCCGTCCCGACGATTACGACTGTCGGTGACCACCAGGTGATAAAAAGGACGTTTTTTCGCGCCCGCGCGCGAAAGACGAATACTGACCATTACTTTTGCCTTATTTACCTGTGATAGGCGGATACGCCTGCACTCGGGGCGACCCGAGTAGCGCGCATTGTACCGGTTTCAATTCAAATGTGAAGTGTTTTTACTACGAATAACTATAGGGATTTCAGTGCCTTAGCAAGTCATGTCTGGATCGACGGCCTGGATCAGTGCAATCCGGGCGGCATCCCTCCTCCTGGCATGCTCCGCAGCATCTTTTTCATGCCACCTCGAGACATCTTTTTCATCATTTTTTCCATTTGCATGAACTGCTTGAGCAGTCGATTGACGTCCTGAACCTGCAGCCCAGAGCCCATGGCAATCCGTTTTTTTCGCGAGCCGTTGATCGTCTTCGGAAATCGTCGCTCGCCGGGGGTCATCGAGTTGATGATTGCCACCTGCCACCTGAGCTGTCGCTCATTCGCGCGGTCTTTGAGCGCTGCCGGATTGATGTTCCTCGCAATAGGCAGCTTTTCGAGCATGGCGCCCAGCCCGCCCATGTTCATCATTTGCTCGAGCTGGTCTCTGAGATCGGACATGTCAAAACCCTGCCCTTTCCTGATCTTCCTCGCGAGCTTTTCGGCCTTGTCCGTGCTGACCTTGTCCTCGATCTCTTCGACGAGTGTCAACACGTCGCCCATGCCGAGAATCCGCGAAGCCATTCGATCCGGGTGAAACGCTTCCAGCGCGTCGACCTTCTCGCCCACACCCAGGAAACGGATCGGCTTGCCGGTGACCTCCCGTACAGACAACGCAACACCGCCTCTGGCATCGCCGTCTGCCTTGGTCAGCACCACGCCGGTCAGCGACAGTATGTTATTGAAAGCCGTAGCGGCATTGACGGCATCCTGGCCTGCCATACTGTCGACCACAAACAGAGTCTCGTGGGGCTTGGCGCACGCGTGCACGGCAGCCAATTCGCGCATCATGCCGTCGTCAACGTGTAAGCGGCCTGCCGTATCGATAATCAGTACGTCGGCGTGTGATCGCCGGGCCTCGCCGAGTGCTCTGTCGATAATAGCAACAGGCTGGTCATCGACACTGCTCTGACAATGCAGTGCACCTACCTCCGTCGCCAGCACTTGCAATTGCAATATCGCGGCCGGTCGATACACGTCGACGCTCACAAGCATCACCCGTTTCTTATCCTTGTCGATGAGCCGTTTCGCAAGTTTCGCTGCAGTCGTTGTCTTGCCGGATCCTTGCAAGCCGGCCAGCAGTATGACAACGGGCGGCTGCGCTTTGAAATCGAGGGGTGAGTGCGGCTCTCCCAGCAAGCTGACCAACTCGCCGTGAATGATCTTGATCAGCGCCTGGCCGGGTGTCAGGCTCTTACCAACCTCTTCGCCGACCGCCCGGTCACGAATACGATCAATGAAGCCCTTGACGACTGACAATGCAACGTCGGCTTCGAGTAGCGCAAGCCGAACCTGCCGCAGCGTATCCTTGATGTTGTCTTCCGTGAGCCGACCCTTGCCCGAGACACTACGTACGGCGTCGGCCAGCCTGCTGCTGAGATTATCGAACATGCGGGGATTCTAGGGTAAGTTGTTTCGCATGTGTAGGATGCTACTGTTGGAGCCCGCCGTACTAAAAGAATAGTGGATCAACCATTTGGTGAAGAGCTAACGATCGGGCCGGGCGATATCCACGATGCTGGGTGGGACTCGCCCGCATGGCGGGCTCCAACAACGGGCTCCAACAGAGGTGTCAGACCGTAAGAACGTCACCTGAGCAGAGCATCTGGATGTTTCTGTCAGGCGCAGCGCGAAGCACTTGCTCCAAAATGGTCGCCTCTTCACCCGGTTTCATGCCAGTGATCCAGATTTCGGGATTCTGGCGCAGCCTTTCGAGGTCGCGTGTCATCGTCCTCGGGCAATAGTGACCCGATGCGGTCGCGAGTTTCTCCAATTCGTCGGGAAACGACACCTCGATGACCAATATCTTGAGGTCATCACAGGCGTTTAGCACCGGCCAGAGCGTTTCGTTGCTTTTGGTATCACCACTGACGGCAAAAGAACCACCCGAATTTTTCACTGTGTAGCCGAGCGACGGCACGCTATGCCGTACATCAATCGCATAGAAGTCACGATGAGCGATGGTGATCGTGTCGCCTGGGCTGCAAACCCGATACCGTAACATCGGGTTCTCGGGAGACGGCAGTTTGGCGAAATCAGGCCAGATTACACCGTTGAAAATGTGCTCCTGGATTGCCCTGAGGGTTTCCTCGCGGGCATACACCGTGATCGGCACCTCGAAATTCTCGTCGAAGACTCGATCGACCAACAACGGCAATCCGGCAACATGGTCAAGATGTGCGTGGGTCAGAAAGACATGACGAATCGAGTCCAGATCCTCAAGCGTCAGGTCTCCTATGCCCGTACCCGCATCGATCAGGACGTCATTATCGATGAGCATGGCCGAGGTGCGAGACCCGGCGCCAATGCCACCACTGCAACCCAGAATTCGTATTTGCATCGCGTTGGGGTTCTATTGAACTTCGCCATATGGGATGATTCGTTCAGCGGAACGTTAGGTTAAGCACCGGCCAGTTTCTGTGTCTCAATTCACAATTCTTTTGCTGTATCTGTTGGCAGCCATGGCTTTCGCCATGAATCGTCTACCACGTCATGCTATTCGCGCGCGTCAGGCGCTGATCGCTGCGACCGTATTGGCCGGCGCTGGTCTCATATTGCACGGGCAATTCCTGTATGCCGATATCAGCCAGGCCGGTGGTTTGAGCCTGTCTATTTCCAGTGCCCTGTCCTTGATTGGACTACAGCTGGCCGTAATCGGCTTGTTAGGGGCACTCGAACCCACGCTTCGTGGTATGACGGCGGGATTACTTACACTGGCGGCAATTGCAGCCATTCCGCTGGGCATGGAACCTTCTGCTGCAATCGGTTCCTCGCTGGCCTGGCAAATGCAGGCGCACATTCTGATCTCTATGTTCGCCTATGGCTTGCTCACCGTGGGTGCCATTGTCGCTACCTTTTCCCTGGTCCAGGATCGCCGACTACGTACCGGTCGATTGACATCCGGCCACGAGTTGTTCGCACCCGTCGAGACGACCGAGAAGTTGCTGTTTGGCGTTGCGTCTGCGGGCTTCATCGGCTTGCTGATTGCCGTTGTATCCGGTATTGCGTTTGTCGAAGACCTGTTCGCACAGCACCTGGTCCACAAGACAATATTGTCGCTAATGGCCCTGGTGCTGTTTGGGGTCCTGCTCGGTGGCAGAGTTTTTGCCGGATGGCGCGGCCGACGCGCGGTATTTCTTTACCTCTGGGGTTTTGCGACGCTCTGCCTGGCCTATTTCGGCAGTCGCTTTGTTCTGGAAGTATTACTCAATCGAAGCTGGGGCTGAGTGCCGGCCGGTCAGGCTGCGACGCGCATTCTTGACAGCGTGTGACCTTCCTGCTGAACTGAGCATGTCGTGGTAATTGAAGAGGTGCTCTTTCGTTGGGCGCTGATGTTCCCCTAGCAACCCTGATCGGGTTGCTTGTCACACTACTGCTGCTTTCCGCGTTTTTCTCGGGCTCGGAAACGGCGCTCATGAGCCTGAACCGTTATCAGCTTCGGCACAAGGCCCGCGAGGGCCACCGCGGCGCCAAAATTGCTGAACGTTTGTTACAACGTCCCGACCGATTGATCGGGCTCATCCTGCTCGGAAATAACCTCGTCAACTTCTCGGCGGCAGCGCTCGTTGCCATCATCGCATTCAAGATCGGCGGACAATCTGCAGTCGCCCTGGGCACCTTGATTCTGACGCTTGTCGTGTTGATTTTTGCCGAGGCCGCGCCAAAAACCATGGCGGCGCTGCACCCGGAACGGCTCGCGTTTCCGGCGGCACTCATTTACTACCCGCTGTTGAAAATCACTTACCCCCTAGTCTGGTTAATCAGTGTTGCAGCCAACGGCGTTCTGTGGTTACTCGGCGTTCGCGATCGCCATGCTCACTCGCATGCGCTGACTCGCGAAGAACTGCGAACGATAGTGCACGACGCCGGTAGCCGGATTTCGAATCGCTATCGGCGCATGCTCATCAGCATACTCGACCTCGAAAGGGTCACTGTGGACGACGTCATGGTTCCGCATAATGAAATCATCGGCATTGATCTGGATGACGAGCCTGAAGAAATCGAGAGCATTATCAGTGCGAGTGAACACAGTCGCCTGCCCGTTTACCGCAACAACATCGACAAGGTCGTTGGCGTATTGCATCTTCGACGTCTTGCCAACCTCGCACAATTTTCCTTCGAAAAAGATGACCTGATCAAGTTGCTGGACGAGCCGTACTTCGTCCCTGAAGGTACGCCACTGAGCACGCAGCTCGTACAGTTTCAGCGACGACGACAACGGATTGCAATGGTTGTCGATGAATACGGAGACATACAGGGCATCGTGACGCTGGGAGACATCCTCGAGGAAATCGTCGGGGAATTTACAACCGACCCAGCCGACAATGGCGACGATGTTGTGCGTGAAGAAGACAACACGTTTCTGGTCAAAGCTACTGCGAACATTCGTGAGTTGAATCGCACGCAAGATTGGCAACTGCCGACCGACGGACCAAAGACGCTCAACGGTCTGATTCTCGAAATGCTCGAGACGATTCCGGATCCAGCCACGTGCCTGAATATTAATGGCTATCCGATCGAGATAGTACAAACAGACGACTATAGAGTTCGAACAGTGCGTATTGGGCCTAGATCCGCGGAAATCGAAAGCGCCGAATAGATGTCCGGCAAGATGATAGTGACTGCTTCCTAGAACGCTTCGTCCAGTGCCTCGCTAATTCGACGGACACCGGTTACTCGAATACCGTCAGGAATTTTCTTCGGCACATTCGAAACAGGAACCAGAGCATGTTTGAAGCCCTGCTTCGCGGCAGCGGCGATGCGCTCGGTCCCAAACCGTACGGGCCGAATTTCTCCGGCCAAACCGACCTCACCGAAACTCACCAGGCGCTCCCGGGTGGGACGATCACGAAAACTCGAAACAATGGCAATGAGTGCCGGCAGATCGACAGCGGTTTCAGAAATTCTCAGCCCACCAACAACATTGACGAAAATATCTTCGACCCCAAGAGCAACATTACCGTGTCGCTGTAAAACGGCCAGCAACAGGGCCAGGCGGTTTTGGTCCACCCCGGTGGCCAGGCGCCTGGGATATGAGCTGTTGCCATCTGCGACCAATGCCTGAATCTCGACGAGTAATGCTCGACTTCCTTCCCACGCCACGGACACGATACTGCCGGGTTCAGTGATGCTTTCACGGGACAGAAATATCGCCGAAGGATTGCTGACCTCGCGAAATCCTGCCTCGGTCATGGCGAAGACACCCATTTCGCCACTTGCACCGAATCGGTTCTTGACTGAACGAATCAATGTATATCGGCTAGCCGGGTCATTCTCGAAATACAACACGGTATCCACCATGTGCTCAACGGCTCGCGGCCCGGCAATCGTCCCTTCCTTTGTCACGTGACCGATGATGAAAACCGATACGTCTGTTTGCTTGGCAAATTGCACAATGCGACTGACACATTCGCGTAATTGCGCGACTGATCCAGGCGCCGATGGCGACTCCGTACTGTTCATTGCCTGAATTGAATCGATGACCAGAACTCGGGCCGCGCAAGCCAACGCCTGTTCAAGCACGTTCTCGATTGACGTGTCGGCAAGCAGTTGCATATCGGCAGCAGCCAAACCTAAGCGCTGCGATCGTTGTCCGACCTGACGCAGCGATTCCTCGCCGGTCGCGTACATGACCTGCAATTCGGCACCGAGGTTTGCTGATACCTGTTGCAACAACGTTGACTTGCCGACACCAGGATCGCCGCCCAGAAGTACCACCGCGCCTGGGACCAGCCCGCCGCCCAGGACTCTGTCAAATTCGGCAAAACCCGTCGAATTTCGATGTGAGAGGTCATCCGGGAGCGAATCGAGTCTCGAAGCAGACATCGCTGTCCGGCGCATTATGCGAGACGGCGTGATCGCTTTTGCGGTCAAGGTGTTCCAGGTCGAACAATCCGGACATTGCCCCGCCCATTTTACGCTGTGCGCACCGCATTCGCTGCAAACGTAAGCTGTCTTTGTTTTGGCCATTCTTTAAGAGATTGTTTTATATAATTTTTCTGACAAGGGCAAATTTTGACAGGAGGCAAAACATCGACCTGCGTCACATTGCGCGGTTTCTGCGATACCAATGATAGCACCGGATTCAGGAGTCTTATTACATAAAAATGCCAACCCTATCTCATTAAGGATGCTTGCCTTTTTCTATACTTCTGGGCTTGAAACAGGAATTTGATCGTTGAAACCGGGCCAAAAACAAAAGCGTAACCGCCTGATCGCTCTGAGTTTTGTAAGCGTTTTGCTGGTTCTCGTTTACGGTCCACTGGCGCAGTGGTTCGTGGCGTCCGATCGTGTGCTGTATGACGTGCTGGCCTCGCGCCTGCCCAACCAGCCACTCGACAATGCCCTGATCATTAGCCTGGACCCTTCGCGGACGGATGCGGACAAAATGCTTTCGCGATATGGCCAGATCGTGGCGATACTCAAACAGAGCAACGTTAAGCGCATCATCCTGACACAACCGCCCGATATAGCTGACAACGAAAACCTGCCTGGCTGGGCGGCTGCCCTGAATGCGGGTGTACCTGTCTATGCACCGACTCGACATCGTTTCGGCGACCTCGCGACTCGCGACGGATTTGTGGATATCCGCCCTGATAGTGACGGCGTGTTGCGCCGAGCGGCACTCTGGCAGCTCAATGACGGCGTCATGTCGCCATCGTTACCGCTGGCAATCGCATTCGACAATGCCAACACGGCATTAAGTCACCGCATGTCGAGCACTGAAGACGCGATCTTCACGTCGAATTATGCATCGCTGCGGCGCATTGACGTAAACGAGCTGTTTCACGACGACTTCGACCGCAACACACTTGCCGGTGCGACTGTCTTCGTTGACTCGGATCCTGCCCTGGTCGGCGCGACAGCCTTGCTTCCATCGGGACAGTTCGTAACCGCGTCCGAAATCGTTTCGACCTTGCTCGCCGCCGTAGAGCAGAACCGCAGCATCATTGCGCCGTCCTGGGTATCAGCAATGGAGTGGCTTGCACCCATGTTGCTTGCCATTTTCGCCGTACTGTTCATGCCGGATCGATCCCGCAAGGATATTGCCGTGTTGGCTGGATGCGCCATAGTCTTGCTGCTGCTGATTGAGGCCCTGCTGTTGTATGTACTACACATACGCATGGATCTCGGCCGACCTATACTGATTTTCGTCGGTGTCACAATTCTCAGCATCTGGCTCGTCGGCGACGAGACGGAGGAGGTCAAGAACGCATTCAAACGCGGCTCGGATTTTCTCGCGGCGGGTCGTCTTGAACCTGCATTTGCAGAATTTCGCCATTGCTCGCCGACCGAGTCTGTCGCAACGATCATGTACAAGTTGTCACTTGCCTTTGAAGGCCAGGCAAAACCAGAGCGCGCCGAAGCGGTGCTCGAGTGGATGAAACGTACACAAGGCGTACCTGCGACCAATATCCTGGGTAAGCAAAAGTCCGGCGGCACGCCCAGGCGACTCGGAAGGTACGTCATTGAGAAGCGTATTGGTAAGGGCGCGATGGGCGCCGTCTATCTTGCTCAGGACCCGCGCATCAACCGGCCTGTTGCCTTGAAAGTCATTGCGATCGAGAAGGAATTCGAAGATGAGGAGCTCAAGGAAGCCAGACTGAGATTCTACCGCGAGGCCGAATCGGCCGGACGCCTCACGCACCCAAATATCATTACCGTATTCGATGCCGGCGAGGACAAGGGTCTTGCCTACATCGCGATGGAGTACGTGCCCGGAATTCCACTGAAAAAATTCACGGATCCCAAGCGATTGCTCGCGCCTAAACGCGCGCTGGAGCTCTGCGCAGCAACGGCTGAAGCACTCGACTACGCCCATAATCAGGGCGTCATTCACCGGGACATCAAGCCTGCCAATCTCATGTACAACCCTAAAGAAGGCTCACTCAAGATTACCGATTTTGGCGTGGCGCGTCTGACTGACAACAACAGTACCAAAACAGGTATTGTACTGGGCACGCCCATGTACATGTCGCCCGAGCAACTCGGTGCAGAAGAGCTCAATGGCCACTCGGACTTGTTTTCTCTAGGTGTTACCCTGTACGAGCTTCTGGCGGGAGAAGTACCGTTTCAGGCGACGAACATCGCAGTACTGATGACCAAAATTACGACAGAAATCGCTGCCCCTATTGCAAAACGACGTGCCGGCATACCGCCGAGCGTAGATGCCGTATTGGCGAAGGCAATGGCCAAACGACCTAAAGACCGCTTTTCCTGTGGCACCGAAATGGCAATCGCACTGCGTAATTGCGCCAGATATTCCTAGAACGAATCAATGAGACTGAAACTGAATCGATGAACTTGCATGGAAAAATAGACTTCACTGAGATAACGGATGTAGGTCGTGTTCGTGAGCACAATGAAGACGCGATAGGCTCGGATCCCGACATTGGTCTGATGGTTCTGGCCGATGGTATGGGCGGCTATAACGCTGGCGAGGTTGCCAGTGGCATCGCCGTGCGCATCGTGTCCGAACTGGCAACCGAAGGTGCCGACCGGGAGAACCGCGACGATATCGACCCGCACAGTGGCCTGATGCGCCAGTCCATCGTGTTGCGCGACGCAGTCTATCGAGCCAACAAAATCATTTTCCAGGCCGCACAGAGTCAAAACGACTGCGAGGGAATGGGCACCACGATCGTCGCCTGCATGTTCTACGACAATAAGGTATCCATTGCCCATGTTGGCGACTCGCGGGCATACCGTCTGCGCGGTGGAGAATTCGAGCAAATGACCCTCGACCATTCGCTGTTGCAAGAGCTTGTCGATCGCGGTTTCTACTCTCCCGAGGAGGCGCAGCGTTCCACCAACCGCAACTACGTAACCCGGGCGCTTGGTGTTGAGTCCTCGGTCGAAGTGGAGGTTCACGAGTACGCAGTGCTTCCTGACGACGTCTACCTGCTGTGTTCCGATGGCCTGCCGGACATGGTTGAAGATGAGGATATTCACTTAACTATCAGCACTTTTAATGCTAGTCTGGATGTGGTTGGTAAGCAGTTGATTGAATTGGCAAATGACCACGGCGGGCGCGATAACGTTTCGGTGATGCTGGCTCAGGTCATCGAGCCATTCGCGGCAAAGAAAGGCCTGCTGGTCAGGCTTGCCAACTTGTTCCGATCATAATGGTGCAGGGGTGTCAGGAAATTGCTGGATGTTGGAGCGATGCGACTGCCGCGCAGTCGCCCCAGTTCTCTTGACATATGACTCCCTGTTTGGACTAGGCCTCTTGTGAGAACAGTAACATGGCACGGTTAATTCTAAGCCTGGACAACCAGGTTCTCGCTGAATACAACATGACGAAGGAGCGATACACGATCGGGCGCCTGCCGGACAACGATGTGCGCGTCGACAATCCCGCCGTCAGTGGCCACCATTCCCTGATAATCAATATTCTCAATGATTCTTTTCTCGAAGATCTCAATAGCACCAACGGCACTTACGTCAACGGCAAGTTGATCAAAAAGCACGCGCTGCAAAACGGTGACGTCATCACGATCGGTCACCACCAGTTGCGTTTCGCGGATCAGCAAATCACTGAGGCTGACCAGGACGAATTCGAAAAAACAATGGTCATACCGTCGGGCCAGCAGAACGCTGCCCAGCTTGCATTAGCTGAAAAGGCGGCCGACGTCGCTGTATCCGCCGACGCCGCGGCTGACGCCGCTTCCGACGCCGCCGCCGCTGTGAGGCTCGACCCAGAGGAAGCCGCAGCGTTGGTCGATGAACAGAAAAAAGAGCCGGCCGTGGCAAGCGCGGCCGTGGCAAGCGTGCCCGAACCCGCTACGCATACCGAGACCGCCGTTGGCGTCGACCGGAGTTCCGCGCCGAATGCGCTGCCATTTGCGAAGTTGCAGGTTCTAAGTGGTGCTTTCGCTGGCCGCGAACTCGAGCTGATCAAGGCGCTCACGACGCTGGGCCGTCCCGGCGTACAAGTCGCTGCCATCACTCGCCGTGCGGAAGGCTATTACATCGTGCATGTTGAGTCGGGCAAGGAGGACGACTACCCGTTGGTGAACGGTCAGCCAATCGGAGCACAGGCACGCAAGCTGGCCGACAATGATGTCGTACAACTGGCGGGCGTCAAGATGGGGTTTTTCCTTTCGTAATTATTCAATCCGCGACCTCAATCGCCTCGCGGTGCGTGACACCACAAACGAGATCGTAGGGTATTGCCTCCGCCCACGGTGCGATCTCTTCAACGGCAAGCCCTTCGCCCCATAAAATTGCAATGTCGCCTACCTGATCAGCTGTCCTGGAACCGAGGTCAACGGCGATCAGGTCCATCGATACATTGCCGATCAGAGGTACGCGGCGTCCGTTGATAAGCACCGGTGTGCCGGATCTGAAGTGTCGTGAATAGCCATCGCCGTATCCGACTGAAATGATGCCGAGTACGCTTTCGCTTTGGCTTTGATACTGGCCCTTGTAACCGACACGAGCGCCCTCTCGCAGTGGCTTGATCGCAATGAGGCGAGCTTCGAACCGCATCACTGGCGTCAGTCCGAGATCAGCACCTGTCTGACCACTGAACGGCGATATGCCAAACAATGCAAGGCCGGGTCGAATCCAGTGGTCGCCTTCGAAACCCAGGAGTTCCTGCGCGTTGGCAATCTGCGGCCAACCGAGGATTGCGGGAGTATTCGCAATGCTCACCGCACCGGAAAACCCCTCGGCAACAGATCGGAACAGAGCGAATTGATCCTCGGTCGTCGAATTGTGGGGCTCATCCGCACTCGCCAGGTGCGACATCAGACGCACCTCGTTCACGATGTCGCAATCGCGCAACCTGCCAAGCAATTCGCTGGAGTCGTCAGGGGAAAAACCGAGTCGGTTCATGCCCGTATCAAATTTTAGCCACACCGTGACGGTACCGGCGCCGGCGGCTTCGAGCAATTCGATCTGCTCGGCACAATGCACGACGATCTCGAAGCCGTGCAGCATTGCCGCACTGAGCTCACTCGACGTCAATACGCCGGCTAACAGGATGATCGGCTTGTCGATGCCCGACTCACGCAAACGACAGGCCTCCGACAAGCGAGCTACGGCGAACGCATCGACATCGTTCAAACTTTTGGCAACAGTCACTATCCCGTGTCCATAGGCATTTGCCTTGATCACGGCCATGACCTTGGCGCCTGGTGCGGCGGCCTGAATGACTCTGAGGTTTTTTTTAAGCGCGCCGAGCCGGATAAGTGCCCGTGCCCCGAAGGTCACGGATACGCCTCGTCCGCGTAATTATCGGGCACCCAGTTTTCAAATTTGGTGTAACGGCCGACAAAAGTCAGCGGGAAGTTGCCGATGGGCCCATTGCGCTGCTTGGCGATGACGATATCCGCGATGCCCTTGCGCGGCGTATCCTGGTTATAGACCTCCTCGCGATAAATGAAGAGGATCAGGTCCGCGTCTTGCTCGATCGCGCCCGACTCACGAAGGTCCGACATGACCGGGCGCTTGTCGGCGCGTTGCTCGACGCTGCGATTCAACTGTGACAACGCGATGATTGGCACCGACAGCTCTCTGGCCAAGGCTTTCAACGATCTCGAAATCTCCGAGATCTCTGTCGCCCGATTTTCTTTGCTGCCTGGCACAGACATCAGCTGCAAATAGTCGACGACGATGAGCCCCAGGCCGTGCTCGCGCTGCAGGCGTCTGGACCGCGCTCGAATTTCGGTCGGTGATAATCCCGGTGTGTCGTCGATAAATATCGGCGCCTCCGACATGAGCTGCACGGCTGTATTGATTCGCGACCAGTCTTCGTCGGGAAATGTGCCGGTACGCAAATGTGTCTGATCCACGCGTCCGAGTGACGAAATCATGCGAAATGCGAGCTGCTGCGCCGGCATTTCCATGGAGAATAGCGCCGTCGGTATCTTCGAGCCGATCGCTGCGTTTTCGGCGATGTTCACTGCAAGCGTCGACTTACCCATCGACGGCCGACCCGCGATAATGATCAGGTCACCGGGTTGCAGCCCTGCAGTGAGTCTGTCGAACTCGGTAAAACCGGTCGGAATTCCGGTGATGCTTCCCTCAGACTGATGTAACACATCGATACGATCGACGGCCTCGGGCAGAATGTGTTTCAGTGCCTTGAAACCAGACCGGCCTCTCGATCCCGATTCTGCGATTTCGAACACCAGTCGTTCGGCCGAGTCCACAAGCTCTGCTGCGCTGCGGCCTTCGGTCGAGAACGCGCTGCCACTGATTTCATTGCCCGCACTGATCAATGCTCTGAGCATTGAGCGTTCGCGCAGGATCTTGGCGTATGCTCTGGCATTTGCCGCCCCCGGGGTCTCATTCGCAAGCGTGGCAAGGTATTCGAGACCGCCGGAATTTTCGAGCTCACCACGGCTATCAAGGTGTTCCGACACGGTCACGACATCGCAGGGATTAGCCTCGTCGGCCAGGCTAGCGATAGCGGCGAATATCAGGCGATGGTCTTTGCGGTAAAAATCATGAACCGAGACGACATCCGCAATCTTGTCCCAGGATTGATGATCGAGCATGAGCCCGCCGAGCAATGATTGTTCGGCTTCAATGGAATTGGGCGGTATCTTGAGGTGCTCTCCACCCCCGGCTAACACACCATCATCCAGCGCTCGGACCATATCAGGCTCTCTCGGGGAAACAAAACGCGAGGCTCAATTTATCACACGTGCGCCCAGGATGCCGCCGCCCTATTCTTCGGCGACGACTCTTATTGTGACTTCGGCGTTGACATCGCTATGCAAATGCACTCCGATCACAAATTCGCCGAGCTCGTGAATCGGGCCGTCCGGCATGCGCACCTCACTGCGCTCCACTTCGACCTGTACGTTGCCAAATGCCGCCACAATATCGATCGGTCCAACCGAGCCGAACAATTTACCTTCGCTCCCCGCATTGGCGGAAATGACGAGCTCCATGCCATTGATCGTCTTGGCGCGGTCATTTGCGCCGGCAAGTTCCTCGGCAGCCGCTTTCTCGAGCTCCGCGCGCCGCGAGTCGATCTCCTTCATATTTTCCGGAGTGGCGAGCGTCGCCTTTCCCTGAGGAATCAGGAAGTTTCGACCATAACCTGCTTTAACTTTCACGAGGTCCCCGATATTGCCGAGGTTCTCGACCTTGTCCAAAAGAATGACGTTCATTTAAAAATCCTTCACCTAAGATTGTCGTGTCGCGCGGCGGTAGCGAAACCACGCATCCGTATAGCCTAAAACCGCCAACGCCAGAACCAAAAACACATGCAAAATCAGCATGAGAACATATGTCGCGATCACCACGAATAATGGCAAATGCCTGTCAACGTGCATCCAGTGCACAATGGCGAGCCCCTGCAGCCAAAAACTCATGAACAGCACCACTGCAACATTCTGTAACCAGGCCACGTCGATTGCGTAAGCGATCAACGACGCCAATGCCATAATCAGCGCAATTACGCGACCAAAATTCAAATCGCAAAACCGGCCGTAATTTCCGGTTTCTCCGGGCAAATGGCTAAAAAACCGATAGCCGAGCAACAAGTACACCGCGCATATCGTCCATCGCGTCAGCACAGTGGCCAAAGTCATCATTTCGGCCGTCATCGCCGGATCAGCAACCAGAAATTCCGCCTGCAAATGCAGATCGTTTGCCCGGGTCCACTCCACCAGCGCCGCCATGACGGGCTCCCAAAAAGCCACGACGTCGTCGACCACGAGCCCAAACCCCAACATCGCCAATGCGGCCAGGATCGCAGACACCTGCATCGTCAATGCGAGCGATCGTGTCGCGTGCAATAACACAGCCAGCAACAGTGCCGGCAGCAATATGGCAACAATACTGACGGCGATTTGCATGACCGGCGCCCCGACCACGATTGAAACCGCCACCAGAAACAGGCCCGCTATAGCGCCCTCGAATACCGCAAGACGAACACCGTGTCGCAACACGAGTAGCACCATGATGGCGCCACTCACTATCTGCAGCAGCGGCAGCAACAACGTTGCTGCAAGCGCCAAAATGGCGTTTTGTGGCCGGGCAACCAGCCACGTGGCTACCGATTGCACGACGCCTACCCCATTCGACCTAGTGCCGATCGGTGTAAGGCAACAACGCGAGAAAACGCGCGCGTTTGACTGCAACCGCCAGTTGACGCTGATAGTGAGACTTGGTGCCCGTTATGCGGCTCGGGACGATCTTGCCGGTCTCTGTGACATAGGCCTTCAGAAGGTTGAGATCTTTGTAATCAATCTCTTCGATGCCTTCTGCGGTAAACCTGCAATACTTGCGCCTGCGTGAATATCGACTCATTTCATTCTCCTCAGGCGCTCTTTTCTACAGCTTCATCAGCCGTATCTTCGCCACTATCACTCTCACCGTTTTCAGCGTCCGCTGCGACGACTGCATCCGCCTCGACCGCGCTGTCATCGCTTGATTTTTCTTCGGATTCATCGGCGCTCGCTGATGTCTCCGCTTCAGGTGCCCGTTCTGCATCGACAGATTCTTCTTTGTCTTCTTCTTTGTCTTCTTCTTTGTCTTCTTCTTTGTCTTCTTCTTTGTCTTCTTCTTTATCTTTTTCGGCATCAGCGGATTCAGTCCGCATCGCGGCTTCAGCCGCAGCCTTGGCATCCCGACGCTGCTGCGCTTCTTTTTCCTTGGCCTTTTCCTCGGCAACGGCAACGGCCATAGGCGACGCTTCTGTGACGGACGCCTTACGCGAAATAATGAGATTTCGCAGCACCGCATCATTGAATCGAAACGCGCCCTTGATTTCATCGAGAACGGGCTGGTCACACTCTATATTCAAGAGAACATAGTGCGCCTTGTGGACCTTGTTGATCGGATGGGCCAGCTGACGACGACCCCAGTCTTCGGTGCGATGAACCACACCGCCAGAACCGGTCACCATGCCTTCGTAACGCTCTATCATGGCCGGAACTTGTTCGCTCTGGTCCGGGTGGACCAGGAACACGATTTCGTAATGTCTCATTGTTTTCCCTTTTGGATGAAATCCCGCCGGATACCTTGTCACAATGGCAAAGTACCCTTTCGGATTACAGCCACCCGGCTCTCCGGTGTGGCAAGAGGCTGCGGTCTTGAGACCGCCCCGGCCTTCTGGACGGGGACGCGCATCCTAACCGCTGCCCCCGCACGACGCAAGCCATGACTGCGTGGAATTTCAGGCGGCTGCAGGCAACTTCAGCCTCGCTGCCGCAGCGCCTCGTACAGGCACACACCGGTTGCAACAGACACATTGAGGCTGGACACGACGCCCTGCATAGGCAGACACAGTAACTCGTCACAGCGGGCCGCGATGCCCTTGCTCAGGCCCTTTTCTTCGCGGCCCATGACGAATACCAGCGGGCGATCCAGATCCGTGTCATAGAGGCTGGTGTCGCCCTGATCCCCGGTGCCGAGAACCGTAACACCGTAGTCCGCGAGCCAGCCCAGTACCCTGCCGAGATTGGCAACCTGCGCAAACGGCATTTGCTCGGCAGCACCCGAGGCAACTTTGCTCACCGTGGGTCCGAGACCAGCCCCGTCGTGGCGCGGGACAATCACTGCGTCGACGCCGGTCGCATCGGCGGTACGCAGACAGGCGCCCAGATTATGCGGATCCTGAATGCCATCGAGCATTAGCAGCAGCAAATGACGCTCGTCGGCCGACTCCAGGCGCGCCTCGACCAGCGAGCGCAAATTCGCCTCGTCCAGCATTGTGCTGCGCCGCACCTCGGCAACGATGCCCTGGTGCCTCGGCTCGCCACTGATTTGCTGCAATCTGCCACGATTAGCCTGCTGGATTTCAATACCACGGGCATTCGCCAGCGTAATCAGAGCCTCGACGCGCGGATTGACGGTCTGGTATTCGGCGTATAGCCGACGCACATCGGTATTGCCGCTGGCCAGCAACTGTTCGACGGCTCTGAGTCCGGCGACATATTTTGACTTGCTCATCGACGTCGTTTGCGCCGCATTGCGACTTCCTCAACGGGGCGAAAATCGATCTTCCGCGTCTTGGCGTCGACGCGCTGGACCTGCACGCGCATCGCGTCGCCGAGTCGATATATTCGGCCCGTCCGCTCACCGACCAGATGTAGTGATCCTGCCTCAAAATGGTAGTAATCATTGGCGAGACTCGTTACGTGCACCAGTCCATCGATTTGCAGTTCGTTGAGTTGCACAAACAGGCCAAAATTGGTGACTCCGGTAATGACGCCATCAAATTCCTCACCGACTCGGCTCTGCATGTACTCGCACTTGAGCGCAGCCTCGACATCGCGCGTCGCTTCCTCGGCACGCCGTTCATGCGCCGACGTTATAGCACCGAGTCGCTCCATCGCCGGTGCATCATAATTGAATCGCCCGGGCTTGCCGCTGCGCACGATATGTCGGATAGCACGATGCACGAGCAAGTCCGGATAGCGGCGAATTGGTGACGTGAAGTGCGCATAGGCGTCAAGCGACAAGCCGAAATGGCCGATATTTTTCGGGGTGTACTCAGCATGTTTCAGTGAGCGCAACATGGCCATCGAAATGGCAGCACTGTCCGGCCGCCCGCTTATTTGTTTGAGCAGCGCCGTAAACGCCTTGGGCTCAATATGATCCGGGTGTGGCACCTTGAGACCCAGTGTCAGCAGGTAACGACGCAGCTCGTCAAAGCGATCCGGATCAGGTTTGGCGTGTACACGATACAGGCCTGGAATACGATGCCGCCGCAAAAATTTTGCTGCCTGCACATTGGCGGCAATCATGCATTCTTCGATCAAACGGTGAGCATCGTTGCGTGCGACCGTTTCGATGCTCACAATTTCACCCTGACTGCCCAATACAAAACGCGTCTGCGGCAGATCGAGTTCGATCGCGCCTCGACGCTGCCGGGCTTTCGCGAATGCCGCATATAAGGAGTGCAGCTCACGAACAGCTTTGTGCAATGGCTTCGGCACCGCGCCGGGCGACTCACCCGTCAGAAACTCACTCACCTGGCTGTAGGTCAACCGTGCAGACGAGCGCATGACCCCTTCAGCAAATTGTGCTCGGGAAATCTTGCCGTCCGCGGTGATGCGCATATCGCAAACCAGGCAGAGGCGATCCACTTTTGGATTGATCGAGCAAAGTCCATTCGACAAGACCTCTGGCAACATGGGCACGACGCGATCGGGAAAATACACTGACGTACCGCGTAATGTCGCTTCCTGATCCAATGCGGATCCGAGCGGCACATAATGAGCCACGTCGGCGATCGCAACGAGCAGACGCCAGCCATTACCGACACGCTCACAGTAGACCGCATCATCGAAGTCCCGTGCGTCGGCACCGTCGATCGTCACCAGGTCCAGATCGCGGAAATCGGTACGTCCCTTCCTGGCCGCGGCCGGCACCGTGTTGCCAAGATCGCGTATTTCTTCTCGAACTGCCTTGGGCCAAAGCGTTGGAATGCTGTGCGAGTGGATCGCAATATCGGTAGCGATGCCCTTCTGCGCCGGATCGCCGATGATTCTGACAATGCGGCCCGTTGCCAGTTCGATCTGCGTCGGATAATCGAGAATTCTCGCGACGACGATCTGCCCGGGTTTCGCGGCACCCGCCTCGCCCTTCGCGATCAGGATCCGGTGTGAAATCCTCGCGTTGTTTGGAATGACGAGGCCGATGCCGCGCTCGCGAATAAACTGGCCCGCGACTTCGCGCTCACCGCGTTGCAGCACTTCGACAAGTGCGCCCTCCGGTTTACCGCGTCGATCGGTGCCCGTGATCTTGACGGCGACACGATCGCTGTCAAACAGCGAACGCATTTGCCGTGCCGACAGGTAAATATCGTCACCCGCATCATCGCGAATGACGAAACCGTAGCCGTCGCGATGGCCGCTGACGACGCCGGTCACCAGATCGAGCTTCGCCGTGAGGCAAAATTCACCGCGGCGATTTTCGATGATCTGCCCGGCACGCACCATTTTATAGAGACGCTCGACGAGTAGCGTACGCATGCGCTGTCCTTTGAGACCGAGCGTGGACAGGACCTGATCCGCCTTGAGCGGCTTGCCTGCATCCTGCAGCACCTCCAGTAACTCTGAACGGCTCGGAATCGGATGCCTGTAGGCCTTAGCTCGGCGCTTCGCGGTTTTCTTGGTTTTTTTTCTGGGCAAGCCAGGTGGCTCCGGGAATCGTACGTTATTGACAGGCAACACTCGACTTGAGTAGAGTCCGCCCGGTCGCGAGAGCAGCGATTGTACGCGGTTCTTGCATGCCCAGGTGGCGGAATTGGTAGACGCGCCAGCTTCAGGTGCTGGTCTACGTAAGTAGGTGGAGGTTCAAGTCCTCTTCTGGGCACCATTTACCTCTTTTTGAGGTAAATGGACCTCTTTTTCGACCCTGTAACTGTCACATAGTCCCCGAAATACGTGTTACAACACGCTGATTTGTAACATATCTCGGATAGACAGGACAATGTGACACCGGAAACTATAGCTTTGCTTGACAGGGGTACTAGGTAGGGGTACTTTGGTTCTAGTCCCTAAATTAGGGGTACTAGTCGATGAAAAGCAAAGCCCGAAAAAGCCCTAACGTCCTGCTGACAGACAGCAAGATCAGAAACACGAAACCGGACCCCGATCGCCAGATCAAGTTAGCGGACAATCAAGGCTTGTACTTGCTCATTAAAAGCAACGGCTCTCGCGGCTGGCGATGGAAGTATTATTTCGGCGGCAAGGAAAAATGTATCAGCTTTGGCGTTTATCCTGCCGTCTCCTTACGTGAAGCCCGAAAACGGCGTGACGCGGCCCGCGAGCAGCTTCAAAAAGGCTTAGACCCGGTAGCTGCACGGCGCGCCGCAAAAGCTGCCGAACGTTCGCAGACTGCCCGCGGCTCGACATTCAAATCGGTGGCGGACGCTTACTTGAAACTTCAGGCGGCCAAGACCAGCACCGCTACCCAGTACAAACAAAAATGGTTCTTGAGCTTGCTCCAGCCGCTACACAAGCGCCCCATTACCAAGATCACGACACCTGAGATCGTGGCCGGCGTAAAAGCGGTCGAGGCGGATATTCAGAAGAAAAAGAAAATGGCGCCGGCTGCAGGTATCGAAACTGCCCATCGATGCGCGTCGCTGGCCAAGCGTGTTTTCGATCACGCCTGCAATGCTGGCATCATCACGGACGGCAGAAACCCGGCTGCGACTGTTCACAAGGTACTGCTTCCGGTCGAGACTACCAACCGACCGGCAATCACCGACCCCGTAGAGATCGGCAAGCTACTCAACGCTATCGATCACTATAGCGGTAAGTCTCCAGTGGTCCAGTATGCACTTAAGATCATCCCGTACATTTTCGTCAGACCGTTTGAACAGCGCCATCTGCGTTGGAGTTGGATAGACTTCAACGACTCAACGATAAGCATTCCCGGCAATTTCATGAAGACTGGCACGGATCACATAGTTCCATTGGCGCCGCAAGTCGCGAAATTGTTTTCCGAGTTGAAAGAAATCACGGGCGATGGGCAATACGTCTTCCCCGGAGTATCACGAAGTCGGGCAATGTCTGAAAACGCATTAACAAGCGCGCTTAGGCGTATGGGTTACACGGGTGCCGAACAGACTTGGCACGGCTTCCGCACAATCGCGTCAACACGTCTCAACGAATTAGGTTATGCACCTGATCTGATAGAGGCGCAACTCGCTCACAAACTCCCCGGCGGCAAGGTTCGCGATGCCTATAATCGCGCCGAGTATGTGGATCAACGGCGCGCCATGATGGCCGCCTACGCGGATCATCTTGACGAGCTGCGGGAAAAGTTCTGGATGGGTTGATCAGTGACTCGAAAGCGTTACACGGTTTGAAGGTGAAACGAATCACAGACCGGTGATTATTTTGGCCCGCCTTGTGCGGGCCTGCACCCGCCACTCAGCTTCGATCAAATAGGGCAGTGTCTGTACGGTCGAGTCTGAGTCGTCACAATTCGATGCAGTTATCTCGCGTCATTTCTCTTCTGCATCCGTACCCAAGCCAATAGTCATAGCGTAAGCATCAGGTATTAAAGATGTGTGCGCTTTTACCTGGCGTGCAGAAAAAATTTCATCCAAGACTTCGATTGAACATTCGAGCGCATGAGCGATATGTGGAAAAGAAGCGCAGGATACTTTCTGTCCGTCAATAAAATCATATTGAACGCCTTTTAATTCAGAATGGAAATTGCCGCCCCTGTATCCATGATGTATTCCGTTAGAATGAAGACTGTTTCTGATCTGCGCACCCGTATTCAATATGTCTAATTCATCTTGATCAAATCCACAATGAGACAGCAAAGCGTCTGCTTTATTATAAAATCCCATAGTATTCGATTCGACACCGATCGCATTGCAGATATTTGCAATACAATTTTCGATCTGAAATTGGCCCAATAAAATTAAGGACAATTTGGATGTCTTGTGTAGAGAGTCACCCATGAACCGAACAGACTTATTGTCTGCTTTATCTAGGCCTAATAATTGAGGGATTGCTTGTCGAACTACATCGTCACCGATTGACCAACTATCCAGCAAATTACAGATGCCTAAACTTGAATATGACACCACTCGAACATTAACAAGTGTTGTAGTACGTGCGTCGTTGTCGGGGAACCCATACTTTTTGATAATACCAGTACAGGTTTCGACTAGATGTAGAATACATTCCGCATCGACTTTCTGCGTTTTAGATTCCTTAAACATTTAAAATCCATTACTCACATAAACCGTATGCCATCAGGCAGCTTTTGTGCATGAGCAGCCGGCCTGAAGAGGCAAGAATTGAATCATTTAAGAAGAGAATTTCTAGCCCAGCGATTTATTAGATCGAATGGCTCTCGTGCGAGCAATTTCTCTGTTGCCTGCTCAAGCAATGACAGCCTCGCGGATAGTCGTAACCAAGATGCTACAAGACCTTCGTAACTTGACAAATTCTGCGCTTCCTGTCTGAGTTCTCTCAAGAATTCAACTAGCTCGACTCTCTGATTCTCCGAAAGATCAGTGAGATTAATCGTGTGCAATGTACGAGAAAGATGCTGCTCTATGTATTCAATAGAGAAGTTCAAATTGTCTCTCAAAATTCTATCACCGAGAACATCTAAGTCGAATTCTTCGTCAGGTATTTCCGCAAGAGCGATGACAAACGCGCCCAAGTTGTCTTTTCTGGTTGAAAAACGTTCATCTACACCTTCCAGAAGTACTGACATTTGACGGAAAAATCCCTCAGCCCTCCGATTATATTTCTCGATTTCACCAGAACAATCAGCCAGCAACCCACAAAATGCGTTAGACAAACCAAGGTCACTCCGCATCGACAACAAATTGTCGAAACGATCACGCTTAAGTCTAAGAGAGCGTTTCGTTACTTCCTTTATAGAGTTCATAAGCTGGGGTAAAAATATCTTCCTCTGTTCATATACGTCAGATTTTTTCCCTGTTTTTACCAAAAGCCTAAAAACGATAAGACTGAATAGGGCTGCGGATGAAGCGGACATCAACAGGAGATTTTTTAAACTTAGCCCACCAAATTCATGCAATAGCAGTGGGAGGAAATAGCCAGTTATTGACAACAAAATTATATAAAATACGCAGGCAACCAAGTTGAGTAGGAAATATTTCTCATTCACGCTATTGTCGATAATCTGAATCTGCGTGATTACTTTTGAGTGCAAAACATTTAACGTCGATAATGTCGACTTAACACTGTCAAGCCAACTATTTACATAGTCTTCAGGCGTGGCAATTCTCCATTTCGCAAAATGCTTAACATAGAAATCTCGATTACTGTCGCTTGTACACACCCAGAGATCGTTATACAAGACGCTAAATCTTTTCACCCATTGCCGATACAGTTTAGTACCAAACGGAAATAGCTGATCGTCCACGGTAATCTCTGCACCGAAAAAATCATAGACGGGGCCTTTTCCAGCCCAATTAACTCCTGGCGGCACAAGGCTCTCAAATCTATCAGTAGCTATAGCTACTATCAATATTGCATCATCCGTAGATTGCTCATTACCCTCTTCACTCATAAGCCGGCGGAAAGTTCCCGTTAGCAATTGATGAATTGCAGTATCTCTATTCTGCTCATCTACTTCTAAAATATGTTTATCAATATAAGTGTAAGCCACCATTGCCAATGGAGACACCAAAATTGAGGCTGCATGTAGTTCCGTCGCGATTTCCCGACCAACTTGAAAAATCGCTGATTCGGCATTGGATTCACTTGCCTTTTTATACATCCAATAAGCGCCACTAAACGGAATAACTACTGTGATAAATGTTAGCGTCACAGAAATTAAGGATTCGTAAAGTATTGTTAGTAGATAAGCTTCCATTTTTCTGAAGAAATCTCCACGGTCTGCACGTTTCGTTTGGGTCGCTTTCCGCCTGTCGGAATTCTATCATCTAACCGGCCGCTTTAAGCTTGGGCAGTAGTCCGAGCCGTGGCGGCGGCCGTCATAAGGTATTATCGTTGTCTCGTATTCTCGGAGGGCGTCCACAATGCCAACGATGAAAACTCCGGCACTGCTTGAGGCGGCTGAACGGGAATTGAGTAACGCGATTACAAATACTGCCTATAGCGACGATATTGAGAGATGGACAGCCGCACGTCAGCTTGTGAAATGTGCGGGACTCTGCTTGCTTCCTGTGAACAATGATCCGTTCGGCGCAGTCGATTGCTGTGAATCAGCGATCACGCTCGGCGAGCATGAATATTATGGCGATGAGGTACAACGAGCAATTTCCGAAGCTGTAAAGAAGATTAACGAAGTAAGAAATGCAGTCGTTAGCGACGATTCTGGCGACTAGGCCACACGGTCTCACGTATTACCAAGACCCAGTACGGTGATCGCAGTAGTATTGAAACAGTTGAGTGCTGCGTCGGTTCCATGCTTCCCACTCAGACGAGTAGACGCGCTTGCGATATGAACTCGCCGGTTGCTGTTGCCAGTTCTTAAGAGCACGGTCGACGCGAGCGCGTATCTTCGGCTGATTGAATCGTATTCGTTGCGTTTCATTTGGCGATTTTAACTCGCCGGGAAGCTGTCGAGTGTGACTGGTCACATAAATCGAGCGGCCAGTGCCGCGCCTTGTTAGGCGTCAGTAGAAAGCCCAAAATATTGTTCCAAAGATGGCTGTTGTGACTATAGCGTACTCGACGAGCCGTTCTGCTCGTTTCATCGTGCGCTCCAAGTCCCATCGTCTCGAATTTCCATCCGGATACCACTCCTCCTCACGCGCGAGGTGATATAGCGCCCATGACCGTGTGTCGATGGTCCTACTACCAATAAACGTTTGATGCAGCAAGACTTCAATGTCTTTTCCCTCATGGTTCGACGAATCAACCTCTCTATATGAGTGACCCTCTCTGTTACCTGGTTGCATCCCGTAAACGAACAGTCGATGCCGCTTCTCGTGGACTACCTCGGAAACGATAGCAGAGCAAACAAGTACTGCTCCTGCTTGATCTAGCTTTAGGATGCCGAAAAGACTTACGATCGGCGCAAGCCAGCCCAATCCCAAAGATATCCAAACACGTTTCGCGAATTTGAACCAAGCTTTAGGCTTGTTCATAACGTTCGTTCTCTCTACCTGCCATTGGTACGGCGCATCACTGACGCCTAACTACAATAATCTGTCGTAATTCTATCAGTTGAACCGAGTTTCAATTTATTTTTTTTTAAGGTCGGAAATTTTTTACTGACCGGGGAGTTTTTGCTCGGCAGAATTTTTAAAAACCGAAAAATTTTATTTTTCAGAAAACATTGTCAAAACGAAAATTTTGTGCAAGCGAGGAGATCGATATAGGTAGAATCGGCGTCTTCGAAAGTCCTTTTTCAGGGTCGCCCACACAACAAGGGTGCACCCTATCGACCTATGAGACGCTACTAGATTATGTACGCTGGCCGCTGTCACGTTAACCCAGCGCCAGCGACGCCATGCAGCCCGCGCCATTGCTAGGCCGTTCATCACGTTTGAGCGTGTCACATTATCAGGTGTCAATGTGACTTCGGCGGGTGTATCATTCTATGGTAGGAAGGTCAGATAGAATGACACGCCATGAAATACGTAGCTTATTACCGGGTATCGACACGCCGACAGGGTCGGAGTGGGCTAGGACTTGACGCTCAACGAG
>JADFNV010000018.1 GCA_022563195.1 Pseudomonadota bacterium
GTCGTTGCTTCATTTTCAACATCTCCCTCTCCAGTGATAGAGTGTAGATGTTGCATCGACCGGTTGAGGTCACAGGCGCATACTGGTCATTCCGTAGGCAATTTTCCAGAGTCGAATCCTGAACGTCCGCTTTCACCGTTAGCGGCCATTTAGATGGTTACTGGAGTGAAACTTTGAACGTCAGCTTTCGGCCAAAAGCGGTCGTTCATTACCTTCCGTGACGTTACCAGTTATGCTCCCGATGACTTATCCAATCGAATAGCTAATGGCAAGTGTATCAAGCAAAACGACTACCAATATGATCGGTACCACCACGCGGTGAAGCATACGCATATTGACGAAACTCAAGAGTACACAAGCGGAAATAGTGGGAACCGAACTAAGGTTGTCGAGGACCCACAAAGGCATACCGAAGGCTAGGGGTCGGAATAGCGTCCCAACGATGACAGTGAGACCGACAAGCGCCCATATCAAGCGCGCCCGTTCGAAGTAGTAGTCATCGAGGCTTACTTTACTTTCTCGTTCCGGGAACATTACGTGTGCTATCAGAAACAAGAAGATAGGAGCCCCGAGCATTAACAACATTGCAGGGAAAGACCACGTTTCAATAGACGCAAGGCCCCAGCTCTCCCAGAAGGTCTGTAGAAGCCCAATAAACACGGTCAAAGTAGCCGCGCCATGCGTCCATGAGAATCCGCGCAAGCCTTCGCTTTTCAAAACCCCCGCAATACCGGTCAGAATTTCGGCCATCCCAAGACCGACAATCAGCGACAACAAGATCATGAGAAATTCGAATAGATTCATGAGACAGGATGGGGCCTTCTTTCACTCTGACCAAGAATTATACATTTTTGAAATGTGACAAAAATGCAGCACAAACCGAAAATTCCCAACGGCTGCTTTGGGTCATAAGCAGACCTAAACGCCGATAATACGCGAACGGCTGCTTCCGGGGCCAATCCGGCCGTTCAAACAAGAATATTTGAGACGCCAAATCTGAACGTCTGCTTTGCTCAATACCGGACGTTCAAATCATCAAAATATCATCGAAACGACAGGCTGCTTACGGCCAGAAGCAGACAACATCGCGTGGGGTCAGGGTACCGACGTATAAACCAAATCGTGAAGCGAGAATATGCCAGTCGCGTTGATACAATTACTCTTCTTTTTGAGAACGTGCGTGTCGCACTCGTAGAGCTGGACGTTGTCGGCATGCACATGAATTACCATGTTTCCGTCGGCGTTATTGTCTACAAATACGTCGTCCATGATTTCGGAGACATATACGATCCCATCAGCGCCGATCTTATCCTGACCCTGAACCTGTACGCCCGTGACGTTGCCACGCCTATCGACGTTGACAACCACGCCTATATCGTCCGTAAGCGAATCTCCTGAGGTAATTAGCGTGGCACAGAGATCGTGCCGTGGAAATTTGCCACTCAGGCTGTTACCTGAATTTTTAGTCATCAGGCAATTGAATTCAGGGTTCGACGGGTCATTGTTCGTTGGGACGTCCGTGGGCGCCCACAAATACTGAGACGTGATTCCGCTGTGTTTATGAACCCCGATAACTTCTGTAGTTGTATCTCCGCCACCGCCACCATCGTCCTTACAGCTCGGATGCGGGGGATCTGTCTTGCACCCGTCGGGCTTCCCCGCCAAAGAGGGATTCACGTAGCCGAGCGCAAATACGGCGACAGCTAAGGTCAACGAAAAAGCTGCTACACGTGAGATATTCATGGTGCCTCCTGCCATCTATTCGATCGATGCAGTATCGGCAGCCCGGCGATCTTGGGGTCCTTCGGGGAGTCATCCTTGGCTTCTCAAAGGAAGCGAGGACCCGTGGCTTTCCGTCCCCGTCTTTCGGCGGATTTGGCTTTATCGGTGTTGCTAGTGACCTAAGTATAGTAGTTAGATGCCGAATCGCTACCTCGTCACCCATGTCTGCTTTGTGGTGTTGTTCAGGTTACGTGGAAATCTTGATTTAGCGCAATAATGTGCATGATCATCACTGACGGGAGTTTGGCTATGTCTACCCTACATAGGCGACTAATCTGGTTAACGCTATTTTCCATTGCGATGGCGTATGTGGAGGCCGTCCTGGTCGTCCATTTGCGGACCATTTACTACGCCGACAACCCGCTGGCAATATTCCCTCTGACCATCCTGTCCCAACGGGACTTGAACATCGAACTAGCTCGGGAGGTCGCCACGGTAGTCATGATACTTAGCGTGGCGCTGCTGGCGGAAAAAGGTCTCACCCGCGTTATTGCCGCCTTCGTCTACGTATTCGGTCTGTGGGATATCTACTACTACATCTGGCTCAAGCTTATGATCGGTTGGCCGCAGAGCTGGATGGAGTGGGATGTGTTGTTCTTGATTCCATGGCCCTGGTTTGGCCCATGGATCACGCCTGCGTTAATCGCGCTGATGTTCGTGGTCTGGGGCGGGCGGACGCTGTACCAGCAAACTCACTCGCGTTTCGCTTGGGATTCAACCACCCTGTTTGCGCTGGGCGCAGCATTGGCCTTGGCCTCTTTCTTGCTACCTGGTGTACCTTTGTTGGCGGGCGGCATAGACGCCTTCCGCAATTTCACGCCGGCGGCGTTTCCATGGGTTCTGTTCGGCGTTGGGTACGTGGTGATGCTCGTCGCCCTGTGGCGTGTCTCGACAAAGCCGGTAGATCAGTGAGAATTACGCTACGGCGTCACTTGGGGGCAGCTATCGCCTCCACCCCACATCGTGCTGGGTTGGTTGGACAACAGATTAGGACTGTAAACGCATAA
The DNA here is from genome assembly GCA_022563195.1 of Pseudomonadota bacterium. Taxonomy (GTDB): domain Bacteria; phylum Pseudomonadota; class Gammaproteobacteria; order Steroidobacterales; family Woeseiaceae; genus UBA1847. Next base: position 2,790 of record JADFNV010000018.1, read on the forward strand.
ATCTACAGCGTCAGGCTGTATCGCGAGTGTCCCCTTCGGGTCATTAGCGGTCATTCAGCACCCTATCACGCTAGCGTCTGCTTTCGGGCGTATAGCGGTCGTTTAGGAGTCGATATTCTCAATAAGAACTGGCAACTTTTTCGGCCCAACTCTGAATGTCTGCTTTACCCGTTAGCGGTCATTCAAGTCGCCCGGATCAAACGTTTTTCAACGGCTGCTTTCGGCCAAAAGCGGTCGTTCGTGGACAGCAAGAATGGGTCAAGAGTTGCCGCTCGCGCGCTCCGATTACGGCTATACTGGGCGTCCCTCAACTTGCCTTGGTGCGATATGGGTAGAATCGTGTCCAGTGCTCTAGTTTGGGCCATCGTGCTCGGTTTGCCAGTCTTCGCGAGTGCCCAAACCTCTACATCACAAGAAGTCGATGAGATCTTCGCCACATATGGCGATGCGACGCCTGGCTGCTCAGTTGCTATCGACCGCGATGACTCTGCACTTCACGTTGCAGGTTATGGCATGGCAGATCTCGAGCAGAACGTTCCGATTCGGGAGGACACCGCGTTCTACGCCGCATCCGTGTCGAAGCAATTCGTCGCGATGTCGGCGCTCTTGCTGCAGCAGCAAGGAAAAATCGACCTCGATCTGCCCGTGCGCACGTACCTGCCATCTCTACCTGCCTACGCTGACCGGGTGACCACGCGGCATCTATTGCAGCATACGAGCGGAGTGCGCGACTACTTTACCCTGTTCGCGCTTGGCAACCGGCTCGATGGCCTGGTTGTCACGGAAGAAAAGATCATGGAAATGTTGGCGCGCCAGGAAGCGCTGAACTTCGAGCCAGGAGAAAAGTATGCATACAGCAATTCTGCGTACTTCCTGATTTCGCAAATCGTCAAAGCGGCCGATGGCAGAAACCTGAACGAATTTTCGCAGGCGTACCTTTTTGGGCCACTGGGGATGGGTGACAGTCGCTTCCAGCACAACCATCGTTATCTCGTACCGCGCAAAGCACATGGATACGCGCCACTCGAAGATGGGGGCTACATGCTCGCCGACAGTACTCTGGACGTGGTTGGTTCCGGCGGCATGTACACCACGGTACTGGACCTTACGAAATGGGCGCGAAATTTTCGCAACAACCAGCTCGAGGGCGGCGTCGACACTATTGAGGCAATGCAGACCGTCGGCGAACTGAACTCCGGCGAAAAGACCGACTATGGTCTCGGAGTCGGAGTAACGCAGTATCGCGGTCTAGCTCTTCGTGCCCATGGTGGGGGGCTAGAGGGCTACAGGACCTATCTTATGATGTTCCCGGAACAAGCGTTCTCGATCGCAATCCTGTGTAACGACCAAAAGGCAAGCACCGGTGAAATGGCGCGCGCTATCGCAGGAATCTATCTTGCCGACGATTTTACCGAGGAAGCTCCACCGAAAGAGCAGACGCCAGAGGAAACCGATGAGCCCAGCCCGCACGCAGCGATGGCGGTCGTCGATCTTGCACAGTACGAAGCCAGCTATTACAGCCACGAGGTTGATGGCACACAAATCCTCGCGATGAACGAGGATGGACTCATCTTTGAATGGAGTCCGGAAATGCTACATCTTGAGTATATCGCTGACGACCAGTTTGGCTTTAGTGACTACGGATTCGAGCTCGTGTTCGCGCGGGACACGTCCGGTAAAGTAACAGGGTTTACCTACAACGGATTGGGCGCCGCCGGAGTCTTCTTTAAGCGGTTGGGCAGCGACGAGAAATGACCCAAAATTGCCGCTAATGCGACCGGCCGCTTTGGGTCACTAGCGGCCCCTCAGGACTCTACCACTCGAATGGCCGCTTTCACGTCTAAACCGGATTCCCGACAAGAACTATTCGCTTCAGTTTTCTTTGCGGGCTAGTAACCACTGGTCGATCGAATATCGATCATTCCCTACCGGTGACAGCAACAGAAAAACAATCAGTGCCAGACGAGTAAAAGTGTGCCCGTCGATATCAAAAAGAGGTTGCTGCAAGGCATGACCGTATGTCGTTACGATCAATAGTATGCCTACTGCGATTAGTGCTTCTCTTGTTCTGAAGCCGATGCAAATAAGCAGTCCGGCTACAAGCTCGACAAAAGGAATGCTGTAGCCCAAGATTTGTAGAAGCCAGATCGGAATCCAGGAATCGGAAAACCCCTCCACAAAAAACTGTTGTGCGTGACTTGCCGGCGTTAGCACGAATACCTTCCAGTAGCCGGCCATCAAGAATAGGAGCCCCAATATCCAGCGCACGATGAAATTGACAATCGGCCAGTTATCCCTCATTCGATTTTTCCTTTCCAGCAAAACTCGCCATTCACAGTGCTAAGGTCTATGTCCGCTTCACGCCCTGAGTCACTCAGTCAAGCAACTTCTGCCATTTTGAGCAAGGGCGATCCACGATCTTGTAATGTCTTGAGGTACTTGGCTTCATCATACGGCGTTCGTGTGGCCCAGCAACGATACAGAATGCGGATTCACTTAAACGCCAGGGCTCTCACAGCCGCCTGGTACGAGGAGCCTTTCGCTCGCTGCTGATAATAATACAAGCCAGCCCAGTAGGATTTATTGATGGTTTGTGCAGCCCACTCAACAAAGGTCTGGCGCAAGAAGGTTGGGCACTGCCATCGCCAGTGGATCCAGTGTTTCTGGCCGCTGCGTTCAATGACCGGTGCGATGCCAGCGTATTTCTGCAGTGCGGCCGCATTCGCAAAGCGTTCGCGTTGTTCACCAAAGGCGACCAGCAAACGCGGCGCGAGTAACGGACCGGCGCCGGGTAGTGTGCTGAACAGACCGTAATCAGGATGTTGTGGTGCCAGCGCGGCAATCTCGTCGTCATAGCGTCGGATGGCTACCAATGCTACCTCGAGTTGCGCCACCAGTGTCATCGCCGGTAACCGGTACGGCATGATGATGGCCGCGTCTGTGGTCAGCGGCACCGCTGACTTGATCGCCGTCATGTGCCGCTCGAGCAGGGCTCTGCGATTCATGTTGTGCTCGCGAAAGAACCTCTCCAAGGTTGCCTTGCGGGCTCGCCTGGCCTGCGCCAGCGATGGCCAGCGTTTGATGAAGTCGCAGAACAGTGGCGTATCAATGCGATCGAACCACTCCAGCGCCTGTGGATAGTATTGTTTCAGGGCATTTCTTAAGCGATTCGTGAGCCGAACACGATCGTTCATCAACCGTCGTCGTTGCTCGACCAGGGTCATCAGCGTCCGCATCTCGACACTCTGTGGCTTCAAAGCCTTGAAGTGCTCGGTATGCTTCAACAGCAGATCCAAAATATACTCCGCATCCGTGGGATCGTCTTTGGCGCCGCTGAGTGTGAACGTCTTGCGATGATAGGCCAGGGTTGTCGGGTCGATGGGAAAGATGACAAAGAAATCGTACTTCTGCAGCGCGCTAACAATGGGGCCCTTCGAGAGCTCCAGTGCCACGGCGATCGGACCACCGTATTGCCGGTACAACGACCGTGCCCATGCATCGAGTTTGTCAGTCTTGTGCGCTACCGGATAACTCTGCCGCTGCCCCGATGTTCCGGCCTGGACACAAACGTCGTGTTGCTTGTCCGCCCAGTCCATGCCAATGATCGCCGTAAATTGCGTGAGTTCCGTCTGCATAACTCGTCTCCAAAGTGGTAAATTAAGCAACAGGGACATGCATGCCAGAGCTCTGCGAAGGCAATATAGGTGAGCCGGTTACGCGGCAAGCCCTGAGTATTCGTTAACGAGCTCAAGCGCACCTGTGGACTCGAAACCAAAGCGGTAAACATCGCGTGTTTGGGTCAGCTTATTCGTAGTCCGCGGGTGCATGTCCCGCCTTCACTGACAGCTACCTGCCAGTTGTGCTCAGTATCACGGAAAGCGGTACGGACTATCTATATTGGGTCACAAGCGTATAGCGGCCGTTCGTGTGAATCACTTCAATCCCAACCTAGCTGCTGCATGCTGACAGTGTCATTCCATATTTTTGTCATGTGCTTTATGTGCTCATCATCAAAAACCATGTGGTAAACGTAGTCTGCAGCAATCTTCTTTTTCGTCGGTGGTACTGGCCCGCCTGGCCCTGTTTGCGTGCCATGAAAGACAGCAAACGCTGCTACAGATTCACCAGCTTCGTCGGCGGCGAAAAACTTCAACTCATAGTGTCCATCTGGAATTGGCGTCAAAAGGTTCTTCATCCACTCGCAGTAACCTTCCAGAGTGGATATTTCAGACAAGGCACCTGTTTGTGAGGAAAATGTCGCGTCGACATTACAGAATGCTTTGCAAGCATCCCATCCTTTTCCGGTTTCGCACGCTTCAAAAAACTGTTTTGCTGGTCCAAGAATTGCGCTCATGATTGGCTCTCCTTTTGGTTGACAATTCGAACGCCCGCTTGGGTCGTTAGCGGCCCCTTTAATTCAATTTTAGCTGAATGTCCGTTGAAAAATAAAGAAGCAGCCGATTGCGTTCACCAAGATTGCGGTACGTATTGCCCCGCTGCAGTCAGAGCCCTTGCAAAAGTGAAAGACCGCTCTGGAGGGATGTCACAGAATCGATCAATCCTCGAGCAGCTCAGCCAAGCTGGAAACCTCGAAATCAGGGTGCGAATCTTCAGCACCGTCTCCGTGCCTGCCGAAAATGTGTCCCTGTCGATTTACCCACACACACGTGAGTCCCAATTCGTTGGCAGGCACAATGCGTAGGCTACGCCCTGGCCGGAGACGAACGTTACGGTGATGCTGAGGACAATCGACGTGCGAAAAAATTCGGTTTGCCGCGGCTTTTTCTGCATGCGCAATCGATCGCGTTTGCGGACGACCGTGGTAACGATCTGCATTTCACGGCACCGCTAGCTCGATGATCTCGAGCGCTTTCTGACCGTGGGCGTGGTCGAGGCGAGGTGCCAGCGACGGTCGTAGGAGCCCGTCATACGGGCGATTTCCACTCTGCTTTTCAAGTCGGATGGACATCGCGCCCGCATGGCGGGATCGCACGCGTGGTCGCTCCTACAGGTCAGGCGCTACGATGTCAGGTAGCCCAGCTGTAACAGCCGATCGGCAACCCAGATCATTGGCAGCCCGATCAACGCCGTCGGATCGTCGGTCTGTACCGATTCAAACAGCACGAATCCGGCGCCCTCGATCTTGAAGCTGCCCGCGCAGTCATAGGGTTCATCATGTCGGAGATAGGACTCGGCGAGGCGCCGGTCGAACTGACGAAACCGAACAGTCGTCCTGTCCACATGCTCATAGCGCGTGCGGTTGACCGGATCGAGAATGCAGACCGCGGTCAGGAACGTAACAACCTTGCCCGTAGCCGCGAGGAGTTGCTCAACGGCCCGTTGATGGTCGCCGGGTTTGCCAAGTACCTCGTCACCGAGAACCGCCAGCTGATCGGCGCCGATGACCAGGGCGTGGCGCGCATTGATCGAGACGGCCTCGGCCTTTTTCCGCGCGAGATGGGCCGCCAATGGTTCGGGATCGAGGCCGAGTTCGTTGCTTTCATCGATTTCCGGCGACACGGCCTCGTACTCGTCGAGAAATCGATCGAGCAGGCCGCGTCGGTATCGTGACGAGGACGCAAGAAAGATCGCCGGGGCAGAAGGATTCTGCATAAAATCAAATGCTTGGCGTAAAAAAGATCGAGTTTACGCGCTTTATGGACCGCAACGGAATATTTTCCGGCTGTGAACTTTGACAGCGAACCACGAGGTCCTTATCATGCGCGCGCCATGGGCAATCCGCTGCGAGATCGCCGTACCCCGTCGAAACTGGCGGCAAGCGGTCAAGTTATTGAAATTGCAGAAAAAATTACTAATTTCGAACGACTTGCAAGCATTGTCGAGGCAGATCTTCTGACGTTGGATCCTGATAAACTGCCGTCTGACTGGCGCGACACGGTCGTCGCGGGTCGGCTAGGTTTCAGTTTCAGCGGCACGCACAGTAGCGTGCCGGCGCTGCATGGCGAGGTGGAGGTGACGATCGATGCGGTGTGTCAGCGTTGTCTCGAACCGTTTCGTCTGCCGCTCGCAGCCGAGCTTCGGCTGTTGTTGGTGGAGAAGAATTCGGACGCCGTTAAGGTGGACGGCTATGAGAATTGGGAGCTTGCTGAGGATAAGTTGCGACCTCTGGATCTCGTCGAAGAAGCGCTGATTATGGCGATGCCGTTTGCGGCGATGCACGCAGATGATGAATCGTGTAATGAGCCTGAAGAAGTAATCGATGAGCCCGGCGGAATAGTACAACCCTTTGCGACCCTGAGGTCGCAGATGGATGATGAGAACTAGGACCGATTGAGAATTTAATTCAATGCTGGCGCCCAGGCGTCAGTGTGACTGGAGAATAATATGGCTGTGCAAAAAAGTCGCAGGACTCCTGCCACGCGTGGCATGCGTCGTTCGCATGACAAGCTGAAGCAACCTGCTGTATCGGTCGACCCGACATCGGGCGAGACCCATTTGCGACACCGCGTATCGCCGGACGGTTTTTACCGTGGCATTCAGGTTGTCGTGCAGCCGGACGTCCCAGACGACGACGAGTAAATTCGCACAATAACCGGGTCGTAAGCATTTGGCCGGCTACGTTGTGACATCGACTTCAATCATATCCCTTGATGCAATGAGTGGCGACCTGGGCGCTGAGGTCGTCGTCCGTGCGGCGCATGCGGCCCTGATCAAGCACGCAGACCTCGAGTTGTTACTCGTTGGTGATCGCGATGAATTGCAGGGACACATCACTCGAATTGTTGGCAAGCAGCCGCGATTGTCGATCGTTCATGCCAGTGAGATTGTTCGAATGTCTGACGGCGCTGTCGAGTCGCTGCGCAGGAAGAAAGATTCGTCTATGCGAATCGCCATTGATCTCGTCAAATCCGGCGACGCCCAGGCCTGTGTCAGTGCTGGCAATACAGGCGCGTTGATGGCGACCGCGAAGTTTGTGCTCAAGATGCTACCGGGTATCGATCGCCCGGCGATCATTGTGGAACTGCCCGCAATCGGTGGCTCTTTGCATATGCTCGATCTCGGTGCGAATACTCTCTGCTCGGCTGAGCATTTGTTTCAGTTTGCGGTCATGGGTTCGATCGTTGCCGCCGACATCACGGGTGTCGTCAATCCGCGAGTCGCCTTACTCAATATCGGCGCCGAAGACACCAAGGGACATGACACGGTCAAAGATGCTGCGGCAATGTTGCAGGCAAGCTCGCTGAATTACGTCGGTTTTATCGAGGGCAGTGACTTGTTCTCTGGAGTGGCTGATGTGGTTGTCGCAGATGGCTTTACTGGCAACGTTGCATTGAAGACAATGGAAGGCACGGTCGGACTTATCGCGCATTACTTGCAGCGCGCGTTCACGCGAAACTGGATCACTAAATTGCAGGCATTGATTTCGCGGCCGGTTTTGAAGAGACTTGCCAATGAAATGGACTCACGAAACTACAATGGTGCGACCCTGGTTGGTCTGAATGGAATCGTTATCAAGAGCCACGGTAGCGCCGATTCGTATGCGTTTCAGCATGCGATCGACACCGCTATCGTCGAGGTGAAAGACCAGGTGCCGCAACAGATTGGTAAGCTGCTGCAGCGGGAAGCGGCATGATGTACTCGAGAATTGCCGGCACCGGTCGATACCTCCCCGAGAAAATCCTGACCAACTTTGACCTCGAGAAAATAGTTGATACGACAGATGAGTGGATTCGCACGCGCACGGGCGTAGAGCGGCGACACCATGTCGCAGAAGATGAAACGACGTCCGATATGTGTGTCGAGGCGGCGAAGATTGCGATAGACGACGCAGGCATCGAAGTTGGCGATATCGATTTCATCCTGGTCGGTACAACATCTCCGGACCTGATTTTCCCGAATGTTGCGACCTTGGTTCAGCACCGCCTGGGAATTCCGCCTTGTCCGGCATTCAGTCTGGAAGCGGCTTGCACGGGCTTTATTTACGCACTGACGACAGCCGACAAGTTCATCAAGGCTGGTGAGGCGACATGCGTCCTGGTCATAGGCGCGGAGTGCGTATCCAAACTGATTAATTGGGCTGATCGCAACACCTGCGTGCTGTTCGGTGACGGGGCCGGGGCCGTGATCGTCAAACCATCGGATGAGCCGGGCATCCTCGGAACTCATCTGGGTGCAGACGGCCAGTACAAGGACTTGCTCTACTACCCGGCCGGGGCGTCAAAAAATCTCGATAAAGCAGGTACGGATGACGCTGCCATCATTATGCAGGGCAATGAAGTGTTCAAGGTTGCTGTCAAGACATTGGCGAACGTTGCCACACAGGCGCTGGAGTCTGCCGATATCGCCCTGAGCGAGCTGGATTGGCTGATTCCACACCAGGCCAACATCCGCATCATTCAGGCGACGGCGAAACGTCTTGGATTGCCGATGGATAAAATTGTTCTGACAATTCAGGATCACGGCAATACATCCGCCGCATCCGTGCCAATGGCACTGGATGTCAGCGTTCGTGATGGCCGTGTGCAACGCGGCCAACTCGTGTTAATGGAAGCGTTCGGCGGCGGCTTTACCTGGGGATCGGTGTTGATGCGCTATTGATTACCACAACCCGACATTTCGTCGATTCGCTGAACGTCGCTTCATGCGTTGGTGCAATTGCTGGCGTCGCCGATCGATGCGATCGCGCCGAACTGCACGGTCAATCGAGTCGCCATGCTTATCGTCGAATGTCTGCCGAAACTGGCAAAAATCATCGTATGCTTCACGCACGTGTCGCAGTTCGCGCATAATCAGTTCGATAACGATAACGTCGTCGAGATAACCGATCACCGGGATATCGTCGGGTAAAATATCCTCCGGATCAGCAAAATAAATGAACATGGCGAGCAAACGCTCACGATCGGATTTCGGCAATTGCCATTCATCGTCGGCGAGCATCTGTAACATTGACTCGATTTTCGGAATTCGCCGGGCAACGAAATCAGGCAATGGATCATTGCTTTGAATGTCTGCCAGAACGTCCCGCAACGCTTCAATAATTTCCGATTCTTCCGCGAAACGGACTGCATTACGCGATTGTTTTAACGCGCTGCGGAAATACTCCAGGTCACGATCGCTGAGTTCGAATGAAATTTTCATGTCCATAGCGCGTGCTCGACTCCATCTGTCGGAAAACAGGCTACCGGTCAGGCGGAAATCGGTCAATCGGATTCTTTGCTTGGCAGACAACGCGAACTGTGGCAATGGTTTACCATAGGGCGTTGCATGACAATGTCCCGAAATGAAGCCCAAGCTGGTAATTGGCAATAAGAACTATTCATCCTGGTCGCTGCGGTCGTGGCTGCTCTTGCGCGAATCTGGGATCGATTTTGACGAACATCGGATTTCGCTGGATACCGACACTACGAAGTCTGAGATCGCTGCGTTCAGCAGCGGTGGCACAGTGCCTGTGTTGCAGAATGGAGAACTGACCGTCTGGGACACTCTGGCAATTGCCGAAACGGTTGCCGAACGATGGCCAGAGAAACAACTTTGGCCCACCGATGCGGATGCGCGCGCCTATGCGCGCAGCATTTGCGCCGAAATGCACTCGGGATTTCACCGCCTGCGCGACGCCATGCCAATGAATTGCCGAGCGATGGGACGCACGATAACGTTGACTGACGCCCTGTCCGACGATATTGACCGCATTATTGCGATCTGGTCGGCTTGCCACCATCAATTTAGCGGTGATAATGGTTGGTTGTTCAACAACTTCAGTATTGCCGATGCGATGTTTGCGCCAGTTGTGCTGCGGTTTCGGACTTACGGTATCAAGCTGCCCGAATCGGCAGGCTATTATCCGCAGCGCCTGCTTCAGAGTGAGGCGATGCAGGAATGGCTGGCAGCTGCCGAGACCGAAACGGAAGTGATCGAAAGGGAAGAAAAGGGCAGATGAGACGACCGCAACATTTAATCGTCATTATTACGCTTGTTCTGGTGAGCGCTCCGCGTGCGGAAATCTACGAATTACCGCCGCAGGGCTTCGATGTCATAGGTGCTGTTTCGACGATAATTGCGCGTGACGAGGATACGCTGATCGACATTGCCCGCCGGCACGGCCTTGGCTACGAAGATATCGTGCGGGCGAATCCGACCGTCAATATCTGGGTGCCAGGCGAGGGCACGGAAATCATATTACCGACGCGCTACGTCTTGCCGGCAGTGCCGCGCGAGGGAGTTGTTCTTAACCTCGCCGAATTCAGGCTGTACTATTTTCCAGAGCCCAAGGCGGGAGAGCCCGCGTACGTCATGACCTATCCGATCAGCATCGGCCGCATGGATTGGGAGACGCCGCTGGGCTTGACCGAGGTCATATCGAAAGTCCGCAATCCAGCGTGGTATCCACCGCAGTCCGTGCGTGATGAACACGCGGCTGACGGCAATCCATTACCGCGCATAGTGCCGCCCGGGCCAAAAAACCCATTGGGTAAATATGCGATGCGACTCGGTCTGCCTGGCTACCTGATTCACAGCACGAATCGACCCGCCGGCGTCGGTATGCGGGTTACACATGGCTGTGTGCGCATGTTTCCCGAGGACATCGAATATTTGTTTGGCCAGGTGGGTGTGAGCACGCCCGTGCGCATCATCAATGATCCCGTGAAGATCGGCTGGAACGGTGATGAGCTCGTCATGGAGGCACATCCCGTACTCGAGGACACGCTGAACGACACTGTTGAAGATGCCACGGAAACAGCGGAGTTGCCGGAAATGACTGAGTCCGACGCCTATCCAGTCGTCGCCAGGGACCCACTGAGCTTCGTTACCGAACAATTCATCGCAGCAACCGGCGAGCGCCCGGGGCAGCTCGACTGGCACCTGGCTGAAGAGGTTGTTGGCCGGTCGGATGGCATACCGACATCCGTCGGACACAGTATAAAAAACGCCGCGACAAGCGCGGCGTCTGAATAGAAGCTTTAAGTCCTAAACTACTTCGACATCGATTTTTGGAACATGCGCTCCATGCTTTCACGGTTTGCTTCGCAGCAAGCCTGTGCTTCTGTTGCAGCTGAAAGCGCCTGGTCCGCAGTGCTCTGAGCGCTAGCAGCAGCCTGTGATGCACGATCGGCGGCTGCACGAGCAGCTTCGGCTGAGGAAGCAGCAGCAGCAGCATCGGCGGCGGCCCTGTTAGCGGTAGCCTTGACTTCATCCAGTCCGGTTGTTGCACAACCTGAAGCCAGTCCGAGAAAGAGCACGATTGCGCCCACTTTCAGTACGGTCTTGTTCATTATCTAAAATTCCTCTGTTGGGATATATCTGCAGGCGCATTATTTCGCAAACGGCACGATCCTTCAATGAAAATGTCTGTTTTATTCCTCATTTGTCGTCTCTCAGCGACAGCGACTGATTCGCGCCCTCGCGGAGTTCGTAGGGCGGCTACGACACAGGGGCTCCTCAAGCGTCGTAAAACGCGAGCGGAGCAGGGATAGCGAGAGCGAGCGTTTTCCGATTCGAGCAAGACATGGATGTCGCAGCGAGATTAAGTGCGAGGAGCCCCTGTGTCGTAGCCGCCGTGTGGTAGCGGCCGCAGCTCTGTGTGCCCCGCCACTTGCACTGTTCGGAGTACTGTATATAATTACATGCACTGTGATTTTATACAGGACTGATTCAATGCGCCAACTGACCCCAAGGCAATCACAAATTCTTGATATGATTCAAGAGTTTATGACCAAATGTGGCATGCCGCCGACGCGTGCCGAGATCGCTAGCGAACTCGGCTTCAAATCCGCCAATGCCGCTGAAGAACATTTACGCGCACTGCAGAAGAAGGGAGTGCTTGAACTCGTGCCCGGCGCCTCACGCGGTATTCGACTCAAGGACTCATTGCGCGAACAAATGGGCTTGCCGCTCGTTGGCCGGGTCGCGGCCGGCAGTCCTATCCTCGCAGAGGAGCACATCGAAACCCATTACAAACTCGATCCTGCCCTGTTTAATCCGAAGCCGCATTACCTGCTCAGGGTTTATGGCATGAGTATGAAAGATGCCGGCATTCTCGATGGTGATCTCGTCGCTGTGCATCGCACGCCCGAAGTCCGCAGCCGGCAGATCGTGGTCGTCCGGCTCGATGATGAGGTCACCGTCAAGCGCTACCGCCAGAAGGGTTCCGTGGTTGAGTTGCTGCCTGAAAACGATGAATTCGAACCCATTTTTGTGGACCTCAAGAAGCAGGAGTTGGTCATCGAGGGCGTCGTTGTCGGTGTGATTCGTGACGGCATGCCACGGCATTAAAGCGCTGACGGCGAAACCATGCGGCGCGACTCATCCTCTCTCGATAAATTGCTTGAAAATCCACGCCTCTGGCGCGGCCGTAGCCATGCCCGGGGAATGACCGGGCTTGCGAGTGGTTACGATGTGCTGGATCGGCATCTCCCCGGGGGTGGCTGGCCGCAACACGCGTTAACGGAAATCCTTGTCGAACACTATGGCATTGGCGAATTGCGATTGTTGATGCCGGCGCTGGCACAGTTGAGTACCGAGGGCAGCAGTGTGGATTTTGTGGAGCCGCGCTGGATCGCCTGGGTGGCACCACCGTTGCAGCCGTATCCACCGGCTTTGCAGCAGTGGGGCCTCGATCTGTCACACATGCTGATCGTGCGCCCGAAAAGCGGTAGCGACATGCTCTGGTCTGCCGAACAGGCCTTATCGTCAGGTACCTGCGCGGCCGTACTGTTGTGGCCCGATGTGCTCGATGACCAGGCCAGCCGGCGCCTGCAGCTGGCGGCCGAAAAGGGCCGCAGCTGGGCCATTGCCTTTCGTCCGCTTGCAGCTCGTTCGCAGCCGTCAGCGGCTGCATTGCGTATTGAGCTGCAGTCCGGTCAGGCGGGTATGCGCCTGAGTATTTTAAAAAGCCGTGGTGGTCGCCCGGCTGTATTGCACAACATTATCTAGCACCCTGACGAAATACTAATCATGCCGTCAGCGCGAAAAACGCCTGTTCTCACGCGGGCAGCCAGCCCGACTCCCTCTGCGATACGCCCGGACGGACCTTTAAGCAATCCGCAGCACGCGTTAGCGCTCGATGAACCTGCCGCAAAGCCGCGGATTTCGACAGCGACTGCCGCCACACGGCTCTGGTTTTGCGCGCACCTGCCCAATTTGCTGCTCGAGGCGAGCGGACCTGCGCAGGAAGCCAGGGTGGTTGTCGAGGAGCAGCAGGGTATCCATCGTGTGTTATTGGCCTGCCCGAAAGCAGAGGCTGCCGGCATCATGCCAGGCCAGTCGTCCAGTGCAGCACTCGCGCTTCTACCCACGCTCAGGATCGAGGAGCGCGACCGACTACGTGAGCAGCAGGCAATCGAGGCGCTCGCGACCTGGCTGGAACAATTCACATCAGTCGTTTGTATCGCCGGTCCCGATGTATTGTTACTCGAGATTGCCGGCAGTCTGCGCTTATACGGCGGTCTTATAAGTCTCAGGCAGCAGATTGCTGCAGGCCTCAAACAGCAGGGCTTCGAGGCATCACTGGCCATTGCACCGACACCGCTTGCAGCGACCTGGCTCGCGCGTGCCGGGCGCCGGAGCTGCATTCGCGAGTCTGCGAACCTTGCGGCGGCATTGCGCACATTACCGCTGGCGTGCCTCGACTGGCCCGCCGCGATCTCTGCATCCATAGCAGGCATGGGCGTCACCAGCGTGGGTGATTGCCTGCGTTTGCCAAGAGAAGGTTTTGCGCGACGCTTCGGATCACAACGGCTCATTGAACTCGATCGTGCGCTGGGCCGCTTGCCGGATCCACGCACTGCCTGGCGTGCGCCCGAAAAATTTTGTGCCGACCATGAAATGACCGAAGAGCAAAGTGATCGTGAGGTATTGCTTGGGATATGCCACGAACTATTGCTGTCGCTGGAGCGATTTTTGTTGACGCGGCAGCTCGGCACACAGCGATTGCTGTTTAATTTTTTCCATCTGCGTGGCCCGGCAACGCAACTGTCTTTGGGTTGTGCAGGGTTCGAGCGTCGTGCCGATCACTGGCTTGATCTGCTGCGAATTCATTTCGAGCGGCTGACATTACCCGAGCCTGTGATTGCCGTGCGACTGTATGGCGGCCGCAATCAGGCACTGCAAGCAGTGTCGGGGCGCCTGGCCTTTCACGGTAAGGTGAGCGGGCCGCAGTTGCGTTACTCGATATCGCAACTCGCCGAACGCCTTGCAGCACGTATCGGTAAGCAGTCCGTACAGGGCGTGACGACCGTGGCAGAGCACCGGCCACATCTGGCCTGGTGTTTGCAGAGTTTGCTGGGCGATAAGGCAGCCACGACGCTGTCGGCGAGCCGGCTCAGCTGGCGACGACCACTGTGGATGCTGCCCGAACCCACTTTATTGTCTGCCGAGCGGGGTTATCCGCTGCACCGGGGACGCCTGACGCTGCTTGAGGGCCCCGAACGGCTCGAGACCGGCTGGTGGGATGCAGACGGTATCGCACGCGATTACTACACGGCTGTTAATCCACACGGTATACGGCTGTGGGTGTATCAAAACCGTAATCGCGCCGCTGCCTGGTATCTGCACGGCTTCTTTGGATAATGCAGCCTCGCTACGCCGAACTTCATGCGCTTAGCAATTTCACTTTCCTGCGCGGAGCCTCTCATCCTGAAGAGCTTGTAAAGACCGCTGCCGCGCTCGGCTACGAGGCATTGGCCATCACCGACGAGTGCTCGATGTCAGGCATTGTTCGTGCTCATACGGCCGCAAAAGAGCATGGGCTGAAGAAACTCATCATTGGATCCGAGTTGCATCTGCGCAGCGGCCGCAAACTTGTCGTGCTCGCACAGAATCGTGGTGGCTATGCAGCGCTGTGCGGGCTGATTACAAAAGCCCGGCGTGCGGCTAAGAAAGGTCATTACGAGCTGACGCGCCTGGCTTTCGAGAGCGGCTTGCCGGGTTGTGTTGTGCTCTGGGTGCCTGATGCACAGCATGCACTCGATGTCGAAGATCACTGGATACGCGAGACGTTTCGGGATCGATTGTGGATTGCTGTTGAATTGCTTGCTGATGGCCGGCAGGGCCGCCAGCTGAAACAGCTCTATGCGGTAGGCCGCAGGCTGAAATTACCGCTTGTTGCATGCGGTGACGTGCATATGCATCGCCGTTTGCGGCGTATTTTGCAAGACACGTTGACGGCGATACGCGAGGGCGTCACGGTCGACAAGGCTGGATTTGCACTGTATCCGAACGGTGAGCGCCACCTTCGCTCGCTTGCAGTGCTGCAACACACCTACCCATCCGAACTGCTCGCCGAAAGCTTAA
Source organism: Pseudomonadota bacterium (assembly GCA_022563195.1). Classification (GTDB taxonomy): domain Bacteria; phylum Pseudomonadota; class Gammaproteobacteria; order Steroidobacterales; family Woeseiaceae; genus UBA1847. The sequence goes on from JADFNV010000018.1 coordinate 18,039, forward strand.
GAATTGCGGAGACGATTGACTTCTCACTGGACGAACTACGCTACGAGTACCCGGACGAAATCGTGCCCGATGGTGAAACGGCTGCGAGTTATTTGCGACGCCTGACCGAGCAGGGTATGCAGCGTCGGTGGCCTGACGGTATTCCGGGGAAGGTCATCGCACTCGTGGAACATGAGCTCAGACTCATCGCCGATCTTGGCTACGAACCCTACTTTTTAACGGTGTACGACATCGTTGCATTTGCACGCTCGAAAAATATTCTATGCCAGGGTCGCGGTTCAGCGGCGAATTCGGCTGTGTGTTATTGCCTCGGTATCACCGAAGTCGATCCAGGGCGTATGGCGATGCTGGTGGAGCGATTTATCTCGAAAGAACGCGATGAACCGCCCGACATCGATGTTGATTTCGAGCACGAACGCCGTGAAGAAGTCATTCAGTACATCTACGAGAAATACGGCAGGGAACGGGCGGCGCTTGCAGCTACTGTGATCACCTATCGACCCCGCAGTGCGTTGCGGGATGTCGGTAAAGCATTGGGTCTTAGCGAATTGCAGGTTGGGCGTCTTGCGCGGTCGATGCAATGGTGGGACGGCAAGCGTGTCGATGACAGTCGTGTCCTCGAAGCCGGGCTCGATCCCGAAAGCCCGATTATCAAACGGCTCTTGTACCTGGTTGGAGAATTGCTGGGTTTTCCAAGGCATCTGTCACAGCATGTCGGCGGGTTTGTCATCTCCAATGGGCCGCTCTCCGATCTCGTGCCTATTGAGAATGCGGCGATGCCGGATCGCACCGTCATTCAGTGGGAGAAGATCGACCTCGAGGATCTTGGATTGCTTAAGGTCGACATACTTGGCCTGGGCATGTTGACGGCGATTCGACGCAGCTTCGAGCTCATACGCGAATTCGATGGCCGGGAACTCACGCTCGCGAACGTGCCGGCCGAGGACCCGCGCGTCTACGACATGATCTGCAAGGGCGAGACGATGGGTGTGTTCCAGATCGAATCCCGTGCACAAATGGCGATGCTGCCGCGCCTCAGGCCACGTTGTTATTACGATCTCGTCGTCGAGGTTGCGATTATTCGCCCGGGTCCGATACAGGGCGATATGGTGCATCCCTACTTGCGGCGGCGAAACGGCGAAGAAGCCGTCGACTACCCGAGCGAGGCGGTCAAAGATGTATTGCAGCGAACGCTCGGTGTACCGATTTTTCAGGAGCAGGTTATGCAACTGGCGGTCGTTGCAGCCGGGTTTACGCCGGGCGAGGCGGATCAACTGCGACGTGCGATGGCTGCCTGGAAGCGGCGTGGTGGTCTTGGACCCTTTAAGGACAAGTTGATCACCGGTATGCGTGAGCGCGGTTACGAGGAGGAATTCGCCCGGCAGATTTTTCGGCAAATAGAGGGCTTTGGTGAATACGGTTTTCCCGAGTCGCATTCAGCCAGTTTTGCCCTACTCGTGTACGTCTCGTCCTGGCTCAAATGCCATGAGCCTGCCGCATTTACGGCTGCGTTGTTGAACAGCCAGCCTATGGGGTTCTATTCGGCGTCGCAGTTAATACAGGATGTCAGGCGCAATGATGTCGAGGTTCGAACCGTCGATGTCAATCAAAGTCGCTGGGATTGCACGCTCGAAGTGCGTGATGATGGTAAGGCAGCATTGCGTCTCGGTCTGAGGATTGTCAAAGGGCTAGCCGAGGATGCCGGACGTCGTATTGTCGATGCACGGCCTGCCAATGACGCGGGTTATCGCAGCATTCAGCAATTGCTCGAAAGAGCCGTGCTCGATCGCCGTGAACTCGGGGTATTGGCGTCGGCCGGTGCGCTCAAAGCGCTCGAGGGGCACCGTCACCGGGCGCGTTGGGCAGTTGCTGGCATTGAAAAACCGACGCCGTTGTTTGCATCGATGGATCGATATGAGGCCGTACCGCTGCTTAGAAAGCCAACCGAGGGACAGAACATCGTTGCCGACTACCAAAGCCTGGGGCTGACACTCGAACGCCATCCCATGCATCTGCTCAGGGCCAGGCTCGATCGCTATCGTTATCTGCAGGCAGAGCGATTGCCCGATCTCATGACCGGGTCGAATGTTTGTGTTGCCGGTCTCGTGATTACCAAGCAGCGACCCGGAACGGCCAGCGGTGTTACGTTTGTCACTCTCGAGGACGAGACCGGCCACATTAACCTGATCGTCTGGAAGCAGGTTGCCGAACAGCATCGTGCGGCGTTACTGAATGCGCGGCTTATGGGTATTCGCGGGGAATTGCAGATCGAAGGTGAAGTGATCCACGTCATTGCCAGGCAGTTGATCGATCACACGGAGATGTTAGGGAATCTTGTGGTTACTTCGCGCGACTTTCGGTAATTATTACTGTTGGAGCCCGCCATGCGGGCGATTTCCATAATCGCCCGGGCGGATATCGCCCGCATGGCGGGCTCCAACAGCGGGTTCACAAACCGTCCAAATCGTCGTCGAGGTTAAAGTTGTACGTGCTGTCGTGTTTTCTTTCGGTTTGTTCGATTTTGTCATCAAGCTGGCGGCGAACTTCACCCTCGTGTTTCTTGGAGTCTCCGTTATCCGATTCGATTCTTGCAACGAGTTCCTCGACATTAATCTCAACGGATATGTCGCCGACATTGTCTACCGCATCGTTGCTACCGATTACGACGGTATCCTCTGTCTGCTCGTCTGGTTTAATGTCGTCTTCACCGTTCATCATCGATGGTATACCGCGAAAACAGAGTTTCTGCAAGAACGCAGATTCGGTTTTTGTGACGTGCTTCTCAGAAAAAAAGTCGGGCGAAATCAGCGAATCAGGTTGTTCATCTCGAAAATAGGTAACAAGATTGCGAGCACGATTGTCATCACGATAGCGCCCATCAATACAATCAACAATGGTTGCAAAATGCCGAGCAGTGTGGCGATCAATCCGTCAACTTCACGTTCCTGATAATTCGCCGTGCGCGTCAACATTTCTTCGAGTTTACCACCCGTTTCTCCACTCGCGATCAAGTGAATCATCATCGGAGGAAACAGTTTGCTTGCCGCGAGAGATTTGCTGATCGCGGCACCCTCACGCACGCGCAATGTCGCCTCGATGACGGCGTCTCGCATCGGAAGATTTTCAATAACCTCGGCAGCGATCTTGAGGGCTTCGAGAATGGGCACGCCGCTACCAGCAAGAATGCTGAACGTCCGGGTAAATCGTGCCGTATTAATTCCCCTCGTGAGTTTCCCCGCGATTGGCATGGCTAATAGAAAACGATGATATTTCTGCCTGGGACCGGTCTTCTGCAGCAACCACCATAGGCCATATATGATGCTCCCTGCTGCGACGACCAGGGCGAGCCAGTGATCGCGAAGAAAATCGCTGGTCGCGATCATTCCACGCGTCAATGCTGGCAATTCACCTGATGCGTTTTCGAACACACCGACAATGCGCGGGACGACGGTTGCGAGCATAAAACTGATGATGGCGACCGACATTATGACCAGCACGATCGGATAAACCATTGCATTGGTGATGCGTTGCCGCAGCTCTTGTCGGGCCTCGGTATAATCGGCGAGTCTATCGAGGACGATGTCGAGGTGCCCTGATTGCTCACCGGCGGCGACGGTGGCGCGATACAACTCGGGAAATGCCTGCGGAAACTCACCGAAGCCGTCCGCGAGTGTGTGACCCTCCATGACGCGAGAACGGACACCGAGGAGGATGCTCTTGGTCCTGGGCTGCTCGTTCTGTTGTGCGACTGCCAGTAACGCCTCTTCAAGCGGTAGCCCCGCTTCCGACAGTGATGCCAGTTGTCGAGTCAATATCGCCAGGTCGGCTGTGGAAATACCACGGCGCAGCGAAAACGTACTCTGCCGACGAGCTTCTTTTTGGGCGACTTCGGTGACCTGGACCGGTAGCAGGTGACGGTCACGCAGGATCTGCCGGACTTGTTTCGGCGTATCGCCTTCGATCAGGCCTTTGGATTCTTTGCCGGCCTGGTCAATCGCGACGAATTCAAATGCGCCCATGCTTGTACTCCATCACTATCACGATGACGGAGTACTATTAGTCCATCGAGCTGACATTACTAGTCCTCGCGGGTTACACGAAGCAGTTCTTCAAGCGTGGTTTCACCTGCCAGTACGCAGCGACGACCGTCAGCTCGAATACTTGGCCCCATTTTTCGCGCATGACGCTCAAGATCCTGTTCGCTGACACCATCATGAATCATGGTGCGCATTTCGGCGCCGACGGCAATCAGCTCGTAAATACCGGTGCGTCCCTGAAAGCCATCGTTGCCGCCGGTACCCGGTCGGTACAGTGTCGGTGGATTGGCAGGATCCATGTCAAGAAGTTTGCACTCGTATTCGGTGGCAGCGTAGGGCAACTTGGTGTCCTCGTCGAGCACACGCACGAGTCGCTGTGCGAGCACGCCGATGAGGCTTGACGATAACAGGAATGGCTCGACACCCATGTCGCGCAAACGGGTCACGGCTCCCACCGCCGTATTGGTGTGCAGTGTAGAGAGCACAAGATGGCCGGTCAGGCTCGCTTGTACGGCGATCTCGGCAGTTTCCAGGTCGCGAATCTCACCAACCATGACGACATCGGGGTCCTGACGCAATATCGCCCGCAGCCCTCTGGCAAACGTCATCTTGACCTTGTTATTCACCTGGGACTGGCCGATGCCGTCGATGAAATACTCGATCGGGTCCTCGATAGTCATGATGTTGCGGCTGTTGTCGTTGATGCATTCGAGCGCCGCATACAACGTCGTCGTTTTTCCCGAGCCAGTCGGTCCCGTCACCAGAATAATGCCGTGCGGCTTATGGATCAGCTCGTCCATCGTCGCCTGTGCCTCGTCTTGCATCCCTAGCGATGTCAGGTCCAGGCGTCCTGCCTGCTTGTCGAGCAAGCGAAGTACGACTCGCTCGCCGTGCCCGGAAGGCATCGTCGATACACGTACATCGACGGCCCTGCCTGCAATACGCAAGGAAATTCGGCCGTCTTGCGGCAGACGTTTTTCCGCGATGTCGAGCTTCGACATGACTTTGATGCGTGAAACGACCAGCGGCGCGAGCTCGCGTCGAGTCTCGAGTATCTCGCGAAGTATGCCGTCCACTCGAAAGCGCACGCCGAGACGGTTTTCATAGGGTTCGATATGCACGTCCGACGCATTTTCTTTCACCGCCTCAGTCAGTACGGCGTTGATGAAGCGAATGATCGGTGCGTCGTCATCACTCTCGAGCAAGTCCGAGGGTTCCTGCAGTTCCTGCGCGGCTTGAGTCAGGTTTATTTCGGCATCAAGGCCGTCAACCATATGCATCGCTTTATTGCTGCCCTGTTCATAGGACTCTTGCAACAGTGCGTCAAAATCCTCGTCCGATACGCAGGACAAATTTAACCGTACGCCGGCGAAACGCCTGACTTCAGCGAGGCTATGAGGAGATACGCCGGGCCGGTAGACAGCTTCCGCAGCATCGACAGTGAATGCCCGAATGAGTACGCCGTGGCGTTTAGCGAACGCAAAGGGCAGGGCGATATTTTCAGGCGCAGCCTGTACGTTGCTCGCTTGCGTCGATTCCGGAACGATTTCCTTGTCGCTTTGCATCGATTGATTCGGGCGAATTATTCGCTTTCCGTGTCCGGTCGGGGCTGGTTGTATAGGTCCAACGGCGGCAGCATCGGGCGTTGCTGGCCGGGCATCAGTTGCACGCTAGTGCCCCGATTCCCTTGCTGGATGTTACGGATGTAATTGTATTTGGCGTTGGTTTCAAGAATCGTCTGCGAAGAATCGCGAAGAATTGTCGGTCGAATGAAGATGAGCAAATTCGTCTTGATCTTGTCGGTCTTGCGGCTGCGGAAGAGGTTGCCGATGATGGGAATGCTGCCGAGAATCGGTACGCGCTGATCACTTTCACGCAAGACATCTTCCATTAGCCCGCCAAGTACCAAAATCTGTCTGTCATCGACAATGACCGTCGTTTCGATGATGCGTTGATTCGTGATCAGGTCGACGGCCCCCGCCGCAGATTGCGCGATGCTCGAAATCTCCTGGAAGATCTTCAACAGCAATGAGTCGCCTTCGTTGATCTGCGGCGTTATCTGCAGCTTGACACCGATCTGTTGGCGCTGAATGGTCTGAAACGGGTTAACTCCGCCAATATTTCCTGCTGCACCGGCACTGCTGTATGAACCTGTGACAAACGGTACCTCCTGACCGACATTGAGAGTTGCCTCCTCATTATCGGTGGTTACGATTGATGGCGTTGAGATGATGTTCGTATTGGCGTCGCCTTGCAGTGCACGGATTATTCCAGCGAAGCTAATTCCGGTATCGCTTATTCGACCAAGGCCGATGGTCAGGCCCTCGCCAATCAAACCGGTTGGGTCCACAAGGCCACCGCTGCCCGCAACGGCGCCGATTTGCACGACGCCCGGACCAAAGTCCGGGAAATTAGTGATGCCAATGGGCGAATTGGCGCTGTCGCTGCCGACGGCCCAGGTGATGCCAAGCTCGGAAGTCTTATCGACGATAACTTCAACGATGATGGCTTCAACGAGTACTTGTGCGCGGCGAATGTCGAGTTTGTCGACGATCAGCATCAGCGAGCGCATCATCTTCGGCGGCGCATTGACGATAAGTGCATTGGTCTGCGTATCGGCCCAGACACTGACGGTATCGGCTGCCGAACCCGCGGCCGCCTGGCTAGCGGCAGCTTGCACCTGGGAGGTGAAATGCTGCTGCAGCTTGGTTGCGAGTTCTTCCGCGTCGGCGTAGCGCAAATAGCGTACCTGCGTATCGCCACCGTCCTCGAGCGGCGTGTCGAGATGTGCAATCAGCGCACGGAGTCGTAGTCGCTCGCTCTTATCACCACCAATCAATACGCTGTTGGTACGCGCATCTGCGACCAGGCTCGTCGTAACCGGCATGCCGTCGGAACGCGGTTGCTGTGCCAGCGTGGTCAGAATGCGTACAATTTCACTCGCTGAAGCGTGCTCGAGCCGCACGACCACGATGTCCTCATCATTGGCCTGGTCAATACGGCGGACAATGCTGATAATTCGATGTACGTTGGCGGCGCGATCGGAAATGATCAGCATGTTCGAGCCGGGGTGAGCTGCAAGGTGACCGTATTGCGGAATTAGCGGGCGCAGAATCGGTACCAGCTGGGCCGCACCGACGTTATGTACCTGCAGTACCTGCGTTATAATATCATCTGCACCAGCGGCCCCAGCCGTGCCCAGAGGGCCGGCGTATTGCCGCGCGGTCGCGTCGGGCATAATTTTAGTCACGTCACCGGATTTAATAGCGACATAGCCGTGCACCTGCAAGATTGACAAAAACGCTTCGTAAAAAGCGTCGGGCGACATCGGCGTCGTCGACAACATCGTGACTTTGGCGTTCACGCGCGGATCGATGATGAAGTTCTTCCCCGTCACCTCACCGACAGCCTCGATAATTTGTCGAATGTCAGCTTCTTTGTAATTCGGCGTGATGGTAGTTTGTTGGCTCCAGGCCGGCAGAGTTACCGCCAGACAGACGAACGCCAGCGAAAAAACTAAGCGAAATCGCAAATGCATGGTTGGGGTGTGATTCATCGGTTGGTCTCATCCGCGATATCGAGTTGACTGGTCTTTAGTATGATGACTTGGGCTTGCCCGTTACGTTCAACCGTTACCGAAACCTGGTCCGCGTTGCCCAGTGATTGAAAAATCTGCATCGCCTGGGACGGGTCCGTCAGAGACTGTCCGTCAATATCCTTGATCAGGTCACCAGGGCGCAAACCAAGCGCCGTGAATTGTTTCCGATTGCGGCCTGGATACACGCGATAGCCTTGTTGTTGCCCATTGACGAAATACGGTGTCGGCCGGATGACGTCTGCCAGCCTCGATACGTTCTGAGCCACAACGGACTGGATGCTCGGTGTATTTCTCACCGCGCGATTCGTGATCGTCGTGTTTCGTCTGGTGATCGCAGGTGAGCCAGCAGGAAAATCTTTTGGCAGCTTAAGGTTGGTCAGGACACCATTCTCATTGAGGACAACGCGATCGGCATACACAGCATGGAGTCTTGCGCCTGGGGTAACTGAATCACCGATCGTATATACCTTCTCTTCGTTGTCAGCGTCGGCGATGATCGCGATCGCCATCGCACCCGGATCTGATGCGAGGGTTCCTCGGAGCGACAGGTTTGCGAGCTTCGTGTCGCGAAGATTTTCCGTCTGATCAACAACTTGTATTTGGACGTCCGACGCGCCTGTGCTGGCAACGCCGAATAGGTGCGCATCAGCGATCGCCCTTACGTCGGCATGATTGCCTGCGGCGCTCAACGCGGTCTGTTGTTTCGACGGCACAGGGACCGAATCTCCGGCAGCCGGCCCTGGAACGAGCATCCAGATGATACCGGCAAGTTGCCATGCGATGACGACGACAAGCAGCAGCGTGACCCAGGCGGGCAACAGGCGTTGTGCGGCCGCCAGGGTTTTCGCGCCGTCCAGACTCGCAAAGTCAGTCCATTTGGCTTCGGGGGTCATAATAAGTTAGGCCGTTTGATTGTTCCCTGTTTCCTTATTAACGCAGCGCCGAGATGATACGGGTTGATGTTGCCTGCAGACAAGCCTGAAAGGGCCAAAAAAACCATATCAAGCAATGATCTACCATCTTCCGCTGGCACGTCATCGCCGGTTCACCCTGTCGTTGGTCGTCGCCGGGGCAATAAAACCCTGCGACGGGCTTGGAGATCGTCGTCGTGTGCCCATATATAATAACCTGTGAGCCGCAGACTTGGCCCGATTTAGTGCAATTACGCGAAGAAGCTGACATAACGACCGAATCGATGAGTGAGCACCGAGAAGACGAGGAACGATCTGCCGGCTACGACCTGGCTGTAGAAGAGGCGCCGCCCAAGGTCAAGCCGCCGCCGTTGTATCGTGTCGTGCTGATCAATGATGACTTCACGCCTATGGAGTTTGTCGTCGACATCCTGGAGTCAATTTTCGGTATGGAGCGAACACGCGCTACCCAGGTTATGCTGGAAGTGCATACTAAGGGCAAGGGAAATTGCGGCGTTTTCAATTTCGAAATCGCCGAGACAAAGGTCGCACAGGTCATGGGTATCGCCAAACAACATCAGCACCCGTTGCTGTGTACTATAGAAGACACCTGATGAATTTTGAGACCGTCGAATGCTGAGCAGTGAGCTTGAATTCTGTCTGAATGAGGCCTTTCAGGGTGCGCGGGCGAGTCGCCATGAATTCATGACGGTCGAGCACCTGTTGCTGACGCTGCTGGATGTACCCAAAGTTTACGAAATCCTCAAGGCGTGTGGCTCCAATGTCACCGAGTTGCGGCGTCAGCTGACAGAATTTGTCGAGGAACAGACACCGCTGCTGTCAGATGGTGACGATACGGATGTACAGCCGACCCTCGGTTTTCAACGTGTGCTGCAGCGAGCCGTATTCCACGTACAGTCGAGCGGAAAGAAAGAAGTAACCAGCACCAATGTTCTCGTTGCTATCTTCAGTGAAAAACAATCGCAAGCGGTCTACTTGCTGAGTCTGCAAGACGTTACACGGCTCGATATCATCAACTACATTTCGCATGGCATGCCACAGGTGTCAGGTGATAGCACGAGTGACGAAAAGGAATCTCCTCTTGAAAGTGAGCCGAAACCAGAGCGTTCGCCGCTGGACAAGTACGCGACTAACCTTAATCAGATGGCAATCGAGGGCAAGATCGATCCGTTGATCGGCCGTGAGTTGGAGGTCGAGCGAACTGTGCAGATCCTGTGTCGACGCCGCAAGAACAATCCGCTGTATGTCGGCGACGCAGGTGTAGGGAAAACCGCGATAGCCGAGGGGCTTGCGCGCCTGATTACCGAGGAACGTGTTCCCGATGTGTTGCACGGCTGCACCATCTATGCGCTCGACATGGGCTCACTCATTGCCGGGACCAAGTATCGTGGTGATTTTGAGAAGCGTTTGAAAGGCGTGATTGCCGAAATTAGTGAAGACCCCGGTGCCATCCTGTTCATTGACGAGATTCATACCATCATCGGCGCGGGTGCCGCATCAGGTGGCGTTATGGACGCCAGCAACCTGATTAAACCCGTATTGGCCAATGGGGCGATTCGCTGCATCGGTTCGACAACGTACTCCGAGTATCGAGGCATTTTTGAGAAAGACCACGCTCTGGCTCGACGGTTTCAGAAGATTGACGTTCCTGAGCCGAGCGTCGATGAAACCGTGGCAATTCTGCACGGACTTAAATCGCGTTTCGAGGAGCATCACGGCATCAAATACGATGCTCCCGCTCTGGAAGCTGCTGCAGAGCTTGCATCACGCCACATAAATGATCGACGACTGCCGGATAAGGCAATTGATGTCATCGACGAGGCTGGAGCCAGTCTCAGGTTGCAGCCTGAAGGCGAGCGCGGTGATCGTGTCACTGTGGAAATGGTTGAGAATATCGTCGCCAAGATGGCGCGTATCCCCGCAAAAAGTGTATCGACATCCGACAAGGATGTTTTGCGCACCCTGGAACGTGATCTAAAGCTCTCAATTTTCGGGCAGGACACTGCCGTCGCTGCATTGAGTTCGGCGATCAAGATGGCGCGGTCGGGTTTGCGCGAAGAGGAAAAGCCAATTGGTTCGTTTTTGTTTGCCGGCCCGACCGGTGTTGGCAAGACCGAGGTAGCGCGGCAACTCGCGATGTGCATGGGCGTGGAGCTGATCCGCTTCGATATGTCTGAGTACATGGAAAGACACACGGTATCGCGACTTATTGGCGCACCACCTGGCTACGTGGGATTCGACCAGGGCGGTTTGCTGACCGAGGCAGTGACACAAAATCCACACGCGGTCGTGCTGCTGGACGAAATCGAAAAAGCGCATCCTGAAGTTTTCAACCTGTTACTGCAGGTCATGGATCATGGCATTCTGACTGATAACAATGGCCGCAAAGCAAATTTTCGCCACATCGTGCTCATTATGACGACGAATGCCGGCGCGCAGGAAATGAGCCGTGCTTCGATCGGTTTCACGCAACAGGATCACAGCAGTGACGGCATGGAAATCTTACGCAAGTCGTTTTCTCCGGAATTTCGCAACCGCCTTGACTCGATAATTCAGTTCGGCTCACTCGATGCAGAGTCCATTAAACGTGTCGTTGACAAGTTAGTGGTCGAACTCGAAGTCAAACTCGGCAACAACAACGTTACGCTGGAACTTGATGACGCTGCAAGAGAGTGGATCGCTACGCGTGGCTACGATGAAAAGATGGGCGCCCGGCCGATGGCCCGAATCATTCAGGAGCAGATCAAGCGGCCACTTGCCGAAGAGTTATTGTTCGGTAGTCTCTCCGATGGTGGCCACGTCCGGATCGTGGTAGGTCCGGATAATAATCTGCAGCTGAATTCAGAGCCGGCGCGCAAGGAACTCGAGCACCTGCCCGAGGATTAGGGCTATCGCCCCCGCATGTCTCGATCCCGCTTGACGGGAGCGGGCTCCTACAGTGATCTTAGCGGCCGCGGTAGACGATGCGACCTTTGGACAGATCGTAGGGTGTCAGCTCCACGGTGACATTGTCACCAGTGAGGATTCGAATGTAATTCTTGCGCATTTTTCCCGAGATGTGGGCCGTCACAATGTGCCCGTTCTCGAGTTCCACGCGAAATGTCGTATTCGGCAACGTCTCGGTGACGACGCCCTCCATCTGTATGGCTTCTTCTTTGGCCAAGGTCTGCGGTTCTCTCTGCTCTAAAAGGCCCGCGAATTGTGCAGAAATGGCTGCCTTAATGCAATCGAACAGACGTCATTTGTGCAACAACTGTGCGACGGGCAGCGATTCGTCCGGCCAGTCCTCGAATCGTGTGGCAGGATTGCACGACGCCTGCAGAATCCGCGTGAATTCGGCACGTGGGATGGTGCTGGCGCCCAGGTTGATCAAGTGGCGTGACACCAACTGGCAATCGATCAGGGCAAGATCATGTGCCAGCATGTGTCTGGTGAGGCCGAGCAATGCGAATTTGGACGCATTATCGATGACACTGAACATTGATTCGCCAAAGAACACGCGGCCGATGCACAGACCGTAGAGACCGCCGACGAGACTGGAGCCATTCCAGACTTCGATCGAGTGCGCCCAGCCGCTGGCGTGCAATTGTTCGTACGCTGTGATCATCTCGGCCGTAATCCATGTTCCCTGCTCCGATTTGCGCTCCCCGGCGCAGGCTCGAATGACATCGCCAAACGCGTGGTTGAACCGCAGCGTTAGTGTCGAGCGGTTAACGTATTGCCGGAGGCGTCTTGCAACATGCAGATCAGCAGGGCGAAGAATGCAACGAGGATCCGGCGACCACCAAAGTATCGGTTGCCCTTCGTCGTACCAGGGGAAAATGCCCGCGCGATACGCGGTGAGCAGACGCTCAATACTCAGGTCACCGCCAGCCGCGAGCAGGCCGTCCGGTTCTGCCAGTGCAGTCTCGATATCCGGGAAAGCATCTGCAGAATCGGTCGAGCTGAGCCACGCAATCCTGTTCGCGTTCACGTTCGATTCCGGCCTGTGTCATCGCGGTAGGGGCTGTGATCGCCTACCGCTTCCATATAACGGTCGATATGCCGACTTTCTTCATCAAGGTAGTCGCCGATCGCCGAAAAAAACTCAGGCTGTCTGAGCCAATGAGCCGACCAGGTCTCAACTGGCACAAAGCCGCGACTGATTTTGTGCTCGCCTTGCGTGCCTGGCTCAAACGTTTTCTTGCCGAACTCGATGCAATACTCGATGCCCTGGTAATAGCAGGTCTCGAAATGCAGTGCGTCATATTGGCCATCGCTGCCCCAGTACCGACCGTACAGCACTCGGTCACTTTCGAAGAATATGGCTGCGGCGATGGGCTCGTTGCGGTGTTCAGCGAGAATGACCAGGATGTTCTCCGGCATCGTTGCGCCAATCGTCATGAAGAAATCGAGGCCGAAGTAGGGCAGTGAACCTCGGCGCATGAAGGTAATGCTTATCAGCCTATACACTGTGCGCCAGATGTCGGGATTGAGGTCGTGACCACGCAGACGCCGAAACACGATGCCAGCCTCCGTTACCCGACGACGATCCTGTCGTACCTTTTTGCGTTTCTTGGCGCTGAATGTCCTCAGAAACTCCTCGAAATTGTCGTAATTGTGGTTATGCCAGTGAAACTGGCAGTCTTTGCGAAGGCGAAGTCCGGCCGCGCGTAATAGCGGCAGGTCGCCGGCGTCGGGGAACAGAACGTGCAGGGAAGAACAGTCGGTGTCGATGGCCAGGGCAATTGCCGCTTCGAGGAGTGCGGCGGCCGTTTCATTATCATTCGGGTCACGCAACAACACGCGCCGACTGGGTGCCGGTGTAAATGGCACCGCAGAGACGAGCTTCGGATAATAATGCAAGCCAGCTCGTTCGTAGGCGTGCGCCCAGGACCAGTCGAACACGAATTCGCCCCAGGAATGGCTTTTCTCGTACAGTGGTATTGCACCGACAAGCTCGCCATTGTGGCTTAATGTGAGGTGGCGCGGTGTCCAGCCCGTCTTTGGCGAAACGGCGCCGCTTTGTTCCCCGGCTAACAGAAATTCATGGCTGACGACCGGATTATCGTCGCCGACGAGCCGATTCCATGCATCGGCGGCAATATCGGCAATGGCATCGTGTACGGTGACCGTCATCGAGACACCGTAACATCATGCGGCAACGTCGCCAGTATTGACGATGTGTCCATCGCTTTTCTCAAGCGCGTCGAGGTACTTCTCGGCATCGAGCGCAGCCATGCAGCCGGCACCTGCAGACGTGACGGCCTGCCGATAAACCTGGTCGGCAACATCTCCGGCCGCGAATACGCCGCGCAGGCTGGTGGCCGTTGCGTTGCCCGATAGCCCTGCATTAACTGTGATATAGCCGTTCTTCATGTCGAGTTGCGTGACGAACAGTCCGGTATTCGGGCTGTGGCCGATCGCGATGAATATTCCGAAAAGATCAATATCAGTGGTCTTTGCTTTGTCTTTTGTGCTGCGCACGCGCAAGCCCGTAACGCCGCTGTCATCTCCGAGTACTTCATCAACGACGTGGTCCCACAGCAACTCGATATTGCCGTTCCTGGCTTTTTCGAACAGGTGATCCTGCATGATTTTATCGGCACGTAGCTCGTCCCGACGATGCACGAGCGTAACCTTCGACGCTATGTTGCTCAGGTAAAGTGCTTCTTCGACGGCGGTGTTGCCACCGCCAATCACCGCAACTGCTTTGTCGCGATAGAAAAATCCATCACAGGTCGCGCAAGCCGAAACGCCGCGGCCTTTGAAAGCTTCTTCAGAGGGCAGACCGAGATACAACGCGGTTGCGCCGGTGGCGATGATCAGGGCGTCACAGGTATAGCTGCCATAGTCACCGTCAAGACGAAACGGCCGCACGGAAAGATCTGCTGTATGAATATGATCGCTGATGACGTCAGTATCGAAACGTTGTGCATGGCGCAACATTCGGTCCATCAACTCCGGACCCTGCAATCCTTCGATGTCGCCGGGCCAATTGTCGACATCGGTCGTCGTCATCAATTGGCCGCCTTGGTCAATGCCCGCGATGATGACAGGATTCAGATTGGCCCGCGCGGCGTACACGGCCGCGGAATAACCGGCCGGGCCCGATCCCAAAATCACAAGCCGGCAATGTTTCAAGTCACTCATGTATAATTTATTCCTAATTCATTCGGCGATGTTGCCCGCGCAAACACAGAAGATGCGGTCCTGAGCGAGTGTTTCAAGGTTATCGATGCGGGCACAAGCTTGCTTGGGCACGAATGTTGGACAGTGTAGGGAAAACAGGTTCTTTCCTCACGCGCAATCGCCTGATCGTCAGGCACCGAGTTTGGCAGCTTACTTGGGAGTGGCTGTGATTTACCGTGTAAATTTGTATTATTTTACTATAAAAAATACTTTATAATCATCTTATTATAGTTAATATCTATTAAGTTACATTAATAATGATCAAGCCCAGGAAAAGCACCCGATCGGTGTCACAGTTATCCGTCCAGGTGAACCGAGCACTGCGTGAGGGCGCACTCTACGTGTTTGGCGCGCTGGCGCTCATTCTCTGGTATGCGCTCTTTACTTATGATGTCACAGATCCTGGTTTCAGCCAGGCGACGAGCAGTTCAGACGTCAATAACGGTGTCGGACAAGTAGGCGCACTTGTTGCTGACCTGTTATTCAATTTCTTTGGCCGTCCCGCGTATTTATTCACTGTGATGGTCTTCTATCTCGGCTGGATGCTGTTTCGAGAACAACAGACCCAGCAACTCCTGAAGCGCGTCGACTATGCGCTACGCGGAGGTGGTTTTTTTGGGACGCTGGTGACGAGTTGCGCATTGTCGACGCTGCACTTCTCGCCTGCGGGCTTCAACGAAACGGCGGGCGGTATCATTGGCCAAATCGTCGGTCCCTGGCTTGCCGGGGTCATGAAACTGCTCGGCGCCAGTACCTTGTTGTTCGTTTTGTGGGTCGCGTCGGTCTCTCTGTTTCTTGGCATTTCCTGGTTCGACGTTATGGATCGCATTGGCCATTGGTCTCTCATTGCCTATGAGAGGGCGCGCATTAAAATCACAGAGCTGCGTGACAAAGCGGAAGGCCGACGACGCTCAGCTGAGCGCCAGGACGTTATTGAAGTCGAGAGAAAACGAACTGCAGGGCGCAGCCGCCCGCGCATTGAACCGATCTTGCAGGCCCTGGAGCCCAGTGTACGGGCCGAGCGTGAACGGCAGGTACCGCTATTCGACCCGCCCGCGGCCGGCGAATTGCCACCGCTCTCGCTGCTTGATGATCCGTCGCCGCAGCGCAGCGGATTCTCGCCGGAGTCACTTGAGGCAATGTCACGGCTCGTTGAGCTAAAGCTCAAGGATTTCGGCGTGGACGTGGAGGTCAAGTCTGTGTCACCGGGGCCTGTCATTACACGCTTTGAGCTCGATCCTGCACCAGGCGTCAAAGTCAGCCAGATTGTCGGCCTTGCCAAGGACATTGCAAGATCGTTGTCTGTTGTGAGCGTTCGTATTGTCGAGGTCATTCCAGGTAAGTCCTATGTTGGTCTGGAAATTCCAAATGAGAACCGCGAGCTGGTGACACTTGGCGAAATCCTCAAGTCCAAGGCCTATGAAGATCTCGCGTCGCCACTGACACTTGCGCTTGGCAAAGACATTGGCGGTCAATCGGTTGTCGCGGACCTTGCACGCATGCCGCACTTGTTAATTGCCGGTACGACAGGGTCGGGCAAGTCTGTCGCCATCAACGCGATGGTGCTGAGCCTGTTGTACAAGACTCAGCCGGAGCAGGTCCGGCTGATCATGATTGATCCCAAGATGCTCGAGCTGTCGGTGTATGAGGGGATTCCACACCTGTTGACCCCTGTTGTCACTGATATGAAAGATGCGGCCAACGCATTGCGCTGGTGTATCGCTGAAATGGACCGTCGCTACCGGTTGATGTCGTTGCTGGGCGTACGCAACATTGGCGGCTACAACCGCAAGGTCAAAGTGGCGATAGATGCGGGAGAGCCAATCCTGGATCCGACCTTCACGCCGCCGCCGCTGGAGGATGAGGACAAGCCGGTAGAGCATCCAACCTTGACGTCGTTGCCTTACATTGTCGTCATTATCGATGAACTGGCCGACATGATGATGATCGTGGGTAAGAAAGTCGAAGAGATCATCGCGCGACTGGCACAAAAGGCACGCGCATCGGGCATACACATGCTGTTGGCGACGCAACGCCCATCAGTCGATGTGATTACGGGACTTATCAAGGCCAATATTCCATGCCGCATCGCGTTCCAGGTGTCGGCGAAAGTGGATTCGCGGACGATTCTCGATCAGATGGGAGCCGAGACTCTGCTCGGCCATGGTGACATGCTGTATTTACCGTCAGGCACGTCGGTGCCGGTGCGCGTTCACGGTGCATTCGTTGCCGATCACGAGGTACATGCGGTCGTGCGCCACCTCAAAAAAAGCGGCGCCCCACGTTATATGGACGAAATTATCGAGGGACTGTCCAGTCCAACTCCAGGGCTGGCTGGAATTGAAAAATTTCCGGACAGTGTGGATGTGGAGCAGGACCCTTTGTACGACCAGGCGGTGCAGATTGTCATGGATACCCGCAAGGCGTCGATCTCAGGCGTGCAACGCCGTCTCAAGATTGGCTACAACCGTGCGGCCAGGATGGTGGAGACGATGGAGGCGACCGGTCTTGTAGGGCCGTTACAATCGAACGGTTCACGAGAGATACTGGTTCCTGCGGCGAAAGACTAGGAGCAAAGAATTGCGCGTAGCAGTCAAAGTAGCGATGCTTGCCATGTCGGCCGGCCATCCTGCGATAGGCGACACTCTTGAAGATGGCGTGGGCGAGCAACTCGTGCATGACTTCATCACCGAAATCACAACCTTGCAAGGACAGTTCGAACAGTCCCTGATCGATGCGAAAGGTCAGATCGTGGACGTAACCAGCGGCACGCTGGAGATACAACGACCGGGTCGTTTTCGATGGACTTACATTGAACCTTATGAGCAAGTGCTCGTTGCCGATGGCTTGAACGTCTGGAGCTACGACGTTGATCTTGCCCAGGTTACGGTTAAGCCTCAGTCAGAAGCGCTGAGTAACACACCGGCATTACTCCTCAGTGGCGCCGAGGATGCGATGGAGCAATTCGTCACCGAGGGTAGTTTTGTCGAAAGCGGAACGACATGGGTCACACTGACGCCGAAGAATACAGAGAGTGGTTTCGTAAGGATCGAACTTGGTTTTGCCGATCAACAACTTAGTCGCATGGCATTCTTCGATAACCTCGAACAAACGACATTGGTCGATCTGTCCAATGTCATCGTCAATGAGCCGATTGACCAGGGCCGATTCGAGTTTCGTGTGCCTGACGGCGTGGACGTCGTAGGAACTCCGGCAGTCACTGACGCGACGGCTCCCTGATGCTGCCATTGCGTTACGTTCGTCACTGGCAAGTGGCAAGCGTGGCTCTCCTGCTGCTTGTTTTTGCAGCGACACTGCTGCCGGTTGTCTGGTTCCTCGTTGATCCAGACCTGTTCGCTGCCTGGTTTATCGAGGCCGACAAATGGCTACACGCCGCCACGTTTGTTTTCCTTGCGATCTGGTTTGCCGGGCAGTATCACCCGCGGTCATACTGGCGTATTGGCTTGGGTCTGTTGTTGTTTGGACTGCTTATCGAGGGCTGCCAGCGCCTCATCATCTACCGATCGGCAGAATGGTTCGACATAGGCGCGGACGCGGCCGGTATAATCGTTGGCCTCGTCATAGCGAATGCCGGTCTTGGCGGTTGGTGCGTGCGCTTCGAGAACTGGTTTTCGAGACGGAAGGCAGGCAGCAGCATTGACTGATCTTTTTTCGAATGAAGGTGTACCAGCCGCGGATCGGCCCCTCGCCGATCGCATGCGTCCGTCGAATCTCGATGAATTTTTCGGTCAAACGCATCTGCTGCAAGAGGGTAAACCACTGCGACGCGCAATTGAGCAAGGTCGCGCGCATTCGATGATTTTTTGGGGCCCGCCCGGGACCGGAAAGACGACTCTCGCGAGACTGATCGCATCGACGACCGACGCCCATTTCATTGGCTTTTCAGCCGTCATGGCCGGTGTCAAAGACATTCGAAATGCAGTTGCAGAAGCTGGTCAGTATCGACAGGTCGCCAATCGCAGCACCGTTTTTTTCCTCGATGAAGTGCACCGCTTCAACAAGGCTCAGCAGGACGCATTCCTGCCATTTGTTGAGGACGGTACGTTGACGTTTATCGGTGCCACGACCGAAAACCCCTCTTTTGAGCTCAATAATGCATTGTTGTCGCGGGCGCGTGTTTACGTGCTCAAGATGCTAGACGAAGAGGCGTTGCTCGCTATTGTCCGGCGCGCTTTGACTGATGCGGAGCGAGGGCTCGCCGACGCCTACACGATGGGTGACGATTCCATGCAATTGATTGCGATGGCTGCCGACGGCGATGCACGGCGTGCACTCAATCTGCTCGAACTTGCCGCGGACCTCACCGACGGCAGCGAAATCGCACACGAAACGGTCCAGGAGGTTGCTACAGGAGGCCGACGACGCTTCGACAAACGGGGTGAGTATTTCTACGACCAGATTTCGGCATTGCACAAATCAGTGCGGGGATCCGACCCCGATGCATCTTTGTATTGGCTGATGCGCATGATCGATGGTGGCTGCGATCCGCTGTACGTTGCACGGCGAATGATTCGTGTCGCGTCCGAGGATATTGGCAACGCCGATCCACGCGCATTGCAACTGACGCTCAATGCGTGGGAGGTACTTGAGCGACTGGGTAGTCCAGAAGGCGAGTTGGCGCTCGCCCAGGCCGTTGTCTACCTCGCTTGTGCCGCCAAGAGCAATGCTGTGTATAAAGCGGCCAGCGCAGCGAAGGCAGACGCACAGGAATTTGGCTCGCTTGAGGTACCCATGCACCTCAGAAATGCGCCGACGAAACTGATGCAGGAGCTTGGCTACGGAGAAAACTACCGCTATGCACATGACGAGGAGGGCGCTGTCGCCGCGGGTGAGCACTATTTTCCCGACGACATGCACAATCGCAAGTATTATCATCCCGTGCCTCGCGGGCTCGAGATCAGGATTCGCGAAAAGCTTGAAGAAATCAGAAATCGATGATTGATCCGAAACTACTGAGACAGGCAACCCGAGACGTTGCGCAAAACCTCGCTCGCCGTGGTGAGGTTTTCGACACAGATACCTACCTGGCGCTTGAGGAGCGTCGCAAAACCCTGCAGGTCGAAACACAGGAACTGCAGAATGAACGCAATACGAGTTCCAAGGCGATTGGCAAGGCGAAGGCCAGGGGTGAGGACGTTGCCCCGATGCTCGATGCGGTAAAGGGCCTCGGTGATCGTCTGGAGGCGTGTCAGACAGATCTTCAAAGCGTGCAAACAGACTTGCAGGCGATCGAACTGGGTCTGCCGAATCTACTCGACGATGGTGTGCCCGATGGCAAGGACGAAACCGATAATGTCGAAATTCGTCGTTGGGGCGAACCGGCTAAATTCGATTTCGATGTACGCGATCATATCGAGTTGGGAGAGTCGCTCGGCATGTTTGACTTCGAAGCGGCCAGTAAGATGTCCGGGTCGCGCTTTGCGGTGATGCATGGCTCACTCGCACGACTGCAGCGCGCGATTATCCAGTACATGCTCGATACGCATATCAACGAGCATGGCTACACCGAGGTCTACGTACCTTATCTTGTTCGCGATCATGCGTTGATTGGCACTGGTCAACTACCTAAATTTGAGGAAGACCTCTTCAAGACAGCGACCGAGACGCCGTACTACCTGATTCCGACGGCTGAAGTGCCGCTCACCAACCTCGCGCGCGACATGATTTATGAAGCCGCGCAATTGCCGCTGCGTTATACGGCGCATACGCCGTGTTTCCGTTCTGAAGCGGGCTCTTACGGTCAGGATACACGCGGTATGATTCGTCAACACCAGTTCGAGAAAGTCGAGCTCGTGCATCTTGTTGCAGCCGACGAGTCTGCGGCCGCACTCGATGAAATGACGGGTCATGCCGAGACGATATTGCAGCGCCTCGAATTGCCGTACCGGGTCGTGGCACTGTGCTCGGGCGACATCGGTTTTGGTGCCGCGAAGACCTACGACCTGGAGGTGTGGTTGCCGGGTCAGGAAAAATACCGGGAAATTTCCTCTTGCAGCAATTGCAAAGATTTCCAGGCACGGCGAATGCAGGCGCGCCGCCGCAATCCCGACACGGGCAAGACCGAGCTCATTCATACACTCAATGGTTCGGGCGTTGCGGCAGGTCGCGCTTTGATCGCCGTGATGGAGAACCACCAGCAAGCCGACGGTAGTATCGAAGTGCCTGGTGTCCTGCGGCCGTACATGGGCGGGGCCAGTTCTATCCACGCCTAGGCCGCAATGAAAACCGGTATCTGATCCCGGTCGATGCCACTCAATACGGCGAGCCCACGTAGCTGCTGCGTTCCACAGCAAGTCATCAGCAAACCATCAATGTTTCCTCCGTCGGTCGTGCGCTTGCTTGCGTAGATTTAGCCTCGACAGCCGCCGTAGGTGGCTCAACGACAGAGGATAAGGTTATGACAAGCAAACTGATAATCGTGCTGATTGCCGCCGTCTCACTCATCGGCTGCACCTCGATGCGGCCGATGAGTACACAAGAGACCGATCTAAGGGCGCAATTGGAAATGGGTGATCACCTGGTGGTTTTTGAAAATACCGGCCGGATTGTGGATATGACGCTCACTGAAATCGACGGCGACATCCTTCGAGGACGGCTGACGGACGGCAGCATGGGACCCACGCATATTGACATCGAAAATATTGAGAAAATCGAAGTCGAGAAAATCAGCGGTGTAAAAACAACGCTAGCCGTAGTCGGTGGCATTATTGTCATCGTGCCGTTGGCAGCGTTGGCGCTGCTGGCGGTCGCAATGGGGGGAGTATAATAAGAAAAAGGGCCCCGCATGCGGGGCCCTTTCGTAATTACTTTGGGTCTGTAGGTCAGTCACGCATGAAACGCAGTACATACAGGAACAGCAGGGCAATCGACGCGAATAACTCGAGCGACGCTGCGACGTATTTATCTGTCGGGTAGTTGCGCATGATGTCCGACGTTCTGTAGAGGATGGCTGCGCCCATAAGTCCGATCATTGCGAGCGAAAACCATTGGCTTAGCTCGAATCCAAGAAACATACTCGCCAAAATCGCGACCAAGGCCAGCATCATGCCCCAGACGACAATACCGCGCAGAAAGGAAAAATCCTTGCGCGTGATCATCGCTGTAGCAATCAAGCCGACGGAACCCAGGACGGTTATGCCTATAGCGTTATCGACTACTCCGGGTTGCATCGCTTCAGCGACTAATATTGCCGGTGCCATTATCAGTGCGAAAACAAATACGTAAACAGCAAATGCCGCGTACTGAGCGGTTATCGACTGGAAACGGTGAGCGGCGTAATTCGCACCCATTGAGGAACCGATAAACAAGAAAAACGTCAGCATCGGATTCGCGTACATCATTGAAATGATGCCGTCGACCATGCCAGACGTCAGGATATAGGCCTCGATAGCTACCAGGGCCAGCAACGCGCCGACGACGTGAGCATAGACCTTCCAAATGAAGTCAGATCGCTCCTCGACAGACCCCTCGGCAACCGGTGCGAGATAATTGATGTTTTCCTGCATATGGATTTCTCCTAAATCGTTATTAAGCGGATTCTACCACGGCAGCTCGTAACCTTCGGCATGCCAGAATCCGCCAGTGTTCTCGAGGTTCAGGCCGTCAATGCGCTCAATCAGGCCCCTGGCAGCGTCGGCGGGCGAAATTCCCTGGACGCCCGTCATGTCTGTGGCAACCAGGCCAGGGTGCAGCAGCGCTACCGCTATACCACGTGGCGTGAGATCGTGCTTGAGGTTGATGCCTATTTGATTGACCGCCGTTTTCGAGGCCCGGTAACCGTAGTAACCGCCCGACGAGTTATCTCCAATTGAGCCAACCCGGCTCGTGATGATGACTATTTTGGAGCCATGTTTCAGATTTTCAAGTAGCGCTTCGGTTACGCGAAGCGGGCCGAGCGCATTGACCCGGTACTGCTCAAGCATCGCTTCGTAGTCGAGGCTGCCAAGTTCGTCGCTGCGCAGTATTCCGGCGTTGTTGACGAGAACATCGATGTGTTGGTCGCCAATCGCTGACTTGAGGGTGGGCATGGATTCACCTGAACCAACATCGATGCCCGATATCACCCGGATGTCCAATTTACCAAGCTCATCGCTTGTCGTGCGGCAAATACCAATGACGTCATCGCCACGATCGGCGAATTGCCTGCAAAGCTGTAATCCGATGCCGCGATTGCAGCCGCTTACGAGAACAGTGGTCAAGATAAGCTCCCAAAATGCCCTTAGGGGCCTCTTTCGCCGTTCTGGCGACAAGAATCACAGCCACCTTGGTGAAGAATACCAGATGTCCGGTAATGTACCCGGATGGTGGTAATCTGTTTTTGCAAGTGAGCCAGTCCATGCGCAAAAAAATTCCAGGGCATCGATCCCATGAGCGACAAACAGGCTTTGACTCGAGCATCTCGCAGCGCACGCTGCAGCGCGTTCTTGACGGGATTGAGTGTCGTATCTACTGTAACTACTATTATCTGATCGACGACACTGACGGAGCCTTCCTCATCGATCTGGAAAAAACGGAGCTTGATCACTACGGTAGTAAAATTGCGGCCGTACTGGCCAAGAAGTAGATACGTGAATACCGACGATCTCATATACCAGTTCCGCGTGATTCTCGAGGGTACCCAGCCGATGGTGTGGCGTCGAATTCTCGTGCCGGGAACCTATGGTTTTTGGGACCTTCACGTTGCTATTCAGGATGCGATGGGCTGGCTCGATTGCCACCTGCACTTGTTTCAGCTGAAAAATCCAGCGACTGGCAAGCTGGATCAAATCGGCATTCCGTCTGACGACGCCTTTGATGTCGCGGAACCCTGTCTGGCCGGCTGGGAAGTCGCGATCGCGGATTACTTCGAAGGACCGGGAGATCGAGCGGACTACGAGTATGACTTCGGCGACGGATGGCGACACGAAGTCCTCCTGGAGGAAATCTCAGACGGATTATCCGCCGTCCAGCATCCGATTTGCGTCGATGGCGCGAGGGCGTGTCCGCCCGAGGACTGCGGCGGAATACATGGCTACAAAGAGCTACTGGCAATTCTCGGCGATCCCGCTCACGAGGAGTATCCGGGCATGCAGCAGTGGGTTGGTGCCAGTTATGACCCGGCCGCTTTTGATCCTGCAGATGTTCGATTCGATGATCCGAAGCAGCGCTGGCGACAAGCGTTTGAAGATCGTTTCTCGTCAGACGTGACCCACTGAACTTGGCGCTTGTGTAGAAATCAGAATCTGATTTATCAGACGGTGTCAGATCGCATTCAGTTGGACTGACCGCTTTCATCAGAACCAGTCATTCGCAAGACGCAAAATGCCACTTCGCGACCGTCGCAGAACGGCCGAGAGCAGTTATTCATCAATCCGGATTCCGATTTCAGGAATTAGACGCCTGCTCAACATCCAAACCTCTGAGCCGCGTAACGTTCCAGCAGTAAAGGCGATCCGTTGTCCGTCGGGATGGATGCTGAGACCGTAGAGGCGCAAACCCTCTGTGAGCAGTCCGAGTTTTTGCGGTTCGTCGCCCGCGGCGGCGACGCGCCACAGCTCCGATCTCCCTTCGGCATCGGTCGTCGTGTAGAGGATATGAGTGGAGCGGGGCATCCAGGCCAGTGCAGATATCGATACCGGTGCCTGGACAGCGAGCAGTTGACGTGGCTCCCCGCCTGCGACGGGCATGACCTTGAGAGTCATAGTCCACTTCTCGTTGTCCCGCGAGAGAAAGGCCAGGTTCCGACCGTCCGGGGAGGCGGCCAGCGAACCGATGGCCACAGGAGAGGTCACTCTAAAGAGCAGTCGCTCCTCGCCGAGAGCGACGTTGCGTGCCACTATAATCTGACCATCACCGATCCAACGAGTGAAGAACCAGGTGCCGTCGGGAGACAGAGCGAGCCACTCGACACAATCTGGGGGACAGGCTTCCGACTGTACTGCCGGATCAACTTTCCCGGTTTTGGGATCGATCCGGTAGAAGCCCCCGCGACCCAAATGGTCGCGTCCCTGGGCTGCCACAAAGCTGCCGTCAGTCGACCATTCGAGCTCGAAGGCGTGGCCACCGAGCGTCGTCATCTTGAGCGGAAACTGTCTTTCGCCGCCGCCTTCTACCGAGAGGATCGAGAACACCAACGAGTACAACAAACCGGAGCGTGATTCCCCTCGGTGCGCGACGTAGGCGAGTCGACTCCCATCGGGCGACCATGCCGGTGCCGAATTGAAGAGTACCCCTTTGGCCAGTTGTCGGGGAGGCTTGAGCTGGGCCGTGGTCGGGTCGAGAGATGCGACGTACAGATCGGTGCTGTCCGACTGCACGCCGTAGTAGACCGAGCCATCTAGAGTGGATCCCAGCCCACGTATGATGGCTCCAAGCTCGGGTTGCAACAGCTCGGGAGTACCCGTGGCCTCTCCCCTGACGGAGACCTCGATGTTCCACATATCCCAGGTCCCGCTCCGGTCGCTGGCAAATACAACGTGCTGGCCATCGTGCGAACAGCCGAGCAGGAGATCGTCCGCTGGGTGCTCTACAAGACTCAGGTCGCGAGTGCCCCTCGTGGACGACATGTAGATGTCGCGGGTGGTGGCGTCTTCGCCGGTGAGCAAGTCGTAGACGATGTACTCGCCATCCGAGGCGAAGCACATCCTGCCGGGCACGCGCCAGTCCAACTGTTTGACCAGCCGGACGGAGCCGTCCTGTGCCGACACCAGAGCGAGCTCGTAGTTGTGGTCGGCCCTCGACAGCGTGGTGAGGATGTATGTCCCATCCGGTGACCACGCTTGAGGCTCGACGTACCGCAGCTCCGGGCTGGTGAGTAAAACTCGGGGTTCGCCACCTGCTACCCCGATTATCCGAAGGTCCCAGAAGCCATCCCGATTGAACCAGGTGTAGGCAATCCGTTCTCCGCCGGGCGAGAAGGCAGGAAACATCCCAAACTCGCCCGATTCCAACCATGATCCTTTGTTGGTAAGTCTTCGGTCTTGTCCGGTGCCGAGTTCGCGCACGGCGAGGTCTCCGGTGCCCCAGTCCACGAAGGCAAGCCACTGACCGTCCGGTGAAACCGAGCCCCAGACATCGAGATCAGCCACTTTCGAAGGTGTAGTTTGGCTCTCGGCGGGATCCCCGTCCATCACGGCGGAGAACGGGTCGCCTCCGTATACCGGCCACTCGACTCCCTGCTCCGCATCTTCGAACATGGCTTGGCAGCTAACCAGGAGTGATAGGGACGCGGCGAACAAAACAGATCGTCGACGAAGTCTCATCCTGTGGCCTCCATAGCAGTAGGTGCCAATGATCGTTGGTGCGCCAGCTAATAATTATCTTGCAAAAGTGCTGTAAATCAACATGACAGTGGCTGTCTGATCAAGTACCGATTATCAATACTAGCCGTCGCTAGCTCAATTTGACTTAACCCTAAAAGTAAGTAATCCGAGGGGAGGGTGGGATTGACTCGCTCGCTGCGCGAGCTCCCCGTCAACTGGCAGCTGCGTTGGTCGAACAGGGTCCTCATCCTCTTACGAGAACGGTCGTCAAGATAAACTCCCAAAAAGTCTCTTTGGCGCAGAGGGTGTCTAAAAACCTTAGCTCCGAGATGCCGCAAGATTGTCCAAAAACACCTTATTGTTCCGTTAGTTCCGCACGTTTCGGCGCCAGGGTACCCAGCGTAATTCTGACACATTCCGGAATCAAAGTGTTTGATTCCCTTTCGGTATGTAGGCCGCTAGACTATCTGCATTCGATAAAGGGGCAACCTTCAATGCGCCGATTAATTCTTTTTGCAGCACTTCTCTCAGTTCCTTTCGCGGTATTTTCCGATGAGGGTATGTGGACAGTCGACAATTTTCCGTCGGGTCAGGTTGCCGATAAATACGATGTCGACATTAACGACAAGTGGCTGCGCTCTGCGCGGCTGGCAACGACGAGACTCGAAAATGGCTGCACCGGTTCTTTCGCGTCGCCCGACGGCCTTGTCCTGACCAACAACCATTGTACATGGGGCTGTATCAGAGACCTGAGCAGCGAAGAGAATAACCTGTCTGACGAAGGCTTCATGGCGACGTCCAGGGATGAAGAGTTGCAGTGCCCCGGACAGCAGATCTCGGTGCTGATCGATTTCGACGATGTGACGTCAAAAGTTTCCAATGCCACAAAGGGACTTGCAAATGCGGAAGCGAACGCAGCGCGCAAGGCTAAACTCACAGACCTGGAATCCGAATGTGAGAACGCCTCTCATGGCCAGTTAAACTGTGAGGCAGTTTCGCTGTACAACGGCGGCCAGTATTTCATATACAAGTACAAACGTTACGACGATGTGCGGCTGGTATTTGCGCCAGAACTGGATATTGCCGCATTCGGCGGAGACCCGGATAACTTCAATTTTCCACGCTGGTGTCTTGATATGTCATTTCTCAGGGTCTACGAGGACGGTAAACCAGCATCGACGCCGAACTATCTGGCGTGGCGCGAAGGCGGCCCGCAAGCGGCAGAACCCGTATTCATAACGGGTCATCCAGGATCTACTAATCGCCAGCTAACGATGTCACAACTCAGGATGTTGCGTAACGATGTCTACCCTTTGTGGTTACTGCGCTACTCGGA
This sequence comes from Pseudomonadota bacterium, assembly GCA_022563195.1. Lineage (GTDB taxonomy): Bacteria > Pseudomonadota > Gammaproteobacteria > Steroidobacterales > Woeseiaceae > UBA1847. Next base: position 45,374 of record JADFNV010000018.1, read on the forward strand.
ATTACGTGGCCGCATGCTTGCTTGGCAGAACACAAGTCCGGAGGCTGCACGAACCGTGCAACAGCGCATCTTGATTATTGAGAACGGTATTAAAGTGCGCCGCAATCAGCTGAAGGCCCTGCTCAATGACGAGATGATGGCGGTAAAAGCGGATGAGGAGAAGCAGCTACGGGCTGCAATCGTTGCGGATCCGGAATTGCAGGCTAAGTATGGCGATGCGTGGGATCTGATCGACGGTGCGGTCGAGGCGCACCGCAATATGTATGAGGAGCACCTTTTTATCGAAAGCGGTGCGGGATTAACCGGCGATCTGTTCAACTACGCGAAAACGATTGTACGTGGCACAGTGGAACGAGAGCTGCCGAATAATGAGCGAATGCGCGCTTACACGGATGCTGCGCTACCGCAGGTCGAACAGAGACTCCTGGCCACTCGTCCGATCGACAAGGAGTACGAGAAACTCCAGCTAACGTTTTCGCTGGAGAAAATGCGCGAGTGGCTGGGACCCGACAGCAAATATGTGCATATGATTCTCGGCAACGAATCACCGGAGTCGCTTGCGGCTGAACTTGTCGATGCTAGCCGCCTCGATGACGCCCATTATCGTGAGGCACTCTGGAACGATGGCATAGAGGCCGTTAAAGCCAGTGACGACCCATTAGTCAAGCTTGCACTCGCCATCGATGCAGATGCGCGGGCCCTGCGTAAGCGTTATGAGGACGACGTCGAGGCACCGCGCATTCGTGGCGAAGAGAAAATCGCCGACTCGCGCTTCCAGATTTATGGCACGGATGCTTATCCCGATGCGACCTTCACCTTGCGCGTGACGTATGGCGCCGTGGAAGGCTGGAAAGAACGGGGCGAGATGGTCGATCCATTTACACGGACAAATCGGCTGTTCGAACGATCGACGGGACAGCGGCCATTTATGCTTCCCGCTAGCTGGACACAAGCCAGGGAAGATCTCGATCCGGACAGGCCCTTCAATTTCATAGCGACGACGGATATTACGGGAGGCAACTCGGGCAGCCCGATCATCGCAGCGGATGGTGTGCTCGTGGGTCTCGCTTTCGACGGCAATATTCACTCGATTGCTGGAGATTATTGGTTCGATGAAAGCACGAATCGAACCGTCGGCGTAAACACAGCCATAATTCTCGAGGCGCTCAGTACGGTTTATGGCGCCGATCACTTGCTTAAAGAGCTGACGGTAGTCGATTGAGGGGTCGTCGTCTGACAACGCATCATGAAAATGGAGTTGAAATGCATACACTCGCCAGACTGACAATCGGCTGCCTCTGCTTTGCTGCTTCGGCAGCGGTGGCTGTCGATGTCTTGCAGCGGATCGAGGCGAACAACGGCAATCTCGTCATGGAAGACATTCCGCCCATTCCCGCCGAGATCGTTGACAGCCTCAATCGTTACCAGAATGTGCGCTCGGGTAGTTTCCGTGACTGGACTGAAGATGGAACCGGCGTTTACATTTCGACTCGATTTGGCGATGTCGCGCAGATTCACCGGGTGGACATGCCCGGCGGCGCTCGTCACCAGATCACTTTCTATAACGAGCCCATCGGTACGGTCTCGCGACAGCCGGGTGGGTCAAAACTGACCTTCACGCGCGATGTCGGCGGCAGCGAGTTTACGCAAATATACCTCCTCGACCCGGCCGCGGGCAGTACCGTGATGTTAACGGACGGTGAATCGAGAAACGGCGCAACGGTCTGGGACCGCCAGGGTCGACAAATCGCTTTTCAGAGCACTCGGCGCAACGGCGCGTCGAACGATATCTGGATCATGGATGCAGATGACGCCGGCAGTGCCGAAATGGTATTGGAGTCTCAGGACGGCACGTGGTGGGGGGTTGCCGAGTTTTCCGCCAGCGGTAGCAAACTGCTGCTGTTAAATTACGTCAGTATCGCTGATTCCAGAGTGCACGTGCTTGATCTGGATTCAGGCAAGGCGCAACTTCTGGCGGGCGGGCTGGCCGACAAGAGTGCTAACTTTCCAATTGCGTTCGATGACGTGCACGACGGTTTTTGGTTCATTACGGATCAGGCGGGTGAATTCACGCAGTTGGCCTGGCAATCGATGGACTCCGAGGCTGAGCCCGATATCGTAACCGCCGATATTTCCTGGAACGTCGATGATGCCGCTATTAGCCATGACCGCAGTCGTTTGGCGTTCGTCGTTAACGAAAACGGACGTTCGCGGGTTTACCTGCTGGACACATCGACCAGGCAATACGCAAGCGTCGACAATCTACCTACCGGTCTGGCGAGCGGGCTGGCGTTCAGTCCTGATGATCGCCGCTTGGCCATGACGCTCAACACGGCCAATACACCGAGCGATACCTTTGTCCTGGAACTCGGCGCGAAGCCACTCGACTATGGGCGTCTGGATCGCTGGACAACGAGCGAGGTTGGCGGTCTCGATACCGCGGCATTCCGTTCGCCCGAGCTCGTGCATTACCCGACGTTCGACACCGCAGGTGATGCGCCGCGGCAGATTCCTGCGTGGGTTTACAAGCCGCCCGGGGAAGGACCGTTTCCGGTGGTCATTTCCATACACGGCGGCCCTGAAAGTCAATCGCGGCCACGCTTTAGCAGCACTTACCAGATGTGGCTGGACAAACTCGGTGTGGCCGTAGTACTGCCGAACGTCAGGGGCTCGGCTGGCTATGGCAAAAGCTACCTCGCGCTCGATAACGGATTCAATCGAGAGGATTCCGTTCGTGACATCGGTGCGCTCCTTGACTGGATCGGTACGCAGCCGGATCTCGATCAAGAGCGTATCGCCGTGTTCGGCGGGAGCTACGGTGGCTATATGGTTCTGGCCAGCGCTGTCCATTTCAGCGATCGGCTCAAAGCGGCTGTCGACATAGTCGGTATCAGCAATTTTGTCACGTTTCTTGAGAACACACAGGATTACCGCCGCGATCTGCGACGCGTCGAGTATGGTGACGAGCGGGATCCGGCGATGCGCGCCCATCTCGAGAAAATCAGCCCGCTCAATAACGTCGGCAAAATGAAGATCCCGATGTTCATCGTGCAAGGTCAGAATGACCCTAGAGTGCCAGTGACTGAGGCGGAGCAGATGGTTGCTGCGCTGCGGAAACAGGGGCAAGCGGTCTGGTACATGAACGCGCTCAATGAAGGTCACGGCTATCGCAAGAAGGAGAATCGCGATATCTATCAACAAGCCACAGTGCTTTTCCTATTGGAACACCTGATCGGAGAGGAATAGGCGTTGGTCGAACAGGGTCCTCATCCTCAACCACACTCGGCGAGAAAAACAAATAGGCCCATAAAGGGCCTATTTCTACAGGTGGGATGGACGCTGCGCGTCCTCAATTCCGGCTGCGCCGGTGCTTGAGTCGAACAGGGTCCTCATCCTCAACCACACTCGGCGAGAAAAATAAAAAAGCCCCATAAAGGGGCCTTTTTCTACAGGTGGGATTGATTCGCCACCTGCGGTGGCTCACCCTTCGGGCGCACTGCGTGCGTCCAAAATGGCTACGCCATTTTGTCGAACAGGATTCAAATTCCCATACCCTCTTCCAATACCTGAAGAGCCCCATTAAGGGGCTCTTCAGGTATTGGCGGAGAGGGTGGGATTCGAACCCACGAAGGGCTACAAACCCTTGCTGGTTTTCAAGACCAGTGCATTCGACCACTCTGCCACCTCTCCGGTGTGTGGTTTTGCGCCGCGAATTGTGCTTGCAGACGGCCGTGGTTTCAACTGCGGTATGGCCGGTGCATTGAATTTGTGCGTGATCGACACAATATTCGCGGGAACTGGCTCCGCAAAGGTATCGAACCCGTCGGCGATACGCGGGTCTGACTCTACAACATCAGCTTCACATATACTTCATGTGAATTGAAAAAAACACTATGAAATCATTGATATCCTTAATAATAATACTCGTCTTATTCGCGACCGTCAGCGGGGGCGCGCAAACGCCAGCGCCACAATTCCCTTGTGAGGACGAGCAACGGTTTGCCGAGTTTGATTACTGGGTCGGTGAGTGGGATGTCCATGGGGTCAAAGGCAAACTTGCCGGCACCAACAGTATTACTCGGGCCGAACACGGTTGCGTATTACTGGAGAATTGGGCAGGCACGGGTGGCGGCACCGGTATGAGTATCAATTACCTCGATCACATCAACGGCGAATGGGTACAGATCTGGAACTCCTCATCAGGCACCCAGATCAATATCCGCGGTGGGCTTACAGACGAAGGGATGCTGCTCGTTGGCAAGATTCACTATGTTGCGAACTCCACGACAGCGGATTTTCGAGGACTATGGACCTTGCTCGATGATGGCCGCGTGCGTCAGTTTTTTGAACAATCGAATGATGGTGGCGAAACTTGGGTACCATGGTTCGAAGGATTTTATACTCGCACTTCTGAAAAGTGAGTGCCTGAGAGGAACCTGAATTGCGATACATGTTTGTAAAGAAGCCCCTGTCGCCGGGCAATCCGATTGCCAATGCTCTCGTGGTCATAGTGGGTGCGTTGGTTATCGGCGTTTCGATTGTGCTCGGTTTTTTCGCATTCCTCGCCCTGGGCGCCGTGATACTCGTCGCGACAGCGTTCGTTGGTGCGCGCATGTGGTGGTTGCAGCGAATGATGCGGAACGATTCAGGTGTTAATGATGCCACGGCCAGACAAAGGTCATCGGGCGGTGTCATCGAAGGTGAATTCCAGGTAATCCACAAGGACAACGACGAAGCGTAGTCAAAACCCCGAAAACCTATTAAAGTCGCAATTCATGCGCACCAGTAATGATCAGGAACGCCGTCGACGACGGCATCGTCGCCGAATTCAGATTGTCGTCATTTATACGGCGATCGCGATTGGTCTCGCCTGGTTTTTCGAATCTCAGGCGACAACCACGATCATATTCGTACGCCATGCCGAAAAGGCGGGGCCGTCGGCATCCGATCCGGGCTTGAGTGATGCTGGCAGGCATCGGGCAGAAGAATTAACGCGACAGCTCGTTGATGCGGACGTAGTCGCGGGCATCGACGCGATTTATTCGACGCCGTTTCGACGCACACAAGAGACTGTCAGGCTATTGGCCGATCAGCTTGATCTGCCGATCAATAGCTACGACCCAGCCGATACCGAAGCCGTCCTCGAGGCGATACTCAAGACTCACAAGGGTGAGATCATCCTCGTTGTCGGACACAGCAATACTTTGCCTGAATTGATCGCTAATCTCGGCGCCAGCAAGAACGTTCCGCCAATTGCTGAAGATGAGTACGACAATATCTATATCATCTCGATACCGTGGTTTGGCAAGACAAAAACCATTCGCTTGAGATTCGGTGAACCCTTCACCGGTGGCGCGGAAGATTTGGCTCCAATGACGTAAAGTGCGTTCTGTACAGCAGGGTATCTTGCCAATGATTAGCCAGCTTGAACTTCAGATTGCCACGAGCGGCCGCGGCACCTATGACGTGACTGCGCAAGTGCAGGCGGCTATCAAGGAGTCGGGCGTAGCAATTGGAATGTGCAATGTCTTTATCCGTCACACCAGCGCGTCACTCATGCTCTGCGAGAACGCGGACCCGGCGGTGAGGCACGACCTCGAGTCATTCATGTCGCGTCTGGCACCCGACGGTGACCCGATGTTTACGCACACGGCCGAAGGCCCGGACGATATGCCTGCACACGTCCGCAGTGTTCTCACGCAATCGGATCTGAATCTGCCGGTGCGCGATGGGCGATGCGATCTCGGCACCTGGCAGGGCATCTATCTTTGGGAGCATCGCCACGCGCCGCACGAGCGCAAGGTCACGGTGACAATTAGCGGTGAGTAGCAGGAGTTCCGGAGAAATCGTCAACTAGTGGTACTGCAGATCTATCAGGTCGATGCATTTACGACACAGATATTTGCCGGTAATCCGGCAGCCGTTGTGCCGCTAACCGAATGGATCGACGACGCATTGATGCAGCAGATCGCTGCCGAAAACAATTTAGCCGAAACCGCCTTTTTCGTGCCCGTCGATACTACCGGCAATCATTGGCACATTCGTTGGTTTACGCCTGCCGTTGAAGTGCCTCTATGTGGACACGCGACGCTCGCCACTGCGGCGGTCATTCGCCGGGAGTTTTCCCCTTCGTCATGGCCGATCACACTCGAATCGGCCAGTGGTCAGCTCAATGTCGATGTCGACGGCGATGCCTTCATACTCAATTTTCCCGCCAACGAGGCAGTGCCTGGCGGCATACCTGAGGGAATGCCCGAAGCGCTGGGCACCGAAGTTGAGGAATGCCTTGTCACGGAGGGTTTCTATTTGATGATTCTGCCGGATCGGACCGCCGTGCAGACTATAAGCCCGGATTTCAGCAAGATTGTGTCGCTAAGCAAAAACAGCATTATCGTGACCGCACCCGGACAATCCGTCGATTTTGTCTCGCGGTTTTTCGCACCCGGTATCGGTATCGATGAAGATCCTGTTACTGGTGCGGCGCATTGTGTCCTGACCCCGTACTGGTCAAAACGCCTGGGCAAAAATAAATTGAAGGCAATGCAGATTTCGCATCGTGGCGGTGAGCTTGGATGTGAGTTGCGTGACGATCGTGTTTTGTTGCGTGGCCACGCCGTGTTCTATCTCAAGGGTGAATTGACCGTCTGATTCAGTTTGCTCCGGCACTTATTCGCGAAGCTCGATTGCCTTTTTAATAAACGCCTCGTGTCGGTCGATACGAATGTCGGCCAGCAACGCATCGTGAATCATGCTGTCCTGATCGATGAGAAAGGTCGCTCGCCGTACGCCAAAACCCATGGGTCCGTCGACATCGTACAATTTGACTGCAACCTTGTCGGGATCGCTGAGAAGCAAGAAGGGCAGGTCGTGTTGTGCTCGAAAGCGGGCGTGGCTGTCGGCGTCTTGCGGACTGATTCCGACGACTTGCAAGCCAGCGCCGACAAGATCCTGATGGATGTCTCGAATCGTGCAGGCCTCGCGCGTACAACCCGGCGTGAAATCAGCCGGATAGAAATAGAGCACCAGCGGGCCGCTATGCAACAAACCAGATAATGATGTATCAGTGCCCTGATCACTTCGCAGCACGAAATCCGGTGCGCGGGCTCCAGCCTTGAGCATTATTATCTCCTCGTTGGCGCATTTGTCTATACTGATTCTGCGATAGTCTATCAGTGGACCAATATGTACAAACTTATCATTGAAAATTGTAATTACTCGTCATGGTCATTACGCGCATGGCTTTTTCTCACCAGGCCATGATGAAATTTATCTACGTCGTTATTGCCGGTTACGGTCTGTTAATCGTATTCGTCTATTTGATGCAGGGTCGCATGCTCTACCTGCCAGACATGCCCGGGCGAACGCTGACCATGACGCCTATCGATGTGGGTATGGACTACGAGGATGTCTCTATTGAAACTGCCGATGGAGTAACACTGCATGGCTGGTTCGTCGCGGGGCAATCCTCGCGTGTACTGCTCTTTTTTCACGGCAACGCAGGAAACATCTCACACCGTCTGGACTCGATACGACTATTTCGGAACCTGGGCTTATCAGTTCTGATTATCGATTATCGCGGTTACGGTCAGAGTGGCGGCAAAATCACGGAAAGCGGCACATATCGCGATGCCGATGCGGCATGGCGTTACCTCCTTGAAGATCGCGGCCTATCCGCAAGCGACATCGTGATTTTTGGGCGTTCCTTGGGCGCTTCTGTGGCATCACGGCTGGCCGCACAGCATCGGCCACTGGCGCTCATCGTGGAGTCATCCTTTACATCCATTCCTGACATTGCCCAGGAACTCTATCCGTGGCTCCCGGCCCGCTGGATGAGCCGCTATAGTCATGCGACGCGTGAATACGTGCGAGACGTTCATTGCCCGTTACTGGTCGTTCACAGCCGCAACGACGACATCATCCCGTTTCATCACGGCGAAGCAATCTTCGCATCGGCCAATGAACCGCGGACCTTACTGGCGCTTCGCGGCACCCACAACGACGCATTTCTCCGCGATGAGAACACCTACATGGAAGGTCTGCGGACGTTTCTAACGGGACTATCTGCGCCTGCACTGGCACCTTAAAAGACAGCACGTTTTAATCTAGGATTGTGCAGCCATTTTGGCGACGTGTTTGAGTTGCATGACGCGGCCGCGACTGACATACAACAAGTCGCTGATTTTCAGCACGAGCGAATCCTCGTATTTGTCGAGCCGTCCGTCAGCGTACGCAATCTGCCACAGCAAGCCGACAACTCGTCCTTTCTCGGCGTCGGTAAGGTTTTTGCGCAAGAGCTGCGTGAATTCGTGCAAATGCACGACGTCCTCGGTGGCCTCGCTGGCACTAACGACAAGATCGGCCGCGTCTCCAGAGGAAAGCTCGAAATGTGACGCGATAAGCTCGAGCAGCCGTTCAAATTCGGACTCTTCAAAAACGTGATCGGCGCGAGCTATCTCGACCATTAGGATCGCAGTCGCAAGTCGCAATGCCCCGTCCCGGTCTGGCGCCTCTGATTCGCCTGAGCTCGGTGTTGTGATTGCTGTGACGACCGTTTCGAAGATGCGCTTGATCATATTTGCGGTTTCATTTCGATGTTACGTCGTTCGGTACTTTACCATTTCAATGGCGGCTACCGAGTAGCCATCTATCCCGGCAGGTTTGATGGAAGCTGGTGCTACCGTTCCCTGTCTGTCCATTTGTATATAATGCGCCCGATGACATCTTTTTCGGCTGATCGGCATGCTGATCGCGCTGAGTGTCCTGCCACAAAGGGGTTTGCAATGAGTAGCCACGCTGTGCCTCAGAAAACGCGTGAATTTCACAATCATCATTTCGATTCCACGATCTGGAATGATTTCGAGTTCCGGGACGACGACATCATTATTGCTACTTATGCCAAGTCCGGGACGACGTGGGTGCAACAAATTATTGCTCAGCTGCTGTTTGACGGGGCGGATGGCCTTGAGACGGCCGAAATGTCGCCATGGATGGACCTGCGCGTTCCGCCGAAGGACATCAAGCTGTCCTCGGTTGTGGCACAGACGCACCGCCGATTCCTCAAGACGCACTTACCTGTCGATGCGCTGGTTTTTTCCGGGCAGGCGAAGTACGTGTATATCGGCAGGGACGGTCGCGATGTCTTATGGAGCTTGTACAACCATCATGCAAATGCCAACAGCACCTGGTACGAGGCATTGAATGATACGCCGGGAAGAGTAGGGCCGCCCATAGACAAACCGCCCGATACGATAACGCAGTACTATCACGACTGGTTCGATAAGAATGGCTATCCCTGGTGGCCGTTTTGGGACAACGTTCGGTCCTGGTGGACTATCAGAGATCTGCCGAATGTCTATTTTCTGCATTTTGCCAATCTAAAAAGTGACATGCCAAAAGAAATTCGCCGACTGGCGGAGTATCTGGACATTTCCATAAATGAAGAAAAATGGGACGATATATTGCTCCACTGCAGCTTTGACTATATGAAAGAAAACGCAACCAGGAGTGTGCCGCTGGGCGGTGCCTTCTGGGATGGTGGCGCAAAGACATTCATACACAAAGGCACGAACGGTCGCTGGCGCGACATCTTGGGCGAAGACGAAATTTCACAATACGAGGCACGGGCTGTGCAAGAACTTGGGAGAGACTGTGCTCACTGGCTGGCAACGGGCGAGAAATAAGTTCTCGTACATTGTGATTATTGCTTAGGTGACTGAATAGATAGCGATGAAGATTCCCGAGCCGTTATTCGTAATTGTCAACCCGATAGTGAGGTTTCTGCTCAGGTCGCCGATTCATTTTTTTTGGAGCACAAGTTTGATGTTAATTACGTTCACTGGTCGAAAAAGTGGGCGTCAATTTACAACACCGGTGCGATATATCCGCGATGGTGAGACTGTGCGCTGCTTTACATCCGCCGAGAACCAGTGGTGGCGAAATCTGCGCGGCGGGGCCGACGTTGTGCTGCGAATCGAAGGCCGGGATGCGCGGTATCACGCCCATGCTGTGGAGAATGATCCGGAAGAAATCAAGCAATGGCTCCAATATTATCTTGGCTTGTTCCCGCAGGATGCGGACTACCATGATATTCGTATCGATAAAGACAAGAACTTGTCATCAGAAGACTTAGAAATAGCGTCACGAAACGCGATACTGGTCGAGGCAAGACCCGCCCACTGATATCGATGGTTCGTTTATTGTCGGCAACAGTAATCTCCCACATAATCTCCATTGCTCACAAGATGTAACGGAACAAAAAAAGACGAATAAGAATGGACATCTATTCCAGCGCAATACTGATTAGCCTCATCATTTACGTTGCTGTCGGCAATTACGCAGGTCGCCGCGTTAAGAAACTCGATGACTATTTCGTCGCCGGACGTCGTGCGCCCACGCTGCTGATTGTCGGTACGCTGGTGGCCAGTGTGCTCAGCACCAATATTTTCCTTGGCGAGACCGGTTTCGTGTACGAGGGTCAGGCGGGTCCGTACCTGCTGTGGCCGCCCATCGGTGCGATGGGCTATATATTCGGTGCCCTGTTGTTTGGACGCTATCTGCGGCGCAGTCGCGCCCTGACCGTGGCGGATTATTTCGGGCGACGATTCAACTCACAACGCGTGCAGACGGCCGCGGGCATTACCATTATTTTCGGCCTGGGCGGCTACCTGCTGGCGGTCACCCAGGGTGTGGCTTTTCTCCTCACCTATGTCACCGATTTCAACTTCACGCAAGCATTGATTATCAGCTGGGTCAGCTATACGGCGTTCACGATGTATTCGGGAACGCGCGGAGTGATCCTGACTGACACGCTGATGTTTCTGCTGTTCACGTCGGTGGCCATACTGGCCCTGGTCTACCTGGTGGAGGATGCCGGAGGATGGGCAACGGCGGTGCGGGAACTGTCCACACTGCCGGATAAGCCGGACCTGATGGCCTGGCACGGCATCGTGGGTAGCGACACGCCATTCACGTCCGTGCTGGATTTCACGCTGTGGAATATTACGCTGGCGGTGGCCTGGGGGCTGGTCTATGCGGTCAGTCCCTGGCAGTCCAGCCGTTACCTGATTGCCCGTGACGAACACGTGGTGATGCGCGCGGCCTGTATCGCCGCCATTTTCCTGATTCTTATGGAGTTGGTCCTGTATGCCGCCGGTGCCGTAATCAACCTCAGCAATACCGGCATCCAGCCTTCGGAAGAGGTGATGATTTATGCCGCCCTGAACCTGCTGCCGGAATTGTTGGGCGCCTTGCTGTTGGCCGGCATTGTGGCCGCGGGCCTGTCCTCGGCCTCAACCTTTTTGTCGCTGGTGGGTTTTAGTGTCAGTCACGACCTGTTTCGCCACGATGCTGTCGATGACAAGGAAATGCTGAAGCTCAGCCGTTGGATCATGCTGGGCGTTGGTCTGGTAACGCTGGGGATCGCCTTTGTCTCACCGATCGATATTTTCTGGCTGACCTATTTTGTCGGCACGCTGTTCGCATCATCCTGGGGACCCGTGGCGCTGATGAGCGTGTGGAGCAAGAGCATCACGACTGATGCCGCGTTCTGGGGCATCGTCAGCGGGTTCGCATTCAATGCAGTACCCAAAGCCCTGGAGTACCTTGGGTTTATTAGTCTGCCGTTCTGGCTGGACCCGATTCTGCTCGGCGGGCTGGTTAGCCTGGTAGTGGTGCTGGTGGTGTCCCGCATTGGCCAGGTTAGCGAAGAGGAACGGGACTACCGCTTGCAGTTGCACCGCACTCCACCGAGCGAGGTTTCGCCGTCGAAACTACGGTTTACGCGCTATGCGCCCCTGACGTTGGCTGTGTACCAGGTCATTATGACCGTCACTTTACTAACGATTTATGTACGGCCGTACCAGGAAAGCACCGGAACCCTTAGCGCGGGTGGTGGCATCAACTGGTTAAGCGGCGAAGCGTTGCTGGTGTTGTCCGGTCCGATCGTGGTGTTGCCGACGGCATGGCTTGCGTGGCGCATGATTCGCAAGTCCTATGGCTGACTTTCACCGATCCTTGGTCGCTGCTTCATATGCAACATCCTCCTCTCTAATCCTGAGAGATTAGGTGTTGCATCGACCGGTTGAAATCGCAATCCTAAGCTGCTATGACGATATCCCAGTCGATAGCGGCGCACTTTCGAGGCAACCCAAATGACTGTATCGCCACACCGAAGGCAGGAAATCAGATGATACTGCGCGTTGTCGCCATTAGCCTGCTAACGGCCGCAATTATCAGTTCAGGTACGTGCTGGGGTGCAGAACCACCGCCGGTGCTTGGTCAGCTCGACTTTCCGAACTCAGGGTCTGCGGATGCGCAGCCTCATTTCATAGCGGGTGTCCTTTTCTTGCATAGCTTCGAATACGAACAGGCCCGAGCGTCTTTTCGACGTGCACAGCAAGTTGATGATGATTTTGCTCTGGCATATTGGGGCGAGACAATGACCCATCACCAATCGATTTGGGGAGTACAGAATCAGGAAGCAGGTGGGGCTGTGCTTCGTAGCCTTGGCAATACACCAGAAGCGCGTGCTGCCAAGGCTCCCACACCGAGAGAGAAAGCGTATCTTCGGGCAATCGAGCTGCTTTTTGGTGCGGTTAAAGAGTCTAAGGGCCGCAACAAGTCTGAACGCGAAATCTTGTACAGAGAGGCGATGCGCGAGCTTCACGAAGCGTATCCGGAGGATCACGAAGCTGCCACCTTCTATGGTCTCTCGATTCTCGGTGCCGGTAAAAAGAACCGCGACTTCGTAACTTACATGCGGGCGGCGGGGATTCTTATTGAAGTCTGGGACGCGAATCGGATGCACCCAGGTGCAGCGCACTACCTCATCCATTCATTTGATGACTCGACCCACTCTCCGCTTGGATTGCCGATGGCCCGCGCGTATTCGAAAATCGCACCTGCGGCTGCTCACGCTCAACACATGACGTCGCATATATTCCTCGGCTTGGGAATGTGGGAGGAAATGGTAACTGCAAACGAAACCGCTTTTAAAATTGAAGTGAATGGCACCGATGAGTGGTCTCGTGAAGCGTCTCACTATGTGCATT
>JADFNV010000055.1 GCA_022563195.1 Pseudomonadota bacterium
GCTTGCTGAGCTTCTTGCGCCTGCACGATAGCCGTGCTGCGATCCGGCTGAATGCGTTATACCTGAGCACCAGGTGTTCCCCGAGCGCTGTCCGCGTCAGCCACAACGGCGCGGGGAATTTCTTCGACTCTGGTAGCGGGAACGCCGCGGTGTTGAGGACGATCACGCGTTTGATTTTCTCCGGATGACGGTCCGCGTAGGCCATGCCGATCATACCGCCCCAGTCATGCACCACCATGTTGAATGACTCGAGCTGAAGGTGCTTGATTAATGATTCAAGGTCATCGACGCGCTGGCGCAGCGTGTAGCTGTACTCGGACTCCGGCGGCACATCAGACATGCCACAACCAATGTGATCCATCGATATGCACCGGTAGTCACCGCGAAGCTCGCGCACCAGATTGCGATAATAATATGACCAGGTCGGGTTGCCGTGCACCATGACAACGACTTCACCTCGACCTTCGTCGATATAATGCATTTTGGCAACACCCTGATCAAAGTGGTGTGCTGCGAACGGATATTGCTCCGCAAAAGCGTCGCGTCCCTGTTGATTCTTGAAAAGTAGTGGGGATCTCGTCGTCACCACTCAAGCTTCATCATGGAACAGTTGATGCCAGTACCAATCCCCAGCAAGGCGACATTGTCGCCCTTTTTGATACGCCCTGCTTCAACTGCTTTTGCCAATGTGATTGGCAACGATGCGGGACCTATGTTGCCAAGTTCGTCATAGGTCACGAACACCTTGCCCAAATCCAGCTTGAGCCTGGCCGCCAACTGTTCCGTATTGGACCGGCTCACCTGGTGCACAATGTACTGGTCCATGTTGGGAAAATCCCATTGAAGATAGTCTGTGGCGCGCAGCAGCGTTTTCTCGGCGAGGGCAAGGCCAGCGATCAAAAGGCTTTTTGCATCCGTCGTCATGCCATCGCGCTGCCCCTTGCACAGCTGGTTGTGTTCTGTGGCGGCAACGGTTATGCCGCCGGAAAAGGCAGGTTTGTCAGGCATCAGGTCCTTGTTGGCCAGCACCATGGAAACCGCACCGCTGCCTAAAGTCAGCGTCGCAAAATTGCTGCGAAAGTCTGCTGCTGTTGACTCCTCTTGCAACAAAGTATGGATAGTTTGATCGACTACATAACGGCTGTCTTCGCCATCGACAATCAAGCCGTAGTCGATCTGGCCCCGTTCAATCATGTTGCCAATGACTTGCATGCCATTGATGAATGCAAGGCAGGCATTGCCGATATCGAAGTTCATGCATGAATCCGGCATGTTGAGATTGCCATGCACGAGCGCCGCAACCGCGGGTTCGATAAAGTCTTTGCATACCGATGTGTTGATCAACACACCGATCTGGTTCTTGTCGACACCGGCATCAGCGATCGCCTTGCGGGCCGCGATCGTGGCAACTTCAGACGGTTGTACGCCCTCTGCCCAAAGGCGCCGCGCCTTGATGCCGGTCACGGTTTCGAGCATTCCGGGAGTGATATCAAACGCATCAAACTTGTCGGCCAGCCGCATCTCTAATTCTGCCGAGGTCACGCGGATCGGCGCATCTTCATAACTGAGTGACGCGATCACGACATTCTCAAACTTCAATTCTTAATACTCGCTTTTGATGGGTCGGGAGCGCGGATTGTACGTTATTCTGGCATTGTTAAGAATCACAAACTAAGGGAATAATTGGCTGGCAATCGTGCGAAAGTCCTCCTTCGCATCCTCGGCCTCGACCATTTTTCGCTGCCAATCAAGATCTGTTTTGACCCAGCTAAGCAGTGACCTGAAGGCCGGCAACTTAAGCATCTCCGCCCAACGATCGATAAGAATAAGGAATACTAGCTTTCCCACCCAGACGGGCAGATCGAGAATGGGCACCAGCACATCTACAATCTGTAGTAACAGCCACGACACAACGAGGTAGGCTGTGCCAACATGAATGACCTTGCGGCGCTTAAATTATTGAAATAATAGCATATTCTCTACATTACTATAGAAAACTGGTCGGCTGATCGAAGGATAGAATACACTGGTTAATCTCTGAATTCGCAGTCAACAATGATCGATTGGGGGTGAGCGGAAATGACACCCGAGAAAATACTCGCCTGTCCGGCACGAGTCTTGTCGCAGGCACAGCGCGAACATTATTTCGAGGTCGGCTACGTCATGGTCGAAAGCCTGATCCCCGCGAACGTCATCGACCAACTAATCGACACGACTGACATGTACCTCGAGCGCAGTCGATCGGTCACGCTATCAGACAATACTTTTGATCTGGCACCCGGGCATAGCAAAGATACGCCACGGGTACGACGATTGAATTCACCAGATCTCGATCCCGTCTATTGGCAATTTGCCACCGGTCTGATCGCGGATGTCGCCGCGGATCTCGTTGGACCGGATGTGACATTCCATCACTCCAAGCTGAATTTCAAATGGGCGATGGACAAGGACTCCAATGCGGTTGAATGGCATCAGGACATTCCTTTTTATCCGCATACCAATTACAACGTGCTTGCAATCGGAACTTACCTGATGGACACATTCGATGATGATGGTCCAATAATGATAATTCCTGGCAGCCACAACGGACCGCTTTACGAGCTTTACGACGAGAAACGTGTCTGGACGGGCCAAATCGCAGCGAAAGATGTCAAGGGCTTCGATGCAGAAGATGCCGTGTGCTTGCCGGGCCCGAAAGGATCCATTACCGTGCACAATGCGCGCGCCGTTCACGGGTCCCGGTCCAGCACTTCGCCGGGAATGCGACCGCTACTGATAAACAACTATGCGGCCGCCGATGCATATCCTTATGCAGACAGTGGCAACACAACATCGAACTACCGAAAACTGGTGCGTGGCAATCCGGCGCTATGGGCAGATCATGATTCGCGACCCTGTCCAATTCCGCCGGACTGGTCAAAGGGATACCCAAGCATTTACGCCCAACAGGAACTCGAACGATAAGGAGCAAGTACTAACACGACACACATTTCACGTCAAAACAACGGCCGCATCCTGGCGATGCCTTCGCGAATATCGTCTTCATTGTAATGCGCGAAACTGAGTCGAAGATAATGGCTGAGTTGCCCTTTGCTTGAAAAAACAGCACCTGCTTGAAATCCTGTTTGGAGTTCGCGTGCTTTTTCGCGAAGCGGCGTGGTGTCTACGGATTCGTCGAAACGCATCCAGAAAAAATACCCGCCGTCGGGCCGTGTCCATTTTGCAATGCTGTCGAAGTGTTCGTGCAAGGCTTCATCCATTGCCGCCACTCTGCGTCGATATACGTTTCGCAGATGTGTGATATGCGAGTCGAGAGTGCCATTGTCGATCGTTTGGCGGACGATGTGAGAGCTTATGTGGTTGATGCTGCCACCGCTGTTAACGAAGCCGTTGGCGATAATTTTGCTTCTCAAGTCTTCGTTGGTTTGTATCCAGCCCAGTCGCATTCCAGGTGCGAGGATTTTCGAAAACGATCCTAGTGACAAGACCCTCCCACTTGCGGCCATCGTGCCGTAAGCAGGTGGTGGTGCATCGTAAAAATAGAGTAATTGATAGACTTCATCCGCGACGATCAGAAAGTCGTGTGCCTCGGCCAATTCTACAATCCGTCGTCGCCGCGCCTCCGTAGTGCATTGACCACCAGGGTTTTGGTAACTTGGAATCGTGTACAAGAACGCGGGGTCGTGAGATTTGAGCTCTTGTTGCAACGCGTCTACACAGAGGCCGTCATCGTCGATTGGAATGCCGACGATATTGAGACCATGATCGTGAAATATCTGAAACGCCAGAAAATAGCTGGGTTCTTCGACGAAAACCGTGTCGCCAGCGTTGGCGAAGACGACCGACATCAAGTCCAAAGCCTGCGAGTTCCCTCCCGTAACGAACAATTGATCGAACGTGACTTCTGAGCTATAGCCTTCGGTCAGAAAGGCCGCGAGAGAATACAGAAACCGCTCATCGCCCTCGGTGACGCCGTAGTTGAGTTCGAGCGGTTGTGCGTTGTCGAAGAACGACTGGCTGGCCTTCGCTACAAGATCGACGGGTAGTAGGTCGGGTGATGGCTGGCCGATGCCCAGGTTGATCGTTCCTTCGGGCGGCGCGCCGTCGAATGTCACTATTCCGGTCATTTTTGCGTGCCACTGACCAGGCCGATTCCATAAAATACCGCGATTGATACAATCAGGCCCGGCCACAGTGGATCAATGCTGAATACTGGTGCGAGGTCCATGGCGGATGCGATGTACCAGCCGATCACGGTAAGCAGTGCCAAAGTAATGCTCCAGAACGCGGCTGCAGTACTGACCTCTCGGGACGAGACCATTGCTATCGTTGGCACAAATAACGCCGCCGTATTAATCGTAAATGCAACCAGCAATATGGCCACGATGTCGCGCATTTGCCACGCCATCAACCCGGAGGCTACGCCAACAATTGCGGCGAGACCGATACTGATTCGAAACAGCTTGCGAGGCGCGACCTCGGGATTGAAGTAGCGTTGGTAGATGTCGCGGCTGCCATTAGCGGCGGCCGTAAGAATGCAAATATCTGCGGTGGACATTAAAGCTGCGAGAATACCAATCAGCATCAGCCCTTTGAGGCCGACGGGAAATATATCTACAACCAATCTGGCCAGTATGTCGCTACTGTTCTCGACGTTGGGGTACAGGAGGGCCGCCGTCATACCGAGCCAGATAGCACCCACCGCCAACGGCATCAGGAACAGGACCGCCAGGAGCGTGCCATGCTTCGCTGCGGTTTCACTTTTTGCGGCAAACATTCTTGTGTAACTGTCCATAGCCACAAAAAAGCTCAATGGCAGCGAAACGCCGAGCGCCAGCATCGTCGGTACACCCCAGGCCGTCGGATTGAAATGTTCTGCTGGCAGTTGCGTGGTTAACGCATCCCAGGTGCCGCCGTTAGCGATCGCAACCGGAATGCCGACCAGGACGACGCCGATGAACAGCAGCGAGAATTGAACCCAGTCCGTGTAAGTCACCGCCAGGAAGCCGCCGGTCGCGGTGTAAACGACAATGATTGCGCTGGCGAGCAACAGCGATGACGAATAATCCCACCCGAGCAACGTACTCAGGATAGCGCCGGCCGCGGCGAGCTGACCCGCGGCGTAGGCGATGTAAGCGATAATGGTCGTGATCGTGGCGACGATCCGGGTACGGCTGTCATAGCGTGTTTCGATGAAATCCGGATAGGTCAGTAACTGATGTTCGTTGCCCCAGCGTTTGACCCTGGCCGCAAAAAATAGCCCGAACAACAGGCAACCAATTGCAATACAGGTGATATACCAGCCCGCTGAAATGCCGAATTCGTAGGCTTTCGCCGCGCCACCGACAATCGAAGCGCCGCCGATCCAGGAAGCAAGCCATAGACAGGCGATCGAAAAAGTACCGAGCTTGCCGCCGGCGACGAAGAAGTCTTTGACACTATTCTGCTTGCGACTGGCATAAAAACCGATGGCGATCATCAGTGCCAGGTAGCCAAAGATGATGCCGGTATCAATTGTGCTGAGCATGCCGCACAATCTACCGTGTTTTTACTGTCCCTGCATCAGGACGCAGGACCGAATATCCGGCGTACCGTTGATTATTGACTGCCGCTTGAAACTTGTGGGGATGCGTCATCGACCATATCGTTTTCGATTTCGTAACACTGCTCTATCCAATTGCGTACAGCAAGACAATACTCACTGGTTTGCACATTGATCTCGAACAGGGGTGAGTATTGCTCTAGCTTTTCCAATCCTGAATTCATAAGCCTGATACAAAACCCAGCATCGAGTTCGATGCTGGCCGCAAAGCGCAACAGCAGTGTATCGAGCATGGAGTCTCGGGCATCCTGCTCGGCGAGCGACGCGATTTCGCACAACTCGTTAGCGAACACAGCAAAATCGCGCAGATGCTCATCTCTTGATGTGGTTTCGTGAACCATGCCACCGGGAATCCCGTTGATGGCGATAAGCAAAGTTTCCGGCAAGTGCCACGTTTCCGCGACCGTCGTGCCGAGTGTTGCGTAATTGACGCCCAGTACACTCCTGGACGCCGCTTGCTTGTCGATGGCGTCACTTTGCATCAGGCTACGGATTTCGTCGTACTCGTCACGAAAGTAGAAGATCACGAGGTTCTCGCCGAGACTCTGGAACATCCCACAAATAAATGCCTCTTCCGACCCGTGCAAGCGAATGCGTTTGGCGAGATAGCGCGAAATAAGCCCGCTGAGGAATGATCGGGTCATGGAGTCCTTGAGTAGCGCGTCATTCGAGTCGCCTTTCATGTGGCCGAAGAAGGTCAGGCTGTTCGCTGTCATCCGAACCTGGTCGAGGCCGAGGAAGACGACCGCCTCCGAGATATTTGTAATCTCGCTGGCTCGCGATCCGTAGAAAGACGAATTCACCAACTTCAGCAGTTTGCTGGTCAATGCAAAATCGCGCAGGATGACGTCGGTCAGCTTTTCGACCGACGCCTCTGAATCTTCACCGGTCAGTCGATTAATATCGGCGAGCGTGCGCGAGATTGTCGGGAAATCGTTCTTCTTGCGCATGCGGCGCAGAAGATATTCGATAGTACTGTGTTGCGCAGCACCATCACTGGTGGCGTCCTCGAGTTCGGCATCGCGAACAAACGCCCGAAACGCGTCTTGCATCACCCCACAATCGGCGTAGCGATCTGCAATTTGTTCGGTGAGGGCACCGAGCAGGAAATGTTCGTAAGCGGGTCCTTCTTTGAGGTCCTTGAGCAAGCCGAAATCGAGTTCGGATGCAATGATCTTTTTGCAAATATGCGTGAGGGATTTCCCGTTTATCGCTCGTTTTCCGGTTACCAGTTCCAGCAATGTGCAGCCGAGAGCATACACATCGGTATACGGTCCGATGTCCTTCCCAGTGAAATATTCGGGTGCCATATAGTGCAGTGATCCGGCCACACTCTCGGGGTTTCGAGGAATCTGATGAACATACTGCGACAGTCCGAAGTCCATAATCCTCGGCACGCCGTCTTTGTCGATGAGAATGTTTCGCGGGCTGAGATCAAGATGCACAATCTGCAATTTGTGGGCCGTCGCCAGCGCGTCGAGAATCGGCGAGATCAAAGCCACGGCATCGCGGATACTGAACGGACCTTTTGATCTGAGAATGATGGCCAGTGTTTCTCCCTGGACATATTCGAATACAAGGTAGGGACCATAGCGCGACTCGCCGGCGTCATATACCGAAACAATGTTTGGATGTCTGAGTTTGCTGGCGATACGGCCTTCGAGTGGGCTGCCGTTTACGTTGGTGTTCGCGAGCGCGGACTGGGCGGCTGTGAGGACCTTGATAGCGACCTTGCGTTCGAGTGCGGGATCTTCGGCAAGGTAGACGGTGCCCTGCGAGCCTTTCCCGAGTTTGCGCAGGACTTTTAATCTGCCGAACGGGCTTTTCGCGCTACTGGACATACAGGGTCTCAAATAGTCTGTTTGGATCGCGCACGAATAGATGCCCGTGGTAAGAATTTCTCCTTCGATAAAAATATTGACGGCTGAAAGCGCGAAATCTTGAGGATTTTGGCCGGAATATGTGACGAAGGATTCCCGCCTGTATGGTGTACTGTATCTGGCCTCCTCGGTCGCGGGTGAGTTGGCGCATGCCAAAAAATGTCGTAATTGTTGGAGCCGGCCATGCCGCGGGCCAGGCCGTGGTGACGCTGCGGCAGAAAGGCTATGACGGAAAAATAATTCTGATCGGAGCAGAAGAATACTACCCGTATCAACGTCCACCTCTATCCAAAAAATTTCTCGCGGGCGAATTGGCAGCAGAGCGCCTTTACGTCAAACCGCCGTCTTTCTACGACCATCCCGATATTGAGTTGCACCTGGGCACTACGGTCACCCGCATCGATCTTGCCGGCAAGACGGTTATCGACACAGACGGAAATTCCTACACTTACGAAAATCTGATTATCGCGACCGGGTCGAGAGTCAGAAAACTGGAGGTGCCCGGGACCGGGTTGGCGTGTGTGTATTACCTTAGAGACATAAATGACGTTACAGCGATGCATGAACACATGCATGAGGGTAAGCGACTGGTCATTATCGGGGCAGGATATATCGGCCTTGAAGTTGCCGCGGTTGCCAACTCCAAGGGCTTAGCCGTAACGGTGATTGAAATGGCCGAACGCGTTATGAGTCGCGTGGTATCCGAGCAGGTTTCTGCCTTTTACGAGTCGGAACACCGCCAGCATGGTGTCAATTTAATGCTTTCGACGGGACTTGCCGGTTTTTCCGGAAGCGATTCCGTGGAGCAGGTTGATCTGACTGATGGCACATCGGTGGCTGCCGACTTCGTGCTGATAGGCATTGGCGTTGTGCCCAATGTCGACCTCGCAAGGGGCGCTGGTCTCGACGTTGACAATGGCATACGCGTTGATGATCGCTGCAAAACCAGTGACGCTTCTGCGTATGCAATCGGCGACTGCACCAACCACCCCAACAGTTTGCTGGGTCAGCGACTACGTCTCGAATGTGTGCACAACGCACTTGAGCAGGCAAAGACCGCGGCCCGCAATATTTGCGGCGATGACCTGGCATATGCACAGGTACCGTGGTTCTGGTCTGATCAGTACGACCTGAAGCTTCAAATCGCGGGCATTTCCGGCGGCTTTGATCAAACGGTGCTGCGAGGCGATCCGGCGAGCCGGGCATTTTCCTGCCTCTATCTTCGCGACGGACAACTGATTGCCATCGATTCGATTAATTCACCCAGAGACTTCATGCAATCCAAGGCATTGATCGGTGATCACGCCGTCATCAGCCCGTATGTATTGACGAATACGGATCTCGAATTAAAGGATATGACATAGGGATATCTTTTCGTTAGTTACAGAGGTTCGATCTGTTGCAGGTCTGCCGTCATCAACACGCCCGTCAATTCAGTCATCGTCGCCGCCTGGCTCCGAAACAAATCCTTGTTCCAGCGGCTGATGTCGGCCTCGACCGACCAGTAGTGGCCCAGAAAACCACCGAGACCGAAACCCGGCACATCAAGACAGTGCCACACGTTGCAAAAACTGAGCGGTTCTTCTTCTGTGCCGGTGCTTCGAGCCCCCAGTGCGCCAACGCCCCACCAGACCTGCTGCAAGCCGCCGTTCTTGCCCGGTCGCTCCGGTACCGCTACCTGCGCTCGCGACCAACCGTACTTCTGCACGGCTTCGATCGCCGCATCGATGAGGGTCTGATTGTTTCGCGACCAGAGATACGATTGTTCGGCAAGCCCGGTGGCCTCAACGTTGCCGTCGACTTCACGGTAGTCCATTTCGCCCATGTGCTCGGCCTGTATCATGCCGACGATCTTGTCCTTCACCTGCGGTTCGCGACGCATCCATGTCGGCTCGCTGTGTGCGGCCTCCATGCCCGGCATGTAGTGGCGGCAGTCAAGATATATCGTCAACGTCCGCGGACGGTACTCCTGCGGGATGTGCGAGAAATACTTGACGATGGCCAACAGGCCCAGTGCACCGTTGTCCTGCGTAATCGATGGGCCGTCGGTATGATTGACGAGAACGATCTGCTCGTCGTCGGGAGTACCGTAGTCCTTGCCTGGCAGGTACGCGATGAGTTGATAGGCTTCCGCTGGCTCTAACGTTGCTTCAAGTCTGAGTGTTGCAGACTTACCCGCTTTCGCATCTTCGATGACTTGAGCGCCATCTTCTCTCGAGAGAATTAAGGTTGGCGAGTCATACAAGCTAGGTACCGGAAAGGAATAAATACCCTCGGTGCGTTCAAATGCCATGTCATAAACGATGACTGCGCCGGCGGCGCCGCCTTCTTTCGGAATTCGGTCAAGACGCTGCGCTAGTTGCCACCAGATATCGAACGTAAAACTGAACTCGGGATCGACGAATTCGAACGGTGCCGGGTATGTGTCGGCTTCGGTCGCGTACTCGTAATCATTGAATGTGTAATTGACGAGGTAATCGTCATCATAAGGCTGCGTGGGATGGGGTCGCGTCGGAATGACAACGATCTTGTCTTCTATCGACTCCGGCGGATTGTCATGATCGTAGTAAATCAATTCCGCGGTGATGCCTTCGGGGCCCGTCGACCCCGAATAGGCACCGTAATTGGCGACGCGAACCTGCGAGCCATCGGAGACTAGCGACCAGTCGCTGGTATCGTCCGACGTATCCCAGCGTTCGAACGACCAGCTGTTCTTATTGAAGTCCACCGCACCGTACTCGGCCAGCCTGGTCTCGAGAAAGGCCATGTAATTGAGCCATTCGGGGCTGCCCGTGAATGCTGGCAAGTTGGCGTTCTTGACCGAGGCCCACTCGTGGGCCTCATCCGTGGTCACAATCCAGTCGGGGTCAAGATCTGTAAACTTGTCGGAGTATGAACCGCCGGAGTTCGAGCAGGTTACCAAGTACGAGGCCAATAACAGGGCGATCGGAAGTTTCATCGCGTCCTGGAACGTCAATGGCATATCCAATGTCCTTCTATTTTGCTGCAATAGTCAGGTGGGCCGCGGCGGTCCCAGACCGATGCCAAGCCATAAGCTGTGGCCATTTCCACGTAGCGCGGGTGCGCAGTGAAACCGAAACCAGTCAAAGGCGTAGCCTGCTGGATGGCGTATTCCGCATTCGTTTGTGCGGGTTCAAATCCACCCAATAATTCCAATAGATCATAAAACTCATCTAACAGGCCCAGGCCGAGAAAGACAAAATCGCCGTATTCGAGGTAGTCATCAGGGTTTTCCTGCATAGCTGCAACGAGCTGCGCAACATTGCGCTCCGGATCGCGGCCAATCGTAATAAACGCTCGAGCGCGGTCGGTATAATTTTCCGACAAGTCCTCGACGTCCGACAAATACAGAAGAGCCAATTCGTCGTCGCCTGTGCGCAGTGCGTCAATTGCGGTGTACCAATTGCCGTTGTATGCGTTCAGGCTGACGGACGTACTCCACTCTTTGCGTGCTGTTTCCACGTCGCCCGTGGCGTAAAGCGCCTGCCCCAGATACGCATGACCAGGCCCAAAGAGCGGGTCCAGAGCCACGGCCTCCCTGGCCGCTTCCACGGCTTCGGTGAAGTAGCCAAGAATAATAAGATTGTATATTTCTCCCATTCTCGCCTTGCTGTTTTGTGGTTGCTCGAAAACCAGCTGTTCAAAGCTTTGCAGCTCAAGGTAACGATCGTAATTTGCCATGTCGGATGACAGATACAGGGTTCGGGCGTGTGCGAGATCTGGATTGAGTTTAAGGGCGATACCAGACAATCGATGGGTCTCCGCTTGCGCAATCTGCAGGTCCACGAGGACTCCCGCGAGCGACCACCAGGTAATTGCCAGTTGCTCGTATGCTTTTGCAAAATCGGGCGCAAGCTCGATGGCCTGATTTAACAAGTCTCTTGCCGTGAGAAAGTCTTCAGTGCGGGCACTGTCCAGCGCCTGCAGGTAGAGATTGTAGGCATCGAAGTTGTCAGTGGGTCTGCCCCGGCTCGGCGCCTCGCCGGTCTCGAGGTGGCCGCGCAAAGCGACAATGATTTCTCCCGCAATGTCGTCCTGCAGTTCGAACACATCGATCATTTCCCGGTCGTAGCTCTGTGACCACAAATGGTATCCGTCGGCCGCGTTGATCAACTGCGCTGTTACTCGCACGCGATTGCCCGCTCGGCGGACCGATCCTTCGAGCACGGTTTTTACATTGAGTGCTTCGGCGATCTCGCTGATGCTTATCGACTGTCCCTTGAACGCAAACGACGAAGTTCTGGCCGTGACCTTGAGCCCGCGCGTCTGGGCCAGCAGATTCAAGAGCTCTTCCGACAGGCCATCGGCGAAATACTCCTGAGACTTGTCGTCAGATATGTTGACGAAGGGCAGCACCGCGATCGACGGTATCTCCCTCGCTGCCATGTTGATCGCTCTGCGGCGTTGTTCTCCGGGAAGCGACGTGCTAACGGGCGCGTCGCTCGTGGGTCCATCGGCCAGGCGCGACTCCCAGAAAAAATAGCCCAACCCAAGGACGAGAAAAGCGATGATGACGAAGTCGAGCTTGCGTCCGGTTTGCGAAGTGATGGACTGGCTACGGTCTACATGCTCTTCACGCACGATGCCCTCGGGCGTGATTTCGAACGCCCAGGCGAAAAACAGGGCGAGCGGCAGGCCCAGCAGCAACAAAACAATAAAGGTCTTCAAGACCCATTCGGGGGCGCCGAAATTCTCGAACGCGAACTCGGCGATTTGGGCAAGCACCCAGCCAATGACGACGTAGGCGAAGCCTACACGTACAACGTTGCGTCGTTTTAGCTCGGCGAAGAGTGACATTATTCTTAGAGCTCTCCCTTCGTTAGGGGCACATCATACCCGGGAAATGGTCAGTGGGTGCCGTCTTTGGCCAGGCGAATGCCGAGAAACTGCCATCGCTGGTGAGGGTAGAAAAAGCTGCGCACGCTAGCGCGCATGTGATCGGTCGCCGTTGCGCAGGAACCGCCCCGAACCGTCATCTGGCCGGACATGAATTTTCCGTTCGATTCGCCGAGCGCTCCTGGCAGTGGCACGAAACCGGGATAGGGCAGGTAGGCCGAAGACGTCCACTCCCAGACGTCGCCGTACAACTGCGAACCGGCGGCGGCAACTGGATGCCAGTAGTTAGATTCCTGGAAGTTGCCGCTGACTTCTTCCGCATCGGCCGCGAGCTCCCATTCTGCTTCGGTCGGCAGGCGCGCGCCGGCCCACTTCGCGTAAGCGAATGCCTCGTAATAGCTGACATGGGTGACGGGTGCATGCAGATTGAGATCACGTTTGCCACCGAGCGTAAATTCGGCATCGAGCCCCTCCGTCCAGTAAAGCGGTCGATTCCATCCCTCGCGGTTGATGGTCGCCCAGCCATCGGAATGCCAGAGCTTCGGTTCCGAGTATGCGCCATCGCGGATAAAGTCGAGGTACTCGCCATTGTTGATAAGACGTGAACCTATCTGGTGTTCTGCAATTAATTCGGCGTGTCGCGGCAATTCATTGTCGAAACAATAGCTGTCGTCCCTGTGGCCGATCTCCCGGATGCCCGATGGTCCGTTGCGAAATTCGTGCGACGGGGTCTGCCGAATCGGTGGCGGCGTGAGCGCCGGATTGACGGCTGGCCATGCAGGATTGACCGAGAATACATGCTTGAGGTCGGTCAGCATGAGTTCCTGGTGCTGTTGCTCGTGGTTGAGGCCGACCTCGATGAGGAAATCGAAATCTTTGTCGCCGGTTTTTTCAGCAATCATATCGAGCATCGCGTTGTCGACGCATTCTCGATAGGCGATGACTTCGTTTACGGTCGGACGTGTCAGCAGGCCACGATCCGGTCGGGGGTACACGCCACCGACCGTATAAAAATAGGAATTCAGGACGTAGTCGAAGTCCTCGTTAAACCAGTCGTAGGTTTTCAAGTATTCCTTGAGAACGAAACGCTCGAAAAACCAGGTAACGTGCGCGAGGTGCCATTTCGTCGGGCTGACGTCCGACATGCTTTGCACGACGTAATCCTCGGGTTCGAGGTGCTTGCACAGATCCACCGTCGCGTTTCGAACGCGCGTATATTGCGTCGCCAGCGAATCTGCGGGGATCGCTGCCTGAACAGCTTCTTTTTTGGAGGCCATCGGTACGTCCTGTCTGCTATGTCGTAAAGACTACGGAGCGTCCCGCCGCTTGTCAAAACACGCTGTTATCGGTGCTTGTAGGGTTCGTGGGTGTAGTACTTGGGCGTGGAGTCGAGCCTGATATGCAGCCAATAGATGCCGAGACCAGAGGTGTTGAGCCAAACAGGCTGTGTACCAAGTCTTTTCTCAAGAGCCGCGCCGACCAATACCCACAACTGATGCTGCTGATCGTCGGGTGCGCCGCGCGCGAACGTGGAAATCTGCGAGTAGGCTGACAGTGGGTTGCGTGGACACGGGACGACAAGTTGTGCATCACCGCCGAAATTAGGGAACTCGACAACAGATTCACCTGGCCGGGCAGATGCGAAATAACTCGCGAATGCTTGCTCGTTGGGGCGAACGTCCGCAAGTTGCGGGCTGTCCACAAGAACGAATTCGAAGACCTGCTTAGTCGTAGCACTGGTGATCGGCGGCGTCTCCCAGAAATAGGCGGGGAACGGCACGTCGACGAGAATCGAGATAAAGAAACAGCGAAATGAGTGATCGCTTTGCCACCGGTCCATGACATCTGACCACGACAACGATCGGTTGTCCTGGAGTAATCGAAAACGCAGAACGCGGTCCTTGGCCAGCTCCGTAATTTCAGCGCTGTAAGTGTTCGTCGAGCCGGCACTTTTGGTCACATTCTCATTCATTGGCCCTTATCTTCTCTTTTGGATCGCCGGCCAAGGAACCAGACGAGCACTACGAGCGCACCGAAACACGTGTAGATCGTCGTAAATACCCACGGCTCGGCCTGGTAAAACAGAACCTCATGCAGCCAGTGTTCGATAAAGGTCTGTGCATAGCCAGACTGTCCGGCCTGGTGCCGTAATTCACTTTCCCAAACGGTTAATGGGCAGAGCTGCCCGAACCAGGCTTGTACCGCAACGAAGCCAATTGCAGCCAGATGCGTGATTCGAAAGTTTCGATTGTGAATCCATGACCACCGCGCCAGCAGGCCGATCAGTATCAACCCGAAGCCGAAAACGACAAATACCACGAATGCAAAGTGAATAACGAGCAGCGTATCCGCGAGCAAGCTGTACAGTCTTGTGTCACTCATTCCGGGCAGACTTTATGCGAGAGTTTTGCGTGTGAATGCTGTGCATTGTAAGGCGTAAAACTCGAACAAGTGGTCCTGATCACAGCGGATGGCAACTGTGTGTTGTCCAACTATCCGTTTTAAGAGTACCTGTTGTAAATCGGCAACACGCAGCAATTCATTGAATTTATTAAGAGTTCTGTCACTTGGACGCAGTTATTGGTCCTGTCATTGGCTAGCCGCGCATATAGCGTGTATATTCAATAAAACCAAGAACATAAACATAATTTAAAAATGATGGGGGAAGTCCAGATGAATATTAAATGGCGATACATTGGTGCGTTCGCGGCAGTGGCCGCGAGTGTGGGGTTTTCGTCTCAGGTTGCCGTTGCGCAATCTGACGACGTTATTGAAGAGATCGTGACTATCGGCTCGCGCAGTATGAAGCCGCGCTCAGCAGCCGATTCGACTGTGCCCATAGACGTCATCTCAGGTGACAAATTTAATAGTCTGGGTGGTGCGGCCGATCTCACTGACAACCTGAAAGCCTTGGTGCCGTCCTATACGGCGACACCGGCAACCGGTGACGGCGCCGCATTTGTGCGTCCGACATCATTGCGTGGAACTGCATCCGAC
>JADFNV010000056.1 GCA_022563195.1 Pseudomonadota bacterium
AACGATTACCAATGCCATGGACCCGAACACCGATTGGGCCTCCAGGTACAACAGGGGGCCCCCAATTGCCATCGCTGCACGTCCAATAACAATGAACACGACGATCTGGAGAAAGATCCCAATCGTCGCCATGAACGCCACGAGCATCCACTCGGTACGAATAGTGGCTCGCGCTTCCTGGGTGTCATGATTCTCGATGGGCCGGATCCGCTCAAGGATGGTGGCGAGGAGCACTGTTGGAATTATAAACACGACCGGGATCGTGAATTCCAGCACCTTATTCGCATCGACGCCATACAGATCGGCAGATGGCCATATGAAGTCCAGAATCCACTGAATTCCCGCGACGATGGATCCCATCAGCGGAGTAAGGAAATCGACAATCATACAAGCTCCTAGCGTGAGCACACGTTAGGCATAAACGTCGTGTTCGCAGTGTGCGCCGAAACTAGTATCGATAGCGGTGTGAGGTAATCACGAAAGCCGGCGCGGTGCCGCCGGCCACTGGAAAGGCGACCGCCCCACCTGACGGCCGCGCTGCTAGCGACCAGTTTCACGCCGACTCACAGGACAGGCCCTTGAGACCCGCAGTCACTGTCACGGCAGCATCGTTTCTGCATGGGTATTACTCTTCATCAATGATGTTGGGTTGGTAATGGATAAATTAAGAATGTGGATTCCGTCACTTTCTTGCGGCATATGGTACGGATAGGACGATAGGCGCCGTTAGGACAATTTTGCTAAAGAGCAGGACAATTTTTTATTATTATTTACAGGTGTTGCGCACGGGCATCAAAAATCAAGGGCTTACAGGTCGAAACTATCAGCTGCCGTTCTGAGCACCTGACCCATCACGCTGAGCCGCCAGGCTTCCGCGCGGGAACACCAGAACGGGTCTTCGAGGGGCCGTATCTAGCGTTTCGACAGGGCCGCGGCGTTTACTATGTTGCGGCTGACGGGCAGCGATTCCTTATGATAAGAAATGCTACCAACGTCAGCCCAGCCGGGCGTCCTCAATTCATCATTGTTCAGAATTGGTTCGAAGAGCTAAAACGGCTCGTGCCGACAGATTGAGAGAAGCGAAGGTCTCGAACTGGCCGAAGGGGTGCTTTGGACTCTTGGGCGTTCGAGGCGTTCTGAAGGGCAAGAACGTGGCGCAAAGCTGCCGTTCGAGAGCAAACACTTCCGTTAACACGGATAGACGGTGAAAATGTGCCACATTCCGGTCGTGCGCTGGCTTTCCTCCGCGTGAGGAGCAAATTCACCGAATCGACCAATTCGGGTCATTCGATAATTTTGAAAACAGAATATTGTGGCGATGAGAGCGCGAGTTATCAGCGCCGTTTCTAGCTGTAACCGTTTGTTTCGACCGGGCACTGGAGGCTGCGCCGGGCCTAATCACCGCGCGCTTGATGAAGGCCGACCGTGCCGGCCACATCATCCTAGAAATCGCAGCCGGTTTACGCGACGAGTAATATCTTGGTGAAGCGCAAGAAACACTCGCGGCATTAATGGAGGAATACAACGTGGCGTGGCAGCTATCGCCACCGGGCAACCAGCGGGACATCCTGGACTTGGAAAGAACGCTATTTAGCGAAGATTGGAGCGGTCTACCCGCCCAAATCCAGAAGGCCATGCAACCGGGCGGGTGCTCGCAGATGAACTGGACCGACGTGTTTATCGGACCGTTCGGCTGGGCCGAGCAGGTATCCGAGAAATCCCGCGAAACGCTTGCGTGTGATCCGATGGCCATTAGCCCCAGTACTACCCGGCCATTCCAACTCATTTACTCGGGTGATCCCGAGGCCGCGCTGGACGCGGTTGAAGAGGCCGAAAACAAGGGCCTGAGCCATCCGTGGCTGGAAGACGGGCGCTATATTGCGTTGCTTGCCGCTGGCCGCGTAAACGACCCGGCGGTGCACGGCCCGGGGGCGAAAGGCGGCAATATGACTTACGACCGGCAGATTTTGCGGGAAGCTTTGACAGGCGATCCTGCCGTCGCCCGGCAGATGGCCTTCATCGACTGGATCTTCGGCACCGCCTACTACCCGGATGATCGACTTCCTACCAAGTACGGATGTGACGATCCGGTTCCGGACTCCTATACCGAAACGCTCCTATATCCAGTGAAGCGACTCATACATATGGCCGACGGTACGCTTCAAGAGACCGCCGAGCCTGAAATTTGGTCCGTGCGACACTAGAGCGTCTCGATAATCGCTTGTAACGATGGACTGGACAGGAATTGTGAAAAGAAAACTGCATGCCTTTTTTCGCATGAAGAAGCACTCGCCATTGTGGAATACGCGCTTGCTGCTGGTCTGATTGTCGCGGCTATTGCTGTTGCCCTCCTGGCCCCATAACCGGCTACTAATTAGGAAAGCATTGCCCCATTGAAATTGACAGGCTGTCCGTACTGCCGTTCCAGTACCCGAAAAATCTGAACGACGTAAATCGAAGTAGCTGCCTGTTGAAGTTGAATTGTTCCGTTCCGCTTGTGCAAATGAATGAATCGTCAGTCAGGTCGGCGCGAGCGGTGCAAATAGCGGACCACGTTTTCCCGTCGCCCAGTTTCTTGACTTCGTAGATTCCGTCAAGCCGTTCGCTGATCGTAAACTTCTCCCCTGGCAGGAAGTTGGCGTGCTTCCAGTTACCACGATCCCCATCATGGTGAAGTCCTGAGACGAGATCGGTGATGCATAGATAGCTCGCACTGGCAAATACGTTTGTCGAGAGCAAGGTGAAAACCGTCAGCGCCAGCATTGTCTTTTTCATTATTTTTCTCCGTCCATCCGCATCTGCAAATTCTTCACCATTAGATTTGAATATTAATTATCAACTCTGTTGCGGTGCGGTGGTCCCCCTCTCCATAGGAAATCTCGATAGTATTAATGCCCTTTCGAAATTTCTCGATCAATGTCTCAATCCTCACCGTCGCAACTATTATCACCTTATCGTCTTCGATTACTTCCGATACCACGGTGAGCTTCACCGGCCTGATGGGCACACCATTGATCCGATCAATCACCAACGTAATCCGCTGAATTACCACCGGCCGCGGATCGGACTCAATAATAGTTACCAAAAATTCGAAGTCTTTAGGCTTTTCCTGTTCAGCCAGGCTCTCATATAGCAGCTCAGCAGAGATGACGTCCAGGGAGTAAGCTGACAAGTCGATTACTCGATTCGCAGGATCGTCCCCAACATCGATTTGCCAGCTTCGGTCGACGTAAGCGTCAAAGACAGAGCCCGCCGGCATCTCGGCGGCACTTCCATGAATGAAAATAAGCGGCAAAAAAATCAACCCGCCTACTATGGCGCCAGCCATCCGACTCGTGCCTTCTTTGTTATATCCACCGCTGAGTTGAATGGTCTGCCCGTCGATACTTTCTGTTTCGTAGGCACCGATAGACATCGTGCCTTTAATTCCAGCCATGCGACTCTTGCTCACCTCATCAATACGTGCGACGACGGGCGTACCAGCGGCGATTACCACTACGCTGTTAACAATCACATCCCGCCAGACCTTCGATCCAACGGTATCTCCCTTGTTGACCTTTTCGCCTTTTGCCACGAGACTTTCCGTCGTCTCCACGTACACGCGAGTGTTGGTCGGTAACTTGACCTCTGCAGCGAAAGCTACGTTTTGGAATTGAAATGCGGCAATTGTGAATAGCAAAATCCATTGCCTGCTTTGATACAAACTTTTCATTGTCGGAAATCTCCGCAACGGTGACTTGGGGCGGCGTTGGGGTCTACGTGGGTTCTTTGTTATTTGATGTGCCCTGAACGTATCACTGGGACGCCGCCGCCGCAATTTAACTTCCGTATTATTGTCTGCCGCAGCACAACGCATCCTTCAGGCCGCCGACCGGTATCAATTCATCGACAGAGCGGCTGATGCCAATATTCGATCAGCTGCGACATCTGCGATCATCATTGTTGGCGCGTTCGTATTGCCCGCCACGACCTCTGGCATTACAGACGCATCTGCGATCCGTACGTTTTCCAGTCCAATGACACGGAGATTCGGGGCCACGACGGTCATTGGATCGGCGGGGTCGCCCATACGACATGTGCCTACGGGGTGATAGGCCGTGCCCAGACGTTTGTAGATGTATTGCAGTAATTCGTCGTCGCTCTGAACCGCAGGACCCGGAACAATTTCCTTTGCGCCGCTGCCGCTTAATGCAGGATTGCTTAAGATGCGCCGCAGGAGTTTCAGTCCGCGCAAGAGCGTTTGCCGATCCTCATATTCGCTCAACAGGTTTAAATCGATGATCGGATCGTCGTCAATTTCGGCGGATGCCAGGCGTAAGCTGCCTCGAGAAACGGGCTTTAATACGCAGACGTCACAATAGTAACCGCGGCCCCAGGTAATCTTCGCCCCAATGTGACCGACTTTGGACGGTATGAAATGAAACTGGACGTCCGGTTCCGAAAGCGAGGCATCGGTTCGCGCAAAACCGCCCCCTTCGACGAGGTTGCTCGCAAATATGCCGCGCCGGGCAAACAGATATTCAAACGGCGCTGCAGCCAACTTAGGTAGTGTTGCGAAACTAAGACCACGACCACTGTCGCCACCCTCGTAAAATGCAGCTATGGCCGGGTGATCATGAAGATTTTCCCCGACGCCCGGGAGCTCATGCACGATTGGGATCTGCAATTCCTGCAGGTGATCCTGAGGACCGACCCCGGAGCGCAGCAACAACGCCGGGGTGCCAATCGCACCGGCACAGAGGATCAGTTCTGCGTCGATCCCGATAGGCTCGCGATCACCCCGTAAATTAACGCGCCGGGCGATCTTGCCTTCAAAGTCGATGGACTCGACTTCCGCATTCGTCACAACGTGTAGATTTTTTCTGGCCTTGGCAGGTCGCAGGTAAGCATCGGCCGCGCTCCAGCGGCGACCTTTGCGCATCGTTGCCTGGTAGGCGCCAATGCCTTCCTGACTAACGCCATTGAAGTCCCGATTCTCGGGGATTCCGTTTTCTTTACCTGCAGCCACGTATTGTTCGAGCATCGGGTCCGGTGAGCGCAGGTCCTCTACGCTCAGCGGCCCATTCCCGCCATGCAATGGATCGTCTGCAAGGCGTTGATTTGATTCGGCTTTAATGAAATAAGGCAGCACGGATTCCCAATTCCAACCGGAACAGCCGAGGCGGGCCCAGGCGTCGTAGTCCGACGGCCGGCCGCGGATATATACCATGCTATTGATCGATCCTGAGCCCCCGAGAAGTTTGCCGCGCGGTATCGGTACCGTGCGACCATGCAAATGCTTGTGTGGTAAGGACTCATAACACCAATCGAAGCGTGGATTTCCGATTATGGCGATCAGCGCCAATGGGATTTTGATTCGGGGATCATTGTCTGGCGGACCCGCCTCGATCAGGCAGACACTCTTGGCCGGGTCTTCACTCAAGCGGCCGGCAAGGCAGCAGCCGGCGGAGCCACCGCCCACGATAACGTAATCGAAGTGCATCAGGCGGCCGTCCAGCCGCCGTCAATCCTGAGGCTGTGGCCGGTCACCATAGCGGAGACGTCGGATGCAAGATAAAGGGCAGCGGCGGCTACGTCGTTCGGCTGTCCCACCTTGCCCAGTGGGATCATCCGCTGCACGAATTCTTTGAAGTCCGGGTCGTCCAGCATGGAGCGCGTCATCGGCGTTTCGATGAAAGTGGGCGCAAGCGCATTCACGCGCACTCCTCGTGGTGCGAGCTCGACCGCCATCGCCTTGGTCAGTCCTTCAACCGCATGCTTGGTCATGCAATAAACACTGCGGTTCGGCGAACCGATATGACCCATCTGTGATGACATGTTGATGATGGATCCGCTTTCATTCCTGAGCATCACGCGAGCTGCTGACTGAGCTACCTGAAACATCGCGCGAACATTCAGATCGAGAACAGAACCCAGAGATTCTGCATCGACATCGACGAATGGCTGGGGCCGGTTCGTGCCGGCATTGTTAATGAGTACATCGAGTTTCTCTAACGCTTCGATGCGCTTGTAAAACGGATCCTCGGTGACATCATTCACCCAAATATCAATTGCTTTCGGGTGCTCCGTCGAAAGAGATTCAAGGTCGGATTCAGTCCTTGCGACAGCGATTACATGTGCTCCCGCTTCCGCAAACGCAGCCGCGCAGGCACGTCCGATGCCGCGCCCGGCGCCCGAAATCAGGACAGTTTTGTCATTCAGGCGCAAATCCCAAAGCTGCGTTGTCGCATCAGTCAATGCCGGGCCTCGTCAATAAACTCGCGCTGTACAGTAGCAATCATCCGCATTCGAATGCAATAGCATTTGGGTTACAGCGGGCACTAGGGAAGCTCCGGGCGGGCGTTCGTGCAATTTTGCACGACTTGATGCAAAATCTGATGCAAAATTAGAGCAGCTAGCTCAGCACACAGGGATTACATATGTCTGACGTGAGAAGACGTGATGGACATCGCGTGACGTCCTACGACGTGGCGCGACTGGTCGGTGTATCGCAGTCGGCCGTTTCCCGATGTTTCAAACCGGGCGCATCCGTATCGAAAAAAATGCGTGCCCGCGTCATGAAGGTAGCGGACGATCTTGGTTACCAGCCGAACGCCATTGCGCGCAGCCTGATTACGCGGCGGTCGAACATGGTCGCAGTCGTAATTTCGCAGCAAACGAACCTCTATTATCCCGAGGTCCTGGTGCAGCTCAGCCAGCGTTTTTCGGAACGTGGTGTTCGTGTTCTGCTGTTCACGCTCGAGCACGAGAGCGACATCGACGTGCTATACAATCAGATTTTCCAGTACCAGGTCGACGGTGTCGTCGAGGCGGCGCGCCTTTCAGGAGAACAAATCGACCTGATGGAACAGCGCGGCATTCCCTTCGTGTTTTATAACCGGTCGCTTAAAGACCGGCGCGTCAATGCGGTCTGTTGCGACCAGATCGAAGGGGAAAGATGGCTTGTTAACCGCCTGGTCGAATCGGGTCACGAAACCTTCGGTCTGATCAGCGGTCCCGAAGACTCTTCGGTCAGCGTGGAACGAACGCAAGGTGCGCTTGAACGCCTGAAAGAACTCGACGTCAAGTCGGTGACGGTTGTGCTTGGTGATTATAGTTACGAAAGCGGCGCAAGCGGATTGCTGGAGTTAAAAAACAAGTTGGGCAAACTTCCTGATGCCGTAGTTTGTGCCAACGACGTCATGGCGATCGGTTGCATGGACGCTGCCCGGTACCGGCTGGGCGTCAAGGTTCCTGACGAACTTTCAGTGGTTGGTTTTGATGGTGTCGGTCCGGCACAGTGGCAGAGCTACGACTTGACGACCGTCCGGCAGCCCGTTCGCAGAATGACCGAAGCGGCAGTATCGATGATACTGGAGCGAGTGGAAGAGCCGGAATTACCGCCCGAGAAACGCACTTTCTCGGGCATTCTTGTCGATGGTGGCTCGGCCAGGCTAGCCTGACGGATGAAATACAGCACGCAACGAATTCTGACAACTCATGTTGGCAGTCTGCCGCGACCGAACAAAGTCGCTGAGCTGATATTCGCGAAGGAGCGGGAGGAGGAGTTCGACCAGTCTGATTTTAATGAAACGATTGCAGATGCCGTCAAGAACGCTGTAGCCAGGCAGGTAGACGTTGGCGTCGATATCGTCAGCGACGGCGAGATGAGCAAAATCAGCTATGCAACTTACATCAAGGAGCGCATATCGGGATTTGAAGGCGATACACCGAGGAGTCCACCGAAGGACCTGCTGGATTATCCTTCGTTTCTCGAGAAGCAGGCGCGGACCGGTGCAACGCCATCGTACAAGCGCCCCAAATGTACGGGCGAGATCCGTCCCACAAATCCGGAGCCGCTAGAGACGGACCTGAAAAACTTCCGCGTCGCGTTGGAAACTGCCAATGTCGAAGAAGCGTTCATGAACTCGGCGTCACCCGGCGTCATAGCACTATTTCAACCGAACGAGTATTACAAGAACCACGACGAATACCTCGAGGCTTTGGCTGAAGCGATGCGGGTCGAGTATGAAGGCATCGTTGCAGCAGGTTTTTTGTTGCAGCTGGACTCTCCCGACCTCGGCCTCGGGCGACACATGTTGTTTGCGGACAAGCCTGATGAAGACTATCAACGCCTGGCCGGCACTCACGTCGAAGTGTTGAATCACGCGCTCAGAAACATCCCGGCCGATCGGGTTCGAATGCACGTCTGCTGGGGTAATTATGAAGGGCCGCATCATTACGATGCTCCGATGGCGATGGTGTTGCCGGTCGCGCTGAAAGCAAACATCGGCGCATTGCTTTTCGAAGCGTCGAACCCACGGCATGCGCACGAGTGGACCACGTTTCGCGATGCCAAGCTGCCAGATGAGCTGATTCTAATTCCGGGTGTGATCGATTCGACGACAAATTTCATCGAACATCCCGATCTCGTCGCCGAACGCATTTGTCGATTTGCCGATATCGTTGGTCGTGAACGCGTGATCGCGGGAAGCGATTGTGGCTTTGCAACCTTCGCAGGCTTTGGCGCCGTGGACGGCGAAATCGCATACGCGAAACTCGCCAGCATGGCGGAGGGTGCGAAGATTGCCAGCGATCGGCTCTGGGGATAATGCAATGACGGATGCGAATCGAAGAAATTTCCGGCAACGCCTGGTAAATGGTGATCTGTTGATCGGGACGTGGGTAAAAACGCCGTCGCCGATCGTATGCGAAGTGCTGGGCAAGTCCGATCTCGACGCTTTATGCCTCGATGCGGAGCATGCACCGTTTGGCCGCGCTGAACTCGATGCCTGCATCGCAGCGACGCGTGCGGCGAACATGACACCGCTCGTGCGGGTGCCGTCCGCAGACCCGCACAATATTTTGAACGCCCTCGACTGCGGGGCGGCCGGGATCGTCGTACCGCATGTCAGGACGGTCGAAGATGCGGAAGCTATATGTCAGCGGAGCTTGTATGGGCCGGGAGGTCGCGGTTTTGCAGGGTCGTCACGTGCGGCAGGATTCGCAGGCAAAGCGATCGCCGATCAGCTCAGGGAAAGCGCCGAGCAAACGACGATTATTGCGCAAATCGAGGACGTCGATGCATTGAACGTAATCGATGAGATTGCGGCAGTCGAAAGACTGGACTGCCTGTTTATCGGGCGAATTGATCTGACCGTCGCCCTTGGCAAGACCGACCCGAATGACCCCGAAATTATTGATGCCGTTGCTTCGATCTGTGCTGCGGGCCAAAAAGCGAATATCGCGGTCGGCATGTTCGTTACCGACGTGGCCGAAGTCAGGCAGTGGCAGGATCTCGGTGCATCACTGTTTCTGCTGCAGTCGGACCAGGCATTTCTGTTGGCGGGTGCCGCCAAACTTGCGGCAGCGTTCCGATAGATCTGACGAAGCCTTTTCTGCGTGGTCATCGAACTCAACCAAGAAAACAAACAGATTGTTTGGGATTTCTGGCAGCATCTGGAAGCTGCGAGCGTCGACCAGCTGCTACGAATCGCAAATGAAAGTCTGGTTTCGAATATTACCTGGCATGGTCCGGACCCGATCAATGAATTGCACGGCGTTAAATCCTTTGTCTCCGAATTCTGGCTGCCGCTACAGAAATCCTTCCGCGATCTCAGACGACAGACGCATATTTTTTTTGGCGGCCAGTCGAACGGCCGCATCGATGGCAAGAATGACGGCAATATGTGGGTGACCGGCACGGGGTGCCTGAATGGAATTTTCGTCGAGGATTACCTGTCGATTCCAGCAAACAATAATGAGGTCAGCATACGATGGGGCGAGTTTTGTCGCCTGGAGGACGGCAGGATTACAGAGATATTCTTCCTGCTCGATCTGGTTGACCTCATTCAGCAAGCTGGTTTTAACGTACTACCGCCGAGTCGCGGCGCAGCTGGCGTTTATCCGCCGCCGAGCGCGAACGACGGGATATTGCTGCAAGCGCAGAGCGAAAAAGAATCACAATACAGTCTCGACCACATCCGTCGATTCATATTCGACGGGCTGAACCGCTTCGATCAGTCAGACCTGAAAAGCATGGGCATGGCCGATTTTTTTCATCCCGAGGTGCAGTGGTACGGGCCGGGCGGCATCGGTGCCTGTTTGAGCTTCAGGCAATTCGAGACGCTGCATCAGAAGCCGTGGTTGCACGCATTTCCGGATCGTTCGGTGCAAAACCTCGACGCACTGTTTGCCGAGGGCAGCTACAGCGCGGCGCCGGGCTGGGCGGGAGTAAAGGCGACACATGCCGGCGAATACCTGGACCACGCGGCAACTCGCAATCCGGTCGAGATCAATGGCCTTGACTGGTGGAAGCGTGACGGCGAAGTGGTTATCGAGAACTGGGTGTTCGTGGACATGATTCACCTTTTTCGCCAACTGGGTGTAGACCTGTTCGAGCGTTTGGCGCAACAACCCGGGAGTTTTCAGGCCGAAATACGATAAAAGCGGCGGGCCGTGTCGGCCAGCAAGTCTTTCTGCTCCGATTCTGAGAACTCGGCTGCAATATCCAGGTAGCTTGAAAATAAAGTGTTGTAGCTGACATAGAGTTTTTCGACCGGAAAGTTGGAGCCAAACATACAACGATTGACGCCGAAGATATCGATGGCAGTAAGCGCTGTCCTTCTCACGCGTTCGGCATCCCAGTTTTGTTCGAACATGCAAAAACCCGAAAGCTTGCAGTAGACATTGGGCAGTTCTGCAAGTTGTGCGAGTTCTTTTCGCCAGAAGGCCAGACCATCCTCGGACTGGTCGTGCGGAGACCCGCAATGGCATAAGGCAACCCGAAGATCCGGAATCCTGGCGAGCACTTTGGTAACAGCCGGCAGCTGTGCCGGGATTAACTGCAGATCGAACGACAAGTGCCGCGACGGCAGGCGGGCGAGATTGTCAATCCAGATGGGGTCATCGAGCAATGCGCCGCTGCCGCTAATCGCATCCTCGGTTGGCGATCGCCCAACGATTTGCCGGATGCCTCGCACATTTCCTGATTCGGCCTGCGCATCGAGAATTTTATCGGTATCTTCATCCGCCAGATCACAGAATGCGACAACCGCATTCGGTATCCCGAGCGGTGTCCGTTGCGCTTCGGACTGCAGCCACCGCGTTTCCGCAATGGAGTCCGATGAGTCAGCCCCAACCTGGATGTGGACCGAACTCGTCACCGGCAGCTCTCCGACATCGTCAAGGAAATCGCCCACCAGGTAGTCGTGTTGAATCGGTGTCGGATCACCGAAGAAACGCACAACGCCGCGCTCCATTAACCATGGATAGTGAATCTTGTTCAGATTCCAGAGGTGATGGTGGGCATCGACGATTTGATCGATCATTAGATTCAGTCAGAGCTAGGCGGCTGCTGTGCGTAAATCTGTCGCATAATCGCCAGCTGGTCGTACAGGGTCCAGTCTTCGACAATGCCTTTTTTATTTATCCGCCAGTGACTTATGCCGAGAATAAGCACTTCGGCGCCACCGCCCGGACAGTCGAATCCGCCATCGACATGCATGCCCCGTACCGTCCAGCGGATGGCGAGATCAAGCTCGTTATTATCACCGCGGGACATGCAGTGGTGATCCAGAGTACCGCGAGTATCAGTCAGGCTAGCCAGCAATCGAGTGAAATGATTTTTTGCCTCGATCCGACCTTCGATTTTCAGGCCGGGCGGCACGTTCACGACACACGAGCTCGCATACGCATCACTGACGTGCCTGGCATTACGATGATCCCAGAAATCACTGATAACGGCTGCCGCGAATAGACCCGGCTCGGCCATCGGATTTTCGGGATACTTCACCTCTGCGACGGGCGACAAGCTGCGCAGTCTTTGGAGTTGTTCATTTCGCCAGGCGAGAGAAGGCGCGTCCGGCTCGATTGTGGCCTGCGCCTTGGCGATCATGTGCGCATCCAGCCCAAGTTGTTCAACAAGATGAAGGTTGTCGCGAGCCAGCCACTCTTCAACGATGACATAGTCTCTGATTACACAGTCTGCAATTGTAACGACGTCCGCGCTTGCGCCGGTTGCCGGGCCAAAATCGCTGTGTCCAAAATTGGTCATGTGACTGCCAATCCGGTGCGAGGAGTAATACCCGGTATCTCCCTCACCACCGATGACAAGCCCGTCCGCATGCATATTTCTGTCGGGAAACGCAGCGAGTGTCTTCATTGTGTTACGAACAACGGCTTCAGCCCCAATAACTTCGCCACCGAGCGTATGAATCGGGCCATTTTCTGAATAACAGTCATGGATCAGCTCAACGTTCTTGCGCTCCCAGATGTCTTCTGTGATCCGCAGGATAAATTCCGCAATAGCCTCGTTGTCGCGGGGCTTTGCATAGGGGATTTGTGGGTCAGTAAGATCCAATTTGGTACTCCGAATGCAAACAAGGACGTAAGCGCCTATTTTGCTAATAATCTTGTATTTTTAGCAACTACCGGAAGGCATTTCCGCCAGATTACCGGTAGATTAGGGGAATTTGACGTCTTCTTGCAATGATTTTGCATTCGAAGTACAGTTTGTGCCCCTGAAATCTAGTGCATTGGCAATACCACAATGGTCGCGACAAAATGGACACAGGAAGAAGTCGCTAGCCGTCTGGTCAGATATGCGGACCTTCGACCCTGCACGACTGCGTTTATCGATACGCATACGCCGGGGAGCGAGCAAAAAGAAAACTTCACGATCATCGGTCCGGGCGTTTCCGAAAATCCGGATCAGCATGTGCACATCAATATTCCGCATGGGTTCAACATCGGTGCGGCCAGACAACCGGCAGGTTGCATCAATTCGCAGCACAGCCATGAAACCGCGGAGGTATTTGTGGTTCATACCGGGCGATGGAAGTTTTCCCTGGGTGAGACTGCAACCGATGGCGATATTGAGGTGGGTCCCGGTGACACGATATCTATTCCAATTCACGTTTTTCGCGGCTTTACGAACCTGGGAGACGGCCCAGGGTTTTTGTTTGCGGTACTTGGAGAAGATGATCCGGGGCAGGTCACCTGGGCGCCCTATGTTTTTGAAGAAGCAAAAGAATATGGACTGATGTTGCTCAAGGACGGTCGCCTGGTTGATACGACAAAGGGCGAAGCGGTGCCACCGGATGGGACTCCAATGCCTGCGACGACGGCGGAAGATGTCAAACAATTGCGGCGCATGACGGCCGACGAGATCAAAGAGTGCGTCGTTCGCGAGGTGGATCTCGATGAGACTTCGGCCAAGGTATTCGGCGACGATGGGTTAAGCGAAAGCGCGATCGTCGGAGCGGAAAATGCTGATGAAGACATGCCGGCCGGCAAAATGTCGTGGCCGCACGGATTTCACCTGCGCCGATGGAAGTTTAATCCGGGTTATTCTACGCCCTGGCATCGGCGCGACGAAGCGGAAGTGATCATGATGCATCAGGGGCGCCTGAAGTACCGCTGGGAGGATGGCGAGCTTGAGATGCAGGCCGGCGACGTGCTGACC
Source organism: Pseudomonadota bacterium (assembly GCA_022563195.1). Classification (GTDB taxonomy): domain Bacteria; phylum Pseudomonadota; class Gammaproteobacteria; order Steroidobacterales; family Woeseiaceae; genus UBA1847. The sequence continues at coordinate 13,445 of JADFNV010000056.1, forward strand.
GCACCGATCGGGCTGGCACGGCAATATGTGAGTGGCGAGGACGAAGCAGCCATCGCCTATGTCGTGCGCGGTGGCGACGCTCCAAGTCAGTTTACACAAGCCGCCAAATAGTCCGCTATTCTCCGACCAGATTACCCAACGAGGAGACAACATGATCAGGGTGTTGAAACAAGGCATCAGCGCTGACGCGGCTGAAGAGATCGACACTGAGGTTCGCACAACGGTCGAGGAAATCATTAATGAGATCAAAGCGCGTGGGGATGCGGCGGTTCGGGACCTATCCAAGAGATTCGATAATTATTCGCCGGCGAGTTTTCAGCTTACCGAGGAGGAGGTCGAAGCTTGTGTTGGCCGAGTTCCCGAGCAAACCCTTGACGACATCAAGTTTGCTCAGGCACAAGTCAGGAAATTTGCGGAGATTCAACGTGCCTCAATGAAGGACGTCGAGGAAGAGACTTTCCCTGGCGTGGTGCTCGGCCACAAGAATATTCCCGTGAACAGTGTTGGTTGCTATGTTCCGGGCGGCCGATACCCGATGGTTGCCTCTGCGCATATGAGTGTGGTGACGGCTAAGGTCGCCGGTGTGAAACGTATTATTTCGTGCGCGCCGCCGCACAATGGCAAGCCACATGATGCCATTGTCGCCGCAATGCATCTGGGAGGCGCCGATGAGATCTACTGCCTCGGCGGTGTCCAGGCGATTGGCGCCATGGCGCTCGGCACCGATTCGATCGCTCCGGTGGATGTCCTGGTTGGACCAGGCAACGCGTATGTGGCCGAGGCCAAGCGGCAACTGTTTGGCCGGGTTGGCATCGATTTGCTCGCCGGTCCAACCGAGACGCTGATCATTGCCG
>JADFNV010000019.1 GCA_022563195.1 Pseudomonadota bacterium
AACGGAAGAAAAGACGCCAGTAGTCGGCGTCGAGGGCGAAACCGTTCGTGCCCACGGAGGCTTGGAAATCGTGATCGATTTGCCTCGCGGTATACGTCGCGTTCTCGAAGGTGCGGCTCTTGAAGGACACTCCGATCTTCGCAAGGTCGGCCCGATAGATATTGGCCATTCGCTTCGCATCGACAAAGGTCTGCGGAAATATCATGACGAAATCGAATCGTACGGGTTTGCCGTCGATGGTCTTGTAGCGCCATCCGTCGTCCGGGCTGACGGCCCACCCGCACTCATCCAGCAACTGGGCCGCGCGTTCGAGGTCAAACTCGATGAGTTCTATATCGGGATTGTACCCCATATGCTCCGTATCGAAGATCCCATTGGACGGTAGGTACAGGTCGTAGGAGACGTCGCGAAGGACGCGCTCGCGGTCGTAGGCGTGGGCCATGGCGAGGCGAACGCGATGCTCAACACCATGCGCTTGCCGCCCAATGGATTTATGACCGGCTACCGCCCGATTGTATGGACTCAACTCGCTATCTTCCGATACGAGAGGAATTTGTTTCTGAAGCTGGATCCAAATTTCTGTATGGTTCTTTGATTGATAGTCGCGAACGAATGTTATGCGCTCCGAGCGCGGCGCGGCGTATGCCGGTTGCAAACCCGGCTCCACGTTATCAAGGTAGATCATCGAATTGATGAGTACCGTAATTCGCTGATCAAGTTCGTCCCACTTGTCCTTTTGTACGACATAGTAGGCCAACCCAAAAGGAACTAAAATCGTCAAAATACCTGTGATGAAACCCTTCCCATTCTCCTTGAACAGCCGGAATAATGCGTTTTCTTGCTTGTCCTGATCGGAATTACTCATTTGCCTTACCTCGCCCAGATTAACGTAGCGATTTATTCTTGGTGTTGAGTATAAGAGTTTTTTACCTGCAGTTATCGAAGCGTCGCTCCCCTCAGGTCTTAATCAGAGCCGTCATTTCAATTTGGGTCACCTTCAACTCTTAAGCGACGGCCAAGAACGATTGGTGTGCGAATCGAAGAATGATATTCACAACTGGTGACTAAATTACCAATTTCCGCTTTGGGTCACAAGCAGCCCTTCAGTCACATAATAGCCGAACGGCTGCTTCCGGGACCAAACCAGCCGTTCGATTGACGAATTTTCAGAACTTGAATCTGAACGACTGCTTTACTCAACAGCGGCCGTTCAAAGCAGAAGAAAATCACGATAATGACAGGCAGCTAACGGCCGAGGCTGTGTGAAAACTCCGCAACATATCCACACTAGAAACCGCCTCCAAATACATCGTGAGAGGTTATTGACTGGCTTAGGAACCGATAGCGTCCTATCAGCAAGCAACTGACATCAACTGAAAATTCGCGTTGCCTGAAATGGATCTCACGAGGTTGTTCTTGGGTTTTCACACAGCCTCGGCCAGGAGCGGACATTGCGACTCAACGAAACTGTCCAATAAACTCAGGCAAGACCAAATAGCAGACAATTAAAAAATGGCGGACGAAATTGTCAAGAGCAACAGCAGCGCAACTGCGGCGACTATAATTCCCGCATTCTTGAAAAACATTGTCGCCAAAATCACCAGAAATATAGCTGTGGCAACTACAGCTATCGCAGATTGAATTGCCGGTTCCCCGCCCGAGAAGATAAATAAAAGCGCCAATATGCCCATGATTGGTACCGCTACGATCAGGCAAAGGACAATCAGGACGACCTTGAGAGCAATTCTCGACGATTTTATAATTCTTTCTTTTGTTGAGTCTTCCGGACTTTTATGTTGACGTTCGGGCTGCTCGCCAACATCTCTTGCGTCACCAATCGTGGAGGGACTAGGAACCGCGGGCTCGTTCGACCGACGCGATCGATACTCGAGAAAATCCTCCGCATCATCGTTCCCAGAATCGGTCGGCATTTGAATTCCTCAATCTCATAATTCTCAGGTCAAGTAAATTTCCGCTTCGGGTCATTTGCAGCCCGTCGCTAGCCTAGCGGCCGCTTTCAGGCATTGCGCGGCGCCTTCACTGTGATTCGCCCGTCTCGTGTCAGCATAGTTCTGTATAATTGACAGACCAAAGGCTCCTGTGGAGGTCGGCATGAAAACCACCCATGTAGTGGCGTTGGAACTATTTTTGGTGTTGTTGCTGGCAGGGTGCGCCAGCCTCCCTATGGACCAGGCCTGCCGCGCAGGTATAGACAAAGAGTCCAAGGTCTTGGCCGCCAATGGTCATCGCATGCGGCTCCATCGCTCACCGGATTTTGAATTCCTGCTCAGTGCGGCAGAGGACAGCGAACTGGTTGGTGACTATGAGGACTGTCTGACTTTATTGCAGATGGCTCGTGTCGACCGGCACCCGTGGACCCAAATTGACTACTACGGCCATTCCGCACAAAACACTAATTCGCAGCCTGGGTACAGGCAACCCATCAGCGGGCAATCGAAAGATGTGGCGCATCATGCTGCTGGCCATACCCATCATCACGGCCACGACTAGTCGATCAACAGCGATCAACGCTGCATATCTCGACACTCTCGGAATCTGACAGGCCGCCAACTCAGGCCTGTCAGAACCTATACGCCATTATCGACGATGTAAGACGTTCAGACCCTACCTCGAGCATCGGACCAGGGCCTAGCTGATCGAATCCCAGTTTCTTATAAAACGCTTGTGCCCGGTAATTGATATCGGCAACACTGAGCCACACGCAGCCGCACCCGGCCGCTCGAATAGACTCTATTGCGTGCTTGTAGAGCGATCGACCCAGCCCGTTGCCATACTCTGACGCCAACACATATATCTGCTTAAGTTCCGATGCATCGGCATCCACTGGAATCGGGCAACCATGATGTTTCACAAGGTAAAACCCGCGAGGATCATTTTCGATCGAAGCGATACAACAAACGGTCTGGGGACTCGAGAGCTCATCTGATGCGGATTCTGCAGTGAAATTGGCTGCACAATACGCGGCGATGTCTTCCGGCGAATGAACGTCTTTGTAAGCTTGTTTGAAAGTGTCGACCCAAAGCTTCACCAGCTGATCAGAGTATTCTGTGCCGACTATTTGCAACTCGAACATACAATCGCTCCGTTGCGTCGACTATCGAGTTGAACAATCCGTGCGAACACTCAATTTCCGCTAAGCGTCGTTGGCGGCGGCAACCGTCCGAGCACCGCTTCGATTACCCGCCCGAGGGCGAGTAATGCCTCGTCGCTATTCTCTGGCCCATCCAACTCTATTGACACGGGAAGTCCGCCAGGCGAAAGCCCGGCGGGTAGTACCAGACCCGGGATACCGGATGTGCTACCCGGCGATATGTTTCTCGCCATCGCTATTTCCAACGTGATCGGTGTGCCACCAATTTCGACCATGATGTCTTGACCGATCGGAGGTGCCGGCATCATCGTTGTCGGAAATATCATCGCAACAATGTTGCGGTCGCGAAAGTACGCACGCATTGTTTCTCTCAGTGCCGGAATATGCACATCACGAGCCGCATCAAAAGCCTCTTGTGACATCGTGTATTGACCACCGGGCAAAACGTAATCAGCGAATACACCTTTAATATCGTCGCTGGCTTGCGCAAGCACGTCACCAAAGGTGATACCACCGCCATAGGTCTCAAGGTACTTGCTGAATTGGCGCTCTACGTCCAACAGCTGCGCCGGTGCCGTCGTCAAGCTGATCAGGTTTTCCAGATCGGGAACATCCGCTTCCACCAGAACGGCTCCGGCATCGGCGAGTTTTCCTAAGGAAATTTCTGTAATGCGTTCGACGTCGCTATCGAGGCCACCGAAGTAGTATTGGCGCGGGACTCCCAGTCTCACACCCTGAAGTGACGCAGGACGAAAGTCCGGCTGCTTGCCAAGAACGATCGCATCGAATAATTGCAGATCCTCGACACATCGCGCATGCGGACCGACCTGGTCAAACAGCGGTGTGATCGGCATTACACCGGCATTTGGATAGCGGTGCGTCGTCGGGCGAAATCCGCAAATTCCACACAGTGCTGCAGGAACCCGTATCGAGCCCTGAGTATCCTCGGCGATACCGAGCGGCGCCATGCGAGCCGCGATCGCCGCCGCCGTACCGCCCGAGCTGCCACCTGGAATACGGTCGGTGTCATAGGGATTGTGAACGGCTCCGTACGCAGTGTTGTTACTGGTCCAACCGAATGAGAGTTCATGAATATTCGTCTTGCCCAGGACAAAGGCGCCAGCTTGTTTAAGCATGCGCACGAGCTTCGCGTCCTGAGATGGTCTGAAATTCCGTAGTGCCGGCGTGCCACCGGTCGTCGGGTAATCGATCGTATTGATGCTGTCCTTCACCGGTATCGGCAGACCATGCAACGGCCCGAGTTCGGCTCCCGTGGCACGCTTCACGTCGGCGTCCCAGGCCGCCGCCATCACTTTCTCCGGCTCAAGGGAAATGAAGGCATTAAGGTGGCTGAACTCCTGGCATTGTTCTAACAGCGCAGATGCGTACGCCTCGGATGTCAGTTCGCCGGTGCGCATTGCAGCGACAGCATCAGCTGCAGAAAGGTCGAGTAATGAGCCGGTCGAATCCGCAGAATTCACGTTGTTCATCGTTTCTCCACAGGCAATCAGGCTGGTTGACACAGCCGCGCCCCAAGCGAGGACCTGGCGACGTGATGTCTTGGGCATGTTTATCTGGTGCGGATAAATTGCATGATCCCCTCCGGCAGCGTCGACATCTTGATCGGGCAAAGTGTTGTTTCGACGGTTGCGGCCACTCATTATCCTAGCACCTGACTGGCCGCTTGACGGTTTTCACCGCTAGTCGAAATTCATCAGCAAATCCTCGTATGATCATCAGGTAATCATCATGCTCGACAAAGCCGATCCCGGCAGACTTGGGATCAACAGCCAGTCAGTGTGGCATTGGCCGAGGGAGGACGTCATGAAATATTCAACCATTATTACCACTGTTGTAACCGCACTAATATTGAGCGCCTGTGGTGGCACCAAAGTGCTCAAAAATTCGCAACCGCTACAGGCCACTGAGTCGCTCGCAGCCGCATCCGATCAGCGAGTCACGGCGATACTCGACTGGGTCATCGTCCGCGATGGTCCGGGAACCTGGGCCAAGAATGCTGACTGGGATGAATACCTGCTGAGAGTCAGCAACCTGTCTGATCAGCCGATACAGATAACAGGACTAATTGTCATCGATTCGCTCGATACGCGGATTGAACCGGAGCCCGGGCGCAAACAACTTGTCAAAGGCAGCAAGCAGACTGCCCGACGTTACAAAGATTCTGGGATCAAGGTAAAAGCAGGCCGGGGTACAGGGACGATGCTCGTGGCCGGTGCTGCAGTGACCGCGGTTGGAGTCGGCGCAGCAACTGCTGCGGTAGTTGGGGGCTTGGGGGGTGTTGGTACTGCGGGTGCGGGTGCTGGCGCGGCCGGTGGCCTGCTGTTGCTGGGTCCGGCGCTCGTCGTCGGCGGCATTGTGCGCGGCGTCCGCAACAGTGCCGTCAATAAAGAGATTGTGCAGCGGCAGACACAATTGCCGTTGCAAGTATCCGCGGGTGAGCAACTGACGCTCGATATCTTTTTCCCACTGGCACCGTCACCCCGAATGGTCGAAGTAATATATACCGATGCCAATGGCGAACATCGACTCGGTATCGACACGAGCGCAGCGCTGCATGGCCTGCACATGGACGCGTCGAAAGAGTAGGACTGCGAAATAGATTCTGAGCGCGTGGTTATAGATGGTTTGGTCTTGAGTCGCTCAGTCAAGACCAGCCTGGGCTTCAAACCAAAGCTGGAACAGCCTGGCTTTCTTCGCTGGTGGCAGTGCGGCGGTAAACACGCCCCGCGCAAATGTTCCGACCGGGTCATCGATGCCCGTTCCAACAACCCTGTCCGGGTCGATCAGAGCAAGCGTGTTGGCATTGCCGTGCCCGTACCCATACTCGTCGAACAGCGCCACACCGCTCAGCGGGTCCAGCATGGCATTGATGTAATCGTAGGCTTGATCCTCCGACCCTGCGCCGTTGGCGCTGATGGAAAGTCCGCACATAAAAGGCATCAAAGGTTCGACCACCATGATCGGTATACCTTCCTCTTTCATTCTGCGCGAAGCACTGCCGAAGACGAATGAGAGGCCGACATCGCCGGCAACCCAGGCCTGTTCGAGCTGGGTGCCGTCGGACCAAATGAAGCGCGCGTTCTCGAGCATCTTCGTGAAGATTTCGGATACCGCCTCCATTTCCGCCTCGGTCGGATCCAGCGGATCCGCCCAGCCGGCAATGATCCCGGCGATCAAAAAATTGGCGCGGATATCCGAGGTGAGCGCAGTTTTACCTTTAAATCGCGGATCGATAAAGATATCGAAGGTCGCGTTCTCAACCTCGATGGTCTCGGGATTGTAGGCGACGGTCGAATATCCCCAGTCCCAGGGAGCGATCCAGTATTTACCGTCGGCCTGGACGTCCTTCACATCCAGCAAGGTGGGAGTGATGTCCCCCCAGCGTGGAATTCGGTCGACATCAAGTGGTTTGATCAGCCCTCCGTCGCGAGCCGCGGCAATTTGGCCAGCGCACAGGTGCACCAGGTCGACCTGGTAGCCGTTCCGCATCCTCTGCAGGGCATCCTCTTCCTCAGCAAAAAACGAGTATGCCGGTTGCCCGCCGTACTTGGCGTTGTACTCGGGATGGTATTCCACCTGTTGGTAGCCATTCCATTCCAGTAGCAACAAGTCGACTTCGTTGTCGTCGGCCCCCTGACATGACATGAGCAGGCTGGCTACCAGGCCGATGCCGCCCAGGTCCGAACCCTTGATTATCCGGCAGCGTGTGAGCATTTCGCGATCCTCACCACCTGATTTGCAATGGATATTGTTGCTCAATCTCGAATGGCCTCCCAGGCATCGATATTTCTTCTTCATGAGGCACGTTCATAATTAAGAGGGTCGATGTTAACCGCTATTGAATTATAATAACTGCTATCAGCGAACGGTTCTTCGCAAAAAATCGGGCATCAGTGCAAGACATCACGTGACAGCACAGAAATCCAAGTCGTCAACACTGTGGGAGGAGATCAAACGGCGCAAGGTCGTGCGCGTCGTCGTTGCCTATCTGGTGGTCGGCTGGGGCCTGATTCAGATCGCGGACGCAACGTTGCAGCCGCTGCACTTGCCGGATTGGGCGGGTACGCTGGTGGTGTGGCTGGTGGCGCTGGGTTTTCCGATCACGGTGATCCTCGCCTGGGTACTGGATATCTCGCCCAAGGGCATCAAAGTGACCGGGCCTGCTGACGAAAGCGACGAGGTGTCTTCCGCACCTGCGGACGCCTCCATTGCCGTTTTGCCTTTCGTCAACATGAGCGGGAATCCCGACAACGAGTACTTCAGCGATGGCATTTCCGAGGAATTGCTCAATCTGTTGTCACGGTTGCAGTCTCTGCGCGTCTGTTCGCGTACCTCATCCTTTGCCCTCAAGGGAAAAAATATCGACATGCCCACTATTGCTAACCGGCTTGGAGTTCGTCACGTGCTTGAGGGAAGCGTGCGGCGTGTCGGTGACAGGGTGCGGATTACAGCGCAGCTCATCGATGCCGTTGAAGACCGCCACCTGTGGTCAGAGACCTATGATCGTGAGCTGCAGGACATTTTCGCTGTGCAGGATGAAATAGCCGCGCACCTCTTTACGGCGTTGAGACTCAGCCTGACGATCGAAGAGCAACACGCCATCCGGCCTACTACAAACAACGCTGAAGCCCTGGATTATTTCCTGCGCGGGCGTGAGTTATATCACCGTACCGAAGCTGGCCACCTGGACAGATCTCGCGAGAATTTTGAGGAGGCGATTCGAATCGATCCCGATTACGCGCTGGCATGGGCCGGGTTGACTTACGTATTTGTTGATACGTATTGGTACAAGGACAAGGAAGCGGCATGGATAGAGCGCGCCCACGAGGCCAGTCAAAAAGCTGTCGAACTGGCGCCGCACCTTGCTGAACCACACGCTGCGCGGGGGCTGGCATTGCGCGCTGCAGAGCAGTTCGATGCAGCCGAGGCCGAGTTTGAGAAAGCCATCACCTTCAATCCGCGCTTGTTCGAGCCGCTGCACTTCTATGCACAAATGATGCGCAGCTTGGGCCAGTACAAACGAGCAGCCCAACTGTTTTGCCGCGCGGCCGAGGTGCGCCCCGAGGATTACCAGGCCCTGGCGATTGCAAGCAACATGTACGAGGCCATGGGAGACGTTGAGCGTTCGCGTGAAGCGTCGAAAGATACAGCCGCGAGGGCAGAGCGCGCTATCGAATTGAATCCCAACGATTCACGCGCCCTGATCCTGGGCGCCGGCGCCTGGCATACGCTGGGAGACGATTAAAAGGCGATGGAGTGGGCCAGCAGGGCCCATGAAGTCAATCCCAACTCAAGCAACGTCATGTACAACTCCGCGTGCCTCTATGCCAAGTTGGGTGAAACTGAGAGGGCGGTGGATTTTCTCGAAAAGGCGGTTGAACTTGGCGGACGCAACAAGCGCTACTATGAAAATGACGTCGACTTCGACTCCATCCGCGATCACCCACGCTTCAAGGCCCTGCTGGAACGCGTTTAAGGGCCGGCCGTTCCCGCTGCTTCACCAGGTCTATGACCGCAGCCGCGGCCCGATCGTCGGCACCCAGTGCCAGGTCGGATCGCAGCGTGGCAAATTGACTGGCGATCGCTTCCCTCCTGGCGGTATCCCCAAGGAGTGCAGCAACCTCCCGTGCCAGTGCCTCAGGGGTTGCGGCTTCCTGAACGAACTCAGGAACCAGTGGCGTTTCGGTTAACAGGTTTGGCAGTGTCAGGTATTCGGTTTTGAGCAGCTTCAGGGTGCGAAAAATCCACGCGGTCGTTTTCGCCACACAATAGGCCGCGACCATAGGTTTGCCGAGCAGCGCGGATTCAAGAGCCGCTGTCCCCGATGCGAGCAAGACCACATCGGCAGCCGCCATAGCCTCTATCGAACCGCCGTCCGTGACCGTGAAACGCTCAGCCACGCCGGCGAAGCCAAGTTGCTTGTCAATCATCAGGCGCAACTTCGGGCTTGCGGCTGGGGTGATAAACCGAACGTTGTCATCCGCATCGGCCAGTATGGAAGCCGCAGAGGCAAACAACGGTCCTAGGCGTGACACCTCGCTGCTGCGACTGCCCGGCATGACCGTTACAACTCGATGGCCTTCGAGATTCAGTAACTGGCGAGCAGCGTCGGTGTCGATATCGGTGGGCAAGCTGTCAGCCTTGGGATGACCAACAAATACCGCATCGATGCCATGCCGATCATAAATTGCCTTCTCGAATGGCAAGATGCAAAGAACCCTGTCCGCAGCTTTGCGCACGGTTTTGATACGGCCAGCACGCCAGGCCCAGATTGACGGGCTGACATAATGAACCGTGCGAATACCGGACCGGCGCAATTTTTTCTCAAGGCCAAAATTAAAGTCAGGTGCATCGATACCCACAAAAACATCCGGGGGTGATGCACGCCAGCGACGAACGAGCGACCGTCGCAACATAAGAAGACGCGGAATCTCCCGAAGCGGTTCGACAAGTCCCATCACGGCGAGCGCTTCAGAATCCTCCCACTGCGAGCAACCGGCGTCGACCATCGCACAACCTGCAACACCTTCGAACGTCGCGTCCGGAACGCGCGCCCGGAGCGCGCGGATCAGTCCCGCGCCCAACAGGTCGCCGGACGCCTCACCAGCAACCAGGCCAATCTTCATAAGTCTTATCGAACAATTCCGCGTTCGGGAGAACGCAGTGATTCTAGAAACGCCTCGAGTTCGGGTTGTTGCCGCAATCGCTCCGTGATTTCTGCGATCGCATCTGCAAGCTTCATTCCCTTTCGATACACGAGACGGTAGGCATCCTTGATATTTCGAATCTGGTCGGTAGTGAAGCCGCGACGTTTCAGACCTTCACTGTTGATGCCACGTGGCTTCGCCGGCTGGCCCGAAACCGTCGTGAACGCCGGCACGTCCCGGTTTACGCCTGAGTACATACCAAGAAACGCGTGAGCACCAATTCTGCAGAACTGATGAACACCGGAGAAGCCGCCCAAAATCACCCAGTCACCGACGTGCACATGGCCGCCCAAGGTCGCATTGTTCGCCATAATCGTATTGCTGCCGACATGGCAATCGTGTGCGATATGCACATACGCCATGATCCAGTTGTCGTCACGAAGGATGGTCTCGCCCGCATCCTGCACCGTGCCGCGGCTGACCGTGCAGAACTCGCGAATCGTATTGCGATCGCCGATCACCAACTTCGTCGGCTCATCAGCATATTTCTTGTCCTGCGGATCGTCGCCTATCGACGCAAATTGATAAATGTGATTGTCTTTGCCGATGATGGTCGGTCCCTTGATGACCACATGGCTTTCAATGCACGTACCGCCGCCGATTTCGACACCATCGCCGATAATCGTGAATGGCCCGACCTCCACGTTTTGCGCAAGCGTCGCGCCATCCGACACTATAGCCGATGGATGAATCACGTTCGATCTCCGCCAGGCGCACATATTATCGTCGCCGATGCAACGGGATTTCCGTCGACGGTCGCCTCACATCGATACCACCATATGCCGCGTTTCACCTTATGTTTCTCAACACAAACGGTTAACAGGTCACCCGGCGTTACCGGTCGCCGAAAACGCGCAGAGTCTATGCCGGCAAGGTAATACAGTGGACGCGGCTCTATATCTCCATTACTGATATGCGATAACACACCACCAGCCTGCGCCATCGTCTCGATGACAAGCACGCCCGGCATGACCGGATTGCCCGGAAAATGCCCCTCAAAATACGGCTCATCGGCCGTGACATTCTTGGTCGCCGTAATTTGCTCATGCGGCGTGCATTCAACGATCTTGTCTATCAACAGAAAGGGATACCGGTGCGGCAGAAGATCCATGATCCCGGCCGCATCGAGCAGTGACGTTTCGACGCTCACTTGCCGTGTTTCTCCAGTTTGCCTACGCGTTCAACAAGCGACTCAAGCCGGCGAAAACGAGCAGCCTTGCGATTCCAGTCGCGCACGGGCTCCGCCGCAAAACTCGACGCGTACACACCCGGTTCCTTGATGTCTTTCGTGATCATGCCTTGTGCGCTCACGATAACATCGTCACAGATTGTGACATGCCCGACCGCACCAGAATGACCGGCAAACATACAGCGTTGACCGATCTCGGTACTGCCGCCGAAGCCGCATTGTGCTGCGATCGCTGTGTGCGCACCAACACTACAGTTATGCGCGATATGAACCAGGTTATCGATCTTCACACCGTGCTCAATAACAGTGTCATCGAGCGCCCCGCAATCAATAGTCGAATTCGCGCCAATTTCAACGTCATCACCGATGCGCACACCACCCGTCTGCGGGACCTTGATCCATCCTTCGGCTGTCATCGCGTTACCAAATCCATCGCAACCGATGACCGCACCCGGATGCACAATGCACCGCGCGCCTACCGTCACCTGACGTACTAAGGTCACATTCGCGATCAATCGACCATCGTCGCCGATTTGACAGTCCGGTCCGATCACACAACCGGGACCGATGGAAGTGTTTTCGCCGATAATCGTGCCATCGTCGATCACAGCATTCGCCGCAACGTGCGCAGATGCCGCCACTGTCGCCGTCGACGAAACCTGCGCCGATGGATGGATGCCCGGCTCGAAAGTTCGTACCGGAACGATCGCGCTCGACATACGTGCATAACACGCATAAGGATTTTCATTGATCAACGATGCGGTCGGCGAATTATCCGCATCATCGGCACACAAAATAACTGCAGCTGCCGCTGTAGAGGCAAGTTGATCTTTGAATGCGGGGCTGGAAAGGAAGCTCAGCGATTTTGAGTTCGCATTGTTGAGCGATGCGACATTATCAACCAAGACGTCGGCATCTCCGATCAGCTCACAGCCGAATCGCGTCGCCAGTTTTCCGAGACTGATCGCCATAGGAGGCGCGCCCGACCGACGACGCGGCGCTTAGCGTGCTCCGGTTGCCTGGAAGTTGGCTTCCACGGCTCGCAGCACTTCCTCAGTAATATTAACAGCAGCACTTGCGAACAAGACGCCATCACCAACGATGAGATCGTATCCTTCCTGCTGTGCATAGTCTTGCACTTCTTTGAGTATGGATCGTTGCAGAATGCCCAGCTCTTCATTCTGGCGAAGATTCAAATCTTCGCGAAACTCCGTCTGTAGACGTGTGACTTCGCGCTGCAAGTCGCGCAAGTTTTTCTCGGCATTGCGTCGCTCGGTTTCACCCATTACCGCCAAATCCTTCTGGACTTTTGCGGACAAGTCTTCAAATTCTTTTTGCTTCGCCAGAAACTCACGCTGTCGCGGCGCGAACTCCTCCTGCAAAGCATCCATTGCGGATTTTGTCTGTGGCGCACGCTCCATAAGAACCGGAATATTAACGACACCGACTTTCAGACCTTGAGCATTGGCTGGAACTATGAGCGCGCACAAAAGCGCAATACCGAAACTCACTCTTATTAAAAAATGCTTTACAGAACTCATAAACTATTCAATCCTCAAAACGCTTGACCAATGGAAAACTGGAATCTCTCCAGCTCGTCTCCGTAATACCTGTCATTACCGCTGTAATCGTTGAGCGGCAACGCATAGCTGAAACGAAACAAACCCAGCGGCGCCAACCATTGTACGCCAATACCGATCGACGCACGCAGCTCATCGAATTCGGGCTTGTACTCGACGGGTGACCCCAATTTGTCAGTAAATGCAACCTCGCCAGTATTAAATACATTGCCGAGATCGTAGAAGAGGCTGGCGCGCGCCTGACTGGCCCATTTCTCCGGCAGCGGGAATATAAGCTCTACCTGGCTTGCAACCAATACATTGCCGCCGTAAGGACGACCAAAACTATCGCGTGGCCCGAGATAGGACTCTTTGAAACCGCGAACCGATTGTGGCCCACCGCCGTAAAACTGCTTGAATGGCGGCAACGCGGTCGTGTCGCCGAGGGCCTCGCCAAATGCCAGTTCGGCATTGACCCTGACGGTCCAGCGCCGCCACAGCGGAATATACTTTGTAAAATGGTACCGCGCAGTGAAGTACTCGACATCGCTGCCCGGAACAGCCATCGAGAGAAACACCTGTTGTCGCATGCCCCGGTCTGCAAAAATTGCGCGATTGCGGCTGTCGTAACTCCATCCGGCTATGAGTTCGAACGTATCAAAAATTGTGCCAAAAAACTCGAATCCTGTACTGCTGTTTCCGACAAAGGTGTCACCGTTATTTTGAACCCAGTCCTGCGCCTGAGTCGTACTCGTGCTTGACGCGAGCAGCTCCGAATGTTGAAACGACAAACCAAACGACAAGGTCTGAAATTCGCTCAGCGGATAGCCGTAGTCAATCGTTGCACCAGAACTTTTTGTCGAAAAATCCGAGGTAGCTGACGTAAATTGCGTGATATCACGAGAGTTAATGCTGACCGTGCGGCGTATACCGTCCATCGATCGGTACGGATCTGTATGCGAGAGACTGTAAAGTTTTTGAAACCGCCCTGATCGAATCTCGAGGGCGACTCGATTTCCAGTACCAAGAATATTGGTATGAATGATGCTTCCGTTCAACAAAAGTTTTTGTGATTCAGAATAACCAACGCCGCCACTGAACTGGCCCGGCATGCGATATTCAAGATTGAAGTCGATATCGACAAGATCAACGCTGCCCGAAACCGGTGAATTATTGACCTCAACTTTTTCGATGTACGGCAATCTCTGCAGCCTGACCTTGGACCGGTCAACCAGGAGATTGGACAAATACGCGCCTTCCATTTGTCGCATCTCTCGGCGTAGTACCTCGTCGTCAACCTGGTCAACACCATGAAAGTTAATCCGCCGCACATAAACACGGCTCTGTGGATCGACATAGAATGTAATGGCTGCTTCTTTTTTCTCATGATCGAGTTCAGGAACCGGCTCTATATGTGCGTTTGCGTATCCCTGTTCACCAAGCCGAATCGACATGTACTCGCTCGACAGTGTCAATATGGCTTGATTGAAGACTGAGCCCGGTTGCGCAAGAATCAATGCACGCAAGTACTCCTCGGGGATGACCATGTCGCCAACCAGTTTGACCTCGGAAATTTTGTACAGCTCGCCCTCGTGGATACCGATCGTTACAAAAATATCTTTTTTGTTCGGCGATATCGCAACCTGCGTCGAATCCACCCGGAAATCCGCGTAACCACGATTCATATAAAAAGAGGCCAGACTCTCGAGGTCGCCTTCTAATGCCTCCGCAGAATAGCGATCGTCCTGTTTGAGCCATGACAACCAGTTTGCAGTGTCGAGCTTGAAACTCTCACGAATCTCCTCCTCGTCGAATGCCGTATTGCCAACGATATTGACCTGTCGAATTCTTGCACGATCACCTTCCTTGATAATGAAGCCTACACGTACCGTGTTATTGGGCCGATCCTGCACATAGCTCTCGACCGAAACGGCATATTTGCCCTGGCCGTGATACTGCTCGCGCAGGGCCGCTTCCACGTTTTCGAGAATCGAGCGGTCGAATGTCCTGCCCTTCGCAAGCCCGATTTCTCGAAGCGACTGCATCAGGTCCTCTGTTTTGATGTCCTTGTTGCCCTCGATCTCAAAGCTCTCGATCGATGGGCGCTCATGAACAACGATGACCAGGACGTCACCGTCGCGCCGAAATTCGATATCGTCGAACAAACCCTGCCCATAAAGGGCGCGAATCGATTCCTGCACACGAATATGATCGATACTGTCGCCAATGTTGACAGGCAGATAATTAAACACCGTTCCTTCAGAGATGCGCTGTAAACCTTCGACTCGCATGTCGCGAACGACAAACTCATCCATCGCGTTAGCGGCCAAGGGCAGCAACAAGCCCAGTGCGACAATGAGCACATGAATCTTTTTCCAGCCTGCATTCAGGTCGTGGTACATCTCTTTCATATCACGCACACTTCCAGTGTTTTATAGATTGCAGCGTCTGACCGGCCGCGCTTATCCAAGAATTCTCGCAATGTCATTATAAAAGGCGAAGCTCATCAACAGTACCAGTGCAAGAATCCCGACCTGTTGACCAATAATCTGTGCCCGATCCGATAGTGGACTGCCTTTCACGAACTCGATCGTCTGATAGACGATCTGGCCACCGTCGAGTACCGGAACCGGCAGCAAATTAAGCACTCCCAGGCTGATACTCACCAGCGCCAGGAATGCAAGGAATTCACTGAAACCGCGCTGTGCCGAGTCACCGGCGAATTGCGCGATGTTAATAGGGCCACTGATGTTCTTGATCGATACTTCGCCCGTCAACATGCGCCCGAGCATGCGCACAGTGAAAATCGACGTCGCCCATGTCCTGTACACGGCTTCACCAACCGAATCGATCGGTCCATACTTGCGCAAGTAATAGTAATCACCGATGTCACTGGAGGCCCGAACACCAAGCAAGCCCCGTATTTGACCGTCAACCTCATGTTCTCCGATGACGACCTCGACTGCCAATGCGCGCCCGGAGCGGACGTATTCAACCGACACGTCTTTTTGCGCCCGGACGGATACGATTCGGACAAGGTCACCGTAGGATTTGACCTGCTCGCCATCCACGGCGGTTATCCGGTCACCCGGTAACAGCCCGGCGCCAATCGCCGCACCGTCCTCGACAAGCTCACCGATAATTGCAGGCGGCTGCCATGGCTGGAATCCCAGTCCTTCGAACAACATCCCCGGTTCCGTCAAACGCGATGCATCCTCGCCAATTATCAAAGTTGCGCGGCGCTGCCGGCCATTGGCATCTTCGACCGTCAGCGAAACGCGACCATCGGTCACCATGCGATCAAGCATCGCGACCAGCGTCGACTCCCAGTCTGCGGTTTCCACATCACCGACCCCAACAATCTTGTCGCCAAACTCAAGCCCCGCCCTGGCTGCGTATGAATCGGGAACCACGTCCCCGACGGCAGGTTGAAGCGTCGGAATTCCACCGAGGAACAGCACCCAGTACGCCACAATGGCGAACAGGAAATTGAATCCGGGACCCGCGAGAAGCACGGTGATGCGCGCCCAGATCGGTCGATGATTGAATGCCCGACCGTCGTCTTTCGGCTCAACCGGCCCTTCTCTCGCGTCGAGAAAGCGGACGTAGCCGCCCAACGGTATCGCGGCGATGCAATACTCGGTCTTATCGGCACCGCGGATCCAGGTCCATATCGGCTTGCCGAAGCCGATTGAGAAGCGCAGCACTTTCATGCCAAGCCAGCGACCAACTATGTAATGGCCGAACTCATGGACCGTGACCAGGACGCTGATCGCGACAATGAATGCCACCAGATTGATTAGTGCGTCACCCATGGTCAGCTTGTTTCCTTAATAAGATCGGTGAGCCGCCCGCTTGCAATGTATTGACTGGCCTGGCCTGCAGCAGTTCCCAGGGCCCTGCTGCCAAGCCTAGGCTCTGCGCCGTGAACAGCAACTGAACGGCCGGTCATCGCAAGCCCAGCCAGCCCATACCGAGCGCAAAAAGCGGGGTTGCGGCTGCAACGCTGTCGATACGATCGAGTACACCACCATGACCGGGAAACAGCGTGCCACTATCTTTGACGCCCGCCGTGCGTTTGAACATGCTAACGGTCAGGTCGCCAACGATCGAAACTGCCACAACCGCCAGGCAAAATGGCACCAAGACTGACAGATTCGTGTCAATCCAGAACGATCTGCCGATAATCAATAACACGACAGCCACCATCCCGCCGATGGCACCCTCCCAGGTCTTACCGGGGCTTATCCGCGGCGCAAGCTTGACGCGACCGAAGTTCTTGCCCGCAAAATAGGCGCCGCTGTCGGCTACCCAAACGATCAGCAGCGCGAATAACAGGATGGCCGGTTCAATTTCGTATAACAACATCAATGCTGCGTACAGAGGCACCAGAACGATGGCTCCCGCAAACCATCGTATGACGGCGGGTATCGGCGTCGGAAAGAAAAACGTCCAGATCAGTGCGGCCAGCCACCAGGCCATACTCATCATCAGCAAGAGTTCGGTGTAAGTCGTCAGCGCCAGTGTCACGACCACGAGCATGGTCCCGATCAGCGCGACATAGACGATTCGGGTCGCGATGCCGGTTGTGCCTAGAAAACCGGACCACTCCCAGGCACCGACAAGCATTAGTCCGCCAATGACGATACGGGTCGCGACCGGCGGCACCACAAACAACACAAGCAGCAGTGCTGCGAGCGCGATTATTGCAGTGACTATTCGCTGTCTCATTAGTTGACCGCCTCAACCTGGTCTCCGGTATGCCCATAGCGACGCTCGCGCCCCGCGTAGAAGGCCAATGCCTGACTAAACTCTTTTTCACCAAAATCGGGCCAAAGCGCGTCGCAAAACCACAGCTCCGCATAAGCGAGATTCCACAGTAGAAAATTACTGATGCGCTGCTCGCCACCCGTACGGATAAGCAGATCCGGATCGGGCACGTCGGCGAGCTCGAGTTCTGCTGCAAACACAGTGTCATCGATATCCTGCGTCGCGATGTCACCTGCAGCCACACGCCCGGCCAGTCGCCGTGCGGCCTGCACGATGTCCCAGCGACCGCCATACGCGACAGCAACCTGCAGCCGTAATCCCGTGTTGTCACTCGTTCGCGTCTCCGCCGCAATAATCTTGTCGAGTAGCTGCGGTTGCAGTTGGTCGCGCGAACCAATGAATTCGAGCCTTACATTATTACGATGCAGCTCATCGATTTCTCGTTGCAATGATTCAATAAATAATCCCATGAGCTTGCTGACCTCCTCACGAGGGCGTTTCCAGTTCTCGCTGCTGAACGCGAACAAGGTCAGATATCGAACCCCGTGCTCGGCGGCGATTTCGACTATTTTGCGAACGGCACCCGCTCCAGAACGGTGTCCAGCATGGCGCGGAAGTGCTCGCTTACGAGCCCAGCGGCCGTTGCCGTCCATGATGACGGCCACATGATTGGGAATGTTTGGATCCACAGTCATAAAAGCAAAATCCGGGCTAGATCTCGAGCAAATCGGCTTCTTTGTCCGCAAGCACCTTGTCGATTTCGGCGACGTATTTATCGGTGATCGACTGGATTTCGTCGTGCGCCCGATGATCGTCGTCCTCACCGATCATTTTTTCCTTGAGCAGGTCTTTGACATCGCCCAATGCGTCACGACGAATATTTCGAATAGCCACACGGCCACTTTCAGCCTCGTGGCGCACGATACGAATCATGTCTTTCCTGCGTTCCTCCGTCAGCGCCGGCAGTGGCACACGAATTACGGTTCCGGCCGAGGCAGGGTTCAATCCAAGGTCCGATTTCATGATGGCCTTTTCGATGACGGACACCATAATCTTTTCCCATGGCGTCACAGTCAGAGTACGTGAGTCTTCAACACCGATGTTGGCAACCTGGTTCAATGGAACCAGAGACCCATAGTATTCGACAGTAATGTGATCGAGCAGGCTCGTGTGCGCGCGCCCCGTGCGTAGCTTGGTCAGCTCCTGCTTCAGCGACCCGACACTTTTTGCCATGCGCTCGCCAGCATCCTTCTTGATCTCATCCAACACTTTAGTCGCCCTCTTTGTAAATCGCTTTCCTGCTGATCAGGCGGTCACCAGAGTACCAACATTGCTGCCGGACATGGCTTGAACTATTGCATTTTCACGTGTCAGGTCAAATACCCGCAGCGGCAAATCATTGTCGCGACACATCACGATCGCGGTAGCGTCCATTACCGACAGCTTGTCGGTCAATACCTTGTCGAAAGAAACCGTGTCGTAACGCGTCGCATCCGGATTGCTCAGCGGGTCTGCATCATAGACGCCATCAACTTTGGTCGCCTTGAGCAATACATCGGCACCGATCTCAATAGCCCTTAGCGCCGCCGCCGTGTCGGTGGTGAAAAACGGGTTTCCTGTTCCGGCCGCCAATAAAACAACGCGGCCTTTTTCGAGATGGCGTACGGCCCGGCGCCGGATATAGTCCTCGCAGACCTGGTGAATGACCAGTGCCGACATAACTCGTGCAAAGACACCGAGGGCCTCAAGTGCGTCCTGAATCGCCAGTGCATTCATGACCGTGGCGAGCATACCCATGTAGTCACCGGTCACTCGATCCATACCGGCGCGGGCCAGGCCGGCGCCGCGAAAAATATTGCCGCCACCAATAACGATTGCGATTTCAACGCCGGTCTTCTGTGCGGTCGCAATCTCTGCCGCCAGGCGTTGAATGACGGCTGGCTCGATGCCGTAATCCAGATCGCCCATTAGCGCCTCACCGCTGAGTTTCAGCAAGACGCGACGGTATTGAAGCGGTGCATCACTCATATGTTTGTCCTGGCCATAATTTTAAGACTTTTTATCATCCTTCCGGGCATCCTCGATTTGCTTCATTACTTCTTCCGCGAAATTTTCCTCTTTCTTTTCGATACCTTCGCCGACTTCGAAGCGCACGAATGCAGCTACGCTCGCATCGGCATCGCTTAAGAGCTTGGCAACGCTGATGTCAGAATCCTTGACGAACGGTTGTCCGAGCAACGTGATCTGTTTGAGGAATTTATTGATGCGGCCCGCAATCATTTTTTCGATGATCTCAGGGGGCTTGCCAGAATCCTGAGCTTGCTCGGTCAGAATGCGGCGTTCGCTCTCAAGCGTCTCCGCAGGCACTCCCGACTCATCAATGCACATCGGGTTGCTTGCGGCAACATGCATCGCAATATCACGACCCAGGGCCTCATCACCCCCATCAAGTGCAACGACGGCAGCAATTCGAGCATTGTGCGTATAACTTGAAATAATGCCATCGGCTATCACCGACGCGATTCGTCTAACACTGATGTTCTCACCAATCTTGGCAACGAGTTCGGTGCGAGCCTCTTCGACAGAGCGCCCGTCTGCGAGCCTTTCATGCGCGAAAGCCTCGACATCAGTCGTTCCCGATGCGAGTGCTGCGGCCGCAACGGCTTCCACGAAAGCGACAAAGTTTTCGTCCTTCGCAACGAAATCCGTCTCCGAATTGACCTCGACGATAACGGCCCTGTTGCCGTCGTGGACCACGACGATGCGCCCGTCCGCTGCAATCCGGCTGGCTTTCTTGTCTGCTTTCGCCTGGCCTGACTTGCGCAATACCTCTACGGCCGCGTCGAGGTCGCCATCGGTCTCTACGAGCGCCCTCTTGCAATCCATCATGCCCGCGCCGGTGTGCTCGCGTAATTCCTTGACCATCGATGGACTAATCGACATCTCGTGTTCCTCAGTGTATTCCGGTATTGGCCAATACTGTCATCGCTACTCGCTCTTGCCCGTATCCTTGTCTTCCGCTGCCTTGTCAGCGGCGTCAGCCTTCTTCGTGGTCTTCTTCGCCGCTTTGCTGGCGGTTTTCTTGGCCGTCTTTTTAGCCGTCTTTTTGGCTGTCGTTTTAGCCGTTTTGGCATCAGTCGACTTGGCCGTATCGCTGTCCTCGGTGGCGACCGGCTTTGGCTCAGCCGACTTCGTTACGGCTTGCTCTGCTTCGGCTTTTTCAGCCTCGACTTGCTCTGGCTGCGCCTCTTTGGCCTCGACTTGCTCTGGCTGCGCCTCTTTGGCCTCGACTTGCTCTGGCTGCGCCTCTTTGGCCTCGACTTCGTCTGGCTGCGCCTCTTTGGCCTCGACTTCGTCTGCCTGCGCCTCCTTGGCGTCGGCTGGCTCGGGCTCCGGCTTGTTCAGCTCGACCTTCCTGGTCAACTCGACCTTCCTGGCCGG
This sequence comes from Pseudomonadota bacterium, assembly GCA_022563195.1. Taxonomy (GTDB): domain Bacteria; phylum Pseudomonadota; class Gammaproteobacteria; order Steroidobacterales; family Woeseiaceae; genus UBA1847. The sequence goes on from JADFNV010000019.1 coordinate 20,800, forward strand.
ATGTTTTCTCCTGATCGAAGCCTGCTTGCCCGCTTTTTTCTTGCGTCCTGTTGATTTCTTGACCTTGCCTTCTGCATCAAGCTCAACGAATTCATCTTCACCCAGTACAACCTCGGGCAGCGATGCTTTGCCATCGAGGACCGCGTCCGCAACCATTCCGGCATATAGCTCGATTGCGCGCATCGCATCGTCATTGCCGGGAATCACGTAGTCGATGCCTTCCGGTGAACAATTGGTATCAACGACGGCGACAACCGGAATTCCAAGCTTGCGAGCCTCCCTCACGGCGATGTCCTCGTGATCGACATCGATAACAAACAACACGTCGGGCAAGGCAGTCATCTCCTTGATGCCGCCGAGGCTGCGTTCGAGTTTGTTCTGTTCGCGGCTAAGGCCAAGCAGCTCCTTCTTTGTCAGACCATCCATGCCGCCTTCTTCCGCCATCTGCTCGAGCGCCATCAGGCGCTTGACGGATCGACGGATCGTCTTGTAATTCGTGAGCATGCCGCCCAGCCAGCGATAGCTCACAAATGGCATATTCGCACGTGTCGCGTGAGTTCTGACCGCATCCCTGGCCGCACGTTTGGTTCCCACGAACAGCACCTTGCCACCATCGGCAACAGTCGCCTTGACGAACGCGCATGCTTCGCGGGCCAGCGGCAGGCTCATCTCGAGATTGATAATATGGATTTTATTGCGCTGGCCGAAGATGAAGGGAGCCATCTTCGGATTCCAGTAGCGGGTCTGGTGACCAAAATGCACGCCAGCCTCTAGCATCTGGCGCATGGATACCTCTGCCATCTCGTTTCTCCGGGTTAGGCCTCCGTACACCCCATCTCGCAACCCCTTTTCAGGCGGGGCACCCAGCGCTATGTGACGGTGTACGTGTGGATTAATTGCCTCTAGGGCGCGCGCTTTATACCATAGCTGGTCACGCCCAACAATGGTAAGCATGACTGTAACGATCAAAAATGCGGATGAGCAGGTCAAGATGCGGGTTGCCGGACGTCTGGCCGCGGATGTGCTCGACATGATCGGCGATCACGTCAAGGCGGGTGTGACGACAGGCGAACTCGATACCCTCTGTCACCGGTATATTACGGAGGATCAGGGTGCTATTCCTGCCCCCTTGAACTACCGTGGCTTCCCGAAATCGATTTGTACGTCCGTCAATCATGTCGTCTGTCACGGCATTCCGGGCGAACGCACGCTCAAAACCGGTGACGCGGTAAATATCGACATCACGGTCATCAAAGAGGGCTTCCATGGCGACACCAGTCGCATGTTTTTCGTGGGCAAAGCGGGCATCCAGGCGCAACGACTGGCACAGGTTGCCTTCGACAGCATGTGGCTGGGCATCAACGAGCTCGCGCCAGGCAAGCGGCTCGGCGATGTGGGCGCGGCGATCCAGCAACATGTTGAAAAACAACGGTTTTCCGTCGTGCGCGAATACTGTGGGCACGGTATCGGCAGGGCCTTTCACGAAGACCCGCAAGTGTTGCATTACGGCAGCTATGGCGCCGGTCTTGAACTAAAGGCCGGAATGACGTTGACAGTCGAGCCGATGGTGAATGCAGGCAAGCCGGGGGTCAGGCTGTTACCCGACGGTTGGACGGTCGTGACGAAAGACCACAGCTTGTCGGCGCAATGGGAACACACGATCCTGATTACCGACACGGGCTTCGAGGTCTTGACACTCAGCGCTGGCGATCGTTAGTACTCCGTCAAGGTGATAAAGATGGAGTACTGGCGTTGAAGAACTTTTCTTTATAATTAATAATGAGTTACACAGCTATTGAATGGGCTGATTCGTTCGCCGACGATGCGGCTGTCACGATGTTGCGCGACGCGCTTGCCGACGGATCAGTAGCTGACAGCCGGGCAGCACTGCAGCTTGCCAGTGACAACATCAAGGAACGATTTCTCGGCGGCGAATCCGTGGTCACGCTCGTGCATCTGCGGGCAACGGTCGTCGACGAGTTGCTGGTTTTCCTGTGGCGCGAGCTTGCCAGCGACTGTAACGCCGTGGCGGCTCTCATCGCCGTCGGAGGTTACGGGCGCGCCGAACTTCACCCATCGTCTGATGTTGACATCATGCTGCTGTCGCGCGACGACTTGCCTGCTCAATGCCAGGCACAGCTCAGCGATTTCGTAACTGCCCTTTGGGACGTCGGACTTGAAATCGGCCACAGTGTGCGCACGGTTGCACAGTGTCGTGAGGAGGCCGGCGCTGACCTGACCATTGCAACAACGCTGATCGAATCACGCCTTCTCGACGGGCCTGACGAGCTGTATCTGGCGATGCTCGATGAGATTGCCCCGGAAAATATCTGGCCATCCAGCAAATTCTTCGCCGAGAAACGCAAGGAACAGATCGCCAGGCACCATCGCTACGATGACACGGCCTACAATCTCGAGCCCAACGTCAAAGGCAGCCCCGGCGGTTTACGCGACATCCAGATGGTTGGCTGGGTCGCCAAACGTCATTTTGGAGTCAAAACGCTCGACGAACTCGTTGCACACAAGTTCCTGACAACGGGGCAGGTACAACGCCTCAACGACGGTCAGGCTTTTCTATGGCGCGTTCGCTTCGGCCTGCATGTGTTGACGGGCAGACGGGAGGATCGCCTGCTGTTCGATCACCAGATTAATCTCGCCAAAATGCTCGGCTACGAGGACGCGTCCTACACGCTGGCTGTCGAACAACTCATGCAGCGCTACTACCGCACGGTTATGGACCTGAGCCGTCTGAACGAGATGCTGTTGCAGCTTTTCGAAGAAGCGATTCTGATGGATCCGGATGCGCCGCCCGATGCGCTCAACGAACGTTTCCAGATCAAAAACGGCTTTTTGCAAACAGTCGATGAGCAGGTATTTGTGAAAGACCCGTCCGCGTTGCTCGAGCTATTTCTGTTATTGCAGCAAAACCCCGAGATTCGAGGTGTCAGTGCCTACACTGTGGGCCTGATCAAGCGCAATCTGCACCTCATCGACGAGGAATTTCGGCAAAATCCGCGCAACCACCGTCTGTTCTTGTCGATTCTGCGTGCTCCGGAGGGGGTCACTCACGAACTCAGGCGCATGAACCTCTATGGCGTACTCGGTCTTTACATCCCGTCGTTCGGCCGCATCGTCGGACGAATGCAATACGATTTGTTTCATGCCTACACAGTCGACGCGCACACCTTATTCGTCGTTAGCAATCTGCGCCGCTTCGCGCTGAGCCGTTTCGATCATGAGTACCCGCAATGCAGCCGCATCATGCAATCGTTCGAAAAGCCCGAGATTGCCTACCTCGGCGGCCTGTTTCACGATATCGCCAAGGGTCGCGGCGGCGACCATTCGGAGCTTGGCGCCGTCGATGCCGAGTCTTTCTGCCTCGAGCACGGCTTAAGCAAGTACGAGGCACGCTTCGTCGCCTGGCTGGTACGCCACCATTTGGTCCTGTCGACTACGGCGCAAAAAAAGGACATCGGTGACCCCGATGTCATTAACGAATTCGCCGCGCTCGTAAGCGATCCGCTGCACCTTGACTATCTCTATGTTCTGACTGTCGCCGACGTACGCGGCACGAACCCGAAACTCTGGAACTCATGGAAAGCGACACTTTTTAATGATCTTTATGCACTGACAAGTCGCGCACTGCGGCGTGGACTCGAAAATCCGATCGATCGTGAGCAACTGATTCTGGAAAAGAAATCTCAGGCGAGAGAAGCTTTACAGGAAATTGGCATCGCTGACGATCGCATCGAAATCGTCTGGCAGCTGTTCAGCGATTCCTACTTTCTTCGCCATCGTAGCGACGAAATCGTCTGGCACACGGAATGGCTCGCCGACTGCGATACCAGCTCGGACGTCGGCCTGGTTGACGTTCGTCGCCAGAAGCATGGTGACGGCATGGAGGCCGTCCTGTACACGCCCAGATCGAGACGCACTTTTGCACACGCGACGGCCGCACTTGATGAACTTGGCATGACGATTGTTGATGCGCGAATTATGCCCACCGAGAATGACTACAGTCTCGACATGTTCATCTTTATGGAGCTCGACAAACGCATGGAAATCGACGAGTCCCGCATAAACAGGATACGGCGCGCATTAACACGCGCTATCGCCCAGGGCGATGACAACATTGTAAGTGTTACACGCGCCGCGCCGCGCCAGGTACGCATGTTCACCACCAAGACCAGCGTTAATTTCGGGCGTAATACTCGTAACGGGCGTACGGTGCTCGAACTCGTTGCCGCCGATCAACCTGGATTGCTTGGCAAGGTCGGCCAGGTGTTCATCGCACTTGGCATCGATATCGAGACAGCCAAGATCATGACGATTGGCGAACGAGCAGAGGATGTGTTTTATATCAGTGACGAGGCCGGGTTACCGCTCGACGATGCCGGCAAGAATCGATTGCGCAACGAACTTGAGGCAAAACTTGACGACAATAGTGCCGCGAGCTGAAAGCTGACGGCAAACCCTGGAAAGGACGGCACAGTGCAGGATTTGATCGACATCATAGACAAGGGATTTGAGACCGGTGGTCGGATGGACAACGACGCCGACGATAAATGCCTTGCTGATGCCGTGCAACGCGCTATCGAGATGCTTGATTCAGGCGAAGCGCGGGTCGCGGAGCAAGTCGACGGCGACTGGCATGTCAACCAGTGGCTGAAAAAAGCCGTGCTGCTCAGTTTTCGCCTGACGGACAATCAAATCATGCCCGGCACCTACAGCCGTTTTTACGACAAGGTACCGCTGAAGTATGCCGATTATTCAGAAGAGGATTTCGTCCGCGACGGAGTACGCGTGGTACCCGACGCAATTGTACGTCGGGGTGCCTACGTCGCGTCGGATGTCGTGCTTATGCCGAGTTTCGTGAACATCGGCGCACATGTCGATAGCGGCACGATGGTCGATACCTGGACCACCGTTGGCAGTTGTGCACAAATTGGCAAAAACGTGCACCTGTCAGGTGGCGTAGGCATTGGTGGCGTCCTTGAACCTGTGCAAGCCGGTCCAACCATCATCGAAGACGACTGTTTTATCGGCGCGCGATCGGAAATCGTGGAGGGAGTCATTGTCGAACGCGGTTCGGTCATTTCGATGGGTGTTTTCATTGGGCAGAGCACACGCATTTATGATCGCGAAACCGATGAAATCAGTTACGGTCGTGTCCCGGCCGGCTCGGTCGTCGTTCCGGGCAGCCTGCCGTCAAACGACGGAAAATATTCCTTGAACTGTGCCATTATCGTCAAACATGTTGATGCTAAGACTCGCGCAAAAACAAGCCTCAATGACCTGCTGCGCAATGCGGACTAAGGCAACAACACCGTGTTGACGGTTTACGGAATCAACAGCTGCGACACGTGCAGGAAAGCGCGTCGATTCCTGACAGCCAAAAAAATTGAGTATCGCTTTCATGATGTTCGCGACGACGGTCTCGATATTCAAATGCTTGAACGCTGGGCCGATCGCATAGGCTGGGAAAAACTTTTGAACAAGAAAAGCCTGACCTGGCGCAAGATACCCGAAGTCGATCGTGCCGACATGACGCGTGACCATGCGCTTGCGGCAATGATCGATCGACCAACATTGATCAAGCGGCCCGTTCTCGAAGCCAAAGAATTTATCGCTGTCGGATTCTCGGAGCAGCGTTTCTCCGTTTTCCTTGAAAAAATGAAATAGCGCAAGAGCGCGTCGCAACACCTCGCACATTTCAATGGCAGCTGCAAAAAAAACCGCAATCGATCATCCGGCGATTTCGCTGCTGTGCGACCTCATACGCCGCCCCTCGGTCACCCCCGACGACGCGGGCTGTCAGAAGATTCTGGCCGAACGGTTATCACTGCTCGGATTTAGGTGTGAATCGATGCCTTTCGGTGACGTTGCCAATCTCTGGGCCCGACGCGGAAACTCAGGACCAGTGCTTTGTTTCGCGGGACACACTGATGTCGTACCGCCCGGCGACGTAGACGAGTGGCATAGTGATCCGTTTGAACCGGTGGTACGCGATGGAATGATAGTTGGCCGCGGCTCCGCCGACATGAAGAGCGGCCTTGCTGCCATGATCGTTGCGCTTGAGGTTTTCATTGCTGCGCATCCCGATCATGACGGCAGCCTGGCGCTGTTGATTACGAGCGATGAAGAGGGTCGTGCCCGGGACGGCACGCTCAGGGTCATCGAGACTCTCAGCGCACGTGATGAGCACATCGACTGGTGCGTGATCGGCGAACCAAGCAGTCAAGAGACGCTAGGCGATACCGTCCGCATTGGCCGCCGTGGCTCATTGAGCGGCATGCTCAGAGTGCATGGACTCGAAGGTCACGTGGCGTACCCGCAGCATGCGGATAATCCAATCCGCCGCTTCGCGCCTGTTCTGGAAAAGTTGCACGCGATCGAATGGGACCAGGGCAACAAAGACTTTCCGCCAACGAGCTTTCAGGTCGTGGACCTTCACGCGGGCACTGGCACTCCGAACATCACACCGGGCGAATTGAATGCGCGATTTAATTTACGCTATTCAACGGAGTGGGATCACGAAAGCCTGCAGACCAAAGTGCGCGAGATTTTCGATTCGCATGAGATCGATTACGAACTTGACTGGCACCTGTCCGGCAAGCCTTTTTTGACCAGCCCGTGCAAATTCATCGATGCGGTCACCCAGGCTGTGACGGAGAAAACGGGCAAGACGCCCGAACTTTCCACGGGCGGCGGCACTTCGGACGGCCGTTTCATTTCGCCCGCCGGCGCCGACGTTGTTGAACTCGGGCCGCTGAATGCATCAATACACCACATTGACGAACACGTAAGAATCGACGATGTGATCACCCTGACGGCGATGTATCAACGCATCATGGAGTTGATGCTGCTGTAGGAGCCCGCTGTTGGAGCCCGCCGTACTTATAGAAATTTGAGTCAACCATTTGGTGAAGAGCTAACGATCGGACCGGGCGATATCCACGCGACACGAATAGCATCGGTGGGATCGCCCGCATGGCGGGCTCCAACAGCGGGCTCCTACGTCTTTCTGAGATTATTCCAGATGCCTGCGCCGCCAAGTGTTGCAACCGCGATCAGCACCCACGCCGGCATGGACAGCCCCAGCAATTGCCAGTGGATTTCCGAACATTCGCCGGAGCCCGTGAACGCCATGCGCAGCGCGTCACCGAGCGGAAAATTGTCGAGCATGTAACCCAGATCAGGCCCACAGGACGGCACTTCATCAGGTGGCAAATTCTGCAACCACATATGTCGGCCAGCGACCGCCACACCGCCAACCGTGACGAGTGCCACTAATGCGGCGTACACGCGGCGACCCCAAGCTGATGGATCGTGCAATGTGGCCAGCAAGAACACGATGCCAAGACCGATGACGGCCACACGCTGAAAAATGCACAACGGACAAGGGTCGAGGTAGAGTTGGAATTGCGCATATAACGCATACGCCATCATGCCCGCACACGCCAGAAAACCAGCCAGGTTGATCAGGCGTTTATCTGGAATAGTCATGGCTGCTTAGTTTCAATATCCGAATATTGGTTCAATCGAACTTGAATTCTACGTCAAGCTGAATGCGATTGTAGTCGTGCTCAATACCCTGGAATCTATCAACGCTGTTGCGGTAAAACGTGCCACTGAAACCAATCGAATCAGTCACGGCAATTTTGCCTTTGAATACATGCCCGGACAAGTCCGTGCCACCGCCACCAAAGTCCGAGTCAATGATCGTTCCAACCACGGCGTCCGCTTCGATGTCCCGGTAGATCCAGATAAATTCCTTGTCGCCCCTGGCCTTGGACGCACCAATCCTGGCGCCGACTGCATAAGCGGTGTCTTGTTCACTGGCTTCTCTGTTTCGCACCCAATGCGCAAACACCGACAATGGCCAACGTCCGACTTTCATGTTCAGTTGCGCAAACAACTCGACATCCTGATAACCGACGACGTAGTTGCCCTCGAGGTCGACTGAGTTGCCTCTTGGTCCTGCGTCAAAAAACGGTTTATTGCCCACCATATTGGTAAACGCAAAATAACCGATACCAGCCGTTAGTTTGCTGCCATTACCGATGTTGAATTCGGTTCCTACCTGTGTGGCATACAGCATTGATTCATCGCCCGAAGATCGTTCCTCAATTGAGAATCCAGCCACGGTTCCGAAGAACTTACCCGTGTGGTATTTGACAGCTATCCCGTCAGGATTGAGGTCACCATCCCAGATCAATGCCGAGCCGCCTACCTTATAAAATGGATTCTTCATCTTGCCGACGACGACATGCAGGCCGGACGTAGCCGCCCAGTCCACGTTGTACAGATCAAAGCCGATATCATCGATTTGGAATCCGCCATCGAATGTCACGTTCCTCGAGACGGGATTGTCAGCAGCCGACGCGATCTGCAAGTTGATTTCCACTTTCGGGTGCACTTTAGTCAACATGGCCAACCGGGCCCGGTAGCGGCGGCGATCGAGACGCTCCTCGCCCTCCTCATCAATCTCTTCGTGGCGTAATCGAAAGTCACCTTTGAAACTGATGCGGTCCGCCCAGCTTTCTCCATGCTCCGCGCCGAGCACCACAGCCGACGAGAGCAGTACAATGATGAGGCCGAGCAGGGTCCTCGCGATCGAGATCATGCAAATAGATTCCGTTGTCCAATCCTCGCGCGACGATATAGCAGGCCTTTTACGGCGAGGCAACCGGTTTTTCGGCGACTTTTTGTCGCAGATAGGCAGGCACGACGTCCTGCGGCTCCAATGCCATCGCATTGCGGTACCGGGCAGTTCCAAGGGCCAGCAAGTAACGCGCCCGTGGGTATAGAACTTCTACGACACCATTGAGCCTGTCACGATTATTCGCGAGCAGATCCGGATAACGCTGCCAGCCAAAACCTGCTGCTACCGGGGAAGCTGCGGAGTCGAGCTCGGCGATGGGCTCGACTCCGTGTAAGCGTTCAGGACAGACCGGTTCGGGAAGATTTTCAGGCCCACGCTCGTAAATGCCAAGATACACTTCATGCATATGCGCGTCCTGGGTAACGACGGCAACGGCAGCGTCGTGATTCGCAAACACTTCAGCCGCAACGGCTGCCATCGATGAGACCGGCACGATCCTGAGCCCCGATGCGAACGCCAGTCCCTGGGCCACCGACGTTGCAATTCGCATACCGATGAATGAACCGGGGCCATTGCCAAGCACAATCGCCTCGAGGTCGTTTAGCTCCACACCGGATTCTTCAAGTACCGATCGAATCATTGGCATTAGCAGCTTCGTGTGCTCACGCGGCTGCTCCTCGTGCCGCGCGAAAATATTATTGCCAAGCTGCAACGCTACAGTACAGGCAATTGACGATGTGTCGAGCGCGAGCAATTTCATGCGACCGCACCCTTGCGTTCATGTGCCGCCAGAAACCGGGCGACGTCATCAAATGACGACGTCGTGGTCATTGGCTCAAAAATTTTGAGAAAGGCCTTGCCGTAACTTTTTGATGTAATGCGTGGGTCACACAGGACAATGACGCCGTAGTCGCTTTGATCGCGTAACAGGCGTCCCGCCCCTTGCTTCATTGCGAGCACCGCCTGTGGCAGCTGATGCTCGGTAAAGCCATTGCCTCCCTGTCGGCGGATGAACTCGAGCCGCGCCATCAACAGTGGATCCGCCGGAGATCCAAACGGCAGCTTGTCGATCGCAACGACAGTCAGAGCTTGCCCGCGTACATCCACGCCTTCCCAGAAACTGCCGGTACCGAGCAATACGGCATTGCCGATCTCCCGGAAGCGCCGCAACAAGTCGTCACGCGGTGAATCGCCTTGCACCAGCAGCTTGCGGCCCGCGAGACATTTTTTGTTCGAACGAAACCACTTACGAGCTGCATTTAGCGCCCGATGGCTCGTGAACAGGCAAAACATCCCTCCCGCTATCAGGTCCAGCAGCGGCGTCACAGACTCCAGCACGGCAGCCGTGTGACCGGGATCCGATGGCTGTGGCAAATCGGGCGGCAAGTATACGAGTCCGTTTTGTTCAACCGCGTAAGGGCTCGGAAACGTCAGGCCTGATGCATCGGTCAGGCCCATGCGAGACGTGAAGTGAGTAAAGTCCTCGCCGATAGCGAGCGTTGCCGATGTAAAAATCCAGGCCTGATGGCCGTTGTCGATGAGCCCGTGCAGCGTTGCCGATACGTCAAGCGGTGTCAGATTCAGACGCAGACTTCGCGGATTCACTTCGAGCCAACGCAGGCCGTCCCAGGCATCGTCACTTACGAGCAATGCCAGCCGCTCAATGACGCCAGTCAGTTGCAAATGCAGTTGCTCGATTTCTGCGGACGCGTCGCTGATCTCGCCAATGGCCTGTTGCAAATCACCCAGTGCGAGGCGCAATGCTTCTAATGGTTCGTGAATGTCAGCGAGTAATTCTGCAAGCTGATGGCGACCCTCGTCTCGAGGTGCCTCGGCGCGTAACACACGAATCGCCGTTTGCAGTTTGTCGATGCGTCGCTGTAACTCGGGTTGTTGAAATGGAATCGTTTCCGCGCGGATCTCTTCGACTAGCTTTTCCAGCTCTCGACTGCCGAGCGTAACTCCGAAAAATTGCACGGCAAGATCTGGAATCTGATGTGCCTCGTCGAGAATGATCGCTTCGGCCCCGGGCAGAAATTCGACAAAACCCTCTTCTTTCATGGCCAGATCGGCGAGCAGCAGGTGATGATTCACAACCACGAGGTCGGCTTCCTGTGCGGCACGCCTCGCTTTCACAACATGGCACTGCGAATATTCCGGACACTTCTTTCCAAGGCAATTATCAACAGTCGATGTGACCAGCGGCCACACGAACGAGTCCTCCGCCACCTCTGTCAATTCCGCACGATCGCCACTTTCGGTTCGGTAACGCCACTCACGCACGGCGCGCAGATCATCGACGATCGAATCTGCTACATCGGTCGCGTGTTCGAGTCGGTGCAAACACAGATAATTCGCTCGGCCTTTCAGTAAGGCTGTCGAAATCGGTCGACCGATCGCCTTGCTGATCAACGGCAAATCCCGGTGGTACAGCTGGTCCTGCAGCGCCTTGGTTCCCGTCGAGATTATTGTCTTACGGCCGCTTTGCAGCGCCGGCAGCAGGTAGGCGAATGTCTTTCCCGTACCGGTCCCCGCCTCCACGACGAGTTTGTCGAAATTGGCGATCGTCTCGGCGACAGATTCGGCCATCCACGCCTGACCCTCCCGCGGCTGGAACCCAGGCAGTAACTTTTTGAGCGGGCTTTGGTCCCCGAAGAATTCAGCGAGCGTAATCACTCGGGCGAGATTACACGTTTGGGCCCGAATAGGCAGAGCAATATCTTATCAATTAGCCCATTGGCCGAGATGCACGTCTTCGGCATTGTCTTTTACGAGCCGACGCTATATTTTGAATGACCGGTTGAAATCGAAACCCATAGCGGATATGACCAGATTCGCCTAAAATTGGTTCGCGAAGTTATTCAATTTTCAAATCCGAAAATAACAAGGAGGGTGTCGCTGTGCGTATATTACTCCATTTCGCTCTTTTGGTGGCAGCCACCATTTCGGCAACCGCAGGTAGTCAGGAGCGTCTGCCTATTATTGACATGCACCTGCACAGTTACGACGAGGCAAATTACTTCGTAGCTCCAGACAGATATGGCAAAATGTCACCACCAACGGCGGATGCCCATTTTGAGGCGACTTATGAAATTATGCGTCGCCACCAAATTGTTTTGGGTGTTATCAGCAATTCCGCGTCGTCCGAGGAAGCCTGGCTCGCAAAGGACAAAGACAAGAGATTTCTTCGAGGTTTTGGTTCATTTGGCCAGGATGAATGGACGCCCAAATCGTTTGATCAGCTCGTCAAGGACGGAAAAATCGACGTATTCGGGGAGATTGGTGCTTACTATGATGGACGTACGCTGGCGGACCCGTATTACGAGCCGTATCTGAAAATATGTGAGGAATTCGGAATACCCGTAGCACTTCACACAGGCGGGGGGCCTCCAGAGATTACCTATCGGGGAGCTCCAAAGGCGCGCCTGTTATTGGGAAACCCTTTGCTCATCGAGGACGTCCTGGTGAAGTACCCGAAATTGAAAATCTATTTGATGCATTCGGGTGCGATCTACTATCTGGAAGCATTGCGTCTCATGTTGTCTTACCCACAGGTTTATACAGATCTGGGAGTCGTGTTATGGGTACACCCCATGCCTAAATATTACGGTCGGGAATTCTTACTGAGAGCGAAGGAGTTTGGAATGCTCGACAGAGTTATGTTTGGGTCTGATCAAATGGCTTGGCCTCATGGCATTGAAATGTCACTCGTACAACTTGAATCCTTCGATTTTCTGACTCAGGACGAGAAACGCGACATTCTTTACAACAACGCAGCCCGATTTCTTCGGTTAAGCGAAGAAGAGATTGCTCGACATCATGGCATGTGATCCGAGGGGCCATAAATATTGCTTCACTGGCCGCTAGCAGACTGCCATATTTACGATTGCTACGATGTTTGATTGACCGCTGTTCCCGTATGAGCAATGCCAGTCGTTTAGCGCTGCCCGGCGATGTCCTTTAGCGTGCGCTGATCGGCCTTGATGGAGAAACGCAAGTACGGGCCCTGCGCCGTGTAGCGCGCCTGGGCGAAATCGCTGTCGTGGAAGCCCACAACGTTGTAACCCAGTGTCAGCCACATGTTTTCGCGAAGGTTGTAGCCAACATCGATACCGAAGCCGTAGTCGATGACTTTCGACTTGTAGGAATGATAGATACTGGTATTGATGCCGACATCCCAGCGTCCGCGCATGCCGCGGCGCAGATCGATGCCGACCAGGTCCGTGTAACCTGTGTAACCATCGCCGTCGAATTCGCTGCGCACGTATTTGAACGCGTATTGCAATGACATCTGCATCGCCGCGCTAAAACGGTGGTTGGCATTGAAGTTGTTGATCAGTCGCCAGCTGTTTTGTTCCACGGAGCCGAGCGTGGCGTCCTCGTAAATGAGATCCGTACGATTGAGAAACGACCATTTTCGGTTTGCCATTCGATACGCCCAGCCGATCTTCAAGTTAGCCGTTACCAGCTCGTTGCCGCTGATATTGTCGCTCTGAAAGATCGTCAGACCGGCGGACAAGCCATGGCCCACCGTCGGTTCGCGATACCATCCCACCAGGACCGTCGTGCGCTCTTCCGAGTCAGAATTTCGGTACTCGACACGCGAGTTGGCACTCCACGTATCGCTGCTGTACATCGCGCCTGTGAATATGGCCAGAAAATCCTCGTTGAGCGAACCGGACACGATATCGCGATCGGGATCAAAAATGCGCGCATCGGGTTGGATCAGCGTGTTGGACTGATCGATACCGATATCGAGCGTCCAGCGATCGTTGAGTTTGAAGCCCTGTATCAATCCAATATTCGAGAATAGTCGCGGTCCGAATTCGCTGACCTCGTTCGTGACAAACGCGTTGAGCTGTGTCCGGGTCCACGGCGACGCTTTGATGCCCAGGCGAGTCATGGTCGCCTCGATGCCGCTGCCACTCGCGTCTTCAAATTCGGCAACCAGATCGACACCCTTCATGATCGTATAATCCGCGCCAAGGACATAACGAGTCGGGTAGTCGGAATTCTCAGTTTCACCCGACAGCGATGTGCTGACACTGGCGCGCAGCCTCAGCTTGCGGTCCATGAGCCTCTTCGCTACCCCTAATTCGCCTAGGTCACTCGTTCGATTCTCGCCGTCATCAAATTTGTCCTCGGCGTGTGTCAGTCCCAGCGTCGCCGAAAACGAATTACGCTCGTAACGAACTTGCGCTCTTGCAAGGTTGCGGATGTCATTGGTTTCAAGATTCTGTTGCCAGCCCGCCTCGCCCTCTATTGAGATACGCTCATTGAGTTGCAAGCGCGCATCGACACCCAGACGTCGGAAGCCCTTGTCGGCCGACGATTGATAACCGAGACCGAACTCGTCTTCAACTTCGCGAATGTAGGCACGCACATTGAGCTTTTCGCCATTGTGCTCGAGATCGACGCTATGCGCGGCGCCGCTTTGATCAACTCCCGCGACGGTCGAATTCGATCTTGCATACTCCACCTTGAGCAATGTCTGGTCACTGATGTGCCACTGCATGTCCACACCGCTCAGGTCGGCTTCCGCTCCTGCTGTCGAATCATTGACATGCGTCATGCCAAGTTCAACCGTGTCTTCCGACATTTTCACAGAGATGCGGCCACCGGCGATGACATCTTTCCCGCCGCTTGAAAGCGATTCGTATTCGACAACGATGTAGACCGGATTGAAGTCCAGATCGCGGCTCGGAACCGGCTTTTTGAAGAATATCGTGCCGTTCAGCGTGTCGAGATTGTAGTCCAGGAAGCGACTGAGCCTGGTTTCGCTAAGCACCAGACCACTGTCGAAACGGTCGCGCACTTCTATCCTGACAAGATCGCTTTGCGCGATGATCGGTGCGCTACTAAGTTGATAAAGTCCTGACGTGCCGTCACCCCGAAATTCATCGCGGTGAAATGCCTGGTCGCTGGCGGCGGCAAATGCTGTGTAGCCGACAGTATCGCCTCGATATTCGGACTTGAAGCCATTGAATCGACGTTCGTATCGCGACAGGTCGGTTACCGACAGGCCCGTGTCGAAGTCACCGAACAGCGCATAGAACTGATTGCGCTCGATCTTGACATAGAGCTTTCGTTGACTCGACGCCTCAAATCGTTGCTCACTCGTATCTGCGTATAGCTGATAACTGGCATGCGGATCGATGACCGTCTCGAATCGATTTCGAGTTTCACTACGTTCACGATCTGAGTCATACGCGATCGTAATTAGATACTCGCCTTTGATGCTGCCCTTGGCGAAAAATGCGATCCGACCGTCGCCGACATAGCCATCTTCGTAACCCGCGCTCATTGCCGCGACAGAGTTTTCGGACAGCGTGTTGTAAGCCGCAGTGCCTTCAGCAAAACCGACGAGAATCCAGTCACGCGCCGCTGGCTTGAGCCACACACGAAGTTCCTGCTCACGATGACGTTCGAATTTGAGATTCACTGTGACCTCGCCCGACTGAGTGGTTGGTTCGAGTTCAATGAGAGCGATACCGTCGCTGCGTACACGATAGACGGGTTCGCGCGGCCCAATCGATACGAGCTTGTTCTTGCGATCATTTTCGACGTCCCACCAGGAACGGTACGGTGAATTGATACGAAATGCGCCAATGGTGCCCGCGCGAGACGGCCTGCCGGCACGATCGAATAATTGAACTGCGACGATAGGGCGCGTCTTACCATCCGCGATGAGCGTCGAAAGTTCATCAACAAATTCACCACGGATCGCCGGACCAGAATAATAGATATCGCGGCTGATTGATTTTGCACGACTTCCATCTGCGTTCGAGATGACGACGCGTATTCGATTGTTGCCATCCGTGAGATCGACACCCTTCCATCGCGACACGGCGATGGTGCGATCGCTGTTCAGAGCCAGTGCATCGAAATTCAGATTACTGACCGGATTGTCGTTCACGTAGAGCTTTACGGTCTGTCGCGGGTCATGCTGAATCGATATCTTTGTCGAGGGAATCGCTGGCTGAAATGATCTCTTCGGCAATAGCATCGCAATGCCTGGTTTGAGCGTATCGATAGGCGGTTCAATCTGTGCAGCAGGAAGACCCGCATGTTCGTCCAAGTCGTCGGCCGATTCTGTTTTCTCCGTTTCCGTTCCCGGCACCGCACCCTGAGTCGGCGTGACCTTGGTGCCGCTTGACTCCTGTGTGACTTCGAGGAATGAGGGTCTGCTCGGCCGCACACCACGGAGCACGACCTCCACACGTCGGTTCGATTGCCGGCCCGCGGCCGTGGCGTTGCTCGCGATGGGTTCATCGGCGCCACGACCCTCTACCTGGATGTTCCGGACCGGCACGTCCAGTGCATCGGCAAGATAGAACGCGGCAGCCATTGCGCGTGCCTGTGACAGCACATAATTATCGGCAAACAGGTGCCGATTTCGCTCGGCGATCCGCTGGCTGTCGCTGTGCCCGACGGCACTGATACGAATTTCCCTGACGCCATCCCAGTCTTCGATCAGTTGGTCGAGCAGCAAATGATCGGCTGGCGACAGCCGGTCCGACAAAACCGCGAACTTGAGGTCGAGTACGTAACCTTCGTTCTTTGAGACCGCGATTCCGCGCACCATCTTCGTTTCAGCGATTGGCGTCTGCTGCTTATCCGCAATGGGTGAATCGAATCTGGCGAATGCCTTGGTTGTCAGCTCTCCGCTCACATGAGTTTCTATGTCGGCAATAAAGCGGATCTCACTCGTCCAGTTACCGACCTGGCTGTCAATTGCCATTGACATCGAAGAATCGCGAACCCGTGGATCGCCGAGGTTCCGACCATTGACACGCATCGTACCGGGCACATAACGGACGCCGTCGGGTAGCAGGAACATCAGATCGATATTCTCCACTGCAACATTGCCGATACCATTGAGTTTGAGTTCGTAGGCAACTTGCTCGGCACTGTCTGTACCGAGATTCCTGAGTTCGAGGTCGATACGGCCTTCGGGCGCCAATTTGCGCCTAAGGTAGAAGTCGGCGCGCAACAGGCTGCCGCGCGACAGCCTGACGAATTGCGAGTCCGCACGGCCCGAGTAGCCAGGCGTATCGTCGCAACCAACAACGTCGAAGTAGGCAGGAACTGTAAACGTGTCCAATTGCGCAACGTGAGTACCTGGTTTGAGCCCCTCGAAATGGAAGCGGCCGCCTGCGTCAGTCACAGCGTAGCGACCGTCCTCAAGGTACACGCGAATATTTTCGACACCTTGCTCTTCGGCAAACGACTCCTGGCTGCAGTCGCCTTCGATAACGCGGCCAATGATCGTTCCGGTTGAGCGAAACAGATCTTCCTTCAGGAGAATCATTGCTGTTGCCTCGTTGGACAACAGGCCACCACTGGCTAGCGCAGTGGCGCGGTTGACGAGCTCCTGACCGCGTTCGCCGCCAATGATTTCGACAACGTAGAAAATCGTGACCTGCTCTGCGACAGCGAGCACGGGAATTGAAAATTGCAGTGTTCGCAAGTCCGAACTGATTAGCGGATCCGGCGCATCTGCCCCATTGATCGTGACTGACCCCGGCACAAAGCGTAGGCCAGGTGGCAATTCATCGAAAATCTCTATGTTCACGGCTGCGCCGACAGCCGATGCATTTTCAAGAAGTAGTTCGTAACGCACGAAATCACCAGGTGCCGCGACTGTGGTCGTCGTGCGCTTTTGCAAAAACAGTGCAGATGCCTGCGGGTCGACCGGGATATCGATCGCAAAACTCAATTCGCCGCTCTTGGTGAACGCGGCACCGAATGATCCAGGGTTTAGCGCGTATGGCGCGCCTGGCAGAAGTTGCAACGTGCTGATTGATGCCGAAGACGGCGCCGCATAGTCGGCCGGTGGTGTGACGACAAGCCTGTAATCGCCGTCGGGTACTACTGGGAAACGATACTCGCCCGAACTAAACACATACAATGTACCGGAGCTGTCGGTTACCGTGCCGCCACTGATGATCAGTGACGGGAACTGGCTGACGCCATCGTTGCCGAATACCACTGCGGGTAGTCCGGTTACGTCGTCAACGAGTTCGATCTCCACGCCACTGACCATAGTCCCGGTACGTGATTCGAACACGCGTTGCACCGGGTCCATCAGAGCACTCGCATTGGCCAGATCCGCGGCATCAGCAGGGTCGACATAGTCGACGACAAGGGTCGAATTCGACGCAGCTTGTAACACGCAATCGCCACTGGCTGCCGCACCTCCGACTGTCGGGATGTAGCCCGCAAAAATGCCGGTATCGAGACCTGTCTCAGCGAGTCGAATCGTCTCGGAATCTCCGCTTTGGGCATTCGTAACGGTGACAACCGCAAAGTCGATGACCTGGTAGTCGAGATTCTGATCAAGGTCGTCGAGCCGTATAAACGCCGCTTCACCGAGATTGTAGGCCGCGGTGACGCTCACATCCTGTGACAGTGTGGGATCGATCGTCCCGCCTCCGAGCAGGACCGGATCCGCCAAGGTGACGAATGACCCGCCCTGGAAACACGCCGACGGCCCTACGGTTTCCTGGTAATCACCACTGCCCGCGCCAACCACTCGCGTGAACGCAACACTTGCCGGGCTCCGCGCGACGACGGTGACGACTTCGACCGTGTTACTGGTGATGGTTGCTGTGAGGCCCGCGTTATCGAGGTAATCCAGCCACGCCGTGTTTGACACTATGGCGCCTGGGGGACTGGCGAACGCAGGCCACGCGAGCAAAAAAGCCGCGATACCCACGACAATTTGCCGTGGCAAGACGCAACGAGGGCCACCCTTACGGGTGGCCCATCGCTCGTCCGACTTGCGTCGTCCCTTTAGCACCGTGATGCGTCGTTATAAAACGACCTACAGGTTCGGAATAAGAACCTGGAACTTCACCGTCAAAATCACACCAGCCGCCACCGTGATTGGCACGGTTGCGTTGCCGACGACCAGATTCGGGATATCGTATGAACAACCATCGGTATCACCCGCTAGCGGATCCGCCGAGCACGTCGAGACCGCTCCGCCGTTATCAAGCTCGATATCCTGACCTGCACCACCGTACGCACCCAGCACGAGCGTGACATCCGAGTCGATTACGTCGCTGATCGACACATTCGTGGCATCCGAATCGCCACCGCTGTTATCAATCGTGATCGTGTACTCGATTATGGCACCTGGAATTGCCTTTTCACTGCTAAACGGGGCGCTGTCTACTACGGCAACCTTGGTAATGACCAACGCAGCAGAATCAACGATGAAGCCGTCAGACTCGCCCTCGGTTGCGTTGCCGCTACCATCTGCGCCACTGACATTCGCGAACACACTTTCAATGATCGTGGGATCATCGGCGCCCCCTGACTGTGTCAAAAGGTCGTCGAGTGTGCCTGGCGTGGCCGTGGCCGTGACGTGATCTGCCGCAGTTGCGTTGAGCGTGAAGTTGTCCACGTCGTCGTTCACCAGTGTCAGGGGAGCGTCAGCGAATACGTAGATCACCACGGTCTCGTCTTCACCGAGTTCGTCGATAAATGCGAGGTCCGCCCCAAAATCTGGCACACCTGCGGCACCATCACCATTGGCAACGCGAATCGTGTAGTTGATCAACACGACGTCGGTATCATCCTCGCCGTTGACGGCAGGATCAGCAGATGTGAGATCCACAAGAGTCAGGTCCCAATCCATGATCGCGTTACTGAGGTTAGTTAGCGAAAACGCTGCAAACGCCTGCACATCACCCGGCGCTACCACGGTATGCACGGCATCGCTGACAACGATCGTAAAGTCCACACGACGGTCAACCAGAAACACCGTCGGGCTGCCTGCCAACGGATCGTTGTTGCCAGCCGGATCAGAAGGGATCGGCGTTTGTAAATTACCACCGACGTCATAGGCGACGGTCGCCTGGTTCGACACCGTT
Organism: Pseudomonadota bacterium; assembly: GCA_022563195.1. Taxonomy (GTDB): domain Bacteria; phylum Pseudomonadota; class Gammaproteobacteria; order Steroidobacterales; family Woeseiaceae; genus UBA1847. The sequence continues at coordinate 40,285 of JADFNV010000019.1, forward strand.
ACACCCGCGTCCGTACCCAGAGCCAGCGCCTGCTGCCCAAGCAACAACGCCGAGGCCATTATGCTCAACCTGGCAATCAGACTAAGACTTCTACTTTCAGTTTTCATCACGGTACTCCTTAAACTTCAGTTAAAACTATTTGAGAACGGCAGAGAAACGCGCCGTACCTTGCGCTCCTGCTGCGAGTTCCTGTTGCATCACCCAACGAATGTGGGTGAAATCCTTTGCTTCGGCGGGTCGATCGCTGCCATCCTCATCGACTGTCAGCGCTTCGCGTGGTGCGAAGGTCTGACCGCCGTCGACTGAGAACTGGATATCCGTCCCTGGACCGAACGCCGAGCCGTCGACATACGTCAGCGACTCGTCGATGGGGTTCGTGATGACGACATTTTCTGTCGGCTCATCACTGATATTTTGAAACGTGATCGTGTAGATGACTGTCTCGCCGGGAACGACGGTGTCGGCAGCCACAAGCTGCCTTTCTGTTTCGCCCGCCTCATTGACGGTCACCTGCTCTTTCTGCACAGTCGTCGTAACCTTGAGATGCCCCTGTTCCTGCGCATTTGCAGAGAAGCTCATCACTGTCATCAGCAAAATTGCACTTAGTAAATTTTTCATATCTATTCCCTTGCGTGTATCGCTCATAATCATTCGTCCAAAATCAATCGATGGTTACTTCAAAAATGACGGTCTGTAGGCCGTCGGCCTGCGTCAGATCGCCCAGACGCACAACAACGGTCGGCGCACCCGAGGTATCGAATTCGCCTGCATCAGCATCTGTCGCATCTGAAACGGCAGCAGCGTTTAGCGTGATGCTGTTCGGCAGATAAGTGGAAAATGTCGGAATAAGGTCCCTGAGGACGCTTGCTGTTGCCGTTCCGGAGCTCGTGACCTCGACCGTTATCGTGTAGGTAATCGTGGCACCGGGCAGCGCCTGGGTGCCACCGAACGGATCGCTGACTGCCTGCGCTTTGATGACGCTGATCTGGACTTCGGATACCAGGTATTCGCCGACGTCCAGATCCTCGCCGCCCGATGTACCGATGATCGCATCGACACCACCGTCACCCTGGCCCGTGTATTCCGTTCCCGGCGCACCGATGCCGGTCAGTGACGTTGCCGTGAGCTGGCTAAGGCCGATCTCTCCGTTGGCAACCGTGCCCGGAATATCATTGACGAGGAATATGTCCACCGAACCATCGGCAGGTAATACGGGATCATTGACGCCGGGGTTGTAGGGCAGATCACCGACATTGAAGTCGCCGCTACCGTCGGTATCGAAAAAGATGGGCGGCACTGTCGGCACTGGATCGAAATCGTCGCCGGATAAGCTGCTATCGATTGCGAGGGCAAATGTCTCGGTGCCATTGCCCATGTTGGTCACACGAAACAACAACGTTCGGTTCGTATCGTTGGGTGCAACAAGGATCTGCGCACTCTGCAGAGTGACGACGACATCAATGCGTTCGACAACCGTGATTGTCGTCGTATTGGAGGTAATGGTCAGTGGCGTGCCGGCGAGATCGAAACTGACGGTCGCCGTATTTTCAATGACCGTGCCGGCGGGCGTCCCAGCCGCTATAACCGCAGTACTCAGCGCGAGCATCGCGCATGCACACAGTGTTCGTCGCGCCCACACGCATGCAGGCACAAGTTTCTGACTTGCCGGTCTCAAGGCTCATTCCTTCGTTGGCAACCAAAGGCGCGCCAGGGCGCGCCACCGCTTCATTGCGGGGCTTGCTTCACTTTCAGGGAATTGCGGATTCAACGCATCGAAACCGGCAGATTTGTGGCTAAATTGTGATTGACCTCACAGTTTGCCCGTGACGGTCCTCACAATTGCCAAGCCTTAGGGGATGCGGCCTGTGGAATGATATCGCTCGATAATCAAGCGCTGAATATGTCAGATCACGGCATGTGAGCGGACAATGAAGGACCGATTCGACCCCTGCCAGCAACACGGACCAGTTCGCGGCAATGCCTGCCAATAGCCAGATCGCCGCCCTTGTTTATGATAATTCATACAGCGTGCCGTAAGGTTTCTTTATCGACGAGCGGTCTGGCACGCAGCGCAGTTAGACCGTTCACCACGTTCTGGACCAATCCCTGTCCTACGAAGTCTGCACGGACGATATGCCACCGCACTGGCCTGGGAAGAGGCCGATAATGCATCACGTGGCGTACAGGGCTATTTCGTCGAATCCTATGACAACGCGCGTTACTTCGACTTCGTTCGGGAGCTGTCGTACGAGAGTGATAACGGACACCGCGATAAGGCAATCGCTGCTGCTGGCATTTTCCACCAACCAGGGAACCGATCGCTGCGATCTGATCGAGGTTGCGACATGGGAATTCAGCGCCAATGCGTCCACTGGCCGGGTCGACAAACGCTTCGATATCGTGCACAGTTTCGAGGCGAAAGTGGAGAACGGCGCCATTATTCTCTGTAACTGACGCCACTCCTGGCGCAGAACCCGCTGCCACACACCGAGCTGTAATCCATACTTAACAAAAACACAAATTTGGTACAGCACAACGCGTCCATAGCCGTATAATTACGCTCCCTTTGGGTGCACTTGCGTACATGTGCGCAGCAAGCCGATTTAAGAGACAAGCAATGACAACAAAGCTTTCGGCCCTCCAGCAATGGGTAGACGAGGTCGCCAGCCTCACGCAACCGGACAAGATTTACTGGTGCACAGGCAGTGACGCCGAGTACCGGCAACTGATCGATGAGATGCAAGAGACCGGTACCCTGTCTGCGCTCAACCAGGATCAGTATCCGAATTGCTACTTGCATCTCTCGCACCCGTCCGACGTCGCCCGCGTTGAACACCTGACGTTTATTTGCACGGAGAATGAGAATGATGCGGGACCCAACAACCATTGGATGAGCCCTGCCGAGGGCCATAGTAAAGTCGATGCGCTGTTCAAGAACGCGATGCGCGGCCGGACCCTGTATGTCATACCCTACTGCATGGGGCCGATTGACTCGTCGTATTCCCGGTGCGGCGTCGAGATCACGGACAGCCCGTACGTGGTCGTCAATATGAAACTCATGACGCGCATGGGCAGCGCGGCGCTCGCGCGCATAGAACGCGAAGGATTATTTGTCAAAGGACTGCATTCAACAGGCGATCTCGACCCCGACCGTCGTTTCATCATGCATTTCCCCGAGGAACTCTCTATTAAGAGTATCGGCTCGGGATATGGCGGCAATGCACTGCTCGGCAAGAAGTGCCATGCCTTGCGCATCGCCAGTTATCAGGCGCGCAAGGAAGGCTGGCTCGCCGAGCATATGTTGATCCTGGGCCTCGAAAGTCCCGACGGCGACACACATTACATAGCCTGTGCATTTCCCTCGGCCTGTGGCAAGACAAACCTGGCCATGCTGATTCCGCCGGCCTCGCAAGCCGGCTGGAAAGTATCGACGCTGGGCGACGATATTGCCTGGCTGCACCTGGATGAAGATGGGCGCTTACGCGCGATCAATCCCGAATGCGGTTATTTCGGTGTGGTACCCGGTACGAATTCGAAAACCAACAAGAATGCCTTCGACATGATTACGCGTGATGCGATATTCACGAACGTCGGGCTAACGGCTAACAATGAACCGTGGTGGGAGGGGAAGAAAGTCGGCGAGCCCGTGACTGACTGGCAAGGTCGTGACTACGACCCTGACCGCGGCCCGGCCGCACACCCAAATTCGCGGTTCACAGTCGCGGCAACGAATAATCGGAGTTATTCGAATCTTGCCGAAGCGGCCGAAGGCGTGCCCATCTCGGCGATCGTCTTCGGTGGCCGACGCAAGAAACTGGCACCGCTGGTCTACGAGGCAAAAGACTGGCAGCACGGCGTACTCGTAGGCGCCGGCGTTGCATCAGAAACGACGGCAGCAAATGTCGGCGAAGTTGGGATTGTCCGCCGTGACCCGATGGCGATGAAACCGTTTTGCGGCTACAACTTCGCAGACTACTGGGCGCACTGGCTGTCATTCGCCGATCGTACCGACAAGCTGCCAAGAATCTTCCACGTCAACTGGTTCCGGCAGGATTCCGATGGCCGGTTTCTCTGGCCCGGTTTCGGCGAAAATCTGCGCGTATTGCGCTGGATTATCGATCGTTGCGAGCAGCGTGTCGGCGCCAAGGAAACGCCGATCGGCTTTCTCCCGGAGCCCGGCGATATTGACATCGAGGGTCTCGATATCGGCGCGGATGACATGCATGCGTTGACGAGGATTGACACGCAGCAGTGGCAGGATGAAATCGAATCAATCGGTGAATATTTCGACAGTTATGGCGACCGACTGCCCGCAGCGCTTCGTTCGGAGCAACAACGCATCGCCAGGGAACTGGCCCGCCTGTAGGAGCCCGCCATGCGGGCGATTACGATTTTTCGCTGGTCTTGAAGTGAATCGCGAGTGTGGATCCCGGCTTCTCGGACCGGCCCAGGCCGATGGTTCCCTCGCCCACGAGCTCAGCGCTGTCGCGTCGCACAAAGATCTCGTCACCCTGTACGTCCTGCAGAAAAGTACCATTGGTGCTCTGGTCAACGAGCAGGAATTTTCCACGCCGCATTTCCACCCTGGCGTGAATGCGCGAAATCAGGTTGCCCTTGACGACCAGGTCGTTGTCATCCGCACGACCCAGGTTGACGCTCTTCTGTTGATCATAAACTTCGATCGACTTGTCACGAAAACTCAAGACAAGTCTGGCCGAGTTGCGGCCCTTGCTTTCCCACTCGATGGTCGGCAACATGCTTGTCGCTTCTTCCGGATTCCATAGAAATTCGTAGAGAGCAACTTCATCCATCTTGCCACGCACCGTCGCAACATCGATCTGCCGCGTCTGTTTCTTCAGATCGGCACTCATCTTCTCGACGGTCTCACCCGAAAGCACAATCTGCCGCGCTTTGGCTTGTGACGTCATACGGTTTGCGGTATGCACGGCGGCGCCAAAAATGTCGTTTTGTTCCTGCACGACCGGTCCGTAATGGCAGCCGATGCGAATGGACACCGATATCCGGTCTTCTCTTTTGCTATCAATCGAGATACGCGATTGCATCATGACCGCAGCACGCATCGCATCGTCGACCGATTCGAAGGTCGACATGACCTCATCGCCGATCGTTTTGATGACGGTGCCCTTATACTGGTGTGTCGCCTCCTTCATAACGTCGAGGCATAGGGCAACGGTCTCGCTGGCCTTGGTATCGCCAAACCTGTCGTAAAGCTGCGTGCTGCCGACGACATCGGCGAACAGTATTGCAACTTCGAGATCTCTTGTCATAAAACCTCTGCAACTACCTAAAATGAAAGCTATTTTTCAGAAACAATATACGCTATCCAGGCAAGATCCGCCTCACCCCGGGCGTCTGGCGTAAACTCACCGTTGCCCTCACCATCCTCATCCTCGCCTTCCCAGTAGACTGTGACCTTGCTAAAGCCTGCCTCCAGCAGCAGATCACGCAGCTCGGGTGCCGTCCATAATCGCCAGGCGTAGCTAAACGCCCTTTTCAATTTCGAACCATCCGGAAACTTGAAATGGATATAGCACTGCATGTGATTTGTCACCGGATGGAACCTGGCCTGATGCCATATGTAGCTGAAGCCGTCATGTTTGGTTTTTTCCCTGGTTTCCTCGAACGACTCCGGGCCGCCGAACATGTCGAGGAACAGGAGGCCATCATTCCTCAGCGACTCATGGCAGCGGCGCAAGTAGCCCAGCATCTGAGCTCTTTCCTCGAAGATCCAGTAGCTGAAATTAAATGCTGCGAGTATATCGACCCTGGGTGTGTCGACCGTCAAGACGTCTGATTCGATCAGGCTGACACGAGCCTGGTCCTCGAGAGCCAGTCGGCTTACACGATTCTGGCGACCCCACTCGAGCACCGAGGGATCGATATCAACGCCGATCGCCTGGAACTCCCTGCCCTGGCCAACCCATTCACAAGCGAGGCTCGCGGTCCCGCAAAAATCTTCACGAAACAGATGTGCCGTTCTGCCCGTCAGCGACTCAAACGTCGCTTGTAAAAACTCAACTTCGTTTTCGACGTTTTGTACCGACTCCTCATAAAGTTCGTGGATATCGGCCTTGTCGGCCATCGTTGGCTTGTTCGCCTTATTCGCAGTCTTGGCGCTCATCGGTGGTGCTTCACTCTAATAGATTTGGGGGCGTGCATTGTAGCCGCCACGCTAATACAACGCTATTACTGCCAATCGTATCCGGGGCTATCGCGCGGTCCGGGCGATCGCGGCCTGCACCGCGACCGGCATTGCCTCAAGGGCGGCAAGAACGACTTCCACGCCCGCCCCATCTTGATGATCGTTTTCGGACAAGTACCGGCGCCATGCCCGCGCACCGGGTTGACCGGCGAACAGGCCCAGCATATGCCTTGTAATTCGATGCAACCGTTCGCCCTGGGCCAATTGCTCTTCGATATACGGAATCATCTGCGCGACGATCGCATGGCGATCGGGCATCTGCCATTCAGGTCGCAAGTAGTGCTCGATTTCCACGAGGAAATACGGATGCTGGTAAGCCTGCCGACCAATCATGACGCCGTCTAATTGTTGCAGGAGCTCATCGATCTGTTCGATGTCCTGCACACCACCATTGAGTACGATTTCGAGCTCCGGGTGTTCACGCTTGAGCCTGAAGACACGCTCGTAATCCAACGGCGGTACCGAACGATTGTCCTTCGGACTCATGCCGCCGAGAATTGCGATTCGAGCGTGAACAACGAACTTGCTGCAACCCGCCGCCGATAAAGTCTCGACGAAATTCTCGAGAAATTCGTAACTGTCATGGTCGTCGATGCCGATTCGATTCTTGATCGTTACAGGCACGTCTACCGCATCGCGCATTGACCTGAAGCATGCTGCGACAATAGCCGGTGTCCGCATAAGACAAGCACCGAATTGCCCGCTTATGACTCGATCACTCGGACAGCCAATGTTGATGTTGATCTCGTCGTAAGCAAACTCTTCCGCACGTCGCGCCGCTCGCGTCATCATGGCCGGGTCGTTGCCGCCCAGTTGCAGTGCGATCGGGTGCTCGGACTCGTCGTAACGCAATAATTTGACCGCGTCACCACGAACAATCGCCGCCGCCGTGATCATCTCTGTGTACAGCATGCAGCCAGGGCTCAACGATCGCATGAAGTAGCGACAGTGACGGTCAGTCCAATCCATCATTGGCGCAATCGATATTTTTCGGTGATCCGTTGTGACTGGCATCAAGTTCATTCTGGCAGTTTCCGATTGATACTTTTATAAAACTCAATGGTCTCTTTGTCATCAGCTATTCCTTCGAAGCCTACCCACTGATCGAGTTCTTCCCAGTCAATGTTTTTAAGTTGGTGCTCGACGATAAGTAGTGCCTGAGCGAGAGACTGCGGCTCGTTCCAGGCGGCGGCTGCGATCAGTCGGTCCATCACTGAATGCGTAGGCGTGATAATTCGAAGATCGCCTACGTCAGTCTTCAGAATCGCACAATTAGAGGGATCAACATAAGTTCCACCAAAACTCAATGGTGCTGGCGGGAACTCGAGATACCACTTGGTGTTCGGATGATCGAAAACCGATAATCGTGGCTGCCCCGTATGCGTGAAACCAAGGGGATTTAGAGCGTTCTTCAATTCATTTACGAGAGCAATAGTAACGTAGTCCAGATCCTGAGAGACATAGCGGTTTTCCGTGTAGATTGACACGGCCGCACCACCGGACAAGGTCGCGACAATACCTGCCTGCTCCAACGTGTCAGACACTATCGCGGCCAGTTCTGTGAGAGTTGTGTTCTTCGTGATCACTGAGCAGCCCTATTGCTTTCCAAATCGCCTGGGGCGCCTTCGTTGACGAAAAAACGTTTCAATGGTCGCGTCTGGCAGACGATCAAGCATTGAACGTAGAAATACGCGAAGTGCATCTGATATCGGACTTCGTTTGAAATAATACGTTCGCGTTGTGCCTTCCTTACGGCTTACCAGCAGACCGATTTCTTCGAACTTCATGAGCTGCTTTTGTGCCTGGTTGAGTGAAATGCCGAACGTCCTGGCGATCTGCGATGCGTATCCTTTGTCGTAATTCTCCAGGTACATCAGTACGCGGTACGCTGACTCACTACCGAATAGTCCAAGCAACGGACGCTCTGATATCTGAGTTTTATCCATTTTCACAACTCACCCATATTTTGGGTGATTATACCTTAATTATAGGTGGAGTCACCTATTATATAGGTTGATTTAACTAGGCGTCTGCACGGCTATTGCGTTGCCTCGCCACCGACGATGTCGAATCGCCAGGCGAGCAAGACTGCGAAGGGCATGCCGAGCACGAGTACGACGATAACAAGCATCGTAATCCAGGTCGGCAGCAACAGTGCCGGCCCGATGATGTCGCCGGCCTGGATGATGAGCCACGCAACAGCGATATAGATAAGAACAGTGCGAAAAACGCGCTGTTCTTTTAGCTCTGCTATCAGAGACGCAAGTATCAATTGGCCATCAGACATTTAAAGAGTAAAAAACGTGTCGAGAATCGGCCGCCGTGACAGTGACATTTCTAATTTTGACGCCGAAGACGCATTGTCGGCAGCCATCGGTAACCTGACAATTGCTATCGACGAACCGCACGCGCAGATCACACACGATCCACTGCCACAGATCTGTTGTTCCATCAACAGAATTACACAACTGTTTCCAAATCTGGTCGGCAACGCCATCAAGTATCGTAGTGATGCGGTTCCTGAAATACGCATCACAGCAGAACCCATCACGGAAGGCGCTGCCGAGGGCAGCACATTCTTCTTTACGCTACCCGGAGGGGACAGGTCCCTTTAATCATGGTCTCGACGCTGTCAGAAAGACAAGAACCGCTCACTGTGCTCCTCGTTGAGGACAACGCCGCGGATATCATGCTCATGGAAGAAGTCATCGCCGATTTTGGTATCGATGTTAATCTGCACGTCGTCACCGATGGCGTTACGGCGATCGATTACCTGAAACAGCTCGGCGAGTATAGCGACGGGCCACGGCCCAACCTCGTGATACTCGATCTCAACCTGCCAAAGAAACATGGGCTGGAAGTACTCGCCGAGATAAAGGACGACCATAGTCTCAAGCAGATACCCGTGCTCGTAATGTCCACATCGTCTTCGCCCCAGGACGTTGCGCGCTCCTATCAACTGCACGCCAATTGCTCCGTCCGCAAACCCCACGATTTGGAAACCTTCAGCCGTGTGGTCAAAGCGATCGACCACTACTGGCTTGAGATCGCGACGCTGCCACCGAACTGATAGTCCGCGGGTAATTTCAACGAGGCAGATTTCCTTTTTCCGCACATCTATAGTAATGACTTCGGATGCAGGATATAATTCGACGACGTGAGACTCTGCAGAACAGGCGTTCATAATAGTCTTATATTTCAACTAATTACACACCTGTTCATCTGCATTCGCAGTATTATATTTCGGTACTAACGGCGAAATTATTCTCGGCTCATCGAGCCGTACCCTCGCGACGGCGGGTCCGGCCTTTGAGGGGGCCCAGATTCAGGACGGTATGCGGGCCAGTGATGGGGCCATTGAAGCCGTGACGATTTCGGCGGATGGTGTTGCTTTACAAGTCATTGGCGATGAGGCGCCCATTGGGCTATGTGGTTCCGGTCTGCTCGATGCCGTAGCGCAGTTGCGCTTGAGTGGGCTATTAGATCCCTCCGGGCGTTTTATCAAAGCAAAGCAGGCCGCGGAAAATTATCCTGCCCATCTGGCCGAGCGACTCATTACTGTGGATAAAGATCGACGTGGCTTTGTACTGGCCTGGCCGCAGGAAACGGGCCATGGTAAACAGTTGGTACTGACTCAGCGCGATATACGTGAACTGCAATTTGCCAAAGGTTCCATTGCCGGGGGAATTCAAGTCATCATGGCTGAATTGGGCGTCAATGCGGATGATCTGAAAGAAATCTACCTGGCCGGCTCGTTTGGTAATTACATTAATCCTCAAAGCGCCCGGATTATCGGCCTGGTGCCCAATGTGCCGGTTGAACGCATCAAGTCGGTAGGTAACGCTGCTGGAGAGGGGGCCAAAATGGCCTTGCTTTCTTTCCGCGAACGGCAGGTAGCCTGGTCACTGACGGAGTTTGTGGAATACCATGAATTATCAGGTCGGGCAGATTTTAATGACTCATTTCTTGACGTTCTGCTATTTCCCGAGTTGGCCGACTTGGGACTGGAGCCCACTATGGGGATGACTAAACCCTCCATCCGCGCTGAAGTCACTGATTCAGGTTAACGTAATAATCTGATGGTCGAGAACAAGCTGTTAACAGTGAGGAGAAAATAGTGTGGCAACAATAACGATAGTTTACTGGCGTGATATTCCAGCGCAGGTTATTGCCAAACCAGAGCGTATGTCCGGGCGTAGATCCGCGCCTGGCTCCGGGCCTAGTCCCGTTAAAAAAGAATTGAGTCTGCGATTTCAGGAAGCTATCGACCGTGCAGCGATGCACGCAGGTTGTAGCGACAGTGATAAGTATCTTGAAGAATGGCGTCGTGAAACACGTGAATGTACACCGGAAGAAAATGAAAATCTGGAATTGACCGTCAAGCAAATCGTTGAATCCATTGACCGCGAATTCTCAGATGAGCTTTTGAAAATTTTAGCAACAGCTGGTGGTGTTAAACCGTAAGATGACGCTAAAGAATTATTTTACTATTTTTAGAAGTGTTATTAATTATTCAGCAACTATTTTTATGGATACCAAAATCGAATTAAAAGTACTGTATTCAGATATTTCCAAGATGTTCGATAGATTGATAAAGATCGATATTCTGAATCTCAATGAGGAAAAAACATTACAACAATTGTACGTCGATATCGATTTTCTGCATATAAAACTTAACCGGTCCTTTATCGATATAAAAGATGGTTATGATCGCTTTAATAACACCGAGACAGAGACACGTTGGCGAAACATAAGAAAGGTTTGGACGATTATCGAATTCAAATTAAATGATATAAAAATAGAAAAAGAAAAAATAAAAATTCCCCACTAATAGAGAATCATTATTTTATTAACCACGCACTTTTAAAACCCTTTGAATTTTTTATTGAAGACTGTATTAATGGCTAAGATTAAATATATTGCTTTCGATGGTACTGAAACCACTGTGGAGGCAGATAATCACCTCAGTATCATGTCAGCCGCTATCAGTAATGGCGTCCCGGGAATCGTGGCAGAATGTCACGGTGCCTGCTGTTGTTCTACGTGTCATGTGTATGTTGATCCGGAGTGGTATGCAATGCTGCCGGAACCGACAGATCACGAAATGGATATGCTGGATTTTGCTATCGATCCCAAGGAAACCAGCCGTTTGGGTTGTCAGATCAAGATCACTGATGATCTGGATGGCCTGATTGTGCATACGCCGGAATCACAGATATAGAGTAATCAAGTGAAACTCATTGTTATGAACAATGACGAGTGTCTAGAGTTTCGTCCCGGCGAGATCGCCATTCGTACCGATCCAATGCTCCGTATCCAGGGCTACAAGAATCTTGATCGGGTGCGTCCCCTTATCAAGAAGACCGCCCGCGACATGGCACGGCTAGCTGCCCAGACTATTGACGCGGTGGTGCACTATCGCCAGTTACGGATCAGTGAATGCACAGATGGCAACCTCATACTGGAAGGCGGCACGGTATTTCGCTGTGACGCGTTTTCCAAGTATCACGCTGCCAGTCAACAGGTGGTGGTTTTTGTGTTGACCCTTGGCAAGGGTTTGGATGAAGCCGGCATGAATTTCAGCAAACAGCAACAATTACTTGAGCAATTGTTCCTCGATACTGCTGGCTGGGTGGGTGTTGAAGCAGTGAACAAGCAATTCGTAGTCCATATTAAGGAACAGGTGCTTGAACAGGGCTATCGGCTGACCCGTCGCATGGGGCCCGGCTACACCTTCAAAAAGGATGGGCAAGACTGCCCCTGGGCGCTCGAAGACCAAAAGCCCCTGTTTGCGCTTTTCGACGATACCGAGTTACCAGTTGCTATGTTGGAAAGCTGCGCCATGATGCCACGCATGTCGCGAACCGGGTTGTATGGCCTGGTACCAATACAGACTCGAAACTAGGATTTTCGTACCGATTCGCGCAAGATCAGTTGCCCCGGGAGCAGGCAGATCTGTGCCTTGTGTTCGGGATTCTTCATCTTTTCAATCAGTATATTTACCGCTTCTTGAGTCATCTTCTCCATGGGCTGGCGTATGGTTGTCAGTTGATAGCCCGGCCATGAGGCAGCGCGAATGTCATCGAAACCGACCACGGAAAGGTTGAAGGGCGTAAAAACTCTATCGGCGGTAATCACCATCCGCAAAACATGGTGATTCGATCAACACGAAAGATTGACATCATCGCGATCAATGACATCCAGTACCTCAAGGCGGCCGGCAATTATGTCGAAGTGCACATAGAAAACAAGACACTGATGCAGCGCAGCACGATCGATAAAATGCAGCGAAACCAGGGCGGAGGACGCTTCTTGCGAGTGCACCGCTCGTCAATTGTGAATACTCAGTTCGTGACTCAAATCGCGACCGACGGCACAGGACATCGAACGCTGGTGATGCCAAACGGAGACCGGCTTGCGGTGAGTAACACGTATAAGCGCAATGTAATCGAGGTAATCGAAAACCGCTAGGTCAGGAATTAGAGACGCGCAGATTTCCTTTTGCCGGACATCTATAGCAATGTACTTCGAATGCAGTATATAATCCGAAGACGTGAGACCCTGAGGAACAGACGTTTATATTAGTCTTATTTTTCAAATAATTACACGTCTGTGTATTTGCATTCGCAGTATTAAATATCGGTGTTGTCAGCGATATTCAGGCGTGACGTGACATGTCCGAAACTGCGGCCCCTTTGGCATTGGTATTAATTACAAGATCTGGGAGGATCGAATTGCATGGCCATCTCCGCACCCTATACCCATATTCAACAAAAGCTTCAGAGCGAAGAGTGTGTCGTGCTTGACGGCGCTATCGCTACCGAATTACAGGCGCTCGGGGCGCGCGATTTTCAATTGAGCGACTCGGACCATTGGGGATTTGAGGCGTTGCATCATGCGCCGGATACTGTCTTCGAGGTACACAAGAGTTACATAGCGGCCGGTTGTGACATCGTCACGACCAACACCTACGGCATCCTGGATGCGCCGACGGCTCGAGTTAATAAACCGGCCAAGGGAGCCGAGTCGCTACACTGGATAGACTTGGCGCGGGAGTCGATAACCCTGGCTCGGTCCGCTATTCATGAATTCAAAAAAGACGGCGAATGTGCGGTTGCCTTCAGTGTCGGTGGCGACATTGTCACATCGGACAAACTGACGACGATAAAATTGTTGCTCAGAAATTTTCGCGAGTCGCCCCCCGACCTCGTATTGTTTGAAACGCTGTCACTGATGCAAGACGACCACACGCGTGAAGCGATCTCGCTGATTCTCGAGGCTGACATTCCGGTCTGGCTTAGTTTTCGTCGCTGCCGGGACGGTGTGTGCGGCATACATGGGCAGCTCTGGGGCGGACCAGAGGGAGATTATTTTGGCCGACTGGCGTCGGAACTGGAACAAGATGGTGTCGCGGCTATCCTGATCAATTGTCTGCCCGCCTATCGCGTCTCGGGCACGTTGCCATGGCTCGCCGATTTCACAGATCTGCCGCTGGGGGCGTATCCGAACCTGGGCCGCTATATCGACCCACAATGGCAGCTGGACGAAGACACGTCCCCTGAGGACTATGCCGACATGGC
>JADFNV010000020.1 GCA_022563195.1 Pseudomonadota bacterium
ACTACGGAATTCCGCGCGAAGACGTTGTCGTCGATCCGCTGGTTATGCCGATCGGCGCGATCAACACGGCGGCTAAACAAGTCATGCATCTCGTGCGCCGCTTGCGCGAGGAATTGAAGGTCAACACGACGTGCGGCGCGTCGAACGTCAGTTTCGGTCTGCCAAATCGCAATGGCATCAACAGTGCGTTCCTGACGATGGCTATCGCAGCCGGTATGACGTCAGCAATTACGAGCCCGCTGCACGCCGAGGTGATGCAAGCCATATTCGGAGCGAACGTGATGATGGGCAACGACCCGAACTGCAAACAGTGGATAAAAAAATACAGCAATCGGAGCGCAGACGACGAGACGCGCGGCCGCAAGCGCCGCCGCCGTTCGGCCTGAGACACTGACAAGCATCGGGACACGCTTTGAGCACTAAAATGGCAAAAATCGTATTTACGCCGTCCGGCAAGCGCGGCTCGTTTGCGCACGGCACGCCAGTGCTCGATGCGGCGCGCAGCCTTGGCGTCGATCTGGACTCGGTCTGCGGCGGACGCGGCCTGTGCGGTCGCTGCCAGGTGGTGTTTACAGAAGGGGAGTTCGCCAAGCACGCCATTTCGTCTCGGGTCGAGAATCTTTCGCCGATCGGGGCGGTGGAGATCGGTTACAGCAAGCGCCGCAAACTGAAGCCGCTCGCGGCCGATCGCAGGCTTGGCTGCCAGGCTCTGATCCAGGGCGATCTCGTGATCGATGTGCCGGCCGAAAGCCAGATGCATCGACAGCTTGTGCGCAAGAGTGCCGATCATCGCGATATCACGCTCGATACGGGCGTGCACCTTTACTACACGGAAGTTCAGGAAGCCGACATGTTCGAACCCAGCGGCGATGTGCAGCGACTCCTGCTGGCGCTGGCGACGGATTGGGATTTACAGGACCTGAGCTTCGACTCGGCGATGTTGCCCGACGTGCAAGTGGCGTTGCGTGCTGGCAAGTGGGCGGTAACGGTTGCGGTGCACAAGTCATCGCGTGTCATTGCGATCTGGCCCGGTTTCAAGCGCGACGCATACGGCGTTGCGATCGATATCGGCTCGACGACGATCGCAGCACACCTGTGCAACCTGACCAGTGGCGACGTGGTTGCGACGGCGGGTATCATGAATCCGCAGATTCGCTTTGGCGAGGATCTGATGAGCCGGGTCTCCTACGTCATGATGCATCCCGAAGGCGCGCTCGAACTGACCAACACGGTGCGCCAGGGCATCAATGATCTGATCCACGAAGTTGCGCGCGAGGGCGATATTGAAGCCGATGACATCGTTGAATTGACGATTGCCGGCAATCCGATCATGCACCACCTGTTTCTGGGCATCAGCCCGATCGAGCTGGGCAGCGCCCCATTCGCACTGGCAACCGACGCGGCACTGAACCTGACGGCATCGCAACTCGAGTTGCAAGCCAATAAAGGCGCCGCCGTTTACATTCTGCCGTGCATCGCAGGTCATGTCGGCGCCGATGCAGCCGCGATGATACTCGCGGAGGAGCCACACCTGCTCGACGAGATCTCTCTGATTATCGATGTCGGCACCAATGCGGAGATCGTGCTGGGCAATCGTGAACGACTGCTCGCATGTTCGAGTCCCACGGGTCCGGCGTTCGAGGGTGCGCAGATCAGTTGCGGCCAGCGCGCGGCACCGGGTGCCATCGAGCGTGTGCGTATTGATCGCGATACGCTGGAGCCGCGATTCAGCGTAATCGGCTCTGAGCTCTGGTCGGACGATCCGGGCTTCGAGGAGTCCGTTGCCGACTTTGGCGTCACGGGTATTTGCGGTTCGGGCATCATCGAGGCCGTTGCGGAGATGTATCTAAGCGGTGTGATCAGCGAGGACGGCGTCGTTGACGGCTCGTTGGCCGAACGCAGTAAGCGTCTGATCGCCGAAGATCGCACCTGGTCATATCTTCTGCATGACGGTCAGCAGCGCATTATCGTTACGCAAAACGACGTACGGCAGATTCAACTGGCCAAAGCAGCGCTGTACGCCGGTGCCAAGTTATTGCTCGATCGTGCTGGCCTGAAAAGCGTCGATCGCATTCGCCTCGCAGGCGCGTTCGGTAGTCATATCGACCCGAAGTACGCGATGGTGCTCGGCATGATCCCCGACTGTGAGCTCGACAAGGTCCAGTCCGCGGGCAATGCCGCGGGTACGGGCGCACGCATCGCGTTGCTCAATGTCGGTGCCCGTCGCGAAATCGAGTCAGTGGTTCGCAGCATCGAGAAAATAGAAACTGCGGTAGAGAAAAAATTCCAGGAATACTTCGTCAATGCAATGGCCATACCGAACAAGACCGACGCGTTTCCGCATTTATTTTCTGTGATGGAAAAACCGCAGGCAAAAACAGTGATTAATGTAAACAGTGGCCGGGGATCAAGTCGCCGCCGCCGCAAATCGACGTCGCCATGAAGCAGAAAGTTTCGTTTACAGCGATGGAGCATTGCACGCAAGAAGATATGGATTTGATTGACATTTTTGGCACGAGGGACGCTTTGCAACAGGCAGATCGCGTGCTCGATTGGCTCAAGGCCATGGACGGTGAATCGCCGTACAAGATCAGTCGGTTGCAGCATTGTCTGCAGACTGCAACGCGTGCGGAGAATGACGGTGCCGATGATGAAACGATCGCCTGTGCATTACTGCATGACATTGGCGATATTCTTGGCCCAGCGAATCACTCACAGATTTCAGCTGCGTTACTGAGACCTTATGTCAGTGAAAAAAATCACTGGATCGTCAAGCACCACGGTTTGTTCCAGGGCTATTACTATTTTGAGTTTTACGGCCAGGATCGTAACGCTCGCGAGAAATATCGTAGTCATCCTCACTACAGCGCGTGTATTGAGTTTTGTGCGCGCTGGGATCAGCCGTCATTCGATCCGGATTATGAGACGCGATCGCTAGCACACTACGAACCTCTGGTGCGCGAGCTGTTTGCGCGAGAGTCTAAGTCTTTTTTCTAACTCTGTATCAAGAGTTCAGAGCGGATGCCGATGCATGAAATCACAGGCTAAAGTGGTCGTCATCGGCGGCGGCGTGGTCGGCGTCAGCGCGCTGTATCACCTCGCGAAAAAGGGCTGGGGAGACGACGTCGTATTGCTCGAGAAGGCCGAGCTGACGTCAGGATCGACCTGGCATGCGGCTGGCTTGCTGCCATTATTCAATATGAGTTACAGCGTCGGCCAGGTGCACAAGTACTCGGTCAATTTGTATCGGCAACTCGAGGAGGAAACCGGTCAATCGGTCGGTTTCAAACAGGTTGGCAACCTGCGTCTCGCGATGAATGACGACCGTATGGACGAGTACTATCAATACGCGGCCACGGCAAAGACGATCGGCATCAGTGTCCGCTTCCTGACGCCCGATGACATCAGGAAACTTTGGCCGCTGTGCAACATCGAAGGACTCGTCGGCGGCATTTTTCATGCAGATGACGGCTATATCCAGCCGGCAGACCTGACTCAGGCACTGGCGAGGGGTGCGCGCAATCGTGGGGCGACGATTTATCGAAAAACACCGGTAGTCGCGATTGAGCAGGCAACGTCGGGTGCCTGGGTCGTCAAGACCGAGAAGGGCGACATCACTTGCGACCACGTGATATCGGCGACCGGCAATTACGCGCGCAAGACGGGTGCGATGGTCGGCCTCGACGTGCCGGTCATACCCGTCGAGCACCAGTTCATCGTGACCGAGCCGCACCCGCAATTGCAGCAGCGCAAGGCCGATGGTCTGCCCGAGATGGCTGTGCTGCGTGAGTCGGATGGCTCCTGGTACCTGCGCGAGGAAAACAACGGGTTTATCCTCGGACCTTATGAGAAGGATGCGCCGTGCTGTTACGTCGATGGACCGGATCCGCGCGCCGAGTACGAATTGTTCCAGGAAGATATCGACCGGCTCGCGCCGCATATCGAGGCCGCGATGTCGCGCGTACCCGCATTTGGCGAGGTAGGCATCAAGCAGGTTTACAACGGCGCAATTGCTTACACGCCTGACGGCAATCCCATTATTGGGCCGGCGTGGGATATCGACAACTTCTGGCTCAATGAAGGGCACAGCTTCGGCATCACGGCAGCAGGTGGTGCGGGCTGGCAGTTGGCGGAATGGATAGTCGAGGGCGAACCGACGATCGACATGCTCGGCGTCGAGCCGCGGCGTTTCGGTGACTACGTAAGCAAGGATTACCTGATCGCGAAGAACGAAGAGACCTATGCGCACGTCTTCGTCATTCATTATCCGGACGAGGAACGACCGGCCGGTCGGCCGCTGCGCCTGGCACCCTGTTACGAGCGTATGCGGGATAAGGGTGCTGTCTTCGGCCAGAAATTCGGCTGGGAACGGCCGAACTTCTTCGCGACCGACGGCATGGCGCAGGAAGACGACTGGTCGTTCCGCCGCTCGAAATGGTTTGAGGCTGTGCGTACCGAAGTCGGCAACACGACCGCCAATGTCGGCCTGCTCGACATGACCGCGTTCGCCAAGTGCCAGGTGTCAGGCCCGGGGGCCGAGGCGTTTCTTGACTACTTTGTTGCCAACAGCCTGCCGAAAAAGATTGGTGGCATCAGTCTTTGCCATGCATTGAACAAGAATGGCGGCGTGCATTCCGAATTCACAATACGACGCGATGCAGATGACTCGTTTTATCTCGTTTCCGCTGGTGCATTGCGGCGGCTCGATCACGATTATCTGAAGAAACACATGCCGCGAGACGGCAGCGTTGAATTTAAGCAGCTCACGGATGCAAACGGTGTACTGGTAGTGGCTGGGCCGAAAGCGCGGCAATTACTGCAACGTGTGACCGATTCGGACTTGTCCAACGAAGCATTTCGCTGGCTGACCGCGCAGGAAATCGTCGTTGCCGGGGCATCCGCCGATGCCATGCGCGTGAATTATGTCGGCGAGCTGGGCTGGGAACTGCATCATGCGATGAATTCGCAGAATCAGATTTTCGATGCCTTATTCGAGGCGGGCGAGGATCTCGGGCTCAAACCGTTCGGTATTCGGGCGATGGATTCGATGCGGCTCGAAAAATCCTACCGCATGGTAGGCACCGAGCTGTCCATTGAATACTCGGCGTACGAGTCCGCGATGGACCGCTTCGTGAAGCCCGACAAGGGCGATTTCCTCGGCCGCGACGCACTGCTCGCGTGGGCCGAACGAGGCATGGGCAACAGGCTCGTGACACTCGACATTGCGGACGTCGACGATGCCGACGCGCTCGGCAATAACGCCCTGTTCATAGATGGCGAGATCATTGGCCGCGCCACTGGCGGCGGCTTCGGCTTTCGTGTCGACAAGTCGCTGGCGCTCGGCATGGTCAAGCGGGAACTCGCCGAGCCTGGCACGAAGCTGCAAATCGATATACTGGGAAAGACTTACGATGCTGTTGTAATTCCAGACAGTCCATTTGACCCCAAAAACGAGCGACTAAGAGATGTCAATGGAGCAAACAACTAAAGCGAGCGGCTCATGCTTGTGTGGCAAAGTCGTCTATGAAGTGAACGGGCCATTGAGTGACGTTATTTATTGCCATTGCGCGCAATGCCGAAAAACCAGCGGCCACTACTTTGCGGCGACCTCCTGTAAACGCGAACATCTGAACATAACGGTCGATGAAGGGCTGCGTTGGTTCCAGTCGTCCCCCGAGGCTCAACGCGGTTTTTGCAATCTTTGTGGCTCCAGTGTGTTCTGGAGCCACAAAGACGCCCCGTCTATCTGTATCGCGCCCGGTTCTCTCGACCTGCCTACCGGCCTGAAGGCCGTGGCGCATATTTTCGTTGCGGACGCCTCTGACTACTACACAATCGACGACGGCTTGCCACAACACGCAGATTACGGAACGATACACGCGGCTGAATGAAGGAATACTCTGCATTCAGCTTGCTGCGACATGCCGCAAGTCACAACCGCAACTGGCGGCGCGCGTGGCGCAGCCCTGAGCCCAGGCGCAGATACGATGTCATCATTGTCGGTGGCGGAGGCCATGGCCTTGCAACGGCGTACTACCTGGCGAAAGAGCACGGCGTGCGCAACATCGCCGTGCTCGAGAAAGACTGGATCGGCGGCGGCAACACGGGCCGCAACACCACGATCGTGCGCTCCAACTACCTGTGCCCCGAATCGTCGTTGCTCTACGAGAAATCGCTCAAGCTCTGGGAAGGGCTGAGTCAGGACCTGAACTACAATGTCATGTTCAGTCAGCGTGGCGTGTACAACCTCGGCCACAGTCTGCAGGACATGCGCGATATAGAACGCCGTGTCAGTGCCAACCGTCTCAACGGCATCGACGCCGAGGTCGTGACTGTCGCGCAAATCAAGAAAGCTATACCGCTGATCAATACGTCGCCCACTGCGCGTTACCCGATACTCGGTGCATCGCTGCAACGACGTGCCGGCGTCGCGCGGCACGATGCCGTGGCGTGGGGCTTTGCGCGCGCCGCCGATGCGCGCGGTGTCGACATTATCGAGCAGTGCAGGGTCACAGGCGTAAATCGCGACGGCGGCAAAGTCACCGGTGTCGAAACGACGCGTGGCACGATTCACTCTGACAAGATCGGTATCGTTGTCGCGGGTAATGCCAGCGTTCTTGCAGCAATGGCCGGAATGCGCCTGCCGATTCAGAGTCATCCTCTGCAAGCCTTCGTGTCCGAACCACTGAAGCGGGTACTCGATACGGTCGTCATGTCCGGTGCAGTACATGGTTACATCAGTCAGTCGGACAAGGGCGACCTCGTCATCGGTGCCGGCATCGACGCCTACGTAGGCTATGGTCAGCGCGGCAGCTTCCAGACAATCGAGCACACGATGGCGGCGATTATCCAGCTGTTTCCGACGTTCAGCCGCGTGCGCATGCTCAGGATGTGGGGTGGCATCGTGGATATTTGTCCGGACGCCTGCCCGATCATCGGCAAGACGTCCGTCGATGGGCTGTATTTCAATTGCGGCTGGGGCACGGGCGGCTTCAAGGCAACGCCGGGGTCAGGCTGGACCTTCGCGCACACGATTGCGAAAGACGAACCGCACGAACTCAACGCACCTTTCAGCCTCGAGCGATTTATCAGCGGCGCCTTGATCGACGAACACGGCGCGGCGGCCGTGGCTCACTGAGCGTCGTAGTCGCATGTTGCTGATCCAATGTCCCTGGTGTGGCGAACGAGCTGAGACGGAGTTCAGTTACGGCGGCGAGGCTGGAATCGTGCGGCCGCTCGAGCCTGATGCGCTCAGTGATGCCGAGTGGGCCGATTATCTGTTCAATCGCACCAATTCGCGCGGCGCCTACAAAGAATTGTGGAATCACGCGCAGGGATGCCGGCGTTGGTTCGGTGTTGAACGCGACACCGTGACTTACAAGATCGAGGGCAGCTACGAATTGCCGTCGGGCAGAGCCGGCAAGGGGACGTAGGCGATCGTGCAGCCAAATCGCCTTAAACAGGGAGGACGCATCGATCGTTCGCGAGCCTTGAGCTTTCGATTCAACGGCAAATCCTACGAGGGCTATGCTGGCGACACGCTGGCGTCCGCATTGCTGGCCAACGGCGTGTCGTTGGTCAGCCGCAGTTTCAAGCTGCACCGGCCGCGCGGCATCGTCGGTGCCGGCGCCGAAGAACCGAACGCGATTCTGCAGATCGGCAGCGGTGCATCGACGTTGCCGACGCAGCGGGCCACGCAGGTCGAGTTGTACGATGGACTCGAGGCCCGATCGACCAAGGGCTGGCCGAGCTTGCGCTTCGATATTGCGGCATTCAACAACCTCGTGAGCCCGTTGTTGGCCGCCGGCTTCTATTACAAGACGTTCATGCGCCCGCAAGCGCTGTGGCCCTGGTATGAACGATTCATCCGCGCCGCCGCGGGTTTCGGATTAGCGCCGCGAGCGCCGGACCCTGATCGTTACGAGCATCGCAATGCGCATTGCGACGTACTCATCGCCGGCGCGGGTCCGGCCGGATTGATCGCGGCGCTGGTGGCGGCGCGATCAGGCTCGCGTGTCATTATTGCCGATGAACAAAACGAGTTCGGCGGCAGCTTATTGTCCGAGTCGCAGACGATCGACGCAGAACCGGCAACGGCCTGGATCGAGGCGACGACGGCCGAACTCGACGCGCTCGATAACGTCACGATGCTGACTCGCAGCACGGTCTTTGGTTACTACGATCACAACTTCGTCGCAATCGTCGAACGCTGCACGGACCACATTGGCGAGGACGTAGAGGGAGTACGGCAACGGTTGTGGCGCGTGCGTGCCAAACAGGTTGTACTGGCGCAGGGTGCATTCGAACGACCGCTGGTCTTTTGCAACAACGACCGACCCGGCGTGATGCTGGCGTCGGCGGTATTGTGTTACATCCATCGCTATGCAGTGTGTCCGGGCAAGCGTGCCGTCGTATTCACGAACAACGACTCAGCGTACCGAACTGCCATCGATCTGCGAGCGGCTGGCGCATCCGTCGTCATCATTGACAGTCGTGCCGAAGGCGCCGGTGCTCTTGCCGACGCAGCCAGGGCTGACGCCATTACGATACTGCCGGGACATATCGTGACCGATGTCAGCGGATACCGGCGCGTCTCCGGAGTGCGAGTTGCGCAATGGACCGGCGACGCGACATCGACAATCCACAACACGATCGACATCGAATGTGACCTGGTCGCCGTTTCGGGTGGATGGAGCCCGGCTGTGCACCTGCATTCGCAATCGGGCGGTGAGAATGCCTGGAATGATGACCTGCACTGCTTTGTGCCGGCCGAGTACGTGCAGGAGAATGTGTCTGCCGGCGCGGGCAATGGCAAATGGTCGCTGCAGGACTGTCTTCAAGACGGGCTGGATGCCGGTGTCGAAGCCATCGTACGTTGTGGCATCGAAGCCGCCGACGTGACCTTGCCCGTGACTGTCGAAGTCGCCTCTCGTGCGCTCGAGCCGCTTTGGCGAGTACCGGCAGCGAAAGATCCCGACCGTTGTCCGAAGCAGTTCGTCGACTTCCAGGTTGATACCAGTGTTGCCGACATTCGACTTGCAGTGCGCGAAGGCTACCGCAATGTCGAGCACGTCAAGCGCTACACGGCGCTCGGATTCGGCACCGACCAGGGCAAGCTTGGCAACATTAATGGCATGGCAATACTCGCCGAGTGCCTGGGTGAAGAGATCGCAGGCGTTGGCACGACGGCGTTTCGGCCCGCCTATACGCCGGTCACATTTGGTGTCGGCGCCGGGGAGAATGTAGGCGATCTGTTTGAGCCGGTGCGCAAGACCGCTATTCATGCAATCCACGAAATGGCAGGCGCACCCTTCGAAGTTGTCGGGCAATGGCACCGTCCCTGGTACTTCCCACAGGGCGACGAAGATCTGCACGCCTCGGTGGCGCGCGAATGCCTTGCGATCCGCGAGTCGGTCGGCATGATGGATGCGTCTACTCTCGGCAAGATCGATGCGCGCGGTCCGGACGTTGTCAAGTTTCTACAGCGAATTTACACGCACAATGTCGGCAAGATGCAAGTCGGGCGCTGTGCCTACGGCATCATGCTCGGTGAAGACGGCATGCTCATGGACGACGGCGTCATAGCGCGGCTTGCGGACCAGCAATATTATTTAACGACGACGACCGGTGGAGCGGCGCAGGTATTAGCCTGGCTCGAAAGATGGTTACAGACCGAATGGCCGGAACTCGAGGTTTACCTGACGTCGCTGACCGAGCATTACTCCACGATCGTGGTCGCCGGACCGAATAGCCGCCGGGTCCTGCAAAACACTGGCTGCAACATCGATCTCGAGCGCGACAGCTTGCCATTCATGAGCGTGAAAGGCGCGGAGCTTGCCGGTTTCGCGGTGACGCTATTCCGCGTCAGTTTCTCAGGCGAGCTCGCGTTCGAAATCAATGTCGACAGCCGCAACGCACTGCAGATGTGGCAAATCGTCGCGGATGCTGGCACGAAATTCGACATAACTCCTTACGGCACCGAGACGATGCATGTGCTGCGTGCGGAGAAAGGATTCGTCATCGTCGGTCAGGACACGGACGGCTCGGTAACACCCGTCGATCTGCACATGCACTGGTTGCTCTCAAAAGACAAGGATTTTCTTGGCAAACGCTCATTGTCGCGGACCGACTGCGTCCGCAGCGATCGCGAGCAACTGGTTGGATTGCTGTCCGAAGACGGCAAGACGGTATTGCCCGAGGGCACACAGCTTGTGGACGATCCGGGTGCTGAGATACCCGTACCGATGTGTGGGCACGTGACATCCAGCTACTACAGCGCGTGTCTCGATCACCCGATTGCAATGGCGCTCGTCGCCACCGGTCACTCACGCCGGGATGAGATCATCTTCGCATCTCTTGCGGATGGCTCGGCCGTACCCGTGAGAATAGTTTCCCCCGTGTTCTACGACCCCGAAGGTGAGCGGCAGAATGACTGAGTCCACAGTTCAAGTGTGTGTGCTTGATGATGTCGGTCACATCAACCTGCGCGGCGACCGACACAGCGTCGATTTCATTACTGCGGTGGAGTCCGTGATCGGTCAGTCGCTGCCAGTGGCGGCGAATACGATGTCGGAGAAAGAACATCGCGTTTTCTGGATCGGGCCCGACGAATGGTTGATCATCACGGTGGCGGACGATACGCTGGGCCTGCTGGCAGATTTGGATGAAAAATTGGCCGGCCATCATGCGGCAGTCAATGACGTTAGTGGTGGCAACATCGAGTTGCGGCTGTCAGGTAAAAACGTGCGCGACGTTTTAGCCAAGGGCTGTACGCTCGATTTTCATGAAGACGTCTTCGGTCCCGGAACCTGTGCGCAGAGCAGCCTGGCGAAAGCTGTCGTATTATTCGGCTTCGTCGAGGCGCCGCACACCTTTGACGTCATCGTTCGCCGTAGTTTCTCGGACTACCTGCTGCGCTGGCTGGCGAACGCCGGATGCGAATACGGGATTGAGTTCCGCTAGTTCACGATTCATACTTTGGGCGAAGACGCATAGCGTGCCGCCCAATGACTGATACCCCGACCAAAACAGGGCCGACCCGGTTCGGATTTCTGCTGATCAATCACTTCACATTGATCTCGATGTCTTCCGCCGTCGAGCCTTTGCGCATGGCAAATCGTATCTGTCGTGACGAAGTCTATGCGTGGAAACTGATCTCCGAGACCGGTGCGGCTGTGCGCGCCAGTGACGGTTTGTCGATCAATGTAGACAAGGGCATTGATGACCGCGATGTTCTCAGCAACGTTGATGCCGTCATCGTATGCGGCGGTTGGAATGTCGAGCAAAATACGAGCGAACCTGTGTTGCGTTGGCTGCGAACAATCGGTCAGAGCGGCGTTGCGTTTGGATCGACCTGCACGGGAAGCTATCTTCTTGCCAGCGCCGGATTGCTTGACGGCTATCGCTGCAGTGTGCACTGGGAAAACATGGCGGCGTTGACCGACCTGTTCCCGAATATTCACGTGAGTCGCAGTGTGTACACGATCGATCGCGACCGCTATACCTGCTCGGGCGGTACTTCACCGGTCGATATGATGCTGCATTTCATCAAGGTCCAGTGTGGCAACGAGGTCAGCACCGGCGTTGCCGAGCAGTTCATCCATGAGCGGATTCGTCGCTCGGGCGAACACCAGCGCGTACCTTTGAAACACGTCGTCGGCAAACAATCCGAGAAACTCGTGATCGCGGTCGAACTCATGGAAGCAAACATCAAGGAGCCGATGAGCCAGGCCGATATTGCGTCGTACACCGGAGTTTCGCGCCGTCAATTGCAAAGATTGTTTGAGCGCTACCTGATGTGCGGGCCGTCCCGTTACTACCAGCAGATCCGATTGTCGCGCGCGCGCGAGCTGTTGCACCAGACGAGCAAGAATCTCGTCGAAATTTCAGCACTGACGGGATTTGTCTCGAGCTCTCATTTCAGCAAGAGCTACAAGGAATTCTTCGGCCACTCGCCGAGCGCCGAGCGGCGGCAATAGCTCGCAGCGCCCTCAGGTTTCTCCTTCGTCGTCGGCCTTGTGCAGGATCTCTTCTTCGTAAACCTGTGATGCCGTGTAGGCAGTCGTAAGCGCGTCACTGAAGGCGATATGTTGCTCGGACGGTGCGCTGGCGCGACGGAAAATCCGTTGCACTACGTATACCGCAAGCATGACCTGTACCAGTCCGACCATCGCAAACAGGCCCGACGCACCCGCAAGAG
Source organism: Pseudomonadota bacterium (assembly GCA_022563195.1). Taxonomy (GTDB): domain Bacteria; phylum Pseudomonadota; class Gammaproteobacteria; order Steroidobacterales; family Woeseiaceae; genus UBA1847. Next base: position 12,200 of record JADFNV010000020.1, read on the forward strand.
TCATGACGGCCGACGCAGCGAACGGGCCGATGATCGCTCCGGCACCGTATACGAGTAGCAGGCCGCTGGACACCATGACGTAGTCACTGGGTTCGGCGTAATCATTGGCGTGTGCAACCGATATCGAGTACATGGGGAAGGCAAAGAATCCCCAGGCGCCGACCAGCAGGTTGATGCCGACGAAGCCAAGGCCGTCAATGAATATGAAAAACAGTGCTGCGATCACTGCGCCGACAGCGGCCGACACAAACAATATTTTGCGCCGCCCGAGCTTGTCGGAAATATAACCCAGCGGCCATTGACCCAGTGCGCCACCGACGACGGCCGATGACATGAACCATGCCGCGAGAGACGTGTCCGCGGAAACGCTCGCCGTGAATACTGGTGCCAGCGACCAGAATGCGCCGAATACGATGCCATCCGCCAGGCATCCCAGAGTCCCGGTGGGGGAAATCCGGAACAAACGCCTGAGGTTGACGTCGACCTGTGTCGGCTGCACGGGAGATTGTTGCTTCGACAGGGCAACCGGCACGGCGCCGAGCGACACCAGCACCGAAGCAATCAAGAATAATTCCAGACCCTCGGGTTCGTAGAGCAGGGTCATCATCTGCCCGGCGGCAAGCACGGTCAGCATGATCATGACGTAGGTAGAGAACACGATGCCGCGGTTCTGATTGCTCGAGCGTTCGTTAAGCCAGCTTTCGATGACGACAAAGAGTACCGCGAAGCAAAAGCCGCTCAGAAATCGCAGCAAACTCCACGCAATCGGGTTCAGAATCAGGCCGTGCATCAGCGGCGCCACCGAGCCGAGCGCCGTCATGGCCAGGAATACACGCACGTGGCCGACATTTTTGACCAACTCGCCGCCTTTGAGGCATCCCAGCGTAAAGCCCAGGAAATAGGCAGCACCGATGACACCGATTGCGATCGTCGAGAAGTCCTCGAGCGATGCCCTCACAGGCAATAAAGTGCCCTGCAGCCCGGAGCCGGTCATCAGGATTGCCACGCCGATCAATAGTGGCGCTACTGGGGCGAGAGCGTTTTTCATGGTTGCAGAACAGGGGTCAAGTGGATTGGGCGGCGATTCTAGACCTTATTGTAGGAGCCCGCCATGCGGGCGATTTCCACGGTGTTCGGTTTATCGCCCGCATGTCTCGATCCCGCTTGACGGGAGCGGGCTCCTACAATATTTGCCTGTAGGAGATTCTATGGCGCTTTGCGATAGGCAATCGCCTTTTTCATGAAAGATTGGTCATCAGAGCGAAGGCGATTCTGGTGATTTTGCGGGCGAGAATGACTTTGGCCGCGATTTTGGAGAGTCCTTTTTTGAGTTGATTCTGGTAGTAGTCGTCAAAGAGTGGATAGGATCTTGCCCCCTGTGCGGCGCAAAACAGGAGTCGTCGGACTTCGGCTTTACCACATTTGGTGAGTTTTCGCTTGCCTTTGTATTTGCCGGATTCACGCAACCGCACATCGAGGCCGATGAAGGCAACAAAGGCATCACTACCGGCGAACGCACCCCGGTGAAAGGTACTGACCAAAGCCGCGGCATTCAAAGGACCGATACCGGGGATGGACAAACATCGCTGATAGTCAGGCCACCATCCCAGCGTTCGTATGAGGGCCAGTAGCTGCTTGTCGATACGCGCCAGCAGGCGCTGTATCTCACTCAACAATGCCTTGATGGAGAGTTTGGTTTCGCGGAAGCTCTGATCGATCTGGTTGCGTGCCTTGACCACGGTGGCACGGCGCTTCAACAGCGCCCAAAGCCGTTGCGCCTTGGCGCACTGGGGCTTGAACAGGCGCAGTGAGCCCGCTTCACGCACCAGGTACCGCGCCAGCAGCCAGGCATCGGCCGGATCGGTTTTGTTGCGTTCATTGACGGCGAGCCGATAGTGAACCAGCTGCCGGGGGTTGATGAGATAGACCTCGACGCCCAGCGCGTGGGCTTGTTCAACCACTTCCAGGTGATAATTTGAGGTGGGTTCGACGGCGATCCGAACGGGACCGTACAATGACCCAAGCCAGGCTTTGACGGCGCCAGCTTGATTCTCCAGCGTACTGATGGTTTCAGTTGCCCACTCACAGATGACCAGTTCATCCTTTGCAACATCGATTCCGAACGTGCTTTGCGTGACGAGTTTTGACACAATGACCTCCGCGGTTAGTTGCCGTGAAGCCGGGAACTCACCGGACGCAAGCTTGCAATCAATTGGCTGTGTGAGCAGCTAGATTCCTAATAGGCGTTCTATGGTGAGGGGATGGGGACGAAGTCTCCTACGGTCTGTACCAACAGGTCAGAAGCGGGCGAACTGTCCCTCCCATCCCGGCACCTTCCATCATCCTGATTTCAGGTGCCGTTACCATACAAGCGGGTCGTACTATCAGTGCGCCGAAGTAATCGACTGGCAGCAGTGGTGCTACCAGGACCCCGCGATGTCCACGGTGTTCGGTTTATCGCCCGCATGTCTCGATCCCGCTTGACGGGAGCGGGCTCCTACAGCGGGCTCCAACAGCAGGCGATCGTGCTAGGTACAGACCCAGTTGCCGGTTTCCTTGGAGCAGAAATCCGGCGGCCCACGTTGTTCCCAAACGTCGATCAGGCCGATCTTTTCGGCGGCTTCGAGATATTTCGGATGCGCGGTGAATCCGGCCTGTCGAAAAACAGTGCCTTCCCATATAAGGATATTCGCACGCGACCATATTTTATCGTTTGGCCCATCCGCGAAAATTGTCTCGTAGTAATGGTCAAGAAATCCGAAATATAGCGACCACTCAACGAGAATAAATTGCCAGTAGTACCTGTATTCTTCCGGAAGGGATGCAATCACTTCAGGAATGCGTCGATCCAGGTACGCCTGGCCAGAGACCGGATCCCGCCCACGGGTAATCAGCTCTCTGACCCAGCCGGTGTCAGATAGTCCGGCGATTTCTAGGTCCGCTTCGTAGCGTGCAATAGCCTTGCCGTCTCGGCCCTCAAACAGATCAAATGCGGCTACGAACCACTTCGCAAACTCGTTATCCATTTTGAGCGAGAGTTGCAGGGACGGATAAGCGTCGCTGTATTGTCCGAGTGCGACGAATGATTCGCCCAGGCTAAAGTGCGCGATAGGCGAAAGGGGGTCGTGCGCGACAAACTCTACTGCCAATTGATGTGCTTCGCCGAGATAACCCTTAAGCGTCAATTCATAAATCAGTAACCTTAGCGGCGCCGAATTACTTGGTTGTTCGCGCCTGGCTTGCCCGAGTAATTCGATGGCTTTCGCGTCCGAATCTCTTTCGGAATTCGTTAGTTCGTACAGCGCCCGCGCAAACGTCAGGTCCGCTTCGAGAGCGAGCGCTCTGGCGGCGGTGTCGTTGCAGAGCCTTTGCGCTTGTGCGTTTGGGATACTCGTGCCAGCCTGCTGCCAATAACTATAAGCCAGAAGCTCAAAACCCTCCGCAAATTTCGAATCCATTTCGGTCGCTTGAATGAGAAGCGGGATGGCTTCATAGCCCTGCTGTGCATCAAGCAGTATTCTGGCCCTGAGATACAGTGCGTATGCTTCCGAATTTTCGGTCAGACTCCCCCGAATAGGATTCCAGCCGGCACCTCTGAGCAGATCATTGACCACGGCAACCGCAACATCGTTCTGCACGGCAAAGACTTCGGTCATCGTCCGGCTATAGATATCGCCCCAGATTTTCTGACCGTTCACGACGTCGATCAACTGTGCACTGATGCGCAACTGGTCTCCCGACATGCGCACCGTTCCCTCGACAATGTGGCTCGCGCCGAGGGTCTGGCCGATCACGCGAAGGTCTTCATCTTTGGTCTTGAATGCAAATGACGACGTACGGCCAATGACGTCCATGCGAGGTACTCTGCCGACCAGGAAAATTATCTCTTCGGTCAAACCATCTGAAAAATAGTCATTGTCGGGGTTGCCTGTCATGTTGACGAACGGCAGCACGGCGATGATGGGGGGTACGGGAAGCACAATGACCGGGCCAGGCCCGCCATCTCGCATATCGATCAGGGTCCACGTGATCGCACCTGCGATCAGTACGGCGAAAGTCGCGAACAGGTACCAACGCGAAATCCCGACTGGTGGGGGCCCTTCGATCGATGCTGCAACAGGTGACTCGATCGCGGCCAAGTTGCCGACCAACCGAAATCCGACACGGGGGATGGTTTCTATGAATTTCGGATGCTTCGCATCGTCGTCAAAGACCTTGCGTAACTCGACGATGCTCTGTGTGAGTACGTCGTCGGTGACTTCCATGCCGGGCCAGACCGCATCCATGATCTCGTCGCGCGTGACCAGCTCGCCATTGGCATCGGCCAGGAACACAAATACGGCCATCGACTTGTGCTTGATGGTGACCGATTCGCCGTTATGACTGACACGATTGAGCTTGGGGCTGACGTGCCAGTCATTGACGAGAAAGTCGGAGTGCCAGGATGCCATCGTGGGTCCATGCGGCGAACAGTCATATTGATTTTAGCACCGGAAATAGCCAAGGCGACCGACAATGTGCCGGCCGCCTTTATGCTGATAGACGATTACTGATCGCTGCGAGCTGCCATCTGTTCGTCGTCGTTGCTCTCGGAGGCCTTCGCCCAGTATTCGGCGCGGCCCAGGTTGCGTTTTGCAACCGGCTGCGGCAGATCCCTGGGACCGCTGCTTGCCGACTTACAGCCATTGATGCAACCGGCGCTAGCGGCGTAGGCGAAATCCTGCATTGCCGAATCAAAGTCACCCTGTGCTGCTTTGAGCACGCCACGGTTGTTGTAGCTGACTGTCTTCTCATTCGAACGCTCGGTAGCCTGGTCACAGTAATCCTCGGCCTGGTCAAACTCCTCGTTGAGGATGTAAGCAATACAGAGGTTGGTAAGTACGGCGACTTTCTTCTGCTGGCTGACATGTGGCAACTGGACCTTGGAAATCTGAATGGCCTTGTCGATCCTGCCCGACTCGATTTCCCGGGTGCCCGGTACCGTGTGTCGCGAAGTGCGCAGTTCCCAGCCATCGGCGTTCGATACCGCGGGGAAGGCCGCCAGTATCAATGCAGCTGTTAAAGCCGTGAACAGTGTGTTCGTGCTGATGCGTTTTTGTGTCATCGTGGTCATGGTTTGTCTCCTGGTTGGTTTGCAGTTCCAGGAATACGTGATGTGGGGCACGGGGTCCCGAACCAGGCACGAACGGATCACAATCGGCGTACGAACCGGTGACGAATTTCACTCTAACTAATTGATCTAAATGGTCTTATTGTCTAGATGGCGCGGCGTCTACCGGCGCGACCACGGCGGCCCAGTACCGGTTTCGGCGGCGGTACTTCTGCCGGTGGTGGTAGCTCGGGCAGATGCTCTTGTTTCTCGAAGCCGGCGGCAACCAACTCGCGCATCGCGGTATCGACTTCCAGATCCGTTTCGATCGGCATGTAGCTGGCCAGTCGCTCCTCGACTTCGGCATTTGCCCGGTCCCGCAGAGACAATGACCCGGTTTCCTCCCAGGTCTCGCGGTTGGCGCGATCGATTACCGGGTCGGTCATGTACAGCTCCTTCGGCCAGTGTTCGAGCGTATGTTCGGACGTAATCAGGTGGTTGTTCCGCATCAGGTCATCCACGAGAGTTTGTGTTGGCAGATCGCCCAACGGTTGGATGTCGCGCACGAAGTGCAGGCACTGACCGCAAACTTCGTTGTCGTAAACGAGTTTCGGCAAACTGAAAGTCAACACGAAATCCAGCATGCCGGGTCCGGACACGGAGTTGATGCCAGCCAATGCGGCCAGCATGGCGCTGCTGAACGTCTCGCCACCGCCCTGCGCGTCGAGAAACTTGCCATCGCTCAATGCCATGTAAGCCTGGGTTGGCAGGCCCATCGACTTGGCGATCGCGACATAGGCGACGTTCAGATGCAGCGCCTCGACCGCCGCCATCGGCGAGCTTGCCGCTTTCATGTGGAACGTGGCCGGCGCGCCGCCGAACAACACGGGCGCGCCAGGTCGGATGATCTGCGCCATCGTGATTCCAGTCAGCACGTCGACGCAATGAAACACCAATGCGCCGACCAGCGTGACCGGTGCGATAAGGCCCATGAGCGTCACCGGCACTATTTCCACGGGGACGCCGGCCTCGACACAGTCGAGCAGGTTCTGGCACGAGTCTTCGCCGAAGCGGAAGTTGCCGGTCGCCGTAATCGTGAAGATGGAGTAGGGCTTCTCGATCAGTTCCGCGCGATCGCGGCGGAATAATTGCAGCATGTCGACCATGCGCTTGACGCCGTGCTCGGTGAATGCGCCCGTGACGACGGGTTTCTTCGACGTCGTCAGACACATGTACAAGCGCCAGGCATCGGAGACCTGCGACTCGATGTCCTTGTTGGTCGAGAACGCTGTCGCGAGATACGCAATATGTTCCATGCCGTCGCAGATTCGCGCGTACTCGATGAAATCCGTCGAATTCGCCAGGCGCGTCTCGCCCGTACGATGATCCTGAATCTTCAGACCGCTCGAACCAGGCACGTAGTGCACGTTGTAGCCACCGATGTCGGCGTGCGGTTCGCCGTCGCGATTGAATAAGGTAAAAGATTTCGGCGCGCTCGCAATCGCCGCTTTGACAACGTCCGCCGTAAACAGTATGCGCTTACCGTCCTTGGTGGTTTTTAAGCCGTGATCGAGCAGGCGTTCCTTTAGCGTCTGTCCGCGAATCTCCATGCCGAGCTCGGCCAGGATGCGTTTCGCCTCATCGAGAATGTCACTGATCAGTGCATCGGAGAGGATATTCAAAGTAGGTCGCATCGTCGTGTTCCGGTTTAGTTTGCGTTGCTGAGCAGCTCGATCCTGCGCTTATCCACATACTCGACCAGCGCCTCGTCAATGGCCGGATCGAGCGGGGGTTGTTCGTACTCAGCGAGCAATTGTTTCCATAGTGCGTTGGCGCGGACGCTAATATCAAGGCTGCCGGATTCGACCCACGCCTCGAAGTTTTGCCGGTTCGATAGCAACGGCGCATAAAATGCCGTCTCATAGCGCTCGAGAGTATGGCTGGTGCCAAAATGATGCCCGCCCGGACCGACTTCGGCGATCGCGTCAAGCGCGAGTTGGTCGTCGTTGACGACGATAGGACGCAGGTACTCGGTAATCATCTGCAACATCTCGGCATCGATGACGAGTTTTTCGAACGAAGCCGTAAGCCCGCACTCAAGCCAGCCCGCGGCATGATTGACGAGGTTGGCGTGGCCCATAACCGCTCCCCAGAGCGACATCTCACTCTCAAAAGCAGACTGCGCATCGACGCAGTTCGAAACCGTCGTGTTGCTGGAGCGAAACGGCAGCCCGAGCCGGCGCGCGATCTGGCCGCTGGCCTGTGCCGCTTTCGTGTACTCGGGCGTGCCCAGGGCGGGTGCGCCGCTTTGCATGTCGACGTTCGATGCGAAACTGCCATAGACGATCGGTGCACCCGGATTGATCGATTGCGTCAGTGCGGCCACGGCCAGCACCTCGGCCGTCTGCTGTGCGAGCGTGCCCGCAAGCGTTGCCGGGCTCATCGATCCTGCGAGCGTGAACGGCGTGATACAACAGACCTGTCCCGCACCTGCCAACTCGTAGACAGCCTCGGTCATCGGAATATCGAGTTGCATCGGCGAGTTGGTGTTGATGATTGCGAGCAGGGCAGGGTCCCTGGCCAACTCGTCGCGGTCGACCTCAAGCGCGATGCAGATCATTTCGATCGAGTCAACGGTTCTGTCGCGACCGAGGGCATAGGACTGGCAATTCTTGTCGAGCAGTCGGATTTGCGCGAGATACAAATCGAGGTGTCGGGTTTCGCCAGGCAGGTCCATCGCTTCGAAGGCGCCGCCGCCTTCCTGGTGCAAGATATTGAGGCTTTGCACGATGCGCAGGAAATCACACATTTCCGCGTAGGTACCGGGCCGCCGTCCCTTGTCCAGGTCACTGCAGAATGCCGGGCCGCCGACCGATGCAAACAGGATATGGTTGCCGCCGATGGTGAGGTTGTGCGCTGGATTGCGGGCGCGCAGTCCGAATTTTCCCGGCGCTTGCGCCAGCTTCTCTTTGATGAGATCCGGATCGAAGCGCACGATCATTTCAGCCTCATCGACGTCCGCGCCGGCCTCCCGCATCGTGTCACGGCTGCCGGGTTCTAAAAAACGCATACCCTGCGTTTTGAGTATGCTTAGCGCTGCATCGATGATGGTCTCGACCTGTTCAGCGTCGAGAATTTCAAGCGGCGCATAGGGATTGACAACGTCCTGCCACGGCAGTTGGTGGATCGCGTTCGCGACCCGTTTCTTACGATGGCTACGTCTTGTCATGCAGCGAATCCAGAAAATCGTGCCGCCACTGTTCGGTTTGCACGACCTGGTTGAAACAGTAGATGTGATGTCCTGCAATATTATAGAACGGGTCCGCGAGGTAGGGTGCCAGGTCAAACAGCAGCTCGTCCGGACGATAGGTCTTGTACTTCATCAAACGCATTGCGATCCTGCCGCGTTTGCGAAGATAACGCAGTGAATCGCCAACCCCGATACGCAGCGATGTCGTAATGAGGGCACTGCGTTCGGAGACGCCTGGCAGCCCGAGCCACGCCGGCAGTGTGACGCCTGCGTCGCGAATGATATGAAACCACTCGCCCAGCGCGCCGGCATTGAAACACATCTGGGTGACGAGGTAATCGGAATATTCCTGCTTCTTGAGCAGTTGTTCGAGCATCACATCGTCGGTAACAGAAGGATGTCCCTCGGGATGCGTCGCCACACCGATTTCGGTGAACTTGTGATCGAACTCGGAAATCGCACGCAGCAATTCGAGCGCGCTTGAGTATTCGCCGAGTGCTTTGTCGGCATCGCCGCCGGGTACGAAGATGCTGGTGATCGGCAAGTCGTCGAGATGTTTCAGAATTTCTCGAAGATGCGCCTTGTCCCTGACCATTTTCGCGGCGATATGCGGGACGACTTTAAAGCCCTTGTTCGCCAGTCGCTCGGACATATCGAGAGTCGTGTCCACGCCTTTCGTTGGCGAGCAGGTAATAGCGATATAGGAATTCGGTTCGAGCACGTCGAGCTTCGACTCGACAGTCGAGGTCGGAAATATTTCCATGTACGCCTCGCGTACGGTGTGTGCGAGTACTTTGCGCAGATCTTCGTTCAGGTTATTTTCCTGCGTCATTGGCGAGTTCCTGCTGGGTGATTAGGGAAGCGCCTTCTGCTCTGCCCTTGCGTTCCTATGATGACTTGATGACCATCATCTTGTCGATCTGCATGTCTTCCATAGTATACGGAATGCCGCCGACTCCGAGCCCGGATTCACGCAGGCCGGCGAAAGGCATGACGTCGTCACGAAACGCCGTATGATCATTGATTATTACCGAAGATGCGTCGAGTTTTTTGTACAGATCGCCTGCGAGGTCGATGTCATTGCTGAAAACGGCTGCCTGAAACGCCACGGGCAAATTATTGGCCTGTTCGACAGCGCTATCGACATCGTCGTATGCGTAAATGCAGACAACGGGTCCGAATATTTCTGACGTGCTTACACGCACGTCGGTGGGAGGATTCAAAAGCACGGTGGGCGCGTAACAGCTGTCCGAGATTTTTTTGCCACCACAGAGCAGCTTGGCACCGGCCGCGACCGCTTCGTCCACCCACAGGCCTACGCGATCGACCTCCGCCGTGCGAATCAATGGCCCGACTTCCGTTGCAGGCTCTTCGGGTGCGCCGACAATAAGTTCTGCCGCTCGCTCTGCAAGCGCAGACGCGAGATCGGCGGCCTCGGACTTTGGTGCATACACTCGCTGCACCGACACACACACCTGGCCGGCATGATAGAAACCGCCTTTAAGAATCGCGGCGAGAGCCGCATCGCGATCGTAAGGTGGGGCAATGATCAGCGGCGCCACGCCGCCATGTTCGAGCGCACAGCGAGTGCCCGGCGCCAGTTTCGATCGCAACATCCAGCCGACGCGAGCGCTGCCGATAAAGCTGAAAAACCCAACGCGTGAATCGGTGACAAGCTTTTCAGAAGTATCTATATCGTCTGTTACGACAACCTGGCACCAGGCATCGGGCAATCCCGCTTCTCGAAGTATCTCGACGAAACGAATACACGACAATGGAGTGTCAGGCGCGGGCTTTACGATGACCGGGCAAGCACTCGCCACGGCAGGACCGACCTGGTGAACGATGAGGTTCAAAGGGTGATTGAACGCGCTGACCGCGACAACGACGCCAACAGGTTCTTTCTGTGTGAACGCGACGCGACCGGTCGTCGCCTTCGTTTTTCCAAGCGGAATTACCGAGCCCGAGTGCGAACGCAAAGTCTCCGCACAGAGATGCACGCCGTCAATGGCCCGGACGACCTCAACCCGGGAGTCCGTGTAAGGTTTGCCACCTTCGCTCGCGGCGAGCAGCGTCAGTTCTTCGACCTGCCCCTGCATGATGGATGCCGCTTTGTTCAGAATCTCGAGACGCTGCGGAACGGGCAGCCAGCTGTCCCGGTCTCGAAACAAGGAGTACGCCGCCGCCAGCGCGTCATCCACATGATCCACGTTACAGGTCGCGACAGAAGCCAGTTCGCGGCCGTCGAACGGTGATAAAACCGCCAGCGTGCCGCTTGCGGGGCGGCTGGTCTCGAGCATTAGATCGCCCACTGAATCTCGCCGAGCTTTTTGGTGAGCAACTGGTTCTCACGGTAGTCGATCGGAATGACAACGAGGCTTGGTCCCGATTCCTCAAGCGCCGTTTTCAGCGTGCCCGCAAGATCAGCCGCGTTATTGACGTAGTGACCGTTCCAGCCGAAGGATTGCGCCAGCAATAGCCAATCGGGATTGCCAAACGCGAGATCCGTGTGCCGTCCGAAGTGGGTTTCCTGCTTCCAGGCGATCAGTCCGTACGCGTGATCTTCCCAGACCATGACGGTAATATTGCTGCCGATGCGCACAGCGGTTTCCATTTCCTGGACGTTCATCAGGAATCCGGCATCGCCAGCGATCGCGAGGATGTGCTGATCCGGGTGCACGATGTTGGCTGCGATCGCTCCGGGCAGGGCAAAGCCCATCGAGCAAAAGCCGTTCGGTATCAAACAGGTATTCGGCTCGTGGCATTGGTAGTGGCGGGCGATCCACATCTTGTGTGCGCCAACGTCCGACAACAGTATGTCGTGTGGTCCCATCACCTGGCGCGCGTCCCAGATTGCTTTTTGCGGACGGATCGAACCCTCGGTCGTGTCGTCCTTGTACTCGGCAAAATCCTCGGCCATCGCGGCGCGACAATTGCGCTGCGTTTCGAAGTCGTAGTCGGGCAGCCCTTTGGCATCGACAAGCTCGTTCAGCATCCACAAGGTGTGGGCAAGATCACCGACAACCTCCGTCTCCGGGTGATAGTACTCATCGATCTCTGCGGGCAAAAAGTCTGCGTGCAGGATGCGATTGCTCTTGTTCGAGTTCCAGAGCTGGGGGTGGTACTCGACCATGTCGAAGCCGAGTGCGATGACGAGATCGGCGTCGTCGATGGCCATCGCAACGCGATCTTTGGTGCCGAGACCGACCGTATAGAGGCAGTAATCGGCATCCATGTCGACGCAGCCTTTCGCCATGAATGTGCTGATGACACCAATGCCGGTTTTTTCGCACAATAATCGCAGCTGCTCGCTTGCCCGCCGACGAATACATCCGTTGCCGGCAACGATAACGGGGCGCTTGGCGCCTTGCATCATTGCAAATGCCTGGTTGACGATTTTCTCGTCGGGCACCGGGCGACGAAAGCGTCGTGGCTCCAGCGGCACCGAATCCGATTCATGAGTCGCTACGTCTTCAGGCAACTCGAGATGCACAGCACCCGGTTTTTCGGTGCGCGCGAGCCGCACTGCCTTGCGTACGATTTCCGGGATCGTGTCGGCATTCAAAATTGTCGTCGCCCACTTGGTGACGGGTTTGAACATACTGACAACGTCCATGATCTGGTGCGATTCTTTGTGCAGCCGGTCGGTCGACCCCTGGCCGGTCAGCACGAGCATGGGAGCACGATCCATATTCGAGTCGGCAACACCGGTAATCAGGTTGGTGGCGCCCGGCCCGAGCGTGCCGAGTGCGCCTGCCGGATTGCCGGTCAGGCGGCCATAAATTTCGGCCATGAATGCCGCGCCCTGCTCGTGGCGGGTCAGGATGAATTTGATTTTCCCGGAATCCTCGAGCGACATCATGAAGTCGGCGTTTTCTTCGCCCGGCACGCCAAAGATGTACTCGATGCCTTCTGCTTCGAGGCACTTGACGAACAGGTCGGACGCTTTCATTTCGACTCCTTAAATTTTGTCGGGCTAACTCTAGCCGATATCGAAAGCCACTGCCCGAGTTATGTCCAATTACAAAAAGACGGGCTGTACTACAGGCTTCGGAGGTGCCAATGGGCCGTATCGTGATTCTGTCAATTCGGTGACCGTCCTGTATCGGCGCTGCCGGAAGCAGGCGCATATTCGCGGGTAGCATCGGGTTTTGCGAGATTAAATGATGAAAGCGCTTATCGTTTGGGCAATCGCATCGAGCGCTATTTCGACCAAGCTAATCCAGCAGCGCATGATCGTCGGGCAATTTGTGCGTGACCCACATCGCCAGACGATGCCGTATTTTGGGAAGCGTGTCCTGGCCTCTCGGCAGGGGACTGATTTGCTTGTCGTGGATCAATAGCCGGTACGCATATTCGATCTTGAGATCGTGGGAATCGGTCGCCTCGAATTCGACGATCCCGCGCTTGATGGCGTCGGCCATAATGAGCCGCAGCGCTTCTTTCAGGAGTCCTTTTTCGTTCTTGAGTTTTTTTGCCATCTTGCGCCTTTCACGGAATGACGTGCCTGGCTGCGAGTATGGTAACAAATCGAAACAACCCGCCATGAATGATTCACCGTAGCGGCAAAAGCCTCTACAGCGTGGTCAATTAGCGCCTGGAAAACGCAAATTCACCTATTCGTTATCGGCCACTGGTTAGCCGCCTTGAGGTCTGGCGCGGGTTTTTCATGAATCATCCGGGCCAGCCACAGTTTCTTCGGTTTGCCAAATTTTGTGCGTCAATTAATTGACACTGGCCCACGCATTTTGCTGCCCTTTTCGGTTTAAAAAACAAAGAGATAAAACTCTCGACAAGTTGTTTGCTGTTCGGTAGGATGCCGCATAATGCACTGGTGAGTTGCCACGAAAGTCGGACTAGCTTTGCATTACGGCCCGGTGGTAATTCGTGTTGATTGTTCGCCAACGGAGAGGGGGAAACCCCGGCAGAACGATGTTGATTGCACCCGATCGAGACAATCTGCATAAGATTGTCGTGCTCAATCCCAAAGGTGGTTCGGGCAAGACCACTCTCGCTACGAATATTGCGGCTTGTTACGCGACGCGCGGTCCGGCGCCGACACTCGTGGACTGTGATCCACAGGGTTTCAGCATGCGCTGGCTCGAGAAGCGGCCCTCACACCTGCCCAGGATTCACGGTATCTCGGCGTGCCAGGAAATGGTGCGATCTACGGGTACCGTGTATGTGCAGACCGAGCCTGACACCGAAAACCTGATCATCGATATGCCCGCTGGAATCAGTCCGGACGAGTTATTCGATGTCACCTACGATGCCGGCAGTATCCTGATACCTGTTCTGCCATCGGACATCGATGTTTTCTGTGCGTCACGTTTCATTGCCGAACTGTTGCTGGTCTCGCAAATTGACCGGCGCGATTGTCAATTGGCCGTCGTGCCGAATCGCACGCGGCAAAACACGAAAAGCTACCAGATGCTGATGCGTTTTCTCACCAGTTTGAGAATACCGATCATTTCCGTGCTTCGTGACACACAGAATTTCGTGCACGCTGCTGCTCAGGGCCTCGGCATTCACGAGTTACCGGTCCACAAGACAAAAAAAGATGTCGCACAGATGGAATTGATCATCGACTGGCTTGACCAGCGACGAATGCGGCGACTGGATGCCCTCATATCGACCCATTTTGAGCATCTGGAGGGGGCGCCGATACTCACTCCCTTGCGCGGCAAGGATTTGCGTTAGATTTTTCGCGGACTCGTGACGTCGAGTCCATTTTAGGCCGAACAGGGCGTATTACATTCCGAGTGCACGATGCAGGGAATTAATTTGCCTGTTGGATGCTTCAATGATCGGAATCATATCTGCGATGCCGATGTTCAGTCGCCGACTGGCTGATATCTCGTTCAGGTTGAATTCCATGTCGTCCTCAGCGCGCATGAACATCGAAAACTTCGACGCCATCGTCAGTATGTCGGTGTAGTCGGGCTCGCCGTCATGTTCTCTTTGGTAATTCCTGTAATCAGCGATCGCGGCTGCTACATAGGTTTCGAATCCCCAGGTGTTCAGGATCTCGTTGCCAATGCGAACGTGCCACTCGTCCATGATGTCCATTAGCAGACCGCCATCCGTGAATAATTCGGGTTGTTTTTCGGCTTTGCTGAGAATGTATAACTTGCCAATGCCGTGCATCAGGCCGATCAGCAAGGCTTCGTCAGGGTTGCGTTTCGTCAGTTGTTTTGCAAGCACGAAGCATAGCGCCGCAACATGCGCGGATTCGTCCCACAATTTATTGAAACAATCTTTAGCCGCTTTCAAGGTGTAACTGGACTTCGTCTGTACGACGCCGTAGGACATGGCTGTATTTCGAACCATGTTGAATCCGATTCGCATTTCGGCTTACGACATGCAGGTCAGCGACGCCATTTACGGCAAGTGCCAGCGATACGTGTGTCGGGAGAGGCTCGAATTCATGCTGGATTACGAACAGGCGCTTAATCGACATCGATTAACCGATGCGCGCGGCGAGTCGACGTGTTTTTTTTGCGTTCGCGGACACGGTTTCGGCCCGAAATTTCCTGGGCACCAACCAATGGCACGCCTGGATGGGAATTCGAATTCAAGCAGCGCCTGGATGGCGGTATTCTCGAAAGCCTCGGGCGATTGTTCAAAGGACAGCTGAAGAATTCGCTGCATCACCTGTTCAACTATCTCAAGGATCGCCAATGTATTGTCACACTTGAGGAAATCTCGCATGATTACCTGGACATTCATTCGCCTGAAGTACTCGACATGATTACGAGCGGTAGTAGTGAATGGAAGGAGATGGTGCCCGAAGGCGTGGCTACGGCAATAGTGGAACGCAAGCTTTTCGGTTTTTCTGGCTAGATTAGGAGGCAATTGATCATGAGTGTTTTTGAAATTGGTGCATTTCTTGTCGGGCTTTCCGCTTTTTTTGGATACATCAATCACCAATACCTGCGTCTGCCACACACGATTGGCCTGGTAATGATCGCACTGATTGCCTCTTTGTCGATCATCCTGCTTGAACTTGTCATTCCGTCCATACATATTTCAGTGCTGGTGACCGACGTACTGCATCAGATTGATTTTCATGAAACCGTGATGCGGGGCATGTTGAGTTTCCTGTTGTTTGCGGGGGCAATGCACGTCGAATTTTCGGTTTTCAAATCCCGAGCCTACGCAATTGGGCTCATGGCCACAATGGGGGTCATGATATCGACGTTCGTTATCGGCTGGACGACATGGGTATTGCTCAACTTCTTCGGTATTGAGATGCCGTTTATCTGGGCATTGGTTTTCGGTGCCCTGATCAGCCCCACGGATCCCGTTGCGGTACTCGGTCTGTTCAAGACCGTGGATGTGCCAGAGACACTGGAAGCGAAAATGGCCGGCGAGTCCTTACTGAATGACGGCGTCGGTGTCGTCGTATTCACTGTCGTCGTCGCCATTGCTGTCGGTCAGGGCGCTCACGGTGGAGAAATTGGCGCTTTAGACGTTGCGGAGTTATTCGCCCTTGAGGCAGTCGGCGGGGTCGTTTTGGGTCTCATCGCCGGGTACGCCGGATATCGTGCGATGTACTACATCGACGAACACAATCTCGAGGTTCTGATCACACTGGCGGTTGTGATGGTCACCTATGCGGTGGCTATGCGGCTGCATATGAGCGGACCCCTTGCAATGGTGGTTGCCGGGCTGTTTATTGGCAACAAGGGATTATCTTTGGCGGTGAGCGACAACACTCGTGACTATTTGAAAAAATTCTGGTCTCTCATCGACGAAATACTGAATTCAATATTATTCCTGCTGATAGGCCTGGAAGTGCTGGTGATCGCCAAGCAGGCTGACCACTTCGGCGTCGCACTCTTGATAATTCCCGTAACCCTGGCGGCACGCTGGATCAGCGTCTTTATTCCGATATCGATATTGGCGCGTTGGAAGTCCTTTACGAAAGGTGCAATTCCGATATTGACTTGGGGCGGCCTACGCGGTGGAATCGCAGTGGCACTGGCGCTCTCGCTGCCGGCAAACGAGTATAAAGCGACGATTTTGACGATCACTTATGCCGTGGTTCTGTTCTCGATTATTGTTCAGGGCCTGACGATCAAACCGCTGGTTGACCACCTGCTTTCTGACAAATCTGTCAAAGAATCATCAGGAATGTAGCATTAACACCGGGACTTCAGCCCGCCGCAACATAAATTCTGTCACACCGCCAAACAGTCGTTACTACTTTCATACCGTAGTCTGTGGCGATCCGGTCCAGCAAGTCGTAGGCAGCGCCGCTGTAACCGGGTGCTTTAACATAATTCGCTACAGAATTTTCGCTTTCGTGCCGTTAACTCCTGAATGAATAATCGTCGCAGCCATTATCAGGTTCTGCATGTGCAGCCCGACGCACCAGCAGAATCAGGTGTCGTGGAAAGTTTTTGGGCTGACGTGCGCCTGAGAACTGAGAAGGTCGATCAAGACAATGCACTTGACGATGCAACGGCGACGACATTGCGAGTCCGCATCGGCTTCGAATCTAGAATGTACGCAGACTTTCAGTTCTTGCTCGAAGCTGAAAATATATCGGCACTTGTAAACGACTACAACAGTACCACCAATGGTGAGATGCAATATTCTGTCGTTGCAGATCCGGAGGGCACTGAAGTCAATCGCGTTTTTGTGAGTTACACCGGTATAGCCGACACGGTAGCAGCTGTCGGACGGCAGAAGATCATCCTGGATGACGCTCGTCACATTGGCAATGTCGGTTGGTGACAGAATGAGCAAACATTCGATAGCCTGACTGTAGTTAATTCATCCTTGCAGGATACGACGATCAAATTCGCTTATATCGACAAGGTACTGCGAATTTTCGGGCCGGACTAAAAGCCTTCGATAATTTTGATCTGAAGTATGGACTGGAGATTGCAGATCAGCAGGACTATCGGGACGGCTCTGCAGTAATTGATGCGGGCTATTATCACGTAACGCTTGGGGCAGCATTCGAAGCGATCGATGTGGGTGTCGGTTACGAAAATCTCGGCGGCGATGGAGCCTACGGATTTCAAACACCGCTCGCGACCGGGCACGCATTTAATGGTTGGGCCGATCAGCACGGCGTCGATACCACGAAATATTGGCTTTTCGGTCAGTTCAAGTACTGAGCAAAAGAAAAGTCCCGCATTATTTGCAATCGCACTCGCGATTCATTATCAATACACATTGACGACGTCCGGACTGACTACGGCGGAGGATTGATAACAATGAAACTCTACTACAACCCCATATCCACCTATTCGCAGAAAGTGCTGATCGCATTTTATGAGAAAGAACTCGACTTCGATCCCGAAATCATCGACCTGATGAATCCGGATGCTGGTGAGAAATATCGCGACGTCTATCCGATGGGCAAAGTCCCGTGTCTGCAGCTCGATGATGGCCACATCATTCCCGAATCGAGCATCATCGTCGAATACATAGATCCGCTGGCGACACCGACCTTAATTAAAGGCGACGCAGACGAGACGCGCAGGATTCGCTTCAAGGACCGCATGTTCGATCTTTATCTGAACGACGCAGTGGTAACCCTGCTATTCCAGGGAATGAAGCCCGACAGCGAGCAGGATCCTGAACGTATTGAAAAAGCCAAATTCCATATAGCCACGACGTACAGCTTTATGGAGAATGAGTTTGCCAACCAGCCCTACGCGAATGGCGAGGAATTCATGATGTCAGATTGTTCTGCGGCGCCGGGACTGTTCTATGCCGAAAATATTGCGCCTTTCGCAGAGCATAAGAACATTTCTGCATACTGGGAGCGACTGAAATCGCGGCCTTCCATACAGCGAGTGCATGAAGAAGCCGCCCCGATCCTGGCCGCGTTTATGGCTCAGAGCGCGGGCTGAACTCGACGCAGATGCGACATCGGCGACCCTTATTAATAGACGGCTTCGCGACGCTGGTCGTGTATGGCTTCCTCAATGGCGCCGGTGCGCAATCTGCGAAGACTGAACATACTTTTAAACTCGATGACGTCGATAGCCGACCAGCGGCAAGCCTTCAGGATGTTACGTGGCTTGTCGGTTCCTGGGCGGGTGAAGCGTTTGGCAGTACCTTCGAGGAAGTCTGGAACCCGCCATCAGCCGGTTCTATGCAGGGTATGTGGAAACTGCTGGACGACGACGAGGTTGTATTCTACGAACTCATGCTACTGGTTGAGGAAGAAGGCAGCCTCAGCCTCAAGGTAAAACACTTCAATGCGGATTTTACGGCCTGGGAAGACAAGCAGGACTACGTCAGGTTTCGGCTGGTGAAATTGGACGAAAACGCCGTGCACTTTTCAGGCTTGAGCTTTTACCGCATCGACGACAACGAAATTCATGCGTTCATCACGATGCACCATGAAGGCACGGTTCGCGAAGAAAAGCTGGTTTACCGTCGCCGTGACGAGCAGGCTGAACCTGTAAGATCCAAGGCGTCCCATATGCCCTGAGACGGGCAGCGCGGCCCAGGAATCAGTGATTCCAGCTACAATCCCTGTATACTACTGGGCCGTCTCTGGAAATAATAATAACAAAGTGATCACCGTTGATGCCGATATAGGTAGTAGTATTGAGCGCGCTCATTACGCACTAGTTCCCGCCCACGATTTTCTGTTTACACCCGCTATGCAAGAGTCCATTGAAGCCTTCCGGCTCGATTGGGAGCATCTCGAAGCAGATCCCTACATGGCTGATGGCGGAAAATACCGATTCAGACGGTACGGGCTGTTTCGGCTGTCGGCAACGACGGGTGAGCTAAGCTCCATTGCCGGCGCGTCCTTCTATCAAAGCGCCAAAATCAACCCTCTCAATGGTGGCCAACCCCGACATTTTGCGCCACTAACCGCCGATATCGTCAGTAATGCGTTCCTGCGCGAAGTCATATTGTTTGACTTTGCTCAGCTGACTGCGAATAAGCACATCGATGACGACTGGCTCATCGGCGTGCATCAGATCCGCATACTCGCTGCGGACGGGATCCCTGGTAATCCCACACCCGAGGGCACTCATCGTGATGATGAGAACTTTACAGCGCAACACCTGATCGGTCGCCACAACATCAGTGGCGGTATCAACTACTTTTATGGCAACGGACCGGCGCCGACGGAATGTCCGCAAGTCGTTTGGGAGCAGCAAGTTTACTTTGACTCGTATTATTTTGACCGCTCGCTTTGGCATAGCGTCTCGCCGATCGTCTTGGGCGATGGCGATGGCGACGGGTATCGAGATGTTCTCCTCATCGATTTCGTAGAATCATCCAAACTTAACTAGATGGCGCGATATGCTCGTCTGGACAGGTCCGCGGTCGAGAGTCTCGCGCGTCGCTTCGGCATCGATGACATTACGGCATTCTCCATCATGGACGGCGGCATGGAGAACACCAGCTATTGTGTTACGACGAGTTCGGCAAAGTACGTGCTGACCCTTTGGGATCAGAAATCGTTAGCGCAGGCGTCTCAACTTGCGAGTCTATTGGTGTACTTGACGGCGCGAGGTATTCGTACCTCACGTGTGGTTGTGCCGCCCACAGGGCCCATCGTCATGGTGCACAATGACAAGCCTGTCATGATGAAGCAGTACGTCGAAGGGGACGTAACATCTGCTTTGAGCGACAAGCTGCTGTTGCAGTTGGGCGAGGAAATGGCTCGATTGCATGAGATTCCCGCGCCGTCCAACATACCTCGACTGTTTCCCTACGGTCGCAGTTTTTTCCACGAGGTGATCGACTGCAAGCTTGACCATGTTTATATCGACTGGCTGGCGGAGAAGATCGGTTACTTGCGCGAACACCTTCCTGCGCATTTGCCGATGGCGCTGATTCACGGTGACGTATTTTTCAATAATGTGATTGTCCAGGGAGATCGACTCATGGCAATCATCGATTTCGAAGAAGCTTGCCATTACTACCGCGGTTTTGACCTGGGCATGATGATCGTCGGCACCTGTCGTGATCGTAACGGCATTTGCTTCGATAAAGCGGCACGAATCATTCGCGGCTACGAAAAAGAGACCAATGTTCCGTCACTGGAACGGAAGACGCTGAAGACCTTTACAATCTATGCCGCCGTCGCCACATCGTTCTGGCGATTCAGGCAATATCATCTGCGCAGGCCCGAGCCGGAGCTTCATGAAAGGCACGTTGAAATGCAGTCGCTTGCCGATATCCTGTCCGACTGCCCGGATTCGAGTTTCACACAGTTGTTCGGCTAGAATACGTGAATAACGCAGGGATCGTTTGATGATACGAGTTGCGTCTCTAAGCCGAACCTATGGCGATTTGACCGCGGTCGACCAGGTCTCCTTCGAGATCGGCACGGGGGAAATCGTCGGGCTGCTTGGCCACAATGGTGCAGGCAAGACGACGATCATGAAGATGCTGACCGGCTACCTGGAACCCACGGGTGGTTTAATCGAGATAGATGGCCTGGATATCAGCGTCGAGCGCGAGGCCGTTCAGCAACGCATAGGTTACCTGCCGGAAAACGACCCTCTTTATTATGAAATGACAGTGATCGACTACCTCGATTACGCCGCCACGCTGCACGGTGTTCCGGATGCCGAAAGAAACGATCGGATTCGCGATGCCATTGCCCGGACAGAACTCTCATCCAGGGCAACGGACATCATTGGCACACTCTCGCGGGGTTTTTGTCAGCGCGTCGGAGTGGCGCAGACGATCCTGCACAAACCGCGCGTGCTCATTCTCGACGAGCCCACCAACGGCCTGGATCCCACCCAGGTACAGCATATGCGGGACCTGATCCGCTCACTGGCGAAACACGCCACCATCATCCTTTCGACGCATATCCTGCAGGAGGTCCAGGCAATCTGCAGTCGTGCAATCATCATCCACAATGGCCGCAAGGTGCTGGACTCCACCATGGACGAGCTATTGGCCGGCGAGCGCCTGGTGGTGACCGTCGATGCTGAACCGGCGCGCGCGCTCGAACCATTCAAATCAGTAGACGGTGTTGAGTCGGTGCAACCGATGGCGCCGGAGGGGCCGGGGCACCGCTTTTGCTTGAGCCTGGGCAGTGATGGCGATCCGGCGGCCGTAGCGCCCATCGTTGCCAGCCTGGTTGCGAGCCAGGGATGGATGCTTTACGCCTTGCAGCCCGAGCGCCGCAACCTGGAACAGATCTTCAGCGAAATCTCGGCCAAGGTGCAGACGTGACTACTATTTTGCGTATCGCGCGTAAAGAGTTTGCGAGCTTCTTCTCCTCGCCCATTGCCTTTATCTTTTTTGGCGCGTTCCTGGCCGTGACCCTGTTTGTATTCTTCTGGGTGGAGACATTTTTTGCCCGCAATATCGCCGATGTGCGGCCCTTGTTCGAATGGATGCCGCTGCTGCTGATCTTCCTGGTGGCGGCCGTGACGATGCGCATGTGGTCCGAAGAACGACGCTCCGGCACGCTGGAGTTTTTGCTCACCGTGCCGGTCAAGGGCTACCAGCTGGTGTTCGGCAAGTTCATGGCGTGTCTTGGCCTGGTAGCCGTGGCCCTGGTGTTGACGCTGCCGTTGCCGCTAACCGTCAGCCAGTTCGGCCCGCTGGATTGGGGGCCGGTGTTCGGGGGGTACCTTGCCAGCCTGTTTCTGGCGGCGGCCTACGCGGCGATCGGTCTGTTCATCAGCGCGCGTTCGGCGAACCAGATTGTCAGCCTGATCCTGACGGCCGTGGTCTGTGGCATCTTCTATTTACTCGGTAGCGATGCACTGACGGGACTGTTCGGCAATCGCGCAGCGGAGATTCTCAAGCTTCTCGGCACGGGCGCGCGTTTCGACGCCATAACCCGTGGCGTGATCGATCTGCGCGATCTCTACTATTACCTGAGCCTGGTCGGCGTGTTTCTGACCTTGAATATCTTCGCGCTGGAGTGGCTGCGCTGGGCCGGCAACGCAACCAATACCAATCACCGGCGCCAGGGAATCAAAAGTGCGTTGCTGATAGCCAATTTTCTGGCCGCCAATTTGTGGCTTGCGCCGGTGCATTCAATGCGCGCCGACCTGACCGAGGGACAGGTCTACTCCATCTCCGACACCACGCAGATTTACCTGGGGCAGCTGCAGGAACCGCTGCTAATCCGTGGCTACTTTAGCGCGCAGACGCATCCTCTGCTGGCACCGCTGGTGCCGCGCCTGCGCGACCTGTTGACAGAATACGCCGTCGCCGGCGAGGGCAGAGTGCGCGTGGAATTCATCGATCCCCAGCAGCATCCGGAGCTGGAGCAGGAGGCGAACCAAAAATACGCTATCCAGCCCGTGCCGTTCCAGTTCGCCAGCAAATACCAGGCAACGGTGGTCAATTCTTATTTCAATATCCTGATCCAGTACGGTGACCAGTATCAGGTACTCGATTTCAGTGATCTCATCGAGGTCAAGATTCAGAGCGAGTCAGATCTGGAGGTTGAACTTCGCAATCCCGAATACGATCTTACCCAGGCCATCAAGAAGATCCTCTATGCCTACCAGGGGAGCGGCGAACTGTTCGATAATATTCCCCACCCGGTCAGCTTCAAGGCTTACATCTCGGACGACGAGAAGCTGCCCGAGGTACTTGTGGAACTTCGTAAGGATTTAGACACGGTTTTGGGTGAGTGGGGCCAGCGCTCGGCCGGCAAGTTCCTTATCGATATTCGCGATCCGGACGCCGGGGACGGTAATCTGGCCACGCAAATTCAAAATGAGTTTGGTTTTCGTCCCATGGTCGCCAGTCTGACCGATGCCAATACGTTCTGGTTTTACATGACGCTGGAGGGAGATGGACGCATTGTCCAGGTGCCGCTGCCGGAGCAGCTTGATATAGCAGAACTTGGGCGTGGTATTGAAGCGGCGCTTAAGCGTTTCTCCAGGAGCTTTCTCAAGACCGTGGCCCTGCACACACCGGTCTCGACACTGGCCATGCTCGGTATGCCCGCCAGCGGCAAACGATTCGACTGGCTAAAAGGAACCCTGGCCGAAGCGTACAACCTCGCCTCAACCGATCTGAAGAACGGTCGAGTGCCTGGCGAGGCCGACCTGTTGCTGCTGGCATCGCCGGACCGACTGAACATCAAGCAGCTGTTTGCGGTGGACCAGTTCCTGATGCGCGGTGGCACCGTGATCATTGCAACGTCATCGTTTGATGTCGAGTTTGGCGAGGGTTTGACGGCCCGCAAGAATGAATCGGCTCTGCTCGACTGGCTGGATTACCATGGCATTGCGCTCGAAGCGCAGATGGTACTCGATCCGCGGAATGCATCGTTTCCCATTCCCGTCGATCGCACTGTCGGCACTTTTGTATTTCGCGAGACGCGCATGGTGAGCTATCCGTATTTTAGCGATATCCGTGGCAATGGCATCGTGCAGGAGGGTGGCCTGACCGCGAGTGTCGACCAGGTCACGATGACCTGGCCTTCACCCATCAGCGTGGATGAGCAGAAAAACCTGGATCGTCAGGTGATTCGTCTGCTCGAAAGTTCGGACCAGGCCTGGGCATCGGACAATATGCAGATCGAGCCCGACTTTGAGATTCATGGCGAACTTGGTTTTCCGGTCGGCGACCAACGTGGTGCGCAGCTGTTGGCGGTTGCGATAGAGGGCCGTTTCGACTCGTACTTCACGGACAAACCCTCGCCACTGTTGACTCATGAAGATGAAGAGGATGCCGGTGCCGAGCCCGCGGACAGTGCAGGCACGCAGTTGGTCATCACGCGTGTCATCGACCGCTCCCCCGACACGGCACGCATCATCCTGTTCTCTTCGAGTAGCTTTCTTACGGACACGATGCTGGATCTGGCCACCTCCGGGATGGGTACTCGCTACCTCAAGCCGGTGCAGCTCATGGAGAACGCCATCGACTGGTCCCTGGAGGATCGCGGTCTGCTGGCCATCCGCGGCCGGGCACACTTCTCACGTACCCTCGATCCATTGGACAGGGAGGCCCAGCTATTCTGGGAGACCCTCAACTATGGTCTGGCGCTGTTCAGTCTGCTCCTGATCGGCTTCATACACAGGCAGACAAACAGGCGGGCGGCGTTGCGTTACGCTGCGATTCTCGGCACGGCAGGCAAGGGACCGGTGTAAATGATGAAGAGGTGGATCTTCGTTCTGAGCGCCGTGTTGGCCGCCCAACTGGTGTTGGCGGTAATCGTTAACCTGAAAGGCGAGGAATACGGGGTTTTCGCGGCCGCAGAGAAGTTACTGTCTTTCGACCGGCAATCGATAGACGGCCTGCGTATAGACGACGGGACGGACAGTGTCGTTTTGATAAAGCAGGACGGTATGTGGCTGCTGCCCGGCAGCGGGGACTTCCCGGCCAGCCAGCAAAGTGTCGAGCGCTTGCTGGACAAACTCGCCGCTCTGCAGAAGGGCTGGCCCGTCGCCAGGACCCGCGGCGCAGCCCGGCGCTTCAAGGTGGACAGGGAACGATTCGAGCGCAAACTCGCGTTGCTCTCGGGCGCAGATGAGACGGCCACACTCTTTGTCGGCACGTCCCCCGGGTTTCGCAAGGTGTACGTCAGGCCCGGCGACGAGGATGAAGTCTTCGCGGTGGATTTCAATACCTGGGACGCAGAGGCGGATGCCGACTCCTGGATCGACAAGGACGTGCTCAAACTCGATGCGGGCGATGTGGAGCGAGTCGAAATGCCGGGGTTCATTCTGCATCGGGTGGACGGGGTGATGCAGGTGGCAGATCTTGGAGAGAGCGAACAGAGCAACGATGCAGCATGCCGCTCGCTGCTTGGCAAGCTGACCGGATTGCGTATCCAGTCCCTGTTGGGTACCGAAGGCAAGCCGGAATACGACCAAGACGAACCGGCGCTCGAGTTCAAGATCATACGGGCGGGCGGCGAGAGCTTAAGCTACCGATTCTCCAGAGTGCAAGACACTCCTTATTATGTGTTGCAACGTTCCGATCTGAATCACTACCTGCAGGTGGCCGAGTACCTGGTGGACGCCGTTATCGAGACCACACGGGAACAGCTGGTGCAGGCCAGGGCTGCGGCAGAAGCCGGCGAGAGCTAGTGTTTGGAGCGAGCTTGAAGAGCCAGGCCGTCACGGCCCGGGCCTCCGATCACCAACCGGTGCCGGCGATTCGGTTCAGTTTTGGGTAGACGCGCCCGGCGGCGCAGATTCGTAGTGCCGGTCTGCTAGCATCCTCCTTCGCGCGGGAGGAGCACAAATCATGAATCAAACGACGGCAGGCCAGAAGGGCCAGGTGGTCCGGGGCATCGGACTCTTTGGCGGCGTGCTTCTCGTTCTGAACGGCATGATCGGCGCCGGAATATTCGCACTGCCGCCTGCTGTCGTGGCCAGGGCGGGCGTACTCAGTCCCTGGCTGTTTCTGGCGGCCGGAGTGTTGATCATCACGGTCGTACTGACCTTTGCAGAATTATCGAGCTACTTCAGAATATCCGGCGGGCCTGCGCTGTATGCCACCAAGGCGTTCGGCCCTTTGACCGGGTTCAGTACCGGCTGGATTTACTTCGTGAGTCGTGCAGCGTCTATTGCGGCAAATTGCCACGTCATGGCCATTTTCCTGGGCGCGCTCCTGCCATGGTTCGACACCGATATCGGCCATTCCGTCGTGGTTGTCGTCGTTGTCTCGGCACTGACGCTGGTCAACGTACTGGGCATCAAAGGCGGTGTGCGCGCATTGAGTTTTTTCACATTTTTCAAACTGATTCCGCTACTGATCATGATCCTGCTTGGCCTGCAAACTGTGAGCCCGGACGTTCTGTTTCCCGAAAATATGCCCACGATCGACGATCTGGGCGGCACGATGTTGCTGTTGATTTATGCGTTTCTCGGTTTTGAGCAGGTACTCATACCAGCGGGCGAGACGGCGAATCCGAGAAAGACGATCCCCAACGCTCTCGTGATCACGATGATTACGACGGGCATACTCTATTTTCTGATTGTACTGGTCTACGTTTCCGTCATAGCCAGTGCCGATCCGGGCACGACGCTGGTCGATGTCGGCAGAAAACTGGCCGGACCTGTCGGCGCTATCGTCATTACGTTAACGGCAATCTTTTCGATTGCTGGAAATCTCTCCAGCACGATGCTGGCGGCGCCGCGCCTGACGCAGTCACTTGCCGACCATCGCCTGTTGCCGCAATGGTTCGGTCGCATCAGCGAAAAGTATGCGTCGCCCGCCAATTCAATCGTATTTCTCGGCGGCATTGCAATGGTTCTGGGCTTATCGGGATCCTTCGTTCTCCTGGCGATCGCGACGTCGCTGACACGACTCATCATATATTTCATCTGCATTGCAGCGTTGCCGGTCATAAAGGCCAAGGCGGACCCTGAGGCGATCGAACGTGCCTACAAAATAAAAGGCGGCTACACCATTCCGTTGCTGGCGGCTGGAATCTGCTTATGGATGATTTCTCACACATCGGCGGATTCATGGAAGCTGACAGGAGTTCTTTTTGTCGTGGGATTGGCGTTTTTCTGGCTCGAACAGCTTCGCATCAAAAGACAGAACGCGGCCTAGCAGGTAGGGTTTTTTTTTAGAACCATGCTCGAAGTCCAATCACAAGTTGTGTTTCGGAGGCGTCCAGCCCGGCGATATTCGCGAAGTCTGCCGTGTTGCCAAATAATTTCGACCAGTGAACCCCGATATACGGCGCAAACTGCCGGCGAATTTCATAGCGCAGCCGTATCCCGGCCTCGATATCCGAGAGGCCTGAGCCGATACCGACGTCCGCGTCGTTTTGACCGTAACCATTGAACTCGATCTCGGGCGAGAGAATGAGGCGCTGCGTAAGAAGCCATTCGACTTCTGCCTCGAAGCGGAATGCGAAGCGTCCCGACTCGCCGATGTAGGCTGTCGCATCTATGTCAAAAAAATACGGAGCCAGACCTTTGACTCCGAAGGCTGCCCAGCTCTGGCTCGGCGATGGTTTGAAATCATGCCGCACGCCAATCTGAAGGTCCCAGTATCGGGCGATGGCTTTGCTGAGTAGAATTTGCAACTCGGCCTCATCGGTAGTGCCCGCGGTGCGCTCGCCGTCTGTCTTGATCCAGATTTTATGCAGATCCTTGCCCAGCCAGGCCTCCGCAGCCCAGGAAAAAGTGCGGTCACCGGTGGCGTCACGCGTTTCCAGTTGATCGAGAAATACCGCCAGCAATACGGGATCGTCAGCTGAAGCGGCCCTGGCATCATGCACAGCGATCAGAAAAACGGATGCGGCCAGGAGTGCGGCACGAGCGAAACTGCGTAGTGCGTGACAGTTCATCTAGCTCACTCTCACTTCGCGAAACATGCCCGGCATGTGATACAGCAGGTGACAGTGATAGGCCCAGCCGCCCATCGCATTGGCGGTGACGAGGTAGCTTATCTTCGACCCCGGCTGCACGATCACCGTGTGTTTACGGGGAATGTAGTCGGGATCGCCGGTCTCCAGTTCGCTCCAGATGCCATGCAGATGAATCGGGTGCGTCATCATTGTGTCATTGACCAGGGTGATGCGAGCCCGTTCTCCGTAGGTCAGTTGCAAAGGCTCGGCGTCGGCAAATTTGATGCCGTTGATGGACCACATGTATCGAGCCATGTTGCCCGTGAGGTGCAGTTCGATTTCACGGCCGGGTTCCCTGGTATCCGCCGTTGGCGCAAGACTCCTGATATCCGCATACGTCAGTACCTGCCTGCCGTATTGACGTAGATGATCGCGCAGGCCAATACCAGGATCGTTCAGTCCGTCTCGTGGATTGTCGGCGCGCATGTCCACGTTCAGTCCGAACTCCGTGGCGACATGGTTGACGTCACGCTCGGCGCCCATGTTGTGTTTGCCGTGATCCATGCCGCCCATGTTGTGTTTGCCATGATTCATGTCACCCATATCCATGCCGCCCATGTCCATGCCCATGTCGCGATGGCCGAGCAGGGCGGGCGGGTCCATCTGGGGCACATCGGCAGTCCAGTCGCCACTGGGTGCCAGCGTGCCGCGCGCGAATCCGGATCGATCAATTCCTTGCGCAAAAATCGTGTAGGCGCTGTCAGCGTCAGGTTGCACGATCACGTCATAGGTTTCGGCCACACCGATGCGAAATTCATCGATCGTGACTGGCTCGATATTTTGACCATCCGCGGCGACGATGGTCATCTTGAGGCCGGGAATACGCACGTCGAATATCGTCATCGCCGCACCATTGATGAAACGCAGGCGGACCTTTTCGCCCTTGGCGAACAGGCCGAGCCATCCATTGGCGGGCGTAACGCCATTCATCAGGTAGGTATAGGTGTAAGCAGTAACGTCTGACAGGTCGCGGTCACTCATGCGCTGGCTGTTCCACATCGAGCGATCATCGCGCGTCCGGGCCAGGCCTTTCTCGCGGATGTCTCGCCACGTGTCAGCGACAGTGCGTTGACGAAAATTGTAGTAATCACTTTGTTTCTTGAGCTTGGCGTATATTCTTTCGGGTTTTTCATCACTCCAGTCGGACAGCAATACGACATAGTCCCGGTCGAAGCTGACCGGATCGGCCTGCAATGGATCGATGACTATGGCGCCGTACATTCCGGTCTGCTCCTGAAACCCGGAATGGCTGTGATACCAATACGTGCCGCTTTGCGCGACGTCAAACTGGTAGGTGAATGTTTGACCAGGCCTGATGCCGTCAAAACTGATGCCGGGTACGCCATCCATGGCGGCGGGCAGAATTATCCCGTGCCAGTGAATGGAGGTGTCGTGAGCGAGCATATTGGTCACGCGCAAGGTGACACGATCGCCCTCGCGCCAGCGCAGGATCGGCGCGGGCACAGAACCGTTGATCGCCGTCGCGAGGCGCTCTTTGCCCGTGAAATTGACCGCCTGATAGCCAATGCTGAGGTCGAATTGCCGGCCTGCAAGCGTAGAGATCGCTGTTCGGCGTGCCGGGTTTGCGTAGGATAATTTACCGCCCAGGCCGCACCCCAATAATGCGCTACCGGCCGCTACGCCGGTCACGAATCGCCGGCGCGACAGGCGCACGAAGTCTGTCGGCAAGGCTATTCGCTGTCGATTTTCCATGATGTTCGTGTCATACCGGGCTAATGTTCGTGCCTGCTGTGATCGTGCTGATCCGGTTCCTGCGGTGCCTCATCCGGATGCGCTGCTGCATCGGCGTGATGTCCGAGACTCCCTGCGCGCGTCAACATCTCCTGGTACTGAGTGGCATCGAGTTCCGGCAATGTGGTGATGAACGCGATGACCGGCCAGATGGTGTCGTCATCGTGGGTTACTCCCCACGCGGGCATGCCCGTCATCTTGATGCCGTGTTTCGTTACCCAGAATAATTCAGCGGCCGACAATTCCAATACTTCTTCTGCAAGATCGGGCGGAGCGGGGTTCATGCCCTGAGCCATCGCCTTGGCCGCTTGCCCTGGCGCACCGTGACATTCGGCACACATGCCCTTGAAGTCATTGACGCCGGCGAGTATCAGCGCTTCGTCACTGAGATCGGGTACCTCGATGTTGCTGGCCTGGCGTTTTACAGACGCATGTTTAGTCGTCGAGAACAGCCATTTCGTGAAGCCGCTGTGTGGGGCGTCTGCACTGATATCGTAGGTGCCCGAATACGCGAAGCCGAGGACAGCGACCATGGCGACGGCGGCGGCGGCGATGAGTGTCTTGATAGTTTGCATAAGGATCTCCGTATTCTCGTGTCAAACTAACATTGTCAATGACAAGCTTTCAAATTGCGTTTGAGCAACCACCAATTGACTGGCCACGCGGCGAGGAATCCGGCCGGAATGGCTGCCGCTATGCCGATCCAGAATACGGATTCGAAAATGCTGCCGGCCTGAACGCCACCGACGCTGTAGTCGACTGCGTTCATCACCAGTTCCATCACGCCGATTGAGAAAACCTCGCCGATCCAGATAATCTGCAGCGCCTTGAGCATGCTGACGTTTTCGCGCCGCGCGACAGGAATGAGGCCGAGCGTCATGCCGCTGGCGAATGCGAGGATTGTCGCCAGGCCCATGCTGATCCATACGCCAAGGCCCAGCGTGATGCCGATCATCAGACCGGCGACCTCGCCGATAACGCATCCGATCAGGCAATGCAGCGTAGCTTGCGCGGATGTCACAAGGGAATTGCCGTTTGCCGAGTGCCCGTGGTGGCTATGGGTCTGTGTGTTCATCTGATATTCTCGTTATAGAAAATCACTATTTACCTCATACCCCTATAGGGTATATAATCGACAGCTTATACCCCCCTGGGGTATGAAGTCAACCAGGAGCTGAAAATATCATGGCTGGGAAAGTTGCAAGTCGTGACTTGCTGGTCCGTCGACTCAGGAAAATTGAAGGTCAGGTCAGAGGGCTGGTGCGCATGCTCGAAGATGATCGATATTGCATCGATATCCTGCACCAGATTCAGGCGACCAAGGCGGCATTGACGAAAACCGAGACCGAACTGTTGCGTGCTCACGCCGGGGATTGCGTGGACGCTGCGCTTAAGCAGGGGACCATGGAGCAGAAACGCAAAAAGATTGTCGAACTGGTCGATCTGTTCGAGCGCGTCCGCTGATGTCGCCAGATCGGTTGTCCGGCATTTTTTGCCCGGTCCTGATGCCGTTCCATGAAGATCTGCGCCCCAATGCAGATTCTTTGATTCGCCAATGCCAGTGGCTGTTGTCCCAGAATGTTGGATTGGTGTTATTTGGCACCACCGGTGAGGCCAATTCTCTGTCCGTTGAGGAAAAAATCGAATTACTCGATTGTCTTGTGGATGCGGGCATCAGTCCTGACAGCATAGTGCCGGGCACCGGTTGTTGTGCCTTGAACGATACCGTCAATCTCACCCGACATGCGGTTGGTCTGGGCTGTGCGGCTTGCTTGATGTTGCCGCCATTTTTCTACAAGGACGTCAGCGACGACGGCCTCTTTGCAAGTTACGCGGAGGTTGTCGAACGCGTCGGTGACGAGAAGCTGCAAATTTATCTTTACCACATTCCACCGATAGCCCAGGTCGGACTCTCCATTGACCTGATCGAACGCCTGGTGAGGGCGTATCCGGACACGATTGTCGGCATCAAGGACAGCTCCGGCGACTGGCAAAATACTCTCGC
Organism: Pseudomonadota bacterium; assembly: GCA_022563195.1. GTDB lineage: Bacteria > Pseudomonadota > Gammaproteobacteria > Steroidobacterales > Woeseiaceae > UBA1847. The sequence continues at coordinate 43,587 of JADFNV010000020.1, forward strand.
GATTCTGCAGCGCGGCTGGGATGACTTCCGGGCTTTTGCAGGCAGCGAGAATTTCCTGCTCAGAGTCATGCAAAATGGCGGCGCCGGATGCATTTCGGCAACGGCCAACATCAATCCGGCAGCGATCGACCGGCTCTTTGCGGCCTGGCAGAAACCCCAGGCAGCCGAGATGCAGGAACAGCTGGACGCGGTTCGCGAAATTGTCCAGGAATACCCGATCATTCCTGCCTTAAAAGCCGTCGTCGCATCCTGCAGCAACGATGCGGCCTGGAAAACCGTGCGCCCACCGTTGGTAACACTCAGCATTGAGCGACAGGGATCGCTGATGAACGCACTGGATCAACTCAATTTTACGATGCCCGGAGTGGGGAAGTCGACGTCGCGCTGACGCCTGAAACTAGGCCAGGTATACGAGGCCATAAGCGGCGAAGAATCCGGCGCACCACATGACAGCCGATGCCAGGATAAATCGCTTATTCCATTTGTAGGCGCTTTCACAAGCCGCCGCCAGCTCCGGATCCGCAGGGCAAACCCTGCCCGGACGGTAGATCGCCCAAGCAGCTGTCGCAATCAGTGCACCCGAGAGTCCGAACATCCATCCCTTGTACAGGCTAAGCGTAATCAGCCATGGCGCGGTACTGACCATTGCTGCGACCGTCGCACCCATACCCATTGCCACCAATGCGATGGGTATCGCGCAGCACACTAATGTGGCCGACGTCGTAAAGATCAGCGTCCAGCCCCACAACCTTGGTTTGTCGCTCATAACCGCATTCCTCAAAACGTAGCGCCGACAGACAATGAGAACTGGTTGCCGCGGGATAAACCAATATTGTCAACGCTCTCGTAGGCGAGGAATTTAAATTCCGCCCGAAACATCAGGTTTTGACGATACGCGACGAAGATTGGCCCGGTATAGATCCGATCGGCGCCAGCCGCCGTCGTCAGATTCTGTTGATTCGGGGCATCACTGTGGTTGACTGACAGGTCCCACATCAGGAATATTCCTGAATTGGTCTCGTTGCTGTGCCAGGGGTGGATACCCAGATTGACGTCCAGACCGAAAGAGTCGCCAGTCTGCATGCCGTGCCTGCCCGAACCCTCCTTCCAGTAATACAGGTCGTAAAGTTGATAAAACGTCGGCGTCTCGCGAGAAAAACCGAGGCTCAATCCCAGGTCCCAACTACCATCGCTGATCGGAAAGTCACCCGAAGAAGTTCCTGTCGGCATGCGCAGCGACGGTGTGAAGGACCAGTTCTGCGTCATGGCCTGATGGTTTGAATAGCGCTTGAGCGGCAGTCCAATCACGATATCGCCCAATCCGCTCGCAGACTGGTTGACGGGCAGCCCATTTTGGTCGACGACCCGTCGTTGATCAACATAGGGAATCTTCGCCGTCACTCGTACCGATCGATCAAATGTGTAAACGCCCTCTAACCATGTCGTATTGACGAACCGCTCAAGACCCTGGAGATTTGCGATATCATCGCGGCCGCGTTTGAGGTCATTCGAACCATGCTGTTCGTAACGGATCTGGATTCCGTAACCGTTCGCCCATCGCGGCGCCATGTCCATGACGGGCTGATGAGCGTGCGATGCGGTGCAAAGGAACAAGGCCGCAGCAAGCAGCCGTCTCATCGCTCAACCTTCGTTAATTCCCCGTCGCTTTGAACGACCCAGACTTCGATGGGCTCGTAGCCTCCCGAGCGAATGGCTTCGAACAAACCGTCTATGTCCGGCCGCTCACCCGATTTGACGGAAATCGTGACCTTCTGGTCTTCGATCTCAACCTTGACACCTTTTGTAAAACGGGACTGGTCGATAAATGGCAGCTTGGAGACATTTTTGATGACCCCTTGCGCGCAAAACGAGCAGACCAGCCCGTGTACTTCGACGACATAGTCGTCTGCGATCACTGTATTGCTTGCGAGCGTTAAAATAAACGCTACGAAAATTTTGATTTTCATGGTTTTACCTTTCGTACTAAAGTTAATGTAATCCGCATATCGCGGACGTACCAATCCTACGAAAGGTGATTGATGGGCGGTCGGTACAGGGATTCGTTGGGTGGACCAATTATTAGACGCGCAACGCTTGTTTGATCGGTTTGCCGAAAATCCAAATTCAACATCGAATCGTCAGGAGGCGCCATCATCGATACACACGATGTGCAACAGTTCACCGTATTTTCGGAATCAATATTGTCCTGTCCGTGGCAAGGGACACGATCTTCCGCGACGGTCGCAAATGATTCTTCATCGAACTCGGGCGTGCAGCACATTGCGGCGGAAAACACATCGCCAGCAAAAAACATCATTATCATGCCCGTAATGATGCGCTGACGGCATTCTGAAATTCTGTGCATGGGCCTATTCTACCGCAAATACCGGGATGGGTCCGTAATCAAAGTCACACAAAGGCCTCTCGCTAACTTTCGCCGCTGCGCATGATCGGCCGGGAAAGGCCGACCGCCAGTTTTTCACCGAGTACTTCGCGGCGAAAACGAAAGAGCTCCGCGGGCCGGCCCCTGCCGACCGCGCTGGTTCGCCCGATTGGCTCAACGAGGTCGGCGTTGGTCACGAGCCGCCGAAAATTCTGTTTGTGTAATTTCGCACCGCTGAGTGCTTCGGCAACGCCTTGCAACTGCAGCAATGTAAATTCCCCAGGCAGCAGTTCGAACACGACCGGCCTGTAAGCGAGCTTGCCTCGCAGGCGTCCGAGTGCCGTGGCCAGGATGCGGCGATCGTCCGATGCCAATGGTATGCCCAGGCCGTCAAATTCGCCCAGCGTTGCGCCGGCCAAGGATATCTTGCTCTTACCATTCGCCGCCCGCTCATCGCGAATCGCCTCCGACACGATGTCGGCCTCGTAAAGTAATTCAAAACGTTCGAGGGATAAGACGCTGTCCATGTCTGATGCAGTGTCAGGTCCGAAAGTCACATTGACGCGTTCTTGGCGGCGTTTTCGCTGGCTTAGGTTTTTCGCCTGTTTTACCCACCGCTGCAACGCCGGTTCAATCCTGTCCGCAATTATTGCCGGTCGTTCAGAGCGCCAGTCTTCCCAGGGCAAAAAGCTATACCAGTCGCGCCATCTTGCGGTCTCTTCAGCTACCGCGTCTTCATAGGTGAGGGCGATGTAAGCCACCGACACGACCCTGGGTCCACCGGCGATCTCGTCGGGATCGCGGTAGCGATTGCCAAAGGTATAGAGTTGCTCCACGTAATAGAGATCCAGGCCGGTCTGCGCTTCGACCCAGCGTCGCAGACAACTCTCCAGACCTTCGTCGTGCTCGGGCTGGAACGGGCCATTGGGCAACGCGTACTGGCTGGACTTTGGGTCGATAATCAGCACGCGCGGTATGTCGTCCGTCACTGCGACAATGACGGCCGTCACGTTGATGATTGTGCCGACTGAATTTTTAAGCATCGGGCCTGCAGGAGCCCGCCGCGCGGGCGATTTCCACCGAAACCTCATTTATCCGCGCGAACGGTGAGTATCGTGAGTATGGCTGAGTTTGACTTGACACAGTATATGCTCTCTGTGAGTATAACTAATATACTCTTATAGAGCATATTTTTGGCCCCGGAGTTCCGGTAGCCGAGCCCCGTAAAATTTGGTGAACCGTGCTGGCTAATCTCGAATATTCGGCAGAAGTCGCGAGAGACACTGCTGCCTTGTACGAACGGGTAAAAACCGTGATACCCGATATCGAGTGGCCGCTCCATGCCCCCTATGTGGCGGCCATCAATGCTCTCAAGAAACAGCGCAATGCCGTGGTGCTGGCACACAATTACCAGACGCCCGAGATCTTTCATTGTGTTGCAGACATCTGCGGTGATTCGCTGGCGCTGGCCAAGAGGGCTGTAGAAACCGATGCCGAAATCATCGTGCTGGCCGGTGTGCACTTCATGGCAGAGACCGCCAAACTTCTCAACCCCGATAAAATCGTGCTGATTCCCGACGAACGGGCTGGTTGTTCGCTCGCCGAATCCATCACGGCCACGGATGTCCGGCAGCTACGGCAGCAACATCCCGGTGTGCCGGTTGTGACCTATGTCAATACCAGTGCCGAGGTTAAGGCGGAATCTGATATTTGTTGCACGTCTGGCAATGCGGTCGATATCGTTGAGTCGCTGGGCGTCGAAAAAGTCATATTTATCCCGGACGAATACCTTGCGGCGTACATTGCACAGCAAACCGAGGTCGAAATCATCTCCTGGCAGGGCCGTTGCGAAGTACATGAACGATTTACGGCGGATGAGCTCGAGCAATACCGGCAAAATTATGATCAGTTGACGATCATCGCGCATCCTGAATGTCCGCCCGATGTCTTGAGAGTCGCTGATTTCGTAGGCTCGACGGCGCAGATGCAAAACTACGTGCAGACTGAGCGGCCAATCCGGGTGTTGATGGTCACTGAATGTTCGATGAGCGATAACGTGGCCGCAGACATACACGATGTGGAATTCATACGGCCGTGCAATCTGTGTCCACACATGAAGCGCATTACGCTGGCGAATATCTACGAAGCACTGGAAACACTCGAGCCGCGCGTCGAAATCGAAGCATCGGTCGCAAAACGCGCCCGCATTGCGGTCGAGCGAATGCTCTCAGCCGGTAGCTGACGAATCCTGTGATGTTGAGGTCGTCGAAAACTGACGATGTAATCATCGTCGGATCCGGGCTCGCCGGCCTGGTCTGTGCGCTGCAACTGACACCAAGGCCTGTCACGTTGATTACCAAAACGCCGCAGCTTGGCGGCGGATCAAGCATACTGGCGAAAGGCGGAATTGCGGCAGCGATCGGACCTGGAGATTCATCCGCCCATCATGCGCAGGATACGTTGTCCGCCGGTGCCGGCTTGAGTGACGCGCAAGCCGCGCTGCAATTGTCTGAAGACGGTGTCGAGAGTCTCCAGTTTCTTTTGGATGCGGGAGTTGCATTCGACCGATCACAGGATGGCGGACTACAACTTGCGCAGGAAGCCGCCCATCGTTATCCACGTGTTATACATGCGGGTGGCGACGCGACCGGCCACTTCATAATGAAATGTTTGATTGAGCGTGTGCGTGCAATACGCTCTATTCAGGTGCTCGAGAATACGTTCGCCCATGATTTGCTGATACACGGTAGCAGGGTCAGAGGGCTGGTTGCTTACACAGGCGAACACAAGTGGGTCTGTTATCAGGCGTCGCATGTCGTGATCGCCACCGGTGGCATAGGAATGTCCTGGTGGCACACAACAAATCCGCAGGAATCGACTGGCGACGGCTTAGCGATGGCAGCTCGTGCCGGCGCCAGGCTCGCTGATCTCGAGTTTGTTCAGTTTCATCCCACCGCTCTGGCCATTGATGGCAACAATGGCGCGAGTCTGCCGCTCCTCACTGAAGCGCTGCGTGGGGCAGGGGCTTTTCTGGTCGATGAATCGGGTCACCGATTCATGCAATCCGAGCATTCCGACACAGAAATGGCGCCGCGCGATGTCGTTGCGCGAGCGATCGAAAAGCGAACGACCGTCGGACAACGGGTGTTCCTTGATGTACGACCTGTGATCAATGGCGGTAAGGCGCATCTTTTTCCGCAAGCTATGACAGCCGCCAGAAAGGCAGGTTTCGATCCCGGAAAAGACCCTTTGCCGGTCACCTCGGCGGCGCACTATCACATGGGCGGAGTTGAGACTGACGATCGCGGCCGAACTTCGATCGATGGGCTTTGGGCGTGTGGTGAGGTCGCTACAACTGGAATACACGGCGCCAATCGCCTGGCGAGCAATTCCTTGCTTGAGGCACTTGTCTATGCACGACGCGTCGCTACGGAAATTGCCAGAAGCCCGGCCGTGCGGGCCGAACGTCCGGCACCGCCGCCTGCCGAACCCAGAATTTCACCGGACACAGCGCCGGCACAAGTCGATGACATTATTGATTCGACCAGAAAGATAATGTCCCAGAATGTTGGCGTCTTGCGTTGCGGCGATGGTCTTGCCTCGGCGTTATCGCAATTGTCGGAATTGGACCGCGATATACAGTCATTGCTTGTTCAGGGCACCTCGTCGTGTCCGCCATCGGGCAATAGGGTTATACGCTGGAGCGAAGCACGCAATCTCCTGCTTGTCGCTCGAATGGTCACTCAGGCCGCGCTGCAACGGACAGAGAGCCGTGGGGCGCATTATCGTGACGACTACCCCGCGCCGGCGGCGAAGTGGAAACGACGTCAATCGTTGACAGTCGATCAGCTGGATGCTGCCTGATCAGGCATCGATGCGCATCGACAAATCGATGGCACAAATATTTTTCGTCAGGGCGCCGACCGAAATGTAGTCAACGCCGGTTGCTGCGACGGCAGCTAGTTCTTCGACCGTTATGCCACCCGAGGCTTCAAGCTCAGCCGGCGGATCGCCTTCCTTTTTATTGAGTGCTACGGCCCGTCGCAGCATCGTTAGTGTGAAGTTGTCGAGCAGTATTCGGTCGGCTCTTGCCGTTAACGCTTCGGTCACTTCCGCCAGCGATTCAACCTCAATCTCCACTGGCTTATCTGGATGTAGTTTTCGCGCAGACGCTATGGCCGCGTCGATACCGCCAGCACCTACTATGTGATTTTCCTTGATCAGGATCGCGTCGAACAATCCGATGCGATGGTTGTAACCGCCACCGGATCTAACGGCGTATTTCTGGGCGAGACGAAAACCCGGCAGTGTTTTGCGCGTATCAAGAATACGGCAGCTGGTTCCGGCAACGGCCAGCACACAGGCCGCCGTCACGGTTGCTGTCGCGGAAAGCGTTTGCAGGAAATTCAGCGCCACGCGTTCGCCGCTGAGAATCGGCCGGGCAGGACCGCGCAGGCCGCAAAGCGGGGACTCGGCTTCCAGCGTATCCCCATCGTCAGCTTGCCATTCCAGAGTTATGCGTGGGTCCAGCTGGCGAAAGATCTCATCGACCCAGGGACGCCCCGCCAGGGTCATTGGGTCGCGCGTGACGATCGTTGCGCTGATTATCGTCGACGCCGGCACGAGTTCAGCCGTCAGGTCGCCATCACCGATGTCTTCGGCCAATGCGTTCTCGACGCTGGCACGAATGACTGCATGTAAATGTGGATCGAATTGCATGTTGTTCGCCAGGTGCTCCTTGCCCTTATTCTTGCAACACAATTTTAACTGATTGAATTCATTGAATTGTAACTCTGAATTTGCAGCGTGCACTGGTTAATAGTGTGCGAAATTGCGACATCTGAGGAAGATCTCGTGTGGTTCACTATTGGAGTTCATGAATAGATCAGAGGTTCCCTAGATAGCTGTCGCCAATGTTGCTGATTTCTCGTAGCATGTGTCTCCAGGATCCATGCCGAAGCCCAGTCACGTTGATCGAATGAAGATCGCGCCATCAAAATATTTGTTCGCGCTGTTGCTCTGCGGTTTTGTCGCCGTGGACAGCTCAGCCCAGGGCCTTGACGGCAGCGCTGCGGAGGCCGCGCCGGATCTGAATTCCCTGCAAAACAACTGGTGGGCCACGTTCGAGGGTTCGCGGGCGGAGGTCGAGCCAAGGGTTGACACATTTCTCGAGAACGTCGGCGTGCAGACCGCCGCCCTGGCACCACAGAATCAAGTCGTAGCTCAATCGGTGCTGGACGCGGTACGCGACAACTTCACCGCGTACCTCGACCTGCTGGATGACGACGATGTCGTAATGCAGCAGCTGTCGCCAGCGAAGGTCGATTATACGATCGATATTTTGCTGGGGCTCGCGGCCACGGCCCGCGACGCTCGCGCCGATGCGAAAGAGGAGAGGCTTGAGGTAGAGCGAGAACAGCGCATATTCGATGGGGCCGGCAGGCGCCGCGACGCAGCCTTTAAAGACTATGTCGACGCCGCTGCCGGCGACGAACGCTGGTTAGTCGCACTGCGACTGGTGCTGGTGCGCTCAGCCCAGGCAATTTCGGCACGTCGACTCGAGCTCCTGACACAAAGATACGAGAGCGTCACCGTCTATGCGGAAGCGACTGCGGAGCGCGTAGACTTAGCCCAGGAACGACTCGCGACCACGGTCGATGACGCCAAGCTGGAAGAACTCATCGAGCGTGTCACTGCCAACGAGTCCGTTGTCGAAGACGGCCAGGAGATTTTACGTGCCGCTCAATTGGCCGCGAGCGGCCTCGATCTCGAAACAGAGCAAGGTCGATCTCAACAACGGCTGCAACAGCAGAGGCTCCTGGGCGCGGAGATCAGCCTGGCCCTGGCCGAGACGGCTCTCGCCCAGGCCGAGGCGCAGCGATGGTGGACGGAGCTGGTACTGGAGGCGGGGCCGGATACGGGCGCGCTGCAGAATCAAATGCTGGCATGGTCAGAATTCGTTCGCAGCATTGGCTTATCCGCACCGGAGTGGAAACGCGACACGGAAGACGAATTGCTCGCCGTGCAGAGCATCGATCGGGACGGCCTTGATCGGGCATCGCGTCGGCTGCTGGATCAGCGACTGGGAACCGCCCAGGACACTCTCGCCAAGGTCGGCGAACTGGACACCGCAGTTGCCGATCTGCAATTGTTGATGCTCGTGGTCGACAGCGCTGCCGCCGAGTACACGGGCGTGATCAGATCCTGGCTGGCGAGCATCAGCCGCGCGGTGAAAACAGCCTACCTTCGGATCGTGGGCCTAGCCGACGTCACATTGTTCTCGGTGGGAGAAACGCCCGTCACCGGCGGTGACATACTGCGTGTCCTGGTCATCATGATCGTGGCGATGCTGCTGTCTCGTGGCATTCGCCATGCCATCCGCCGTGTTGGTCAGAGCGATTCAAGCGGAACGCAGGCTTCGCTGTACACGGTGAGTCGACTCACTCACTACGTCATCATCGTTCTCGCGATATTTATTGCATTGTCGTCTATCGGCATCAACTTCGGTAATCTTGCACTGGTTGCGGGCGCACTCAGTGTCGGAATCGGATTCGGTCTGCAGTCCATTGTTAATAATTTCGTTTCCGGATTGATTATCCTGTTCGAACACTCGCTTCGCGTCGGCGATTACATCGAACTCGACACGGGAATCACGGGCACCGTCAAGTCCATCAACGTGCGCAGCACGCTTATCAATACCAACGACAACATCGACATCGTCGTTCCTAATTCTGAGTTCGTAACCACACGTCTTACGAACTGGACGCTTGGCGAAAGGATACTGCGTATACGAATTGCATTTGGCGTGGCCTATGGCAGCGATAAAGAACTGGTCAAACAGGCAGCGCTGGAAGCGGCGGCAGAAGTATCCTATACGTTGACCAACATGAAGGGTCGCGAGCCTGACGTCAGGCTTGTAGAGTTCGGCGACAGCAGCCTGAATTTCATGCTGTTGGTCTGGGTCAATCGACAGGGTGCCCGACGCCCGACCAAAACGCGGTCCGCCTATCTCTGGGCATTGGACAGCAAACTGGCCGAATACGGCATCGAAATTCCGTTTCCGCAACGCGACCTGCACCTGCGTTCTGGGTGGCCGCCGACGGATTCGCGAAAGCTATCACGAAGCGCGACGTAATTACACAATAACTGATCACATCAGAAAATTGTTTACTGCTCTATCGGCAGTATCCTTGATCAGCGCTACATCAGTCCTCGATTAGTTTTGGAATAATCTGTCGCGCGTGCAATAGGCCAGCTCATTACGCCGGGTCACCGCACGCGGTGCGCAAAACAGACAGGGGTCATTCGGGTCTTTCACGCCCATTTAATCGATGATGTGATGCACGGGCGCCTTTTCGAGATCCCAGGTCCCGGAGTCCCGGTCGTAGCGGGACAGGGTAAAGCAATGCCAGTCGGTATCGTCCAGCTTCGGGTGATCGGCCCGATAGTAATAGCCCGGCCAGCGCGTTTCCGTCCGGAACATCGTATGTTGTGTCACGGATTCAGAGGTGACGACCCGGTGCTGGAGCTCCCATGCCCGCTGCAGCTGGTGCAGGTCTTCGGCGCCGAGATGATCGAGGTCCTCCTTGAGCATTTGCAGCAACTCCAGGCCCCGGGTGAGCAATGGCTCGTTGGTCGTGTAGTGCGAGCTGATACCACCGACATATTCGTCCATGATCTGCTCGAGACGCTGCAGACCGTGAAGCGGCAGGAGGTAGCTCGGTGACACGGTGCCCGCGACGATCTCATTACGGCCCACCGCGTAGTTTTCCAAGGGTTGGAAGACTTTCTTCTTAAGATCTTCGACCTCTGTTTCGCTGACCTGAGGCTGGTTCCGGCCCAGGTCGTTGACGTAATTGACGGCCGCCTTCGCGGCAATCCGGCCTTCCGCGAAGGATCCCGAAGAGAACTTGTGGGCGGCACCGCCAGCGGTGTCGCCGGCGCCGAAAAGTCCGTCGACGGTCATCATGCGGTTGTATCCCCACTGGTAATCGGCCGGGGCGCAGTCCTCCGGCCCGCTCACCCACGCGCCGGAACACGTGGCATGGGAGCCCATGACGTAAGGCTCGGACGTGGTCAGTTCGGGATTGGTATGTTTGGGATCGATGTT
>JADFNV010000021.1 GCA_022563195.1 Pseudomonadota bacterium
GGGAATCCCGAGTGCCTGGCAAAAGTCTTCCTGGTGCACCCTGTGGATTTGTCGGTCCTCATCCTGTTGCCGGTCGTAACGCTCAACCAGCAGATAATCGATATCTTCGATGCGGGCGATTGTCGATTTGGCAGCGTCAAGGCCGGCCTCAACGGCCAGCGCCATGCAGAAAGCTTCGTTAAAAACGCTGCCTTCAAAGGTTGCGATAGCCGGTTTAAGAATATGGGAACTTGCTGCGCTGCCGTACGGGATCGCTATGCTCCCATGTTCAAGCCGTACTGCGATTTTGTCCTGGGCGCCTGCCAGGGATAGCCGGATGCCCTGTGCACCTGCCATAAGAGGCCGGCGCGGGAGTTCCCGGAGGACTCTTGCAAGCTCGGCCTCGCCAAGTTCACGATAGCGGCCATCCTCTGACGGTAGTTCCGTCCCTGCCGGCAGAAATGTGATCGCGCCCGCGCATTCCCCGCCGATCTTCTCGAGCATTGCAAAATCATTCTTGTCACTGATACCCAGAATTCTGGCAATGATCTTGCGCTTGTCCTCTTCGGGCAGTATGCCGCCGAAGAATCCCCGGCACTCCTTTCGCGTGAATTGCTGCTCCTGCAAAGCAAGCGAGCACGACAGAGGAATGGCGTCCGGGTTGCTTAGCCAGGATTCAGCATATTCGAACAGCATCTGACCGCTCTCGTCCTGTATCAACTGCCCCACCAGGTCCCGGTCGAGATAAACATTCAAACTCCGGGCCATGACTAACCGCCCCTGGGAGCACGAGGTGGCACCAGCTCTATGCGGATGCCCAGGGTTTGCAGGACCGTAAGGACCTTGCCCATCTGGCAGGTCGGCTTACCGTTTTCCAGGTCGCCGATAAAGCGCAGACCGGTGCCAGAAGTGAGGGCGAGGTCGGACTGTGTGACGCCGATTTGCTGGCGCGTCTTCCTGGCGATCTTGCCGAGTTGTTCCGGTGTTAATGACATCTGCCTGCCTTGCCTTCCAATGTTACCGAGCGGTAATACTAACCTGATTCCGGTCTTCGGGCAATGAAATATTCCCGTGCGGTAATATTCATTGTCTTTGGCTGGCGATTTAGCGAAATATTCCCGCTCGGGAACATCGTGGGGGAAATGGCGAGCAACCATGCAGGATATTAGCGAGCGGTCATCCAGACACGGTAGCGAGCCGGTAAGGAGCCTGCCATGCAAAAAAAGACGACGCGCCGGAGGTAACGGCGGAGCGTGACGACAGACGGCGGAGGCGCCCCGACTTAACGCTTGGCGTACTACGTGTCACGTAGTACAATGCACGGATGATCAAGTCCTGGGCGACTCGTACCAGCCAGCGGTTCTCTGAACAGGGTAAAGTTTCGAAATTCCGTGGCTTGGATATCGAGGCGGCCGAGGAATTGCTGGCGGCCCTTGATGCAGCGACATCACTCAAAGACCTGAGTCCGTTGAAAAGTGTCGGATTGCACAAACTCACTGGCAATTGGAAGGGTCAGTGGGTGATGCCAGTTAATGGTCCCTGGCGGATCTGTTTTTCGTGCAAAAGAGGCGACGCATACGAGGTCGAGATTGTTGACTACCACAAAGGATAACCCCGCTATGGTTTCCGTTCATCCTGGTCGCGTTTTGAAACGAGAGCTTGTTGCCCGCGAGCTCTCGGCCAATAAGCTGGCATTGGCACTCCACGTACCTTCAGGGCGCATTACGGCGATACTCAACGCCAAGCGGGCGATCACACCTGAGACCGCGCTACGGCTAGGTCGTTACTTTGGCAACAGTGCGCAATTCTGGATGAATCTCCAAACGCGTTACGATCTCAACGAGACCGAGCTTGAGTTGGGCGCGCGCATCGAATCGGAAGTCGAACAAGTCGCCTAGCCGGAGAGGCGCTAGCAAACCGTCTTCGTAACGAGTGGCCAACTGTAGTCATCCCGTGAGGACGCCAGACTTGGCTCAGGGTGTCCGGGAGTCCTGGACAGCTCCGTCAAACGGCGAGGGTCGTCTAAGTCTCAACAAGACCATTCGCAACTCCTAATGATAATCAACGATCTCGACATCGCAGACCTCCCCCCTGACCGAGCGGGAACAGATCCGCCATTGATCGTTGATCCGGATACTCTGCGTGCGTCCTCAGTATGTGTATTGAAAGTCGAGCCCGCCGCCAATGTCTGCGGCACCCGCCGACTCGACTTGCCAGCGAATAAATTCCCGGGTTTCAGCTAGCGAGAATGGCGGCAGAGGCGCTCGCGGCTCAGTGCAACGCGTTCATGCAGCACTTCTTGTATTTGCGGCCGCTGCCGCAGGGGCAGGGGTCGTTGCGCCCGATCTTCGCTTGCTCGCGCACATAGGTGTGCTGCGGCTCACGAGGCTCGTGCCGGTACGTGTCGAAATCGGCGTCCCCGTCTTCCTTTAGCCAGCGCTCTTGCCGGCGCCGGATTTCATCCGCGTCGTAAAACTTCCAGGGGTTGTTGAAGCGATGCCATTCCGGATTGTCGCCCGCATCCAGTGCGTGCTGAATATCGGCCCTGGTATAGGCATTGGTGAACGGGGATTGCGGTTTCTGCAGTGCCACCAGTTCTTGCATGACCGCTCGCCATCGCTCACGCGGGTAATCGAGCAAGGTGTGACCAGCCATGACCCGAAACTCATCATCCTCGGAGTGGTCGCCGCACAGTGCCGCAAGCCAGTCGATGGCCTGCTCCAGTTCGGCAGCGCCTCTTTCTTCGGCATCCGCCAGCACGCAGTCGATGGCCTGCCAACGCGCGTACCAGCGTATTTTGCAGTTCTCCGCAATGCTCTTGAGCGGGGCGGTCGTGTAGTCGCGCTTGTTCTGACACAGGGCGGGCCAGGACGACAGCCAGTCGGCCAGGTTATTGTGCTCGTCGAAGTTGATGCGCTGGAAAGCATCAAGCAGAACCTTGGCCGCTGCCTCGCCGGGAATGAGGCCGAGAATATGCACCGCGTGCAGCAATGCCCACCAGTCACTCTCGTCGACGTTGTCGGCCCAGTTTGCAGCGTCCTCGAGGTGCTCTCGCAGCACCGGCACCATGGCCGCCTTGCGTCCGGCACATTCGTGCACGACCTGCAACGACAGTTCGTCGTCGCAGGCGACCACGAGACCAAAGAGCTCCTCTTCGCTCATCTCTTTGAGATCTTCGTCAGAGAAATGCAGCAACGGGTCCAGATCGTCGCCGTCATAGATGTCGAAATCGTCATCCGCGTCGTCGTGAAACTGCTGGTAGATGTCGAGGACCAGGTTGGTGACCATCACCGGGTGCTCCTGCAGATCGGCAGGTCCCGGCAGGCTCATGTCGGTGTCACGCTGCAATGTGCCGTCGATCAATGCGTGGAGCATGATCAGATTCGCGCCGGCGTCGAGATGCAGCTCGTTTTGCTCCTCCCATCGCACCTCGTGCAGGTTCACGGCTTTGACGTAACCCTCGATCCAGCGCCGCGCTTCGGCATCCTGACCGGGGTCGAAGCGGGCCCGAAACGATTCATCGGACAACGCCGCGGACAGCTCATGCACTGCATCGACCGTTGCCTCCCGGACGACGTCGGCAAGCGGCTGCCCGGAGGAGAGCTCCAGGTTCAGCTTATCCAGGTCCACCAGCGGAATGGTGGCGCAGCCGCTCAGCAAGCCGTGCAGGAACGCCTCATCGATCGCGATGCCGTATGCCGCGAGCTGCCGGATTAGTTCATCGAAGTAATCGCGCAATGTCGCCCCGGAGAATTAAATGGCGAGCGCTGATCGTAGTTACTTATTTTCGTCTTTGCGAGCGCAAGGGCAATCCGGAGGCCGGGCAGCGTCGCCTCACGGGACCGGATGATGCTTGCCGATGACAAATACGGAGCTTGCCTGCACGCCTTTCTCTCCGGCTTCCTCGACAAAACGCAACTCCGTGCCGATTGCCAAGTCGTCAAAATCGGCGTCCACCAGGCTATGGCGGTGAAAATAGATGTCGCGGCCATCAGGTGTCTCCAGTCGCCCGTAATCCTGCTCAGGCTCAAGCACCGTGACGCGGCCGTGGGCCGCTTCCTCGTGCAGCTTGACCTGGCCGCGCTTTTTACGCATGTAGTCTTCCAGTTGCCGACGCATACTGTCGAACGCATCCCGTACCGCGACATAGGGATCTTCGTGGGCATGTTCATCATCGGGTGCCCGCTTGACGACGATCTCGCGACCCGGGACCGTTACATCGATGCGCAGGTGGTGAATATTGCCTTTGTGATGGTGTTTATGCGGCGACTCGACAACGACCCGGCAGCTGATAATCTCATCACAAAACTTTTCCAGTTTCTGCGCACGCCCACGCACCGCGGCCTCCAGCGCCGGTGAAGGATCCATGTGGCGAAAGGTGATTTTCAGTGGTTTCTGCATGTTTGTTCCGGCTATTGGTGGCCTGCCTCAGGCGGCATTATCCTGCGACACCATGTGTGCCAGTTCGTAGTCGAGCTGGCGCGTCAGCATGTCGCTGAGATTGTTCATTATTTGCGCCATTGCGTCGATGACGTCGTCCAGGGTGACGATGCCCGCGATCTCGGAATCCCGGGTGACCAGTACACGCCGGACGCCATGTTTGCTCATTGCCGCGGTGATCTGGGCCAGGTCGGCGTCGACGTCGACCGTCACCGGGTCCCGCGTGCACAGATCGCCGACCGTCAGTTGGTCAAGTTTCAGATCGCAGGCAATGGCATGCACGACAATGTCGCGATCCGTGATCAGGCCAACGGGTCGCGCCGCCCGGTCGCTCATGCGGGCAATCAGCAAATCGCCAACGCCTTTTTCACGCATCATTTTGGCCGCCTCAATCAGCGGTGTGGATTCGTCGATGGTCGCTAATATCGGCGGGCTCATGTCGATGGCTCGCATGGCATGCTCCTTTTCGTTCTCGAGTCTATAACAAGACCTTGAGTGCTTGGCACTGACGCTCTATTTATGCGCCACCTGTCGCCGGAGTTGAAGTAGTAGATATGCTTACCTGCGATGAACGCCGGCATGCCGGCGCGTCCGTAGTAATCCTTAGTGCAGTATCTTGCCCACGAGTCTAGCATCGCCGCTATGCTGCTGTTCGCTCTCAACTCGAGTTCGGCTCTGGGGTCAGGCGTGGCCAGTGCACTGGGCTGCCGCCTGAGCCCGCATGAGGAACGCGAGTTTGCCTGCGGCGAGCACAAATGCCGGCCGTTGGTTGACGCCTGGGGCGAAGCTGTCTATGTCCTGTCGTCGTTGCACGGTGATCGCAGTTATTCAGTCAATGACAAGATATGCCGCCTGCTGTTTTTTATTGGTGCGTTGAAAGATGCGGGTGCGCAGCAGGTAACGGCGGTGATGCCGTACTTCGCCTACTCGAGGAAGGACCGCCGGACCAAGGCAAATGATCCGGTCACTAGCCGATATGTCGCGGCTATCCTGGAAAGTGTGGGCGTTGACAGGGTCGTTACCATGGACGTTCACAATCAAGCGGCGTTCGAGAACAGTTTCTCCTGCCCGTCGGTTAACGTGACGACCATTGATTTGTTCGCGGAATATTTTGCGCGCACGGCGCCTGAAGACGTCGATACCATCGTGTCACCGGACCTGGGCGGCATCAAAGTGAGCAGGCAGTTCCTGGAGGCGTATGCAGAGCGCTCGCGCAGCGTCAAGCACTTTGCCGTCATGGACAAGAGGCGCAGCGAAGGCGTCGTCAGCGGTTCGGGCCTGATCGGCGAGGTCGGCAAACACGTGCTGATTCTTGACGACATGATCGGCGGTGGTTCGACCCTGTGTCGCGCGGCGAGCGCCTGCAGGGAGGCGGGGGCGCAGAGTGTGAGGGTCGGTGCGACCCACGGATTGTTCGAGCATGGTGCGCCGGCAATTTTTGAGCATCCGGGGATCGACGAAATCGTGGTGTCCGACAGCGTCGCGATCGGCAATCTCGGGCTTGGTGAAGCATGTCTCGAGCGCGTCACGATCCTCGGTTCGGCGGAATTGCTGGCGCAGTGTATTCGCGAAATGCAGGGCTGATACTGCGCGCTAATGGCTGCCATGGCATAGGATCATCTCGCAAATTCAAGATCAGCGTGAAAATGACATTAGATCGGCAGCCATGGTTTGGTGATCGCCCGCTGGGGCGGGCTCCTAGTGTGCCCGGCATGGGCATGAACTTGCAATCTGAAAGGAGGTTGCCGAATAGCGTGACGAGAATCGTAGGTGATCCCAAGGCGATCAGGCCGGGTGACCGGTCCGCCGGAGGAAGGGTTAGCCGAAGGCATCGACCGTACGGAAAGGAACGGACAGTGAGGCCGATCGTGGGCGATAAGCGTGCTAGGAACCGCGAAGTCCAACAGTCACTGAATGACACGATAGGTAGAGTCCGGCGGCGCGAGCCGAAAGTTCATGCACCTTACCCGGGGAGATCTTGTTCGTGAGAGCGGGCAAGAAGTCAGCAGAGGCCATAGTAGTGAGGAAGGCGGTGAAAGCCGCTGGAGCAAAGGGCCGAAGGAGTAAGTGACAGGTTAGCAGCCTAACTCAGACATACAGGAAAGTGCCCTGATATGACCCGACGGGACAGCGGGCGACTTGAGGTCAGCGAATTCTGACAAAGGGAAGCGCGCGGAGCACGCTACACATGTCTGGCGAAGGGTTTGCGAAAAGAAAATGCTGAAAGAAGATCTACTGGAACAGGTGTTAGATCCTGAGAACACGCGCGCGGCGTACGCGGTGGTCAAACGCAACGGCGGCAAAGCGGGCATTGATGGGATCGAGACCGAGCAACTGGGTGCGCATCTGCACGCCCATTGGGTGGGGATCAAAGCGAAGCTGTACGAAGGAGGCTATAAGCCCGCACCCGTCAAACCG
This sequence comes from Pseudomonadota bacterium, assembly GCA_022563195.1. GTDB lineage: Bacteria > Pseudomonadota > Gammaproteobacteria > Steroidobacterales > Woeseiaceae > UBA1847. Next base: position 6,838 of record JADFNV010000021.1, read on the forward strand.
GTACGGATAGACAAACCGGGTGGTGGTGAACGGCTACTGGGCATCCCGACGACAGTGGACCGGGTGATCCAACAAGCCCTGCAGCAAGTGCTCAGCGGCATTCTGGACAAGACGTTCAGCGATGCCAGTTACGGGTACCGACCCGGACGAAGTGCGCACGATGCAATACGACAGGCCCAGTACTACGTGGTCGAAGAACAACGGGACTGGGTCGTCGAACTAGATATCGAGCAATTCTTTGACCGGATCGACCATGATCTGTTGATGCGAGACCTAAGCTACCAGGTGCGCGATAAACGCGTACTGAAGTTAGTGGGCAAATACCTGCGAGCAGGCGTGCTGGAAGATGGTCACGTCACGCGTAGCGCCAAAGGCACCCCCCAAGGCAGTCCGTTGAGTCCGATACTCGCCAATCTGTATCTGGATCGGCTGGACAAGGAACTGGAAAGCCGCGGAGTGGCGTTCGTACGCTATGCCGACGACCTGACGCTGTACGCACGCAGTGAACGCAGCGCCCATCGCATCATGACGAATATCGTGCCGTGGATAGAAAAGCACCTGAAGTTACAGGTGAACGCGAGGAAAAGTCGCGTTCGCCGGCCCCACGAGGGCAACTTTTTGGGCTTTGTCATCCATCCCGACGGCCAGATCGGTATCTCGGAGAAGGGTATCATGCGCTACCAGGCGCGGGTGCGAACGATCTGGGATGTACAGGTGTCAATGAGTGGCACGGAACGCATCAAAACGTGGCGAGATTACGCGCGAGGCTGGAGTAACTACTTCGGTCTTTGTGAATGGCGATACCCCATCCGGGATCTCTCGGGGTGGACCCGCCGACATATGCGCAAGTACTTCTGGCTACGTTGGCACAACTACAAAGGTCGCCGGAATGCGATCGGCAGGTTAGGTGCTACTGCGAAACAGCTTCGTCTCGCCTCGAGCAGTCGAGGCGCATGGCGGGTCTCGCTGGCACTCAACAGCACGCTCACCAACGCCCGCCTGAAACACTGGGGTTTACTTACACCAATAGATCTTATGGTGGCAACGTGACCACCATCGACTCCAACCGCCGGATGCGTGAAAACCGCATGTCCGGTGGTGTGGGAGGGGTAACGGGCGAAATCCCGTTACCCCGACCCGTTCGGTAGGAGCGGCGTCCCGCCGCGATTCCTTACTACGCGGTCACATACCCCGGCGCTGCGGCATGTTCGGCTGGGATCATCGCGAGTTGTTTGTGCACCAGGTATTCCACGTTCTCAACGGCGTCGCTCACCCCAAGAAAATACGGGGGACTCCGTCGCAACAATCGCCAGTCACTCGTTTTCACGACTCGCAGCAGATGCATGAGATTCATCTTGATGGCTTCGACGTAGGGATTGCTGCCATCATAGAGAACCTCGACATAGCGATACGCCCGATTGAATTTCAGTTCCAGCCGTTCTTTCGAAACCTGCTGATAAAAGCCGGGTGTCTTTCTCAGTAAATCAATACCAGACTCATAACGAACCACGTATTCACCGGGGCCTGCGCTTTCAACGGCGATACCACCCAGGACGAATTCCTTGTAGAGCCGGTCACGGCACTTTTCCAGGTAGCAGCGATCTGCCATTTGTGCGATCAGATCCGCGGTGCCGAGCAGGTGCCCGCATATTGCGTCACGCGGATCGTCGAGTTCTATTTCGTCGAGATCGAGTTCATATCCTGTGAAGTGAACGATCATGCTGCTGACGCCGACGTCCCGCGACATGCCAAGCCCGGGTAAATAGCGGCGCAGAAAATCTGCACTTCTTGATACGTGATACAAGGTGAACTCGGCACCATTGTGGAATTCGCTGTCGCGTTCCTCATGCCGTATATAGCCGGAATCATGAAACAGCGATGTGACGATCGCCATCTGCACCCGCTGCGCGCCAAGGCGCTCGGCGGCGTCAACGCTGCGTTCATAGCCGACCACGAGCCGGGCCAGTGCCAGCGTCATGTCGAGGGTATGCTGCATGTCGTGATAGGTCGTGTCGCAGCCAAAGTAGCCGGGATACTGGCCAGTGAAGAGCCGCTCGAAGTCGTGAAAAGCAAGCCACAGCGTGTCGAATGAGGCGCCGGGGAAGGTAGCGGCGAACAGTTCATGGACAGCGTCGCGTACCGCGGCAGGTTTACTCACCTGCACGACATTGGTCACATCAAAGTCATTGCGCCGATCCTGGGACACCATTCTTTTCTTTTTTTTGCCGGGGGTCAGGGTAGCCGTGCTGCGATAGCCGGGTTTCTTGTAAGTTTTCATGCGTTGACCCGTTGCGCTTAGCTTAACGGAAAGCCACCCCTGATTCGGCCAATAGTTGGCTCAATGGCGAGAAATGATACACGCTGCACGGCAAATTTAGAGACATTGTTCCGGGAATATGTTAAATCGCCGGCCGCTACAGGGAGAATTCGGCGATCACTGGCGCATGGTCGGACGGGCGCTCCCAGGTCCGCGGCTCACGATCGATATAGCTGGCCTGACAGGCAGCGCTCATAGTATCGCTGGTCAGGATCAGGTCGATACGCAGGCCGGCGTTCCGTTGAAATCCGGCGCGACGATAGTCCCACCAGCTGAAAGCTTTCTCAGGCTGCTCGAAATTACGGTAAACATCCGTCAAGCCCAGCTTCAGCAGTTTGCCCAGCGCTTCGCGCTCAAGCGGACTACATAGAACGTCATCACCCCACTTTGCGGCGTCGTACACGTCACGATCATCGGGCGCGATATTGAAGTCGCCTAGCACGACGAGCTTGTCGTGGGTTTTCAGTTCGTCTTCAAGGAAATCTTTCAAGGCAGCCAGCCAGCCCAGCTTGTACTCGTATTTTTCCGAACCTACGCTTTGACCGTTGGGTACGTACAGGTTAATGACGCGCACGCCGTCGATCGTCGAAGCCAGTATGCGGCGCTGTGGATCTTCGAATCCCGGAAAATCGCTTACATGGTCTGCCGACGGTTTGCGGCTGATAACGGCCACGCCGTTATAGGTTTTCTGCCCGCTCGCGACCGCCTGGTAGCCTGTTTCCGCAAACGACTCCACCGGGAATGCCTCGGTAAGCTGCTTGATTTCCTGCAGTACGAGTACGTCCGGCTTTGTACTGGCCAGCCATTCGAGAACGTGCGGCAGGCGGACATTCAGGGAATTTACGTTCCAGGTCGCAATTTTCATGCTGCTTTACCGATGCCGCTGTGACGCAACAACGCATCCAGCGTTGGCTTGCGGCCGCGGAATGCAACGTAGGCTTCCATGATGTCCCGGCTGCCTCCGACCTCCAGGATCTCCTTGCGAAAACGTGCAGCGGTGACCTTGTCAAATATTCCTGATTCCTCAAATGCGGAAAACGCATCGGCTGCCAGGACCTCGGCCCACTTGTAGCTGTAATAGCCGGCTGCGTAACCGCCGGCAAATATATGTGCAAAACTGTGCGGCAGACGATTGTACTCAGGGTAATTGATCAGCGCGACTTCCTTGCGAACTTCCTCGAGAACACTGAGTGTCTGTCCGCCTTCAGCGGGATCGTAATTGGCATGCAGGCGAAAATCGAACAGTGCGAATTCAATTTGACGCAACATGGCAAGTGCCTCGCCGAAATACCGGCTCCGGTGCAAGCGGTCAAAGATTTCCCCCGGTAATGATTCGCCTGAGCGGTAATGAGCCGAACACTCAACGAGTACCTCGTGATGCCAGGCAAAATTTTCCATGAACTGGCTCGGCAACTCGACCGCATCCCAGGGCACGCCATTGATTCCGGCGATGCTCGGAAAATCTACCTGGGTCAGCAGGTGATGCAGCATATGGCCGAATTCATGAAAGAATGTGAGTACGTCGTTGTGCGTCAACAGTGAAACGCCCTGCGCGTCGGGCGGCGAAAAGTTGCAAACGAGATATCCAACCGGCGGCGTTGCGTCACCGCCCAGGTTTTTGCGGATAACGCATTCGTCCATCCAGGCACCACCGCGCTTGCCGTTCCTGGTGTACAGGTCTGTGTAAAAGCTGCCGAGCAGCTTGCCGTCGTTGTCTCTTATTTCAAAGAAGCACACGGTGTCGTGCCAGCCACAAACGCCGGACCGCTCCGTGACGCCTATGTCGTACAGTTTTTCGATCAGGTCGAACAGCCCGCTCTGTACCTTGGTCGCGGGAAAATACTGCCGAAGCTCATCGTCGGAAATAGAGAATTTCTTCTGCTTCAGCTTCTCGAGATAATAGGTAACGTCCCAGGCTTCCAGCGGCGCCTCCGCGATCTCCTGGATTGCATCAAGTTCCTTTTGTGCCCCAGCCCGGGTCCTGCCGGCGAGTTCTGTCAAAAAGTCCAGTACCTCGCCAACCCCGGCTGCCATCTTGGTAGCCAGTGAATACTCCGCATAGTTTTTGAAGCCAACCAAAAGAGCAGCTTCGTGCCGCAAGGCGAGGATTTTCTCGATGAGTTCGCTGTTGTCCCATTGTTCGTTGCCACCTTCATCCGATGCACGTGTCGACCACGCCCTGTAGAACGTTTCACGGAGCGTCCGATCGTCGCCGTGGGTGATGACGGCGTGATAAGTCGGATAGTCGAGTTTCAACCACCATCCGTCCTGGTCCAGTTCGGCCGCCTGTTGCCGGGCCCGATCGACAACTTGCTGCGGCAGGCCAGCCACCTGTGCCTGGCCGGTCGCGTGAAAATGCCAGGCGTCCGTCGCGTCCTGGACGTTTTGATCGAATTTGGCCTGCGTCGTCGCGAGTTCTTGCATCAACTGCTTGTATCTCGCTTTCTCTTGGTCCGGCAGCGCCACACCGGCAAGCCTGAAGTCCCTCAATTCCTGCTCCACGAGCATGCGCATCGCGGGCGTCGCGTCCTCTGGCATAGTGCCGGCGATGTGCTGGTAAGCCTGCTGGAGTTGCTTGTTGTGTGATAATTCGGTCGCATGCTCGGTCATTAATGGCAGCGACGCGTTGTAGGCCTCGCGCCATTTCGGATCCTCCAGCACGCTTTGCAAGTGGCTGACGGGCGACCAGACACGGCTGAGTTCATGGCTCATTTCTTCGAGCGGCGCGATCAGCGACGAGAAAGTTTTTTCTGTGGGACTGTCAAGCAAACACTCGAGCTTTCGACGGTGTGCTGCGATAAGCTCTCGCAGCGCCGGTTCTGCGTGTTCAGGCCTTAAGTCGTCGAAGCGCGGTAACGAGGATGTATCCAGTAACGGGTTCGACATAAAGAGTTGGCTTTGTAAACAGGCGGCAGGATGTTAGCACACGCCCGCTGCAGAAAAACGGCAATAAATTGCTAAAGGATTGAGAAGTGACAGCAAGTTTTGACCTGATTGTTATCGGCGGCGGCAGCGGTGGCCTGGCGCATGCACAGCGCGCCGCAGAATATGGCGCGAAAGCAGCAGTGATCGAATCTGGCCCGCTCGGCGGCACCTGCGTCAACGTTGGCTGCGTGCCTAAAAAAATCATGTGGTACACGGCGAATTATGCGCACCTGCTCGAGCATGCAGGGGATTTTGGTTTCGATGTATCCGTGAAAGGACATGCATGGTCAGACGTCAGGAAAAAACGCGACGCATACATCTCGCGATTGAACGACGTCTACGAGAAAAACCTCGACAGGCACGACGTTACTTACCTCAAGGGTCAGGCTAAATTTCTGGACTCTACAACGGTCGATGTCGATGGGCAGCAATACACAGCAGAGAAAATCGTCATCGCGACAGGCGGATTTCCAATCATTCCACGCATCCACGGTGCGCAGCATGGCATAACTTCTGATGGATTTTTTCAATTGCCGGAAAGGCCACAAAAGGTGGCACTGATCGGCAGCGGATATGTCGCAGTCGAACTCGCAGGCATATTCAACGGGCTGGGATCGGACACATCGGTACTGGTCCGCAAGGATGGCGTCCTGCGAAACTTCGATTCAATGTTGCGTAGCGAACTCGAGGCGGCAATGAAATCAAGTGGCATGACACTTGAAACAGGGGTCGTTCCGCACGAGCTTAGGAAATCAGCTGACGGCGTCCGCGTCATCGCCGAAGACGGTCGCGAGTTCGGTGACTATGACGCCATAGTCTGGGCGGTTGGACGGGTACCGAACACGGAAAACCTCGATCTGGAAGTTGCAGGCGTAGAAGCCGATGGCTACGGATTCGTCGTCACCGATGAATGGCAAAATACCAATGTTGAGCATATTTTCGCGCTTGGGGATGTGACGGGCAGAGCGGCACTGACACCCGTTGCCATTGCGGCGGGGAGACGGCTTGCGGACCGTCTTTATGGCGGCATGAGCGATCGCCGCCTCGAGTACGAGTGCATTCCGACCGTGATTTTCACGCATCCACCGATCGGTACCGTAGGACTTACCGAGGGCCAGGCGCGCGAGCAGTATGGCGATGACGTCAAAGTCTACGAGACGCGCTTCAGTCCGATGGCCTACGCCTTTAGTGAGAACAAGATCCCGACCGCGATGAAGCTGGTGACTACAGGCAGAGAAGAAAGAATCGTTGGCTGCCACATTATCGGCGATGGCGCGGATGAGATGCTGCAGGGTTTTGCGGTTGCTGTTCGCATGGGTGCAACCAAGCAACACTTCGACGACACCGTCGCCATTCACCCGACGAGTGCGGAAGAGCTCGTCACTATGCGCTAGGGGACAGTTTACTTATCTCCTTTGGCTGCCAGGCACGGTGCGCGATTCGCGCAGGGGAGATAAGTAACTGTCCAAAAATTATGCGGTAATGGATAGCTGCTTCAGCACTTGAGCGGTGTCGGGCCGCACGCCGCGCCAGAGATAGAAAGATTCTGCGGCCTGTTCAACCAGCATGCCCCAGCCCATCACCGAACGGGCAGCGCCGTGTTCTGCGGCCCAGCTGGCAAACGGCGTCGCCTTCATTGAATAGGACAGGTCGTAACACACGGTGTCTTCACCAATGGCGTCTTCGGGATACGGTGGCATCTCACCCTTTAGCCCGGCAGAGGTCGCATTGACTACCAGATCATAGACCGGCGGGTTACGTACATCCTCAAAACGGCACGCGGTCACGGGACCTTGCGTGGAAAAATGTTCCGCTAATGATTTTGCCCTGGACATGGTTCGATTGGCAATCAACAGTGATTTAGGCTTCACATCCAGGAGCGGCGCGATAATGCCGCGCGTCGCACCCCCCGCACCAAGGATAAGGATGTTTGCATCTTCGAGCTCCAACCCGAGATTCGATTGCAAATCACGCAGGAAGCCGACACCGTCCGTGTTGTCGCCGAAAATTTCGCCATCCCGAAACACCAGTGTATTGACGGCTCCGGCATTGCTGGCGCGCTCACTCATGTCGTCAACGAGCCGCGTTACCTCACTCTTGTGGGGCAGCGTGATATTCAGGCCCTTGCCCCCGGTTTTCGCAAATTGCCTGATCGCCGTTGCCAGCTTGTCGGGCGCAACCTCCAACAGCTCGTACTGAAGATTCTCTCCGGTTTGCACGGCAAACAGCCGGTGAATGACCGGCGAACGGCTGTGGGATACCGGATATCCCATGACGGCGTAGCGGTCAATAACAGTAGTAGCGTCGGGGTTATTGCCCATGGGTGCTACTCAGCGAGCCAGCGAGCTGCCTGCAATGAGTAGTAGCTCAGTATGGCGCAGGCGCCAGCACGCCTGATCGAAAGCAATGCCTCGAGTGCAGCCGAGCGCTCGTCCAGCCAGCCTGCAAGTCCTGCCGCTTTGATCATCGCGTACTCGCCACTGACCTGGTACGCCAGGGTCGGTACCTGGAATTCGTCCCGTACTCGCCGTATGACATCGAGGTAGGGCATGGCGGGCTTTACCATGACCATATCGGCGCCTTCGGCAAGGTCGAGGCCAACCTCGTGCAATGCCTCATCGCTGTTCGCCGGATCCATCTGGTAGTTGCGCTTATCGGCACCCGCGAGGCTGGTGACCGAGCCGACCGCGTCGCGAAATGGCCCGTAGTAACAAGAAGCATATTTGGCGGCATAGGCCAGGATGACTGTATTGCGATGCCCCTGTGACTCCAGTTCATTGCGAATCGCGCCAATCCGCCCGTCCATCATGTCGGACGGCGCGACCACATCCACACCGGCATCGGCATGGGACACGGCCTGGCGAACCAGCATGTCGAGAGTCTCGTCATTAAGCACATAGCCTGAGTCATCGATAATGCCGTCCTGGCCGTGCGTGGTGTACGGGTCCAGCGCGACGTCGGTGATCACCGCAAGCTCCGGCAGTTCGCTCTTGAGTGCGCGCACGGTCCGCTGCACGAGTCCGTCCGGGTTTGCACATTCCTCGCCGTTCAGGCTCTTTTGAGCAGCGTCAACCGCCGGAAACAGCGCAATAGCGGGAATTCCCAATGCCTGGGCTTCGCTTGCCTGCTGCAACAAGCCATCGATACTTTGTCTGCAAATCCCCGGCATTGATTCGACCGGCTCGGAGCGACCCTCGCCATCGAGCACGAAAAGCGGGTAGATCAGATCCGACGACCCGAGACCGGTTTCGGCCACCAGCCGGCGCAAAGCCGCGCTACGGCGGGTCCGGCGCATGCGAGTTGCGGGGAACAAAGCCCTTGTGAATGGTCTCATATCAATGTCTTGCGCCCACGAAGCTTGGATTTTCCCTGTATTTCGGTAGGGTTTCCACGCCTGAATCACAAAAACACCAAGGGCGGGTAATAATTGCTTAGGGAAACGGGTCACCTCGTATGAACAGCAGTAATGCGGACTTGAAGCGCAGAGCGCGCTTTGACAGGGTCGTCAGCGTGCTTCACAAGGATTTGTACCGGTATGCGGCATGGTTGTGCCGCGATCCGGGAATCGCCGAAGAAGTCGTCCAGGAGTCGCTTTTCAGGGCCTGGAAGTCACTGGATGCGCTAAGAGAGGACGGTGCGGCGAAATCCTGGTTATTGACGATTGTGCGCCGGGAAAATGCGCGGTATTTCGAAAGGAAGCGTTTGGAAACTGTCGATATCGACAGTCTGACCCCGGGCCAGTCGGCCATGCTGGCCGAGGCCGAGGACCCGAATGTAGCCGAAATGCGCGAGGCAATGTACCGGCTCGAGGACGATTACCGTGAACCGCTGGTGCTACAGGTCCTGATGGGACACAGCACGAAAGAGATTGCAGAGCTGATGGGCATCAAAGCGGGCGCAGTGCTGACAAGATTGCACCGGGCGCGCATCAAGTTAAAGGAAGACGTGGGAAAGGAGGCAGCAGCATGAACACCTCCGGAAAAATTATGAATTGTGAGAACTACAGAGAAGCAATAGCAGCAGATCCATCGGAGTCATTTGAAGGTGGCGCCGGGCATGCTGCTGTGTGCGAATCCTGTAGTGCCTACCGGGCAGAGATACAAGCGCTGGACTTAACCATTGCCAGGGCGCTCGCTATCGACGTCCCTGAACTGAAAATCCCGGACCTGCCGCCGATCGGCGAGGAAGACGGGAACGTCGTCAATCTGCCATTCAGGCGAGTATCGAAAATCACGACGCCTGCCTGGATCGGCATCGCCGCCAGTTTTGCACTGGCTGCCGTCATTGGCATGCAGTTTGTCGGCAACGGCCCGTCGCATGATCAGTTGCTGGCCGCACAGGTGCTGGCTCATCTGGACCACGAGCCCTGGGCATTGAAAGTTACCAATGTGGCGGTTTCCGAGGAGAGGCTGGCGCAGGTTGTAAATCCGGGCGTTGGCACGATGGACCGTGATATCGGTCTGGTGACCTTCGCGCAGACCTGCATCATCAATGGCCGGACTATTCCACACCTGGTTATACAGGGTGAGAAGGGACCGATAACGCTATTGCTGATGCCGGATGAAATGGTGAGTTCAGCGGTAATACTTTCAGGTGAAAGCGTCAACGGAGTGATCCTGCCGGTTGGCGATGGCAGCATCGCGATCATCGGCGCGCGCGGTGAACGAATTGAGGATCTCAAACAAAGAGTAGTGGACTCAGTGGAGTGGAGCATCTAGCCGCGACACTGACAGAACATGCCCGGGGGAACGGGCAATAACCCAATGCCCTATCCGGGCATGTGACCAGAAGGTAGGAGATAGAAATGGCTGAGAAGCAAGTAGCAAAACCTGTTGCATTGGCAGTAGGCGCAGCATTGGCAGGCACGTTTGCCATAACCGGTACAGCCAACGCTGACACCGGTGTAAGCCCGTTTTCAATGACCACGCTAAGTGCAGGCTACCTGCTCGGTCTTGCTGAAGGCGGTTGTGGCGGTGACAAGGAAGCCAAGGAAACTGAAGGCAGCTGTGGCGAAGGCAAATGCGGCGGCGATAAGGAAGGCGAGGCCAAAGCAGCTGAAGGAAGTTGTGGTGGCGACAAGGAAGCTGAAGGTTCCTGTGGTGGCGACAAGGAAGGCGCAGCCAAGGAAGCTGAAGGCTCTTGTGGTGGCGACAAGCAAGAAGCTGAAGGTTCCTGTGGTGGCGACAAGGAAGCTGAAGGTTCCTGTGGTGGCGACAAGGAAGGCGCAGCCAAGGAAGCTGAAGGTTCCTGTGGTGGCGACAAGGAAGGCGCAGCCAAGGAAGCTGAAGGTTCCTGTGGTGGCGACAAAGAAGGCGCAGCCAAGGAAGCTGAAGGTTCCTGTGGTGGCGACAAAGAAGGCGCAGCTAAGGAAGCTGAAGGTTCCTGTGGTGGCGACAAGCAAGAAGCTGAAGGTTCCTGTGGTGGCGACAAGGAAGGCGCAGCCAAGGAAGAAGCTGAAGGCAAATGTGGCGAAGGCAAATGCGGTGGTGATAAAACCAGCTAGATCCCCCGTTTTTGTTTACACAAAAAGAGGGCCCGCATTGCGCGAGCCCTTTTTTGTGCACGGCATCATCTACCGTAGGAGCCCTTCCTAAGCGGGCGACGACCATCTCAAAACAAGTATCTATAGCAAGAATTGGCCAGTGCGCGTGTCGTCTTGCGTTGTTAGTATCCCGTTAAAATCGTCTAACGGAATACCTATGAGCAAAAAGATAATTCGCTGTACCTGGGCAGGCGACACCAGCCTCACCTACATCGAATATCACGATAAGGAATGGGGCGTGCCAGCCTGGGACGACCGAAAACAATTTGAATTCCTGATCCTCGAGGGTGCACAGGCGGGTTTAAGCTGGTCGACGATTCTGAACAAGCGTGAAGGCTACAGAAAAAACTTCGCAGATTTCGATGCGAATAAAGTGGCCCGGTTCACACAGAAACGCATCGAAAAGATTCTCCAGGACCCGGGCATCGTCCGGAACAAGTTGAAGGTCAATTCAGCCGTCAACAACGCAAAGTTATTTCTCGAAGTGCAGGAAGAGTTTGACGGCTTCTGTAATTACATCTGGCAGTTCGTGGACGGCGAACCAAAACAGAACAAATTCCGCAAGGATTCGGAGATTCCCGCAACCTCGCCCGAATCCGATGCCATGAGCAAGGACCTGAAGAAGCGCGGCTTCAAATTCGTCGGCAGCACCATCATGTACGCTCACATGCAGGCGACCGGCATGGTCAATGATCACGTCATGACCTGCTTCCGCTACAAGGAATGCAAAGCGCTGGCAAAGAAAAACCGACCATAGGAGCTTGCCCTGGTGGTTTGCGACTTATACGGGGATTTCGTGACGAGTCACTGAGGGGACGCTGGAATGGTCACAGATCATCGCGGCTTGGTGACCAGTATCGAATAATTTACCGTATAGGGAAAAAGAGATTATATGTGATGGTCGTGGATGTGACTGCTCACGACTACTGAAGGAACCAGCAGTGAAAGAATTTGCGCGAGCCAGAAAACATATTGAGGTATCAGCCGGAGAGTCGGTTCGTATCCTCAGAGAATTGCAGGAACTGAGTCAGAATCAGTTGGCGGACCTTTGTGGCATTCCCCAGTCGACTATTTCAGCAATTGAGAATGACCGTGTTCGCTTGGGGGTGGAGAGGTCCAAAACCTTGGCGAGAGCATTGAAGTGCCATCCTGCTGTATTGGTCTTTCCAGGCTGGAATGTGAGAGTCGAATCAGCGGCCTAGCAAAAATTCAAAATAAAAGGAAAAATCGAAAAAGGTGTCACAAAAAGAGGGCAGGTCACTGCTGTCCGATAAACGTTGGTAGCGATGCCGTGAAGTGAGGTGACAGATTGAGGTCCAGGTTACTTTCGCTTGTAAGAGACCTGAATCTGGCAATAGATTTTATTCTGGCATCGGCAGCTGAGGACAACTACGTGCAATCGCGGCGGGACGCCGCTCCTACGTTACGATTGGCAGGATCGTAGGAGCGGCTTCCAGCCGCGATTTTCGGATTTTGGGAGTTGACATCACGTCGTTTTGACACCGGTTACCAGTTTATGGAACAGCAGTGACTTGACACCTTTTCGTCGCGACGCAAGGTTGGGTGACAGGGGTCCCATCGAAGCGGTCTTTACGTTAGGGTATCGGCATGTTGATGGACAGTCGCACAATGGTGTCGATCAGGCTGCTTTTCTGGTTGGTTGCCGGCTGGTCAACACAGTTAGCCGCCGCGGAGCCTGATGTACTTGCGCTGCTCGGCGCGCGGGCGACCGAGGGCGCCGCGGCGGGTTACGTCGATGATGCGGTGTGTGGCAGGTGCCACGTGGAAAAGTACAAGAGTTACCAGGGCGTCGGGATGTCGCAGTCGTTCAAGCGACCTGGCGCCGCAGCACCGATAGAAGACTTCGGGCGTGAGTACTATCACGAACCACTGCAACGTTACTACCAGATTTTCGAGCGCGGCGAGGACCTGATATTTCGCCGCTTTCAGCGCGACAAGAACGGTGGCGTTATCAACGAAATCGAGATTCCCGTCGCCTGGATCATAGGTTCGGGAAACCGCGCGCGTAGCTACCTGTATCAAACGGAATGGGGAGAGATGTTCATGCTCCCTATCGGCTGGTACTCGGAGGACAAGCGGTGGGGGATGTCGCCCGGCTTCGAGGCTGCCGATCATCCCGGTATACACCGGCAGATAACTACCAAGTGCATGTTCTGCCATAACGCCTTCCCGGAGGTGCCGGCGGGAAGCGATGCTCACTGGTCCGTAGAGACATTTCCCCACAGCCTGCCCGAGGGCACGGGCTGTCAGCGTTGTCATGGACCAGGAGCCAAGCACATCTCGGCCGTCCTGAGCGGCGAGGAGATTGCGACCATCCGTGATGCGATCACCAATCCCGGGCGTTTGTCCGCAGAGTTGCGCGATTCGGTCTGCTTCCAGTGTCACATGCTGCCCTCAGCAGCCCTCGCGGGCGCTCGGCGCTTCGGCACTGGCGTCTATTCCTTTCGACCTGGTCAGAAGCTTTCAGACTACATAGTGCACGTCGATGTCGTCGAGCAAGGCGTGAATCGGGAAGACCGGTTTGAGATTAATCATCACGGATATCGATTTTCTCAGAGTAGATGCTATCGGGAGAGCAAGGGTGAACTCGCTTGCATCAGTTGCCATGATCCGCATGTGAAACCCGAATCGACGGCGTTCCGCTCGAGCGTTGGCAAGGTGTGTAGCGGTTGTCACGAGGACGCAGCCGATGTGCACACGCCGGAAACCGACCTGTCAGGTGGGGCCTGTGTGACCTGCCATATGCCGCGTCGACGGACCAGCGACGTGATTCACGTAACGATGACCGACCATCGCATTGCAAGAGGTCCATTTGATCTCGATGCATTGATCGAGCCCATGGAAAAGGACAATCGGGTCATTACAGCCGTCGGCATTCTCGAGCTTGGGGATCCGCCGGAGGGCAGCGAAGCAGATGCGTATCGGGCCATCGCAGCGCTGAGATCCGGCCGCAATATCGCGGCGGCACAAAGCGAACTGGAGCGGGCCCTGCAGGACGTGGAGTTCCTGGGCGGCGAACCGTACGTGGATCTGGCCACATCGCAGTTCAATGCTGCCCGGTATCGCGCGGCCCAGAGCACCGCGCGGCGGATAATCGCAGGCGGTGAGAATCTGCGCCCGGCCTACACCGTGCTCGGAACATCATTGCTGGCACAGGGGCAGCAGAAAGAGGCGATCCGCATGCTACAGCGGTCGATCGAGGTGCAACCTCATCCGGAAGCACACTTCAATCTCGCCGCTGCCTATCTCGGAGTCGGCGACTACCAGGGTGCGCGGGAGCAGATCGATGCCGCAATTGCGCTGCGTCCCTACATGGCGCAAGCATGGAAATACAAAGCGCGGCTGCTTGCTGCAGGAAACGAGCACGCGCAGGCTCGCGACGCCTTTGTGCGCACATTGCAACTGCAGCCGCTGGACCTCCCGGTGTACGGCGAACTTGTCGATCTGTTGCGCGCTTTGGGTGAGCCCGAGGAGGCAGAGCGCTACCTGGAGCTGGGGTTGCGCATGTCCAGGATGCTTGCTGACCTGTAAAATCGCAGCCAGCGCGGGCTCCGAAACATCAATTTACGTCCATTGAAAAACGGCGACTATCGGCACAAGATATCCTCCCGATAACCCACCCGAAAATCAATAACGAAGGGGAGTCACATGACTGAGGATGCAATTGGTGTCCCACCGCGCTCGTTTTACGTGATCAGCGGCATGGCGCTGGCAGTGTATTCCTCGTCTGGTATTCGCGACACGCCAAAGACAAAGGCTGGATCAGCCAAGCCCCGGCATATCGAAGCCCTTTTGCAAAAGCGAAGCAACCAGCGCACTACACTGATCATCTGCTAAAGCTAGCAAAGGCGGGCGCACTGTGCGCCACTGTGCATCATTGGAAAAGTGGGCGACGGTGGCTTTCAAGGCCGGAATCATCGGATATGCCATCGCGGTATCGCGAATCTCATCCAGTTCCTTCTGCAAGGACTCTGCCTCCGCTGACTGCCATTCCCGGTAGAGCCGGTCTATCGCTGCGGGATTGATATTCGCGGTTGCCGATATGCAGCCGGCGCCTCCGCCACGCATGTTTTGCAAAAGAAAAGTTTCGGCGCCGGCAAACACCCGAAAATCATCCCAGCGACGTTGCAACATGGCGTTGGTGTTGTCCCAGTCGCCGGAGCTGTCTTTTACGCCCACCACGGTATCCGGATAGGCTTTGATCAATCGTTCGATCAAAGCCAGTGAAATGCCAACCTGGGAAACAGGGGGAATGTGATAGAGGTAAATGCGCAATGACGAATGGCCAACACGCTCGATGACCTCGGAAAAACTCGCGAACAAGCCGTCGTCGCTGACGCCTTTGTAATAGAAAGGTGGCAGCATCAGGGCGCCGGCACAGCCGAGATTGACTGCATGTTCCGTCAGCCTGACCGTATCTGTCAGCGCGCAACAACCGGTTCCTGCCATCATCCGATTCGTGTCGATGCCGGCGTCGACCAGGCGATCGAGCAACATCATTTTTTCTTCGATGGAAAGAGAGTTTGCTTCGCTGTTGGTACCGAAAACGGCCAGGCCGACATTCTGCGACAACAGCCACCGGCATTGCCGAATCAATCGATCGGGGTCGGGACTCAAGTCCTGGTTAAAGGGCGTGATAACCGGGCACAGCACGCCCGACATTCTTTGGCTACTCACACTAGCCATTCTGCGAGTCTCCGGGCTGAATAAAAAGCATGCGAACAAATTGCTGCGCAGCGTGAGCCAGGTACCAGATGAGACCAAGGGCGATTACGCCTGGAGCCCGGTTCTCCAGCAAATCAAGCATGACGGCAAGCTGTAGTAGCAGAACGATAGTGTGCCCCGTTGCCATGGTGGAAAACGCACCCCAGTTGAATATCTCCGGGGCAATTCTGGCTATCCGCTGGGACGCCATTATCCACCATGCGATAAACAGGAATGAGTAAGCGAAAATCGCGGCTGACGAAGCAAACCAGACGCGCTCGTCAGGCACACCGAAATTGACCAGCGTATCCGGTAACATCGACAGAAACATGGCACCAAATGACAGCGAGAAGAGAATGCGCAATCGATATTTCTGAATATCGTCGAGCGGGCCCGAATCTTTTCGTAGCGCGACCACGAGCCCGCTAAAACCGGCGAGCCCTATGCTGATTTCAGCAATTGTCTGTAACGAATCCGGAATGTTCAAGAAACGCTCGCCTCGTTCGGAAACTCGGTGTCGATAGTCAGTTTTCGACGCTAATAACGGTAAGCGACACTAATCCATCCGGCGTATTGTGCGATATACCGCCGAGGTAAATCGTGTCTGGAGCGAGACCACTCCAGTTGACTGTGACGTCCTCGGTGGTGCCGGCATTGACGAATGCAGGTCCGGTGGCCGTCATGTTGCCCTGGTCGTCGATGAGACCGAATGCCCAGGCGAGTAGCGTGTAATTCGCTCCGGGACCACCGGCTACGTTGTCGGTTTCAAAGCCATGAACGAAAACTGCGTACCTGCCGGCGGCCGGCAAAATGGCGTCAAACCGCTCCTCTGAAGTTGCCCCACCGCTTTGTCCGATCTTCGTGCAGTTGACGCCGTCCGCACAGTAGAAGACGTACAGGTCGAGATCGTCATTGCCATCCGTAAGTGCGTCGAATAATGCAAAGCGCAGGAATAACTGCTCCGCCGGGACATCGATCAGGTGCGCGGTCACGCCATTTGTCGTACGGAATGTAAATGTCTTGCCGGGGTCCTCGTCAACGAAACCGTCGAGCACCAACGGCAGGTTCAGGCCGTGCACGCCGGGCGAATAGGTCCCGGTATAGCCGAAATCAACGGCAAATGTGACGCTGCCGCTGCCGCCGAAAGAGACAATGTCGCCAGGCGCAGATACCGATATCGCTTGTATCGAAAGCACGCTGCGAACGGAATGCTCGCCGCTAACCCAGGTGAGGCTGCCGAAGCGATAGAAATCCAGGGGTCCGCTCAGGTAGGTGAACGTAACGTCGTAAGTGGCCGATTGCCCGGGGGCAACGCTCAGGCTGGCTGGCGTCACCTGCACATCGATGCCCGGTGGCAGGACTATTTCGACATTGTAGGTTTCGCTCAAGTCACTGACGTTGGTGACTGTTCGCGAAACTGTGCGTGTGCTGGTCAACTTTGAGACTGATATCGATGGCTGGTTGAGGTCGGCGGCCGCAAAGGAAAAACCGCTGGATTGCAGATCGGCACAGCGCGCCTGGGTGACATCGGGCGATGCGACGCCGCAGGAGAACGCATCGTATTCATCCGCGCTGATATCGTAGACCAGGCCCGGATCGTTGGCCTTGTTTGGATCCATGTGGCCGCTGCCGAAATCGAAGGGTATCGCCGGCGTGCTGCCGTCCGCGAGGGTTACGTCCTGATAAGTGGTCGTCATCAGGGCAGATTTGATGGCTGCCGGACTCCAGTCTGGATGCGCCTGCTTGAGGAGCGCAGCAACGCCGGCGACATGCGGCGTGGACATCGAAGTACCGGTGAGGAACGCAAAAAACTCGCCGGAAACAGAGTTGACGGCGTCTGGTGTGCTGCCGGCAAGAATATTGATGCCCGGCGCGGTGACGTCCGGCTTAAGGATATCCGCGACCGGTCCCGGGCCTCGCGATGAGAACGATCCCATGTTGTTACCGGTGTCGGCTTCAGTCAGGAAAAAACTCTTGTCGAGCACGACATCGATGACCTGGTCGTTGTTGATTTCATCAAGGAACAGGTTGCCGTCCGCGGCCCCGACCATTAGCGCAGGAATATCTATTCCAACGGAGTCGCCGATCATGACGATCGGGTCGCCCGACAGGTTGAAAACGACAACTGCAGTTGCGCCTGCACTTTCTGCGTTCGCAATCTTTACATCAAAATTACAACCGCCGCGTTGGATGAAAGCGATGTTTCCGGAAACTTCGCTGCTGTTGATCAAGGACTGGCAGGCGTCGAAGATTGTACCCGTAGTGCTATCGACTGTCGCAGTGTCGTCATCGTCGACCAGTACAAGCTGGGCCTCGATCGGATCACGATCAATTAACGGCGGCGTGAAGCTCGCTTCTTTTACCGCATACTTGCCAGCAATGGCCGGCGGTGAACTGACTTGCATGGCCTCCAGTGAATGCTGACCATCGCGGCTGGAGGCGCCTGTTGTAATGACCGCGGGATTGCCGGCAGGCGATGTAATCGTGTCGAAGTTGGGCCCTTCGTTGCCGGCGGCGACGACCGTCAATACGCCAGCCTTGGCCGCAGCCATGAGTGCGACATCATCAGGCGTGATGACTGAAAACAGGGAGCTTCCTACCGAGTAGTTGATAATATCCACGCCGTCCGCCACCGCCATATCGATAGCATTGGCGAGATCGGACATGTTGCAACTCGCGCGTGTGGCATCAGGCCGCAGCCAGCAGGCTTTGTAGACGGCAATGCGGGCTTTGGGGGCGATGCCCTCGACCCTGCCGAGAAATGTCCCGAATATTGAGGCTTTGACCCTGTTGCCCGCTGCAGTTGTCGCCGTATGTGTACCGTGGCCATCCACATCCCGCGGCGAGAATATTTCGCCAGCGTCGATTGGACCCGTCGCTGTCGCCCCGTCAACAAAGTAACGTGCACCGATCAACTTGTTATTGCAGTCGGTCTCCGCAAACTGCGGCCCTGTTTCGCAAATGCCATTCCAGTTTTCCGGAGGGTCGAAGACCAGCACATCCTCCATCTTGTCGTAACGCCTGCAGAGCCACCTGCCGAGCAAGGATGTCTCGGACCAGCTGCTCTGACACAGTGTTGGCCGGTCAGCCTCGCGGGTGTCAGCGAGCGCCGGATGTTGCGGAGCGATACCACTATCGATGACGCCGATGATTATTCCCTCACCGTCGAGTCCCGAGGGACCACGCAAACCAGCGCTTGCATCGAACAGCCCCAGGAAATCGGCACTGAAATTCGTGACAAGCGGACGTACCTCGTCTTCCCAGATGCGCAGTACTTCCGGCATATGTGCAACTTTATTGGCTTGCGCAGGCGTCATGCGCGCCGCGAACCCGTTGATGGTGTACCGGTAACTGTAAATCGGCTCGATGTTCGGACCGGCGCCTGCAATCACCTGCGCCTGTTCTGTTTCTAGGCGCCGCACATGAGACTGGACAGCCGCGTCGTTTTTATCGAAAGCAGGCAGCGC
Source organism: Pseudomonadota bacterium (assembly GCA_022563195.1). Classification (GTDB taxonomy): domain Bacteria; phylum Pseudomonadota; class Gammaproteobacteria; order Steroidobacterales; family Woeseiaceae; genus UBA1847. Next base: position 25,814 of record JADFNV010000021.1, read on the forward strand.
TATTGTTTGTCCCGGCGTTGGCTTGCCGAGGACACTCGTTGCAGAGGAAACGTGAAACTCGCTGGCAGAGGGTGTGCGCAGCTGAACGATGTAAACCTTCGATCCGCCGTTCTCGTTTCCGCCGCCTGCGAGCCGAATGCCCGTCGCAGGACCACCGTCCCGCAATCGTGATTCATAGTCGGCGGTTGCGGCGCCGGCTGCAAAAAGTACAACGAGAATTGTCAGCCTGAGTAGCTTCACGGAGATTCCAGCACGGCATCGCTCACATTCAGAATGTCGTCTCAAACTGACGAACTCTGTCGATTCTAAGTAAAGAATCCGGTGTAAATCCCGGTTTTAAAAGGAACTTACCACAATCTACAGTTGATGAGCCAGTAGGAGCGGCGGGACGCCGCTCCTACTGGCTCAACCAGTCCCGTGGTCGAAGGTAATTTTTGTAAAGATCCGCCTCCGGCGAGCCCGGCTGCGGTTTCCAGCCGTACTCCCAGCGTACGCGTGGCGGGAGCGACATCAGGATCGATTCGCTGCGGCCGCCTGATTGCAAACCGAATAAGGTGCCGCGGTCGTAGATAAGATTGAACTCGACATATCGCCCGCGACGGTAAAGCTGGAATTCCCGTTGGCGTTCACCAAACTTGTGTCCTTTGCGGGCCTTAACGATCGGCAGGTATGCAGGCAGAAACTGGTCGCCGACTGATTTCGTAAATGCAAACGATTTGTCAAAACCGAACTCGTTGAGGTCGTCGAAAAACAAACCACCGACTCCGCGTGTTTCATCGCGGTGCTTCAGATAAAAATACTCGTCACACGACTTCTTGTACTTTTCATAAACGTCATCGCCGAAAGGATCGCAGGCTTCTTTCGCCTTGCGATGCCAGTGCAGCACGTCGTCATGAAACGGATAGCAGGGCGTTAAGTCGAAACCACCACCGAACCACCAGACCGGGTCGTCGCCGCCGGAATTTGTCGAAAAGAATCTGAAGTTGGCATGTGTCGTCGGCACATACGGATTTCGTGGATGTAATACCAGCGAGACACCCATCGCGCGGTAGTTGTGGCCGGCAAGCTCTGGCCGGCTCCTGGTCGCTGCGGGCGGCAGCTCCTTACCGAAGACCAGTGAAAAGCCAACGCCGGCCTGCTCGAAGATCGCGCCATCAACCAGCACCCGGCTGTCGCCACCACCACCACCGGGTCTGTCCCACCGATCCTGACCAAACGTTGCTTTACCGTCGATGTCTTCCAGTGATGCGACGATCCTGGCCTGCAACGACCTTAGATAATCCTCGACAGCCTCGATGTTGATATCACTCATGCACTTCTCAGGACCTTTCCACTGGCCAGGTCACGAATTTCAGACGGTCCGGATGCCGGGCCGCATTCTCCGGGGACAATGTAGTCTACAAGAGCGCCGAAGTGACGGCGAAGCACTAAAGGGTTTCTAGCCGGTGACCGGCCGTGAAGATTGGCGCTCGTCGATACCAGCGCTGAACCAGCTGCATCACACAAGGCGCTGGCGATCGGGTGTGTGGTTATTCGCACGGCGAGGCCGGCGTGCTCCCCACGAATCCAGTAGGGAACTTCATCAGTCGCAGGGACTATCCAGGTAACGGGGTTGTCGCTGCTGCTCTTCAATACTGATGAGCCTTCGGGCAGTTTGATCCAGCCATCGAGTTGTTCAATGTCAGAGGCAATGAGCACCAGACCCAGCGCCGGATCGCGATCCTTGATAGCCAGCACGCGGCGAACCGCTGCGAAATCGTCGGGCAGGCAGCCCAGTCCAAATACGCCCTCGGTCGGATAGGCGATAACACCACCGCTGTGCAGGATGCGTGCTGCTCGTCTTGGCGGTTGAGAGAAGGCCATGCTCTGTTCAGGGCCGGAATTTCAGGTTTCGCCGACGTCTGCTTGTTCATCCATGACAGTTTTCTTCTTGCTGGTTTTTTTCTTTTTTGCAGTTTTTTTCGTGGCTGTCTTTTTGGCGGCGGTCTTCTTTGCTGCCTTTTTCTTGCCACGTCGCCCGCGGACAGGCGCCGCCGCCAGCAATTCCTTGCACTCCTCGAGGGTCAGCGACTTGGGCTCACGGTCCTTTGGCACTCGCGCGTTCTTGGTCTTGTCCGTAACGTATGGGCCATAGCGGCCGTTCAATACCTGAATGCCATCGTCCTCGAAGTCCTGGATGATGCGCTCGGCGTCCGCAATCTTCTTTTCTTCAATCAATTCGAGTGCCCGCGGGAGTTCGATCGTATACGGATCATCTTCACCACGAATGGAAACGTACTTGTCGCCATAGCGTACGTACGGGCCGAAACGCCCGACGCTGGCCGATACGGGAAGACCGTCAGTGGTTTCGCCCAGGGTACGCGGTAACTTGAAGAGCTCGAGCGCATTCTCCAGATTGATGTCGTTCATTTTTTGACCCGGCCGCAAACCGGCAAACTTCGGTTTCTCTTCGTCGTCCTTGGTGCCGATTTGCACAAACGGCCCGTAGCGGCCCATGCGCACGGTAACTGGCTTGCCGCTCTTCGGGTCGGTGCCGAGTTCGCGTGATTGCGCAACCTGCTCGCGGGTTACGCTTTGTTCCTTGTCAATGACCAGCTCGGAAAATGGCTTCCAGAAGCGCTCGAGCAGCGGTACAAGGTCTTCTTTACCGAGAGAGATCGCATCAAGATCGTCTTCCAGGCGCGCGGTGAAATCATAGTCGACGTACTGCGTGAAATGTTCTGTCAGGAAGCCGATGACGATTCTGCCGATGTCGGTCGGAATGAATCGCTTGCCATCCATCTCGACGTATTCCCGGTTTTTGAGCGTGGCAATAATGCTGGCATAAGTTGACGGCCTGCCGATGCCGTACTCCTCAAGCGTCTTGACGAGGCTTGCTTCCGTGAATCTTGGTGGAGGCTCTGTGAAATGCTGTTCCGGCCGCAGTTCGTCCATATCGATGACATCGCCTTCGGCGATCATCGGCAGAAGACGATCGTCGTCGTCATCCTTCGTGTCATCCTTGCCTTCCTGGTACACCGCCATGAAGCCGGCTTCCACCAGCACCGACCCATTGGCGCGAAAGCGATGATCATCGGCATCAATCGTTGTTTCATTCGCGGCTGAAGCCGCTCCCACGGCCGCTCCTACATCACCGGGCACGAACTCGAGAGCAACAGTGTCGAATACCGCGGGCACCATTTGACAAGCCATCGTGCGTTGCCATATCAGTGTGTAGAGTCGCAGCTGATCGTCATCGAGTTTGCCCTTCAGGGAGTCCGGTGTACGTGCGACAGACGTCGGACGAATCGCTTCGTGTGCTTCCTGCGCGTTTTTCGTTTTCGTTTTATAAGCGAGCGGTTCTGCCGGTACGTTCTCCGCACCATAGCGTTCTTTAATGACCTCACGGATTTCGGCGACTGCAACTTCCGCAAGTGTCACGGAATCGGTTCGCATGTAGCTGATGAGGCCAACGTTGCCCTCATCCCCCAATTCAATGCCTTCGTAAAGACGTTGTGCCACGCGCATGGTCCACTGAGTGTTGAACCCGAGTTTGCGCGAGGATTCCTGCTGCAGTGTGGACGTCGTGAATGGCGCTGCCGGATTACGCCGCCGCTGCTTCTTGTCAACACTGACCGTGGTTAATTTGCCGCCGGCCGCCTCAAGAATGGTTTTCTCGACCTCGCGCGCCGACGCCTCGTTTTCAAAGCTGAACTGTTCGACCTTCTCGCCCTTGTAGCGAACCAGTCGCGAGACAAAAGGCTGGTCTTCTTTACTGACATCGGCCTCGATGGTCCAGTACTCGCGCGCATCGAATGCCTCGATCTCGAGCTCTCTCTCTACGATCATGCGCAGCGCCGGGCTTTGCACGCGTCCGGCGGACAAGCCGCGCTGGACTTTTTTCCACAGCAGTGGCGAAAGGTTGAAGCCGACGAGGTAGTCGAGTGCTCTGCGCGCCTGCTGGGCGCTTACGAGCTCGTCCGATATGCTACGGGGATTGTCTATCGCCTCTTTGACCGCATTCTTGGTTATTTCGTGAAATATGACGCGATACACCGGCTTGCCGTCGAGCGCGTTCTGCTCCTTCAGCAATTCCGTCAAATGCCAGGAAATTGCCTCACCCTCCCTGTCCGGGTCAGTGGCGAGATAGAGCGCATCGGCGTTCTTGAGCGCCTTGATGATTGCGTTGACATGTTTCTGGTTTTTCTCGATGACCTGGTACTTCATCGCGAAACCGTTTTCGGTATCGACCGCGCCTTCTTTGGGCACGAGATCACGAACATGACCATATGAGGCCATGACTTCGAAGTCCTTGCCAAGGTACTTGCTAATGGTCTTGGCCTTGGCAGGTGACTCGACGATTACCAGATTTCGCGACATTCCAGCTGAAGTTTCCGTTAATTACGTCCAGAAAAGCAAAACCGCGGACGATGCCGCGGTTGAATTACATGCTTGCAGGCGATGTGTCAAGAAAAACGTACTCGCCAGCAGCCACATCCCGTCAATTGGAACTCAGTGAACGGCCATTTCCCCCTCGTCGAAGACAAGATCTTCCATCCGAGCATACGCCACTTCCTGACCCGGCTGACTGAATAAAACCATCAAAACAACCCACTTAATCTGCTCGACATCGATATCCGGAGTATCAAGTGCCAGCAAGCGATCGATGAGAATTTCGCGCTGCGGCGGCGAGAGAATACCGATCTGCTCGAGGTAGGTTATAAAGCCACGGCATGCTGCATTCAGCCGCTCGGTCTCAATATTGTTGTAGATGCGAGTGCCGTGTGCGGTCTGCGGGTTATAGCTGCAGCCTTCGTGGTCATTGGTCAGCCCGTCGAGCCAGTCCAGCGCGCGATCAATTTCGCTGCCGCCGAATCCCGCCCGGGATAATTCATCGCGCAGCTCGCTTTGATCGGCTTCCGGTTCTTCCTCAGCGTCGACGTAGGTCTCAAACAGATACATCAATACATCGAGTACATTTTCTTTCATGCCTGGAGCGTCTCCTGTTGACGAATTTCCAGTTATGGTTGTCTATTTATGGTCGGATGCTTGCAGTTTTGAGTAACGACCGCCAGCCTGCACCTGAATTTTTCCTTCAAGCTCCAGGATAAGTAGCATGGAGGAAACCTGATCGATCGTCAATCCGGAATTTTCGGCGAGCTGATCTGCGCTTGCCGGGTCATAACTTAATGTGGAAAGCAACAGCCGGTATTCACTATCGTGTTGTGCAGCCGCTGCCGTTTCGACCGCTGGCAACTCTGCATTTTGCATAAGATGTCCGACCAGCGGCCCCAGCTCGCTGACGATGTCGTCGGCGCTTTCGACCAGTTTTGCGCCTTGCCTGATAAGCTGGTGACAACCCCGGGACAGCGGATTATGTATCGAGCCGGGAATGGCGAAAATTTCGCGACCCTGCTCAGCAGCGAGGCGTGCACTGATAAGCGATCCGCTGCGCCTGGCCGCCTCTACGACCAGGGTACCGAGACAGAGACCACTGATCAGCCGGTTGCGCTGCGGAAAGTGTTCGCGGCGTGGTGGGCTACCGAGTGGATATTCCGAACATAACGCGCCCTCTTCTGCGATGCGATGTGCAAGTTTGCGATTTTCGGCTGGATAAACTCTATCGATGCCGTGACCGAGGAACGCCACGGTTTTCGCGCCGGCATCCAGCGCCCCTTCGTGCGCGGCTGTGTCGATGCCTTGAGCCAGACCGCTGACAATGCAAAAACCGGATCGCGCCAGGTGTTTTGAGAATTCGTACGCATTCTGTACGCCGCCCCTGGTGGGGTTTCGGCTGCCGACGATCGCCAGTGCCGGAAGATGTAGTACGTCGATGTTGCCAACCACATATAAAAGGGTCGGCGGGCCAGGAATCTGCCGCAGCAGCTCCGGGATATCACCTGACTCCGAATCAATAAGGTGGTGATTCGGAGCGGCTAGCCACGCAGAAATTTTTTCGTCTGTATCCACTTTCCAGAAACCGCTGCGGCCTCTTCGGAACTCGCCTGTAGGAGCTCGCCCCAGCGAGCGATTAAAGCCTGATCGCCCGCTGGGGCGGGCTCCTACGATTTTATTACCTCATGAAAACTTATGCGTGACTAAATCTGCCGACAGGCATTAAAAAAGGGCCGGCGCCCGATCAGGTGCCGGCCCTTATCGAATCGATTCTGTCAGATCGGGTTGCGGACTGCATCCAGTATGTGGATGTCGCTCGTCGCCTCCATCACGAGGGCATAGCCGATCCGGTCATAAACCTTGAAGATCATGATCGTGCCCGCCTGTTCATCCGGCAGGGTCACGATTTCGCCACCCATTATGCGGCTACCCGAGCCCAGGAAAGAGCCGCCCGCAAAGCGATCGCGAATCTGCTCACCAGCCTGGAACACGCTCAGCACGTCTCCCGGTGCGAGGCCGTCGCGCGCACCGCGATTCAGGACCACGACCTGGTACTGTCCGATAAGCGCAACGCCATCGACGACCGAGATGATCCTGCCTTCAATGTTGAGATCCGGTGATTTCGGAAAGAAATTCAGCGGAATATCCACTGTTTCCGGTATCAGGCGATCACCCGCGAGGGCTTCGCGGTTGGTGTCAGTCAGCGCTATCGTCGCCGGATCGCCACCCCGGGACTGTGCGCCTACACCGACATAAATGCCCTGGTAACCGAGGAGGGCATTATCGTCGGGATCCCTGAGTTCATCGCCGATATGCACGACGCTGAATCGGGTCCCGTTTGGTGAGGGTTGACCACCGCGGATGTAAATATCGTTGCCGGCGGAGGCCATCAGGTGATCGCCGCGGGTTGAGAGAATGTACGGCAGTTGATCGATCTGGCTCTTTTCAAGAACAAGACCTTTGGATAGAAAGGCCGCGATCCGTTCGTAGGGAATGCTCGTGATCGACTCGGCAAGCGGTGTTACCCGCGCCGTCGGCGAAAGCCGATAGGTTGATGCGCGGATGTTCGTGATGCGTTGCTGCCCGTCAATCGTAACCAGGGCAAGGACGTCGCCCGGGTAGATAAGGTGCGGGTTCTCAACCTGCGGGTTTACGTACCAGACCTCTGGCCAGTACCACGGATCTCGCAGAAACGTGGCAGCAATGTCCCAGAGCGTGTCGCCGACCTGCACGGTGTACTCCTCGGGAGCACCGGAGGCCAGCGGTACGGCCTGGCTGACGAGCACCATGTTCGGCTCATTCTGAGCGGGCTGCACGCTGCCGCCCGGATCCACAGACGACGATCCACCCGGTGTCCCGGACCTTGTCGCTACCGGCGGCCGCGCATCGCTATCATCCGAGCCGAACGGGTTTAGTTTGCTCATGGTGCTGCAGCCGGCCATAGTGGCGGCCAGTGCAATAACGGCCAGCCCAAGACTGGTATTCAGGCGGTTTTTGTCAGGAGACATAATCGACGGGTGCTCCATCACTGTAGTCTGTGCCTGCCTGCTGGCAAGCGTTGCTATAATATGTCGTGTCGACGCCGTTCAGGCTGCCAAACGCGTCACAATTCCGGTTCAAAACAGGCTTTGGCGGTGTCCATGTCACGCGGCATTGTCCGCTATCTTATTCAATAAAGTCAAAAATTTAGGTGCAATTTATAGAAACTCACACGAGTTTTGGCTCCAGCAATTATGGCAATACTGAGAATCCTTGAGTTTCCCGACCCGCGGCTCCGCAAAAAGGCCGTTCCGGTTGAGGCTGTGGACGACTCGCTCAGGCAGCTGATCGACGACATGTTCGAGACGATGTACGAAGCACCGGGCATCGGTCTGGCCGCTACCCAGGTGGATGTGCACCGGCGGCTGCTGATCGCGGACGTGAGCCAGGAGAAAAATGAGCCTCACGTGCTGATTAACCCGGAGATTCTCGGGCAAGAAGGCTCTGAGGTCACCGAGGAGGGTTGTCTGTCGGTGCCCGGCTATTACGAAGAAATTGAACGTGCCGAGCGCATCAAAGTGCGCTACCTGGATCGCGACGGTAATGAGCAGGAAAGTGAATTCGAGGGTTTACTCGCAGTTTGCGTGCAACACGAGGTGGATCATCTCCAGGGCAGACTGTTTATCGATTACCTGTCGGAAGTCAAACGTCAGCGAATTCGCAAGCGCCTCGCGAAAGACCGCCGCCAACATCAGGAGTCGGCTGCGATTCTCTGATCGCCCGACCGACCCGAAGCAAACCCATGAGCGCTGCAAAACTTTTGTTTGCCGGCACACCGGATTTCGCACTTGAATCATTACAAGCGCTGTACAAGGCAGGCTCAATACCTGCCGCAGTACTGACACAGCCGGATCGGCCGGCCGGGCGTGGCAGGCAAGTGGCGGAAAGTCCGGTCAAGCAATTCGCCCTTGAGCACGACATTCCGGTCTGGCAGCCGGAGACACTTAAAGATGCCGATATCGTTGCGCAGATTTCACAGGCCAAACCTGACCTCATTATCGTCGCGGCCTATGGATTGCTGCTTCCCCAGGCGGTTCTCGACCTGCCGGAACGTGGTTGCGTGAATGTGCACGCGTCCCTTCTGCCGCGCTGGCGCGGTGCTGCGCCGATACAGGCAGCAATTCTTGCAGGTGATAAGGAAACCGGCATCACCCTGATGCAAATGGAGGCCGGACTCGACAGTGGTCCGGTGCTGGCAAGTGCCGCCATTGCAATCGGCACTGAGGAGACTGCCGGCGCACTACACGATCGCCTGGCTGCTCTCGGTGGCGAGCTGCTGGTACAGAAGATCGGTGAGCTCCTTGAGGGCAAGCTCGAGGCCATTCCCCAGGACGATTCGCTTGCCAGCTATGCCGGCAAAATTCGCACGCAGGATGCAGCAATCGACTGGAGTCTTAGTGCGCAGCAAATCGCAAGGACAATCAGAGCCTATGACCCGGCACCCGGGGCCAGCTTCAGTCTGGGCGGCGAAATCATCAAGTGCTGGAAAGCCGAGCCGGTTGACGGCGACCAGGGACGACCCGGCACGATACTGTCGGCAGGCAAAGACGGCGTCGTTGTTGCCTGTGCCGGGGGCGCCTTACGGCTCACGGAAATTCAGCGCCCGGGCCGCCGACGCGTCACGGCAGCGGAGTTCGCCGGCCAACGCAAGCTTAGCGGCAAGCGCCTGCATTGAGGGCCTGTGAACGAGACCAAATGGGGTGCACGCCTGCGGGCAGAAGCGGCAAAAGCGGTTGATGCTGTCGTCGCACAGGGCCGCTCGCTGGATGCCGTTCTTCGTGAGCTTGAAAAACCTATGAGCGCTGCTGACCGGCCGCTGTTCAAAATGTTGTGTTACGGAACACTGCGCCATCATTTTCGTCTGCGCGCAGACCTCGGGAAACTGCTGGACCGGCCGCTTAAGGCGCGCGGCAGCGTTATTGAGTCACTGCTTGTCGTCGGACTGTTTCAGTTAAGCGATACGCGCATACCGGATCATGCGGCAGTCTCAATGACCGTGGAGGCGGCCAGACTCCTGCGCCACCCCAAGTACGCAGGACTGGTTAATGCGGTACTGCGTAATTTCCTGCGGCAAGACATCGGGCTCAAGGAGCCCGATGATGATGAATCCCGATTCAATCACCCGGCGTGGTTTATCGATCAGTTGCGCGAAGACTGGCCCGACGATTGGCAGCAAATTCTTGAAGCCAATAATGACAGGGCACCGATGTGGTTGCGGGTAAACCAGAAACGCGGAACGACAGGGGATTACCTCGATCGGCTGGGCGAGGCCGATAATGGCCACCGGTTGTTGCCCGGATTTATTCACGCAATTCGCCTGGCAAAGCCGCTACCCGTCGCCGAGCTGCCTGGCTTTGCCGAAGGTGATGTCTCGGTCCAGGATGCGGCGGCGCAGATCGCAGCACCCTGGCTATTGATGCACGGCGGTCTGCGGATTCTCGATGCCTGCGCGGCCCCTGGCGGAAAAACAGGGCATTTGCTGGAACTGGCCAGCGCGGACAGCACCCTGACTGCTATCGAACTGGACCCGCAGCGACTCGCCGGCATGCACGAGAATCTTGAGCGGCTCGGGCTCCATGCAACGGTACTGGCGGCTGACGCATCAAAACCTAAGGAGTGGTGGGACGGCAGGCCCTTCGACCGGATTCTTCTGGATGCACCCTGTTCGGCCAGCGGCGTTATTCGCCGGCACCCGGACATCAAGTTGCTGCGCAGAGAATCGGACATCAAGGGGCTGGCCGACCTGCAAACAGCGATGCTGGAGGGCCTGTGGCCGCTTCTGGAGCCGTCCGGGCGGCTTCTGTACGTCACCTGTTCGGTGCTGGCGGCCGAGAATGACGCCATTATCGGCGATTTTCTGGCGCGCCACAGCAATGCCCGGGAAGACCGAGTGTTGCCAAATTACAACATCCGCGATCTAATAGTCGAGAAGACATACGGTTTCCAGGTATTGCCGGGGAGTCAGGGCCTTGATGGTTTCTACTTCGCATGTCTTGAGAGGACGTCTCGATAACAGCCAGTAATACTGACGACAACATGAGCGAAAACCGGACACATACATTGAAGTCCCTGCTGCTGGCCGCGTGCCTGTCGGCAGTGGTGTTCACGAGCGTGCGTGCGCAACTCGAGCTCCCGCGCGAAGGATTCTTTGATGTCCGCTCAGCGGCCACGACCATGATCGCAGGTGTGCATGAACTCGAGGCGCGACTGCAACTCATTCTGAGCGCCGAGGCGCTGGACGCGCTGAACAGCGGCGTCCCACTGACAATCGAACTCAACCTGGAGGTTATCCGGGTGCGCGGTCTGTGGCTGGATGCTGTTGAAGCAGAGCTCACCGTTACCTACGAGCTCGAATACCGGCCTCTCAGTCAGCGATATATCGTCCGCAATCTCAATAGCGGCGACGAGAACTCATTCTCGACGCTTTATTCGGCGCTGAATAACCTCGGGCGCATCCAGGGCTTGCCTGTCATCGATGATGCACTGCTCAATCCCGGCAGCGCTTATCGCATGCGTTTGCGAGCACTTTTGAGCACACGTCAATATCCGGCGCCACTGCGCATCCTGTTTTTCTGGCGCAGCCAATGGCAACTAAAGAGTGACTGGTACGAGTGGACTCTCGAACGATAAAAAGAACGGCTATCGGTGCAGCCGGCGCCATCGGCGTTGGGCTGGCGCTCATGGCGCTCTTTCTGCTCGGTCAAACGGCGCAGAATTCCGCCGAATTCGACCGGCTGCATATCATCATTCTGCTGATCAATGTTGCCGGTGTCGTCGTGTTGTTTGCGTTGCTGGTCGGCAATCTCGCCCGACTGTTGCGCGATTACCGGAACCATGTCCCGGGCTCGAGACTAAAAGCGCGCATGGTGGGAATGTTCGTCGGTCTTGCCGTGCTGCCATTGCTTGTAGTGTTTTATTTCTCCATACAATTCATCAATCGCGGCATCGACACCTGGTTCAACGTCGAGGTCGAGGCGGGTTTTGATGACGCGCTCGAACTCAGCCGGGCAGCCCTGGAAATGCAGATGCGCGACCGGCTCGAGATTACGGCTCGCATTTCTGACCGGCTGCAGAAGGTCAGTGCGCGGCAACTAATTTTCGAGTTGAGCAGATTGCGCAGAGAAAACGGCGCCGATGAAATTTCGATCTACGGCCGCAATAACCACATCATCGCGACGAGTTCTAATCAATCCGCCGGCAGTTTGCCGAGGCCACTGACTGATGAGGTGCTACTGCAGATCCGCCAGAATCGACCCTTCGTCAGCCTCGACCCGACGCCGCGCGGCGGCTACGAGATACGAACTGCTGTCCGCTTCGGCAGCGTTGGTCGTCCGGACCTTGCCGGCGTAATCCAGGCGCACTTTCCGGTACCGGAGCGGCTGGGTACCATGGCGAACAACGTCGGCGATGCCTACAGCGATTACAAACGCCTGGTCTATCTCAGGGAACCGTTGAAGCGCGCGTTCTCACTCACGTTGACGGTCGTGCTGATGCTGTCGTTGCTCGCATCTATCTACGGTGCGTTCATTTTGTCACGACGGCTCGTTGCGCCGATTCAGGACCTGGTCGCAGGAACTCAAGCGGTTGCGAAAGGCGACTTCGACACCAGGCTGCCTACGCCGTCACGCGATGAAATCGGATTCCTGGTCAGTTCGTTCAATGATATGACGCAGCGGCTGTCTGCGGCCAGGCGAGAGGCCAGCCTCAGTCAGGCGCTGGTTGAAGCGGAACGCGCTAACCTCGAAGTCATACTGGCTCGCCTTTCGACCGGTGTCGTCGCGCTCGATTCCGATCTCAGGATACGCACCGCGAACCAGGCGTCCGGTGCGATCCTCAATGTCGATCTCGAAAATCGCATTGGCGAATTCCTGCCGGATGTTGCCAAGGGCCAGCCGCTGCTGGAGCAGTTCGTGGACGTCGCACAAGTGCACCTGAATGCCGGTGAAACCGAGTGGCGCGAGCAAATCGTTTTGCGTGGTGAAGTTGGCCGCCGTGTCCTGACCTGCGCGTGCACGACATTGCCGGGAGATGAAGATCACGCTGCGGGGATTGTGGTCGTATTTGACGACATCACCGCGCTGCTGCAGGCACAGCGTGACGCAGCCTGGGGTGAGGTCGCACGGCGGCTGGCGCACGAGATCAAGAATCCGCTGACGCCAATTCAACTTTCCGCGGAAAGAATGCGCCGCAAATACCTCAAGACGCTGTCAGAAGAGGACGCACAGGTCCTCGATCGTGCGACACATACGATTGTGCAGCAAGTAGAGGCCATGAAGGAAATGGTCAACGCGTTCAGCGACTATGCGCGTGCGCCGGATATTGATCTCAACCTGTTCAGTATCGACAAACTCGTGCACGAAGTCGTCGACCTGTATCGCGCGCAGGAAAGTGGCATTGAGATCATTCTCAAGACAGATTCCGACCTGCCGGAAGTCGAGGCCGACGTCGTGCGAATCAGACAAATTCTGCACAACCTCATCCGCAACGCAACCGAAGCGCTCGAGAACACAACCGACGGACGTATTGAGGTTTCGGTCAGCGCTACCGAGGTGCATGAAGTCGATGTCGTGGAAATTGTCGTTGCAGACAATGGTCCTGGATTCCAGATGGGCTCGATGAGCCAGGTCTTTGATCCTTACGTAACGACAAAACCCAAAGGCACCGGTCTTGGCCTGGCAATCGTCAAGAAACTCGTGGAAGAACATCTAGGAACGATTGCAGCGGAAAACCGTGAACAAGGCGGCGCGGAGATTCGCATCCAGTTGCCGATTAACGAGGCTGCACGCGAAAAAATGTTAACGAGACTGCCGGGTAGAGCAGATATACGAAGGGAGAGAGCATGAGCACATCACACGTGCTGGTAGTTGATGATGAAGGCGATATTCGTACTTTGATCGACGAAATTCTGTCGGACGAGGGGTACCGGGTGACGGTCGCGGCTGACGCTGCCGAGGCGCGCTCCGCCCGTGACCACGATAAATTCGACCTCGTATTGCTCGATATCTGGATGCCCGATACTGATGGCATCAGTTTGTTGCGTGAATGGTCGGAACCCGGAGACCTTGATTGTCCGGTCGTCATGATGTCCGGTCACGGCACTGTCGATGCGGCCGTCGAGGCGACTCGCCTCGGTGCGTTCGATTTTGTCGAAAAACCCCTGTCTCTCGCGAAACTGTTGCGGACAGTAGAGCGTGCGCTGGAGGCATCCAGGAAACAGAGTGGCCCGGCGCGTAGTTTGTTTCCATCATTGCTGACCCCGGTCGGGCGCAGCCCGCTGATGAAGAGTCTGCGAGAGAATGTGCAGCAAATCGCCGAGTATGATTCGGCAGTGCTTCTGAGCGGCGAACCAGGCACGGGCAGGGGCGCATTTGCGCGCTACATCCACGCCCTGAGTCCGCGTGCCGATGCGCCGCTGGTAAACCTGCTTGCCGCGTCGCTGACAGACAGCAACGCTGAAGAGCAGTTGCTCGGCAGCGAACACGGTGGCGACGTATACAGTGGCTATTTCGAGCGCGCAAAGAATGGCACGTTGATCATCGATGAACTTACGGAACTTTGTGACCAGGCACAAAAACTCATCCTCAGCGTTCTGGAACAGGGAGAATTCACGCGCTCCGGCGGGCATGAACCAGTGAAGTTGCAGGCCAGGGTCCTGGCGACCGTCAAGGCTGACTATCCGCACGCGATTGACAGCGGCAAACTTCGGCGCGAGCTTATTTCGAATCTGAATATACTGAGTTTGCATGTGCCGCCATTGCGTGAGTATGCGGAAGACGTGCCGGAGCTTCTCAGCTATTACGTCGACAAACTGATCGACAGTGAAGGCCTGTCATTCCGCCGCTTCAGTGTTGCGGCGCAAAACCGGCTTCGAAACTATCCCTGGCCTGACAATGTCAGGGAGTTGAAAAATCTTGTGCGTCGTTTGCTGCTAACTGGATCGGAAGAAAAAATCTCGCTCGATGAAATTGAAAAAGAAATCAGCGGCGCGGCGATTTCTGACGGGCCGCTGGTCAAACAGGATCTGCTGTCACTGCCATTAAGAGAAGCGCGCGAGCAATTCGAACGCGCTTACCTGCAACAGCAGCTCGTGCTTTGCGACGGCAAGGTCGGCAAATTGGCGCAGCGGGTCGGCATGGAGCGCACACACCTGTATCGCAAACTCCGATCGCTGGGTGTGGATTTCCGCTCGGTATCAGCCGCGGAAGACTGAATATCGCCCGCTGGGGCGGGCTCCTACTGTAGGAGCCCGCCCCAGCGGGCGATTTCCCTATTGCTCGGAAGCTGCCAGCGCCTCATCCAGCATCATGATCAATGCCTCGCGATCGTAACTGTATTCGTGTCCCTCATTTAGTTGCACCAGCTCCTCGATCGCTTTCTTGATCGTGATCTCCGCCTCACCCTGATTTGGAACGACCATGTAACGACGCTTCGGATTGTCGTCGAAAAGTGCATGTAAAAAAGCAGCTGCAACTTCATCAGGTTCCTTTAAACGAGACCGATCGGACGGTCCGTCCATCAGTTGCTGAAGCTCTTCCTCGAAGAGTGAACCCTCCGGCGTCTGGCCGCGCTGTTGCATACGGTTACGCATGGTGTCGATGATCGCCGAGTTATAGTTGCCCGGTTCCACCACGCTTACCTGCACGCCGAACTTTTCCATTTCGCCAGCAAGCGAATCGGTGAAAGCTTCGATACCGTGCTTGCTCATGCTGTAGGGACCTATAAACGTACCGGACAAGATCCCGGAGATCGATCCGGTCGTCGTTATGCGACCCTTGCTTTCTATAATCAGTGGGGCAAATGCTTTGGTCACCCGGTAGGGCCCAAACAGGTTGACATCCATCTGGAATTGCATGTCATCTTCATCGACCTCGATCATTGGTCCGGCCACAACGACTCCGGCATTGTTGACCAGTCCATACAAGCCTCTGCCACCGTTCCTGACTGTTTCGACGGCGTCGTCGATCTGTTCCTGAATGGTCACGTCGAGCCGAATGGCCTGGATGTTGTCGATGGCATTCAGTGCATCGAGGTCAGCCATTTTCCTGGCGCCGGCATAGACGAAGTGACCCTCGGCGGCTAGTGTCTCCGCCAGGTTTCTGCCAATACCGGTACTCGCTCCGGTTACGAGGATTGCTTTTTGTTCGCTGCCATCATCGGCGTACGCGACACCGTATGGGAGGCAAAGAAAGATGAAAAGATACAAGCTGCATAAATGATTAGGCATCGAAACTCCCCCTTACTCTTGTGATTTTCTTTAGGTCCTGGGCCCGCTCCAGAAATCGGCGTTTTTGATGCCGAGCGCCTCCGGATCGAAGGTGTAAGTCTCGACCCCTGCCTTGCGCTGTGCTTCATAGTCTTTCAATGCCTTGAGCGCGGCATTGCCCATGAAAAACAAAATGAGAATGGCGATGATGTTGAGCCACGCCATGACTCCGACACCAATGTCACCAAGGCCCCAGGCAAGGCTGGCGGTCCTGATGGCGCCATAAAATACGGACGCCATTATGGCGATTTTCAGGAACAGCATTTCTCCGGGAAATCGGAAGAATCGCCGCAGGTAGGCAACGTTGGTCTCCGCGATGTAGTAATACGCGAGTATGGTGGTAAATGCGAAAAAGAACAGCGCTACGGCGACGAAGGGCTTGCCGACGCCGGGCACGACACTCTCAACCGCAAGCTGGGTGAAGGCGGGACTGTTTGCATCAGTGGCGGCGGGCAGGTTCTGGATGATGAAACCGCCATCACCGCCATGCACATTGTAGGCGCCAGTGATCAGGATGATGAACGCTGTTGCAGAACAGATAAACAACGTATCGACGTAAACGGAGAAGGCCTGTACCAGCCCTTGCTGCGCCGGATGCTGTACTTCTGAGGCGGCGGCGGCATGCGGGCCGGTCCCCTGTCCGGCTTCGTTCGAGTACACGCCCCGTTTTACGCCCCAGCCAACCGCGCCGCCTATTCCAGCCATCGGGCTGAACGCATCATTGAATATCAGGGCAATGACACCGGGGAGTTGAGAGATATTCATCGCTATGATGCCGACGGCCGTGATTACGTAGGCCAGGCCCATAAAAGGAACAACGAACTGCGTTACGTGCGCAATTCTCTTCACGCCGCCGAAAATAATAAATCCGAAGATCGTGACGACAACTACCGCAGACGTAATCTTTGTGAAACTGATATCGCCAAGCGCCGTTTGATAAATCTCGCCGGTGCCGAGCGCAACCTCCGCGGCACTGCTGATACTGTTCGCCTGAACGCCGGGAAGCAGCAACCCGGTAGCGATAATGGTAACGACCGCGAATAGCCAGCCATACCATCTCTGGCCCATCGCCTTCTCGATATAGAAAGCCGGACCACCACGATACTGGCCTTCGTCCACCTCTTTGTATATTTGACCGAGAGCAGCCTCGACATAGGCGGTGGACGCGCCAAGGAATGCGACGACCCACATCCAGAATACGGCGCCGGGACCACCAAAGCCGATCGCAGCTGCAACACCGGCGATGTTACCGGTGCCGACGCGGCCTGACAGCGAGACCGCCAGCGCCTGGAAAGACGAAATGCCCCGTTCCGATTCCTTGCTGGAAAACAGCAGGTGAATCATCTCGCGGAACAATCGAACCTGGACGAACCGCGTCAAAATTGAAAAGAACAGTCCGGCACCGAGGGCCAGGTAAATTAGTGCGGGACTCCAGACCCAGGCATTGATGGTATTGACAACATTTTCCATGGTTGAGTCCTGTGGGCACATTGTTTTTATTGAAAACTTCTGCGGATACTACAGGAATCGAATCCAGTCAGCCTGCGGCAGAGATCGAACTGAATCTCGTCATTGCAATTGATCCAAAATTGGGATAACGGCGCGCCAGAAGAAATTTGCTAGCGCAACCATGCGACGACAGAGACACCGATAAAACTGCCGCCTGCATAGCCCAGGGATCCGAGCAAGAGGCCCGGGATCAACAGGTCACGCCAGCCTTTTGCCGAGGCCAGCGCCGGGGCGCTCGCAGGTCCGCCGATACAAACGGCAGATGCCATTGCCAGCTCGGCAAGGTCGAGTTTCAGGATTTTTCCGACGCCAAACAGAATCACCAGGTGCACGATGATGATGACTGACGCAAACAAAAACAGGACCGGCCCGATTTCGATGAGCTTCCAGATATCTGCCCCTGCGCCGACGCTGGCGAGAAATATAAACATCAATACATTGCCAGCTTCCCTGTGGCCCGAGAGTTTTTCGACTTGCTGCGGAAGTACCGTCGCGATCATCAACGCGAGCACGGTGATGACCAGTATCGAATAGTCGGACATGCCGATGAGGTCAGCGAGAATTTTTCCAGTTGCCGCCAGCGCGAAGGCGAGCGCCAGAGCCGTCATCAAGCCCGCAATATCGAGATCGGCGATGCGATGCACATTACGCCCTGACTCGACGTCGAACACCACTGCATTGTCCATGTGATGTGTCGGATACTTATTTGCCATCCATGCGATACCGGGAATGAAAATGATCAACAGGAAATGCAGGTTGGTGATCACCTGGTCGGCGGCAACGGCTGCTGTCAGCATGTTGTCGTCCTGCATGCCGGTGGCCTCGGCGACTGCGGCGAAATTCAGACCGCCGCCGATGTATGTGCCGGTAAATATGCCGGCCAGTTCCGCTTCGTTCGGCCCCAGATCAAAGAGAACTACGCCGATGAGAGTTCCTGCAACTACCGCTGCGCTGCCAATAATGAAAGCAATCAGCGTCGGGCCGGATTCCCGGACAATGCGCTTGAGGTCCGCCTCAAACAGTAACAGTGGAATTGCGATCGGTACCAGGTAGTCCCAGACAACATCGTACGCAGCCGCCGAGGTTGGAATGATGCGCAGGTTCGCGAGTACGATTGCCGCTGTGATCAGCAACATGACTCCCGAGTATTTCCTGCCCCAGGGAAATCGTTCGCACCAGAAACCGAATCCCGCCAGCCCAATCAACACCGCCCAGATCGCGAAGTCCTGGTCGGGCCCGATAAGTGGCAATGACACAATAGTGGTTCCCCGGAAGTGCTACTCGATGATTGCTGCGCGGACCAGGCGATGAAAGATATCGCGGTAGAATTCGCCACGATACGGCAGGTACTGCGTCAGCAGGATGGCCACCATTTCCTCTTCCGGATCAATCCAGAATAAGGTCGACGCAAGGCCACCCCAGTAATATTCTCCGTTGCTCGCCGGGTAATTACCCAGTGTGTTGTCAACAATAACGCCGAAGTTAAGCCCGAACCCGCTGCCGTTTGGCAGGCTCGCCGGCTCTTGCAGGCGGTTGGTGGACATCATTTCCACTGTTCTCGGCGAGAGGAAGCGTATTCCATCGAATTCGCCCCCATTCAACAGCATCTGGCAAAAACGCCAGTAATCATCGCCGGTCGAGATCAGCTGACCGCCGCCGCTGAACGCTCCGGGTGCGCGAAGGTAATTATCGGCGAAGCTGCCGGTAAATTTCTCTCTGTCGCCAGCTTGATTATGCGTGTAAATATTAGCGAGTAATGAAGCTTTGTCTGGTGGTACCCACGCCATCGTCTGATCCATGCCGAGCGGATCGAAGATTCTTTCCTGCAGGAATTCGCCGAGCTTCATGCCGGTCCATTTTTCGATCAGGTATCCCTGCACATCCACTGCGACGCTGTAATTCCACCTGGCACCCGGCTGAAACAGCAGGGGAATACTGGTCAGCTTGTCTATGAACTCCTGCATGGTCTGATCGTAATTGGGGACATCCTTCTCGATATATTGTTTGTCGACTGCAGAGTCGCCAAAAATTCCATAGGTGAGGCCGGCGGTGTGCTGCAGAAGGTCATGAATCGTCGGCTCACGCTCCAATGCCTCGAGGATCACGTTGCCTTCGTCGTCCTCGCCGGCATAGACCCGCAACTCGGCAAATTCCGGAATGTGTTTTGAAATCGGATCAGCGAGCGAGTACTGTCCTTCCTCGTAGAGCATCATCATTGCGACGCCCATGACCGGTTTCGTCATGGAGAATATGCGGAACAGAGTCTCGTCTGTGACCGGTACGTTTTCTTCAACGTTGGCGAGTCCCAGGTTTTCATACATGACTACCTTGCCACGCCGGGAAATCAGGATCTGAAAGCCACCAGTTTCTTCATCTTCCAGCAGTCCCTCGAAATAACTCTTCAGGTATGCCAGCCGTTCCGAGGACATCCCCACATCTTCTGCGCGTGAAACCTCGACGGGCGCGGCGAAGGCCGGGCATTGGCACAGGAAGACGGTTACCACCGTGGCGACAATAATCGATTTATTTCTCATCCAGGTTCCCAGCTTGGAATTCTTCATTTTTTTAATAATGCCCTGATTCGGCATGAAAATATCGCCTATTTGCCGATTTGGTGCCGTTGAAGGGTACCCTCAAGGCAATCCAAATATCCTGGGTGCCGGCAGCAAGCTGCCGTCCGGATTGAACACAATGCCGGGCGTCGTGAAATCCCGGATACTCAGGCTGCGTATCAGGTTCAGGGCACCGTCTTCTTCATCAATGGACGGTCCGTCCGGGCGCAATTGAGTCGTGGAGTAAATTTTCCCTTCGAGGAAGTTGCCCTCGCCATCGAGCGTTGCAACCAGGACAGGAGCAATGCCCTTGATGCCCTCGACACTGATGCCGTAGTACGTCGCAAAATTTCCAAGGCTGTATGCGATCAGCCGGTTCCGGTATCGCTCCATTGCTCTGACGACATGCGGACCGTGACCGACCACCAGGTCGGCACCCGCGTCGACCATCATCCTGGCAAACCTGACGACGTCACCGCGCGGTTCGCCAAAGTATTCCTCCTCCGCAAAAGGAAGCCGTGTGACATTCTGTCCCTCGGCGCCACCATGAAACGAAACAACGACGATGTCGTGATGTTTGGCATGGTCGGCAACAATTTCTGCCGCCAGACTATAATCAAGCATCAAGTTTGAATTCCTGGTTACCGCGAACGCGAGCAGCGCGACGTCCAATTCGTTGACGGTGAACAATGCGAAGTCACCTTCAAGTCCGGAGTGATGTATACCGGCTGCGGCAAGGGTTTCCATGCTGGCGAGGCGTCCCTCCTCGCCAAAATCTCTTGCGTGGTTGTTTGCAAGGCTGAGTACATCGAAGCCTGCGTTGACGAAGTGCTGCACATAGCGCGATGGTGAACGAAACAGGTAACAGGCATTCGGGTTGCTGCACTTCTTGCCCGCTTCACCATCGTCCAGCAGCACTCCTTCGAGGTTACCGAACGTAAGGTCGGCCGCGGAAAGAATCGGTGTAATGTCCGCCAGGAAACTGACGCCGTCGTCATCGGGCAAATGATTCTCCGGGTAATCTGTACCCAGCATCATGTCGCCAACGGCGGCGATAATAATGCGCTTCGATTTGAGATCTCTTGCGGGCTCTGCAGCAGGCGGTAGTGCCTCCACCTGCGGAGGCGGACCTGGTGCCGGCGGTGGTTCTTCGGTTACCGGTTGCGTTACGCAGCCGGTGACACACAAGAAAATCCAGAGGCAGGAACTCCTAGTCACCCAGGCGGATTCTCAGAACGTCTATCTTTGCCTGACGCAGGCGGCTGCGTAGCGCGTTGAGTTCATCGAGGTCGCGTGTTGGCCCGATGCGAACGCGGTGATAGGTTTTGTCGTCAATGGTCACGCGCTGGATCCGCGACTCGATACCCTGCAACGCCAACTGCGCCCTGCGGCGATCGGCGTCGACGTATTGGGTAAAGGACCCTGCCTGCAACACGTAGATGCCCGGCCTTTCGATGGCCTTCGGTTCCCTGTCCCGGCTGACATCGGGCTCCTGTTCAGGGATGATCACCTCGAAATTCGGCAACATGTTATAAAAGTCGAAGCGTCTCTCGGGCGGCTCTTCCGCTGATGCCGTCGCTGATTCATCGTTGTAATCGATTGCGCTGGCGAGGCTGGCTGGCACAGGCAGAGGCTCCCGGACAGCGGCCCCTGGGCCGCGATCTTTCATGAAAATGGCCAGGGCAACCGACAGGCCGACTCCGAGTCCGAACAACATCCACACCCAACCCGGATACTCATGCTGCTGCCTTTTCTTCGTGCTGCGTTTTCGCTTTCGTCTGGTCATGGAAATCTACATTGAATCCGGTGCGGAGACTCCTATTATTTCCAGGCCGCTGGCGATCACGGCACGCGTTGCAGTGATCAACGCAAGCCTCGCATTGCGCAGTGCATCATCGTCGACGATGAATGTGTGTGCGTTGTAGTAAGTATGAAATTCATTGGCGAGATCCCGCAGATAGTGCACGAGGTGCTGTGGCGCACGATTGTTAGCGGCCAGCTCGATCACTTCCGGGAAACGGCTCAGTGTCGTCATTAACGATTTCTCGTGAATCTGTCCAAGCAATGCCAGGTTGGCGATGCCTGCGGCCTGATCGTATTGCAGCGACTTGTCCTGCAGTTGCCTGAATACACTTGCTACGCGTGCGTGTGCATATTGAATGTAATAAACAGGGTTGTCGTTCGATCGGCTTTTCGCGAGCTCCAGGTCGAAGTCGAGATGCTGATCATTCGACCGCATCACGTAAAAGAATCTTGCGGCATCGTTGCCGACCTCTTCACGCAGCTGACGCAAGGTGACGAACTCGCCCGATCGTGTCGACATGGGTTGTTTTTCGCCGGCCCGGTACAGGCTGACAAACTGTATTAGTTCAACTTCGAGGCTGTCGCCGCCGTGCCCCATCGCCTCGAGGCCGGCCCGGATTCTTGCCTGGTAACCGTGATGATCTGAGCCCAGGATATCCAGTAAGTGATCGTAGCCGCGTTTGCGTTTATCGTTGTGATAAGCAATGTCGGATGCAAAGTAAGTCGTCTTGCCGTTTTCGCGGACGACAACGCGGTCTTTCTCATCGCCGTAGTCAGTCGCCCGGAACCAGGTCGCACCGTCTTTCTCGTACAGCATGTTGCGCTCTTTGAGAATGATGAGGGCATTATCGATGAGATTATCGTCAGTCAGGCTTTGTTCGAAGAACCAGCGATCGAAAGTTACGCCGAATCCAGCCAGGTCATCCTCGATGTCTGAAAGAATCGAGTCGAGCGACTGTTTGCGGATTCGTTGGAAATGATGAATGCCGAGAAGTTGGTGCGCCTTTTCGATTAGTGCGCCAATATATTCTTCCTTGTCGCCCTGCGGAGCATCAGCTGGCAGACCGCTCAAAATTTCCTCGGCAGCAAGCTCAGGCATGCCGCTGATATTCAGGCTTGCCGCGATATCCCGGATGTAATCACCCTTGTATCCCGCTTCAGGGAAACTGATCGTTACCCCGCTCTGCTCGAGCAAGCGCAACCAGATGCTGACGCCGAGAATATCCATCTGCCGTCCAGCGTCATTGACGTAGTACTCGCGATCGACCCTAAAGCCTGCCGCCTCGAGCAAATTACCGAGGGTGGCGCCATACGCTGCGTGGCGTCCATGTCCGACATGCAACGGGCCGGTTGGATTTGCCGAAACAAACTCAAGCAGAATTTTTGGCTCCGGCCGGATTTCCTGGTGGCCGTAACACTTTCCCTGATGCAGGATACTCGCCAGTTCGTGGTGCAAAGCTTTGTTACTTACATGGAAGTTGATAAAACCGGGTCCGGCAATTTCGACCTTGTCGACAAGCTCACTCTCCGGCATCTTATCTATGATCGCTGACGCAACATCGCGCGGTTTCCTGCCTAGCGATTTCGCGAGGCGCATCGCGATGTTGGTCGTGAATTCGCCGTGCCGCGCGTCGCGGGTCCGTTCGACGGTCGTACTGATCGAAGAAATCTCCGGCGCCTCGGCGAGGTCGGGCAAGCTGTTGATGGCTTGCTCTACGAGTTTTGCAATGTTGCTTTTCAATTGAGATCCAGGGAAATGTATGGATTTCAGGCGATGATTCGTAGGAGCTCGCCCTAGCGAGCGATTCTAACGATAGATCAGAAAAGCTCAATCGGATCGACGTCGATCGACCATCTGACCCGCCGGGCAGAGGTACTGCCCTCGAGTGCGGCGCGGACGTGGCTGAGCATGTCATGCAATGACCGGCGCTGTCGGCTCTGTAACAAAAGTTGCGCACGATAACGTCCGGCTCTGCGTTCCATCGGTGCGCTGACAGGCCCGAGGATCCTGACATCCCCCATCTTCATGTCCTCTGCGATCTTCCTGGCAGACTCGAGGAAAGCGTGAGTATCCTCCCGCCGGGCTGCCGACGCCCGCAGCAGTGCGAGCCTGGAAAACGGTGGCCATGCAGCCTTTTCTCTCTCCGCCAGCGCAACGGTGGCAACTCGCTCATAGCCGCCGCTGAACAATTCGGACCAGAACGGATGATGCGCGAAGGCGGTCTGAATGAGGACCTGACCCTGGCGTGCTTCTCTGCCGGAACGGCCGGCGACCTGTATCAAACTCTGCGCGAGCCGCTCGCTGCCGCGGAAGTCGGTGCTGAAAAGTCCCTGGTCTGCATTGATGATGACCACCAGTGTCAGGTTTGGAAAGTGATGCCCTTTCGACAGCATCTGCGTGCCCACAAGGATCTTCGTCTTGCCGGTGGTGGCCTCCGCGAGCGCTTTTTTCATCGTGCCCCTGAGCCTGGTGGTGTCGCTGTCGATGCGCGTGATCGTGTCTTCTGGAAACTGCGCACGCAGTGAATCTTCCAGCCGTTCGGTTCCCTGTCCGAGCGGTTTGCACGAACTTCCGCAGTCGGGGCACTTGCTGTCAATCGCCCGGCTGGCGCCACAGTGATGGCACATCAGCTTGTTTCTGTTCGCGTGCACCGTCATGCGGGCATCGCAGCGACTGCAGTCTGCGATTTTTCCGCAACCCGTGCAGATCAACGTTGGAGCGAATCCGCGTCGATTGAGAAAAACAAGGACCTGCCCACCCTGGCCGATGTTCTCGGCGATCGCAGAAATGACCGGCGCGCTCAGGCCATCGCCAGCCTGATGTTTGGTCAGGTCGACGAGGCGCAGCAATGGCGGTACTGCCCTGCCTGCACGTGATGGCAACTTGAGGTGCTGATACGCATCTTCCCGGCATCGCTGCAGTGACTCCAAAGACGGTGTTGCCGAACCCAGCACAACGGGGATGTCGTGCTTTTTGCCCCTTACGATTGCCAGGTCACGCGCGGAGTAGCGCAAGCCTTCCTGTTGTTTCAGTGAGCCGTCGTGCTCTTCGTCGACGATAATCAAGCCCGGCGTTTTCATCGGCACGAAAACGGCAGACCGGGTACCAAGGATGAGCTGTGCTGATCCACGGTGCGCCGCGCGCCAGCCGGCAAGTCGTGCCGTACTGCTAAGCGCCGAATGCAGCAGGACCGGCTCGAGTCCCAGGCGCGTCCTGAATCTTTCGACGAGCTGCGGTGTCAGGCCAATCTCGGGAACCAGCACAAGAACCTGGCGGCCGGCATCGATCATGTCGCGAATCAAATGCAGGTAGATTTCCGTTTTGCCGCTGCCGGTGACGCCGTCAATCAAACTTACCCTGAACCCGGGTCGTGACCGGATGGCCTGCAGAGCTGCTGCCTGATCCCGGTTCAATTGCGGTCCATCGGTCTGCTCGACATTCGCGCAGGTATTCGGCTGGTCGCTGTCTTCAGAAGAAACGAATTCCTCGATCAGCGATTTGTCGGCAAGATTTTTCTTCAGGCGCCGCCAGCCCGGCATAACTTCATCGAGTTCAGCAAAACTGATCGAGTCTGCATTCCTGATAATCGTGAGCAGCGCCCCCTGGCGTGGTGCACGTTTGCGGATCATGTTCAGATCGGCCGCCGCGCCCTCTGCAGTTGCCGATATTTTCCTGACCAGCGATTCAAGCGGTTTGCCTTGCCGCAACAACGCAGGCAGTGCCGCGGCCACCACCTCGCCAATCGGGTGGTGGTAGTAGTCACTCGTGAAGCTGACAAGCCAGCGGTCGGCCTCATTGAGTAACGGTTTGTCGTCGAGAACGGCTGTAGCCTTTCTGAGCTTCGAAATTGGCACCTCGCTGTGCGGAACCAGCTCCATCACCAGGCCGATCTGCCTCTGGCGCCCGAATGGCACCAGCACCCGGCATCCGGGCAATGGCTTGCCGTCATCCGGGGGCAGGTAGTCGAAGAGACGGGACAGTGGCGCATTGATTGCGACCCGGAGCACGCAACCGGTGTTCACAGCAGCATGGCCCCCACCGGGGGGATGTCATTTTTGTTAATTAATATAATCACTTACAGAGTTTTCTGCGGCGCAGACGCCCCCTTGATGTTACATAATCGGGGAATATTGGAGCCTCAACCTGTCAACCATCGCCCTGGCCGGACGTTAAATAGTCATGATTCCCGGAAGGGAGTCAAGATGAAAGGACTGAATAGGACGGATCTCTTGGTTTATTGGACAAGGATGAGCATCGTATGAACGCCTGTGTCGCGAGTTTTGCGGTATCTTGCGAGTCGGGGTACCGAAGGGGAGTCAGTACGCTGCAGCGTGAACAGGAGCTCAATCGATTTTTGGCGGAGGTCGAAAAGCGCGCGTTGCGAATCGCAGAGATTTCGGTCCGCGATCGTGATGAGGCACTCGATCTCGTGCAGGATGCGATGATCAAACTGGCGCGGAAGTATGCCGATCGCAGCATCGACGAATGGACGCCGCTTTTTTATCGCATTCTGCAAAACAGGGTCCGCGACTGGCATCGCCGGCAGGCTGTACGCAATCGCGTGATGGTGTGGTTCGGACGTTCGGGCAACGAAGATAACGATTACGATGCCGTTGCCACGGCCCCGGATCCCAAAGGCCGCACCCCGGATGAGCAGCTGCAGTCGCACGAGGCAATGCAAGGCCTCGAAGTTGCGCTCTGCGAATTACCTGCCCGCCAGAGAGAGGCGTTCATGCTGCGGACGTTCGAGGGTCTGGACGTCGCCGGCACCGCCACTGCGATGGGGTGCAGCGAGGGCAGCGTCAAAACACATTACTTTCGGGCAGTGCATTCACTGCGCGAGTCGTTGGGAGAGCATTGGCAATGAAAGAACGGAAAGACATGACGGCCGACAGCACATTCGCCGGCGAGGCGAAGCAGCTTTTTGACGAGTCCGTTGAGGGTCTCGACGGGCAAACCCGTTCGCGCCTGAACCATGGGCGCCAGGCGGCACTGGAAGAGCTCGAGACCGGCAGACCCGCCTGGGTGCAATGGGCGCCAGCAGCGGGCTTAGCCGCCGCAGCAATATTCGCCGTGGTGCTGTGGACCGGCAATCAACCGGTTGACCAACTGACGCCTGAGGCGTCAGTCGCCGATTTCGAGATCCTGCTCACACAGGACAGCTTCGAGATGCTGGAAGATCTGGAGTTCTATAGCTGGATCGACCTCGATGAAGATGCAGACGAATCTCTGCAGCCGGAAGAAAATGTCGGCTGAGAAGTGGCAACCTGAAGCAGCGTTCAAAGTCGCAGTACTTTGGGGGCTCTTTGCTTGCAGCGGCGTAGTCGCCGCGGATGATGAAGTCATGCCCGATATGGAGTTCCTGGAATACCTCGGGCTTTGGGAGGAATCGGATGAAGATTGGGTACTGTTGGCCGCCGAAGCGGTTGAGCAGGTTGCATCCGAAAACCAGCGGACCGATCCCGCGTCGAAAGAGCAAGAATCG
This sequence comes from Pseudomonadota bacterium, assembly GCA_022563195.1. Classification (GTDB taxonomy): domain Bacteria; phylum Pseudomonadota; class Gammaproteobacteria; order Steroidobacterales; family Woeseiaceae; genus UBA1847. The sequence goes on from JADFNV010000021.1 coordinate 52,840, forward strand.
GTGGAGACTGACGATGAAAGCTAAAGTTTTGCTTCCGGCTATTGCGACAGCGCTGCTAATAAGCAGCGTTGCGGCGGCGCAGGATGACGAAGTCAACTGGAGCAGCCTGACCGAACAGCAACAGCAGGTGCTTAATCCCTATGCCGAGAACTGGGACTCGCTGCCAGGCGAACGCCGCGCACGGCTTGCGGAGGGCGCGCGACGCTGGTCGGAGATGGATGCAGAAGATCGGACAGCCGCCAGGGAGCGATTCCAGGACTGGCAAAGCCTTACGGATGATCAGCGCGCCGCGATCCGCGATCGTTACAACCAGTTCCAGCGCCTGACGCCGAGAGAGAAAGCAAGAATCCGCAGCAATTTTCGGCACTTTCGTGATCTGCCTGCAGACCGCAGACAACAATTAAGAGACCGGTTTCGCAACATGACGCCGGACCAGCGACAGAAAGTCAGGGATCGCCTGCGCCAGCATAGGGTGAGGCCGAGGCCGTCGGATCGACCGCATTAAAAAATCCGTAGCAGCCCGCTGGGGCGGGTGATCTTCATTCAACTTCGGTGGTTGATTCACCCTTTGCAAACATTGAGCGGCATGTTTGTAAAACATGCCGCTCAATGTTTGTCGCCCGGTGGGCCGGGCTCCTACGTACCCTTGCTACAACGCTTTAATTTCGTTGATCAACTCGCTGGCCATCGCCTGGCCGTCGCCGTACAACATCCGCGTATGATCGAGGAAGAACAATGCATTCTCGATGCCTGAGAAACCGGTGCCCTGCCCACGCTTGATGACGACGACGTTTTTCGCGTAATCCGCGTTCAGGATTGGCATGCCGTAGATCGGGCTGGACGGTTCGCTGCGCGCAGCCGGGTTGACGACGTCATTCGCACCGATGATCAGCGCAACATCCGCC
>JADFNV010000057.1 GCA_022563195.1 Pseudomonadota bacterium
AGCGACATGAGGCCAGCCGTTGCGAGTACAAATGTCAGACCGAGAACTGCGATCACAGCAGGCGCATGGCGCTGCGCCGTCATTTGCACCTGCATATAAACCGATTCGAAGAACGACATGCTAGCCCGGCGAGTTCTCGCCCATGCGGCTGTCGACGAGGTTGAGCAATTGACCCACCGTCGCCACTTCGTTCATGTCGACCTGTTGAAAACGGACGTCGAACTCCTCCTGCAGTTCGATCACCATCTCAACTAGCAGAAACGAGCTGTTCACCAGATCGGTAAGCACCACATCGTCCACGACGATTTGGGGTGTGCGACCCAGAATCTCAGCGATCTTTCCTCTCACGCGTTCTTTGTTACTCATAATCTTAGTCCTTGTTATTTAGTCGCCAGCCGTAGATCGCCGATGCGCTCCCGATGCTCCAGCGCTGTCTTCTGGTAGACCTCGCGATCGGCAAGCGTGAATCGTTTCAGGGTATCCCTGATGTTGCCCGCTCCGTATTCCGCTTCCATGTCCTTCAGTGCATCGCGTATCCACTGAATGTGCCATTGCTCATCCTTCATGATCGTTCGGATCGTTTCACCGACAATATCCGGGACGTTGGGAGACTTCGCATGCAGCGTGTACTGAGCGACGACACGTTTCTCGAACACCTGGGTAATCGCGAGGATCTCCATCAGGTTCGCCGGCATCCCGGCTGCCGCGAGATACTGATTCTGATAGGCAGTCGGGAGCTTTAGCGGCTGGACGCCGAGCTGTTCGAGACAATCTGTCCAATAGCGTGCGTGATTGGCCTCATCAGCAAAATGACGCGTCATGTCCTGTTGTATGCCGGACGGTCGCAAGGAGCGCGCAAGCTCGCCGAAGAACAGTGCACCGCTGATTTCTGACGTACGGTAGAAACTCAGGATCCAGTGCAGATTCTCATCGATTTTCATGGTGACTCCCGACAGATTGCAATAGACAAATAACCCGGATCGCATGCGCGACAGGCGACCCGGATACACGCCCCGTGCCCGGTCGCGACGACGGTGGTGACTGCGGCCGCCGCATCGATAATCGAGAACTCCTTGAATGTCATGCCTGCGTTATTCGGGTAGCTCTTAAACGCCGCTTCCTTGATCGTCCAGAGACGGACAAGCTGAGCGACGCGATCACACTCGGGCTGTTCGTTAAGCCAATTTGTTTCTGCCTCGTTGAGGAACCAGCGCGCGATACGGGTATCGATCTCTCGCAAGGGTTCGTAATCGATGCCAATCCCGCGGCTTGCCGCGGTGGTGCCCGCCGCGAATGCGGTATCGCCGCCATGCGTCAGCGAAACCTGACGATCGGGGAAGGACACGGCCGTCGTGTCGTCACCGCGATCGAGGGTCGTGAGCAGCTGTTTCAGGGCGTTGCGGCCAAGCAGCCACTCGCGTCTGCGCCGCTCGTGCCGCAGCTCATTGAATCGCTTTCGCTCCGCCTGATTCAATCGCGTTTTCTCCATTGATACGTCCGAGCGAACGACCATCATCGGCGCGTCGAGACGCCCGGTTACCCATTTTTCCACCGCGTGCAACCTCACCGGACGTTACCCCGCTCTGGAGTCCTCAGTCCCCACCGTGTGTCGACGAGGTAATCGCTCACGGCGCTCAATAGTTCTTTCGAGTTCGGCGTGCGCAGCCCGCCGAGCGCCTCGGTCGAACGGTTCGTCTGCACGTTCTTGTCGCTGTAGAGCTGCGGCGCGAACGGCGCGATGCTGTCGAGCGCCTGCGACACAGCGCCGCCAAACTGACTGGTGCCCTCGACCAGCGTGTCGAACGATTCCTGGTCGCAAAACAGCGGTTTGAGAATTCGCTGCCTGGCGAATCGCGGATCTGCGAGAAACGATTCATAGACCGAGCCGATTATCGCCCCGAGCGTCATGGCGTCATCGCCTGAGTCGGAGATGTGAAAGATCCCCTGGTCCCCGGCATCGAGAAACAGCCGGCCAATTGCGCTTGCGACGAACTCGGTGGTTACCATGTAGACGCGCGTATCGGGATCCCCCGGTATGACCGACAGCAGACCGTAATAAAGCAGGCGCAACGTGTTGTGGATAACATTTTGCTGCACCACGACACCACTATTGTCTTCGCCCAGGATCGTAGCCACACGATAGATCTGCCACGGCAAGTCCTGGCGCTGATGCAGCAGCGCCTCGGCACTCCATTTCGACCACTCGTAGTGATTGGCAAAGGTCGCCGAATTGTCGATCGCCGTTTCCGCGACTACGCCATTGCGCAGACCGACCGCGTAGAGTGAGCTGACGAAGCCGAAGCGACGGAGTCCCGGGCAGGAGGCGGCAAACGTGATCAGCTTGTCGGTGCCCTCGATGTTGATCGCCCGGGCAGCCTCCCGGTCGACCGCAAAATTAGTAACAGCCGCGCAATGCATTACGTCCGTGATCTCATCCCGCGCAATATCCGCAAACGGCTCGGCATTGCGCAGGTCACCATAGGTCACGCGGCAGCGCGGGTCGCCGGCCAGTGCGCCCAGCTTCTCGCGCTTGGCCCCGCGTTCGTCGTCGTCGGCCGCGCGGACATAGAGCAGCAACTCACTGTCGCTGTGCTCGAGCAGCCAGCGCGCTAGCACCATGCCGATATGGCCATCCGCACCTGTCAGTAACGTGACGCTCATCGGACCGGCTCCAGTTTCGGCCATGTCGTGGCATCGCCGCCGTGCACCTGGATCATCGCGTACAACCAGCGCTCGATCCCGAACGCAACACACGCCGAGTGTGCGGCGGCATCATCGAACCGAATGTCGTAACATTCACCGAAGAAACTGCGGTGCTTGTTGATAGACGCGATCGCCACACTGTCACGCGTGCACAGTTCCTTCTTTGTCGGTTCGAGTATCTGCGCTAACGCTTTCGGGTCCGCCTTCGGATCGAAGAACGGATCCGTCGCCGTTTGCCAGTCGGCATCGAGGCCGAGTGTGTCGACAAGTGTTTCGATGCGCTCGCGGCAGGCCTCGATGAAACGCTCGATCGTCGCACTGTCGCCGATGCAGACGATTTCCCGCATCTCGAAACACCACTGGCGCTGCAGTGGCAGGTACTCCTCCTCACGGCGATAGCACTGACAGTTGGTTGTCAAGAACAAAGGAGATGCCAGGCGGCTGCCGGCAAAGCGCGGGTAGAAGTGATAGCAGGCCGCCGGCGTCAGCAGTTGTCCTACCGGTTCCATGCGGTCGTCGCAGACGGGTATTTGTTCGGCGGTACCGCATTCGTCAGCGAGCGACTTTAGCGACTCCTCGCGCCGGTCGCAGCTAGTCACGAACGTCGCCAAGTGCGGGAAGGATTTCAGGTAAGCGATTGGCGCCAGGCTCCTCACCGAGATCATGCTCGGAAAGCGGTACTCCGTCGCGCCGAACTCCGCAGCCCAGCCGCGAATAATCCCATCGAGCTCAAGCGCTTTATCAAGAAGGACGTCGCTCAACGTTGCATAGCCGTCATTGCTCCACTGCAATCCCTTCACGTCGACATCGAATAAGGCATTCATTCGTTGACCTCCGCGTTGAGGAATACACGCGCAATGGTCTCGATATCGCGAAAACTACCGGGCACGAGTTGTGTCCGACGGATGCTCCGGCCGCTCACCTGTTCCAGGTGCAGGATAAGGTCCAGAACGTCGAACGACGTAATCACCCGTTCCTCGAGCAATGGCGTGTCGTCGCCGACCGCGTCGAGATCGCTATCCAGCTTGATCGCAGCGAGACAGGACCGCACTTTCGCAACGGCAGACGAGCGCTTCATGCGGCCTCCAGCAGATGCAGTTTTCTGAGGTAGCTGAGGCGTTTCTGATTCACCTCATTGCGGTGCTGCACGGCCCTGGGAGCATTCGCTACTACGCGCCAGACCTCGAATGCCTCGTCGATGCCGGCATCCTGATACGCCTCCGGGTTGTAGTACTGCTTCCAGACGAACTGCAGATAACTCGATAGATGGTTGCGCAATTCCTGGCGCCGCGCATCGTCCCAGTCGTCGATATGACGATCCAGGCAGTGTTTGAGGAAATTTCGGCCGAAGTTGAGATGCCGCAGCTCCTCGACATGATGAATCCGGTTGATCTCGCGCACGACCGGTGCCAGGCGTTTATCCTTCGCCATGATCCGGTTGTAATGATCGACGATTTCCTCGAAGACATTGATCCGCGCAAACAAAAGGAACATGTCGAGTTCGGCGTCGCCGCTGTCCTCGCCGTGCATGGTGCGGTCCGGATAGATTTTCTCCGCATAGCGCCGGCAGAAGCCGGAGAAATACATCATGTGGCGCGTTTCCTCGTCGACGAAATGCAACAGATACCGCGACAGCTCCGATTCCTCGCCAGTATAGAGGCGCCGGCTGATCTCACTGATCAGGTGTTTCTCTCCATGAATATTCAGACTGAAGAAATTCACGGCTTCAGTCAGGCTTAATCGTTTACGCTGAGCCTCATCCATTGACTCCCAGATGTCGGAACCGTAAAGCGAGATCAGCTCCGGCGTAAAATACCAGGCATCCGGATCAACCTCGGCCGGCCATTCAAGCCTGCCCGGGTCGATGAATTCCTCTTCCGAAACTGCTGACAGCTTCGCAAGAAGCTGATCGAAGTCAATCTGGCTCATACTGCCTCCAGTAACGCGCACTGCCAGTTACTGCCGTAACCGGCCATGAATGTCAGGATCTTGTCACCCGACCGAAGTTGGTCCGAGTCCCGCAATGCCGCAAGATTGATGATGTTATCGGCGCTGATGACGTGGCCCGTCGTTGCCATCGATGGAAAGTACGCTTGCGACGGCTCAAGTCCGAGTAAGCGACTCAGGATTTGCCACGCTTTTCGATTGGTGTTCTGCGGGACGACCCAACGTATCTCTGACAGCACCGTGCCAACACGCTCGAGCGCCTCCTCGATCAAGCGACAGGTGTAATTGAAATAGCTGCCGACGGTTTCATCATCAGTGGCATCGACCATCGCGCCATTGGTGATGTGATGCACATCGACTAAACGGAAGCCCTGTGGCTCTCGTGACAACAGGCACACCGCCGCGCCATCGGAGATCAGGTTGTACGACTGCTCATACTTGGCATTTTGCGGGAAGCGGTCGGCGGTAATGCAGAGGATGCGCTCCAGGCTCTCCTCACCGCGAAGCATATTGCGTGCAAGGCGGAGCGCGCCGAGCATACCGGTGCAGGCCTGCTGGTTGAGACCAATAACGAAGGCGTTCTGCATGCCGAATTCCGCCTGCAGTTCGCTCGCCGGAAAGTGCATGAGATGCTTGACGTCGCGACTACAATCGAACTTTGTTACATCGCAAATATTGCCATTGACCGGCAAACAGGTGCTGTAGATGATCGCATCGATCGTCCCCGCGTCGATGCCACTCTCCGTGAATGCCCGGGCAGCCAACTGATAGCTGTTCTCATCGACAGGGCACACATGGTGTGACTCGAAGCCGGCGTCGCGCAGCGCCTTGGCGTCCGAAACCAGCTGATTGGCCGCTTCGGCCTGTTCGACGGTCTGCGTGGCGCTCCCGAGTGCACTCGCAAGATGACTCACGTATACGTCACTCATGACATGAGCCTCGGCAAGAATTGGCCTGTGATGGCCATGTACTCGCAATACTCCGCTCCGAACTCGGACGCTGCGAGGCGCCGTTCTTCGCGCCGTGCGGTGATCGAGAGTGCCACGACACTATAGATAAAGCAGGCGGCCGTCAGCGCATGCGGCAACGCGAGCACAGCGGCCGCGAATGCCAGGAGAAAACTCGTGTAGAACGGATGGCGGATTCGCGCGTACGGACCCCATGTGACCAGTTGCACCGGGGCATCATTGTCCTGGTGCCAAAGTGCCAGGGGCACGCGGTGAGTGCCGACGGTCATCGCGATCAGCGCGACCGAAATGATACTGAGCAGAACCGCGATAAGCTGCATCGCGATGAGCACCTGACCTTGCGCAAGATACAGCGCATCAAGCAAGCCGACTTGGCCCAGAAGCAGCGCCGCCGGCACGACGAAGAACGGCGCGCCGATCGCCAGCCAACGCAGGTTGATCTCCCCATCGCGGCGGAAGAACAGTATCGGCAACAGGCCGATTGCGATGAAGTTGCAGAGGACCAGGACGAGTAGCGGAAATGAGATCATGTCAGCGCTGCCTCCTCAGAGAGCCATTGACGAACATTCGGACGGCGAACCTTGCGTGTCGAGGTTCGCGGCAAGGGTTCCGTGCGCAGGACGATGCGCGTGGGACGCTTGCCTGGCGAAACTTTGAGCGCCTGGTGTTTGATGGCACGTCGAACCGTGTCGCCGAGGTCCTCGGAACGCTCGGCGCAGCGCTGGACGGCCGCATCGCTCGCGACGACGATTGCGCAGACTTCCTCCGAGTCTTTCATCAGGCCTTCACTCGCAACCGCGCCGACGATGCAGCCTTCCTCGATATCGGGATGCTCGAAGAGAACGGCTTCGAGTTCTTCTGGCTGCACTTTCTTGCCGCTGCCGAGCACGATCAAGTTCTTCTTGCGCCCGGAAATGAACAGGAAACCGTCGCTGTCCAGATGACCGATGTCGCCTGTGTGCAGCCAACCGTCTGCATCGATCACGCTCGCCGTCAGCTCGTCATTGCCGAAGTAGCCAAGCATCACGTGCGGCCCACGCGTCAGAATCTCGCCGTCGTCGGCAATCTTTACTTGGATCCCGGGCAGCGGTTTCCCGACGGAACCGGTCCGGTTCGCTGTGGGCCCGTTCGTTGCAATGACGGGGCTGGTCTCAGCAAGGCCGTAGCCCTGGTAGACGGGCAGGCCGATGCTCTCGAAGAAATTTATAGTATTAATGTCCAGTGGCGCACCGCCGCAAACGAAATACTCCAGTTGACCACCAAAGCTGCTGTGTAATTTTGCGAACAAACGCCGTCTCTGCTTCAGCGGCAATAAAGGAGACACGCGGCGAAACACATTGAAAACCGATCGTCTCCACAATGGCTGTTTTTCGATCTCCGTACGGATCGCACGCGCGAACAGCTTCAAGAACAACGGTACGGTGACCATGCCCGTGACTTTTTGCTCTCGCATCGCAGCGACGATCTCGTGCGGCAGCAGGCTGTTACAGTAACAAACGCGACCGCCACCGTAGAGCACACCGAGGAATCCGGCCGTCAGCTCGAACAGATGACTGAGCGGCAATATCGATACGGCCGCGCAACGTGAATCGATCAGCATGACTTGGCGAGAGCTGCGAATTTGATACAGAAGATTGCCGCAAGTCGTTACGACGCCCTTGGCGCTGCCCATCGTTCCGGAAGTGTAGGTAAGTACCGCGGCATCAGCCGCATTGCGCTCGACGCAAGGGCCGATTTCGGAGCTGGAAATATCGTCAATTGATATAAAGGCCGATTCTGCCGAGTCGGGCTCAATACTCAACACCTTAATGTCAGTGGCATACGCACGCACGAGTCCTGCGGCTGTTTTCTCCTGGCCGCGGGAGACCAACAGCAACTTCGGCCTGGCGTCGGCGAGGACGGCGTCGAGTTCGTTGGCCGTCTGCCACGTATCAAGTGGCACGACGATCGCACCGGCCCGGATCGTCGCGAAAAACACCATGCCCCAACGTGGGCGAGACTCGCTCAGCACCGCGACACGATCGCCGGGTTCCAGGCCGAACCTGACGAAGCCCGTGGCCAGCCGGCCCGAGGCTTCGTCGAGTGCGCGATAGGTGTATTTCTCTTCAGGGTCGCCACCATGCAAGCAAAGCGCCAGTTTCGAGTCGAAACGTCGCGCCTTCCCTTGAATCATCTGCGAAATGCTTTCCGTATCCATCTGTCTGCACCGAATCTCTGCCGATTACGGGATTTTGGTTACGGTGATTCTCGTCGCGACGAGAACTTGAAGCCTGAGGTTAACCTGAGGTTAACCTGATTTTTTCGTGATGAAATTGTTTGGGGGGTAATCACCCCCAAGAATAGCTGACGTCAAAAGTAGAATTTTCTCGTACACTGAACGAAGGAGATTCTCAAATGAAAACATCGAGATACAGTAACAGCCAGATTCTGTCGATTCTGAAGCAAGTTAGCTCACTTTACAGTAACGTGTTGAAATACAACAAAGTCCGCAGGGGCGCCCGTTGCCTTATTCGCACGACAATGCACAACAGAGCATCACTCAAACACGCAAATATCCCGCAGTCCGACTATTGATTGTAATCTCATCAACTGCGTGACCAGGTTATGGCTGCAAGGAAGATGCTCTTCGTGGTCCGACTCTGCGCAGCCGGTGCCATGCCAGGTAGACGAGGAACGCAACCAGCAAGCCATCGACAGCAGGAATGGTTGTGATTGTCGCAGATGTATACGTCGTCATGTACGCGACTCCCGATCCCGCCAGCCATGACACGTAGGCAGCGAACCCGATAGCGGGTACTTGCTCCAGATCGGCAAAGTCGCGCTTGCCCCCGTGCAATACGAAGAAGTCTGCCAGATAGATACCTGCAACCGGGGACGTTGCAATACCCAGGAAGAAAACGAATGGCAGGAAGTAATCCATGACTCCCAGCGCTGCACCGACCGTGCCAATAACGCTTGAGGCCAGTGCAATTTTCCAGGTGCGCGTGTCCTTAAAAACGGTGGCGAGCGTAAGGATTCCGGCGTAAAGATTAACCGTATTGGTGGTCCATGTGGCAAACACGAGGATCGTCAGCGCCGGCACCGCGATTTTCAGGCTAATCATGATTTTCATGATGTCAATCTCACCTGTCACCAGTGTCGGTATGCCGGAAGCCAGCATTATCAGCGGGTAACCGAGTGCAAGTCCTGTTACCGTTTTGACGGCCTCCCGATCGTTCTTCGAAAAGCGAGTAAAATCCGGCGCTGCCACAGCCATCAATATATTGGTACCAATAACTATTGAGATCGCCTGGCCAAAGTTAATTCCACCCTGCCCCGGTATTGCCAGCAAAGCATCCCACTCGGTCTGTTGACTGGCAAGGTAGACAACGTACATCATGAACGCGGCAAGAATCGGCACCGCTAGCGTGGAGAATCGCTCGACAACGCTGAATCCGAAAACAGCGGTCAGCGACATTACCGCAGACCCCACTGTCGCGCATAGCGTCACAGGAACATCCCATCCATAAAATGCCTGCAACGAATCATGAATTGCTCTGCCAAAAATATCACCGGTCGCTGCAAAGTATCCGAGATAAGTGATGGCCAGGAGAATATTGACCGGCTTAACACCCGTCGCACCAAAGGTAAATTGCAGAATCATGTATGTTGACAGTCGCGTACGCGCTGCAACGACTGAAGTCGCCGCCATCATTACAGCGATGATGGCGCAACCGAAGAACAACACTATGGTTGCGTCCTTGAACCCCAGCGCCACATTTAGTTCCGAGCCGACGAAAAAAACCGGCAAGGTAATGCCTATACCAAAGATTACGACTGCAATATTGCGCCAGCTAATGGTCTTGTTATCCGGCACCGGGCAACGCGTGAAGTCGGGATCCGACTCGCGCAACGATTGTCTGGAATTTGCTACTTCGATCACGTCATCAACACCTGCCAGGATACTGTAGCATTATGATTACCCATACAATATTGTTGAGAAATTCTGCAATCCGTTACGAACCTTGGCAGACGCAATGACTAACCCGAGACGGCTCGCCGTGGATGTCGGCGGCACATTTATCGATTTTGTGACGCTTGACCCGGATACGGGCTCAATCACGATCGAAAAGGTGCATTCCGCAGGCGCGCTGGACGAGCAGTTTTTCGAAGGCACGAATAAACTCAATCTCGACCTGACAGATCTTGGCATGATTGTTCACGGCTCTACCTTGGTCATCAATACAATCGTGCAGGAGAATGGTGCCAGGGTCGGGCTTGTCACAACCCAGGGCTTTCGCGATGTATTGGAGCTTGGCCGGGGCAGCCGCGAAGATATTTACGATCTTTTCTACAAACCACCGCCACCGCTGGTTCCCCGCTATCTGCGTTTCGAGGTGCCGGAGCGACTGGACTACTTAGGAAACATTGTCACACCACTTGACGAAGCGGCGGCATTGGAAACGGCGCGCACGCTGAAGGCGGCCGGCGTTGACAGCATAGCCGTTTGTTTTCTTCACGCGTACGTCAACCCGGCGCACGAGAGGCGCATGGCGGAAATCATCACGGACGTATTTCCAAATGCCCGGATCTCCATCTCGTCGGACGTTGTACGCGAATGGCGGGAATTTGAACGCACCAACACGACTGTCTTAAACAGCTATACACAGCCGCGCATGGAGCAGTATTTATCGAAGCTCGACGCCGGTCTGAAGGATCGTGAGTATCAGGGCGCCTTCGCCGTCATGCAGTCAAGTGGCGGCATCACCTCCAGCGCGATCGCCCGTAAAGTCCCCGTCAGAACCATTCAATCGGGACCTGCAGGAGGCGTGATCGGTGTGCGCCGGTTATGCGAAGACATCGGTATCGGCAATGTAGTTGTTGCTGATGTCGGTGGCACGACATTCGACGTTTCGCTCATCCACGAAGGCAAGTATCTGGAACGCAGCACTGCCAAATTTAACCGCCGGCCGGTTTTGCAGCCAACCATCGACATTGTTTCCATCGGCGCCGGCGGCGGCAGCATTGCTTGGATCGATCAGGAGAGCGGCTTGCGGGTCGGTCCTGAAAGTGCACAGGCCGAACCCGGCCCTGCCTGTTTCGGTATCGGGGGTAGTGAGCCGACGGTGACGGATGCGCAGCTCACGCTCGGCTATCTCGATCCAGGAACTTACCTCGGCAAACGAATCGAGCTCGATGTCGGCGCGGCTCATCGGGCCATTATGGAAAAAATTGCGAAGCCGCTCGGCCTTTCGCTCGAAGATGCCGCCGCGGGCATCGTGCATATCGCAGCTATGAATATGGCTTACGCGGTCCGCCAGATTACGGTCGAACGTGGCCATGACCCTCGTGACTTTTCCCTTGTCTGCATTGGCGGTGGCGGTGGTCTTTTTGCGGGTGCACTGCTTCGCGAACTGCAGATGAAACAGGCGATAGTGCCGCAGAACGCAGCCGTCTTCTCAGCATGGGGCCTGCTCAATGCCGACTATCGGGAAGATGTCACCAGGCCTTTCCTAAGACCCCTGGCCGAGGTGACGCCGCAAGAGTTGCATGCGCAGTTGCAAGTGCTCGAGGATGAAGCGAGAGACTGGCTCAGTTCACAAAAAATCGAGGGCACTGATTTGACCATCGAGCGCTATGCGGAAATGAGATATCTGGGGCAGGAGCACACTATCAAGGTCCCGATACGAGAAGACGAATTGTCCGGCCCCGATCTCAGTCGTTTACGGCGTCGTTTTGATACGTTTTACGACAAAGCTTATGCGCATGCGTTGCCCGACCATGACCTGGAATTTGTCATCCTGCGGCTGGTCGCAATTAGCGAAATCGAAAAACCGCCATTGTCTGAAATTGCCGTGCCCGAGGACAGCAGTGGCATCGTGAGTACAGGCAAGCGAAAAATTTATTTGGCCGACGAAAAACGATTTTTTGATTGTGACGTTTACGATCGCGAAAGTCTTGCGCCCGGTAGCAAGATTGACGGCCCGGTCATAGTTGAGGAATGGACCACGACGATTTTGACCCTGCTTGGCCAACAGGTGACGATCGACCGATTTGGCAATCTGTTCATCAGGGTAAAGCATGCAGCAGATTGACCCAATTATCAGGCAGGTTATTCGCAACGCGGCCCGGGCAGCCGCGCTGGAGATGCAGACGACGCTGATCAAGACGGCACACAGCCCTCTTATTTATGAAGTCCAGGATTTCGGCGTGATCATGACCAACCGGATTGGGCAGCTCATCTCCGAAGGCTCGGCTGTCGCCGGGTTTCTCGCATGCCTGCCACCGACCATCCAAAGGGGACTTGAGATTTTCGGTGACGATGGGTTTCGTGAAGGTGACGTTGTTCTGTCCAATGAGCCCTATGACACCGGTACTCATATCAGTGACGTCGCGCTCTATACACCTATCTTTTATGACGGAAATCTCGTCGGCTTTGCGGCTGTAATGGCGCATTGGGCCGACATCGGCGGCATGGCACCCGGAGGATGGTGCCCAACCACCACAAGTGTCCATCAGGAAGGACTCATCTTTTCCCACAACAAACTCTATGACGGCGGCACGATTAATCGGGAGCTCCACCGTTTCATCTTGAAAAACGTACGCCTGCCGGCTGCGGTCGAGGGCGATCTCAACGCCAAGATCGCCGCTTGCCACACGGGGTGCCGCCGGTACCAAGAGCTTTGCGAGCGTTACGGAGCGGCTGTGGTTGAGGAAGCTTTATGCGAAATTCTCAATCAGTCGGAAGCTCGCATGCGGCAGGAAATCCGGAGTTTTCCGAACGGCACCTATCAAGCGGAAACCTTCATCGACAATGACGGTGTCCGCCCCGACCACGCGTGCAAGATCGCCGTCACCGTGACGGTGGAGGATGACACGCTGAAAATCGACTGGTCCGGATCGGACCCGGTTGCCATCGGACCAGTCAATCACCCGATGGTCGGAACGACAGCGCTTTGCGGCACGGTCATGAAATATCTGACCATGCCACACGACCCCACTAACGACGGACACCTGAGACCACTCATCGTAACGGCGCCGCACAACACCATCGTCAGTGCGGAGTATCCGGCTCCCTGTGATTCCTATGGCTATGTAGCTGAGGTGATCATTCACTTGCTCATTCGCGCGCTGGCCAATGCCGTGCCCGAGCGCTGCCCTGCGGCCACTTATCAAATGTACGCGTTTTACCTGTCGCGCACTGACCCGCGATACGGCAGGACGTTCATTTATGGTGAACCCGTGGATGGCGGCGGCGGGGCTTTTCCGCACGATGACGGTCCCAGCGGGATCATGTTTGTCGGCAACGGCGATGCACCCAATATTCCAGTGGAAGTCCTCGAGTCACGGTTTCCGGTGCGAGTGTTACGCTATACCTTCAATCCCGAGAATTGTGGATATGGCAAGTATCGCGGCGGCTATGGCGTGATTCGGGACTATGAGATGCTGGAGGACAACATTGTGCTTCAGACCTCGACAGAAAATAACCAGCATCCTCTTTGGGGCATGTTTGGCGGCGGGGAAACGGGCGTTGCCAGAACTATTATCAATGCGGGAACTGACCGCGAAGTCCACCTCGACGACCGCGTGAGTGATTACGGTCCGCTGATGAAAGGCGACACATTGAGTTTGCGCACGCCCAATGGTGGCGGCTGGGGCGATCCGTCGGAACGTGAGCTTGATCGGATCGCCGAAGACATCAGAAACGACTTACTCGATGTTGAGCAAGCGGTGACAATATACGGCGTTGACCGTGGAAAACTCCTCGCCGAGCTCGCCTGCTGACTGCCGAATACGCTCACCGTTCAATACGCCAGCGGGTATTGACAAATTAATGTCCGAGCACGACGAACCTCCCAATGTTGATTCGGTTATGAGGCCGTTGCGCAATTCCAAGACGCAAAGGCGCGTTGTCGGAAAAATCGATAGTGTTTGGCCGATATCAAATGCCGCCCCAGATTGAATAGGTTGTACACTGCGGCGTGCGTGCTCAGAAACCGTTGGGCCTGATGAGTGGATTTGAAGCGACGCATGACCCGCTCTCTGACCCTGGTTGGTTGATGTGAAAGCTCTGCTCGATTGTTGGCATATTGGGACGTGTCATGGATCGTATCCGGTATGAGTTCGCGGTGAGCGACACCGTAACTCCTCAGCTTGTCGGTGACGATTCGTCTGGGTTCACTGCCACTCGCTCGTAGTA
>JADFNV010000022.1 GCA_022563195.1 Pseudomonadota bacterium
ACGCACAGCACGTTTGAATGCTCGGAATAACTCACGCTCGTCAAATTCCGCATCTTCGATTGTGTTTTCCACAGCTATAGACAACGCTTTACGCATTTCCGACGACAAGTGATCGACGATCTCTTCCATTTTCACCCGGGCCATTTGAATTTGTCCTCCTCGCAGACATTGCCAAATATGCGAACAATCGACTAATTGTATAATACTGGGGTGTATTATTCAGGTTGGCAGTTACGTACTTTTTACACCGCCAAGTACGGTATGCGGCATAGGCGCTTGAGTGCTTAATCAGCGATGACGTGGATCTCAAATAACGGTAGCTGGGTAACGCTTACCGGTGGCGTTACTGTGATGATCGGCAGTTTCATCGCCGTTCTCGGCGTATTCCTATCAAGTAAGTCGTCCGAGACCAAAAGTGATGAAATCGCGTCGTTAAGCCGACAAAACGCTGAGCTAAGCGCGAAAGTGGCCGCTTACGCTACCGGAGGTAACAGTTATTTTTACCTCCATGTTAACGACTACGGCACTGATAATCCTACTGCCGATATAAGGCACGAAGGAGACAATCCAATTCGCGACGCCGAGATAATTATCTTCGACGTGACCGGGCAGATTCCAGATATCGCCAGCGGACAGACCACTCGTTATGATCTTGAAAATGCGCCACAAGTAACAGTAAGGGTGGCAGTGTCTTATCCCCATGGGGCGCGCCACCTCACGCAATTTCCATTTGAACGCAATCCGAGCAATTCGTTTTATGCTTACTTCATCCATGTATATGCGAACAACGGCAACGTCCGTCAACAACTTCAACTTGAAAAGGTCGAAGGCACATGGCAGCAAGCCTATGTAGTGGAGAGGGATGACGAAGGGACGCTCCGACCATTGACACAGCACTTTGATGATGCCTTCACTGAGGATCAAATCGGGCGACTAAAGCATCAGGTAACCCAGCGACAGTAGTATTCTCAAGGGTGGCACGCTCCGCCGATTCCCGCTCGAATAGCCCACTTTCACCCCGAGCATTGGCATCCCGAGCGAAGCATCATGGCCCAATGCTCACCGAACTCTTCATTGAAGCCCTGCTGGTCGACGAAAAGGCTGCTGACATTATCTGGGAGGCTTGGGATGCTGGCGAGATCAGTAATTACTGGGCGCTGTGGCTTGGTGGTCTATTGCCTGCACGTGCATAATCTATGCATGAAATGGTACAGGAAACTAAAGATCGCCCGCGATTCCATACTCAAGACCGAAAGAGAGCCGTGGGAATCCGCGACGGCCAAACTTGACGAAGCGCAGGCTGCGATTGACGAGATGGAGGCAGCACAAGACAGAGTCGCATTCGAAAACGGTTGGTCTCATTTCGTTGACGCTTTAGAGGAAAGCTGGACAAGTTTTTTCGATGAAGGAAAAGCCATTTCAAGCAAGTTTCAACCGTGGGCAGGGCCATTAGATAAGAGCAGAAAAAAGGATTGGTTATTGCGCTATTTGTATGAAGCCCGTAATCAGAGCCAACACGCGCAAGTAAAACTAGATTGGGAAGACCCAGTTGCTCTAATCGCGCCGGGTTTTAGCGGCCACATAAAGGAAATAAAGGGTTTCTCTGACGGGTCAGTCGTATTTGATGCTGAACCCTACGTGCAGGGTGGCGAGGAGAATTTGCAGTTCGTGCATCAAGGTGGTGGAGCGGTGCTTCCGACGGTAGTGAACGGAAAAACCAAGGAGACATTTCCGCCTCCGACAGTTCATCAAGGATTGCCTATCGATGTGCCATCACCTGTAGAAGCAGCTCGATTGGGTGTCGATTATTATAGGGGCGTTTTACTGAATGCCAGAAAGAAGTTTGGGGCGTGATACAAGCAATTTGCCCCGTATTTGCCCCGAAGGGGGGCGAAAAGGGGCGGGTTGAGACGAACTCAAACGCCCGTAATTTGTTGAATTGATTACGTCTCAGTACGTTCCGGCCCCTCCCCGCTAAGCTTCCTAATCTGGGGGTCAGAGGTTCAAATCCTCTTCGGGACGCCATATTTTTCATTTTTTTAACGGCTTAGAAATTAGGAAGTTTCCGATTCAATATAACTATGGACTGAACGATTCCTTCCGCGCAGCGCTCCACGCAGTATTTCTGCGAACTAGGCTAGACTTAATGACGCTAGCCCACAACGCAAGTCACTATCTTGTGGATTCTAGTTCCGTCTAGTACCGTTACGGCGGCCCGGAATCGAGCTCAAAATCCGGTTCTGGAAACAGAGTGAGAGTTCGATTCTCTCTCCCGGCACCATGCCTCACACAGGCAGACTTTTCCCACGATGAAATATTGCTCCAACTGCGGCAAACAAGTTTCCCGCCGAGTGCCAGAAAACGACAACCAGGAGCGTTGGATTTGCGATTCCTGCGACATCGTCCACTATCAAAATCCGAAGCTCGTCGTCGGCTGTATCGCCGAAAAGGACGGCAAGATCCTGCTTTGCAAGCGCGCGATTCAACCGCGCTATGGATTCTGGACCGTGCCCGCCGGTTTCATGGAACTTGGCGAATCACTGGCTCAGGGCGCCGCTCGCGAAACGCTCGAAGAAGCCTGTGCCGAGGTGCAGATCGGGCATATGTTCGCAGCCGTCGACGTCGTTGACGCCGGCCAGGTACACATCTTCTTTACAGCGAAACTACTCGGCGATTTCAGCGTTGGCGATGAAAGCCT
Source organism: Pseudomonadota bacterium (assembly GCA_022563195.1). Classification (GTDB taxonomy): domain Bacteria; phylum Pseudomonadota; class Gammaproteobacteria; order Steroidobacterales; family Woeseiaceae; genus UBA1847. Next base: position 2,699 of record JADFNV010000022.1, read on the forward strand.
GGAGGTCGCAATGTTCGGTCCGGACGAGATCCCCTGGGACGATATCGCATTTCGCAGCGGGCGCTATGCGCTGGAAAAATACCTGGAGGACGGCGGCCAGAATAACGGCGTGCATGTTCACGAGTTGCGCAGCAAACGATTTTAGGGATTGCTTGAGGCGTTCTGGTCGAGCCGGGCCTTGAGCTGGTCGGGAGGCAGATAGCCGCTGATCAACGTGCCATCGTCGAGCACGATGGCTGGCGTGCCGCTCAGGCCAATATCGCGACCCAGCGAGTAGTGGTCCTGAACCATCGACGATTCGCAGCTGGCTGACGAGAAGCTACGATCCAGCTTTGCCATCGTCAGCGCATTGCGGCGATCTTCGGAGCACCAGACCTGCTTGGACGTAGTCCACGACTGTGACGTCGGGCCATTGCGCGGATACAACAGGTAGCGGACCTCGATACCATGCGCCATGTAATCATTGATCTGGCTGTGCAAGCGCCGGCAATAAGTACAGTCGACGTCGGTAAATATCGACACCGAATACTTCACTTCGGCAGGCGAGAAAAGAATGACCTGATCGTCTCGCAATGATGCCATCAGTTCGCGCCGGCCGGCATTGCGAGCGGACTCGCTCAGATTGACATTCTGATCGAGATCGATCATGTCGCCTTGCAGCAGGTAGCGACCGTCTGCCGAGATATAGACAATGACGGATCCCTTGTGAATCATGTACCAGCCCTCGACCGGGCTCGTACTAACGTCCTCGGCGTCGATCAGGTCGAACATATCGGCGACTTTCTGCCGCACCTGCTCGAGCTCGGCACTGACCTCGTCGGCCATGGCCGGCGACAAAATGAGTGCTGTCACCAAGGTGATCAGCAGGCGCATGTATGGGTAGATGTAAAGACGGCTATTCATTGATCATCCTGGCGTCAGGCGCCCCTTTTCAATGGACCCTTCAGGCCCAGCAGGGTTCCCGGCCTGGGATTGTAGCATCAGCAGGCTGCTAGCCTCGTGGGTGGTGCTCGCTGTGCAAGTCCTTCAAACGCTCTTTGGCAACGTGCGTGTAAATCTGTGTCGTCGAAAGGTCACTGTGGCCCAGCAACAGCTGCACAACGCGCAAGTCAGCGCCACGATTGAGCAGGTGCGTCGCGAAAGCGTGACGCAGGCTGTGCGGGGACATCTTTTTGCGAATACCGGCTTTCTCAGCGTAGCGCTTGATGATGTGCCAGAACGCCTGTCGCGTCATGCGATCGCCGCGGCGTGTTGGGAACATGTAATCAGTTTGCCGTTCCAGCAAGATTTCCATGCGCGGCCCATCGATGAAGTCCCTGAGCCAGCGCAGAGATTCTTCGCCTAACGGGATCAGCCGCTCACGATCACCCTTGCCGATAATTCGCAACACACCTTGATTGAAGTTGACCTGCGACTGCGTGAGATTGATCAGTTCAGAGACGCGTAGTCCGGTCGCATACAACAGCTCGAGCATTGCACGATCGCGATGGCCGAGCGGCTCATCGGTATTCGGTGCATTGAGCAGCGATTCCACTTCGTCCTCGCTTAGCGTTTTGGGCAACGAGCGGCCAATGCGTGGCATCTCTATATCGGCAGTGGGATCATTGTCACGCAGTCCTTCGCGCATGATGTAGCGGAAGAAGCGGCGAAAGCTCGACAATTGTCGCGCCGTTGAGCGTGGCTTGGCGCCACCTTCGACACGACCTGCAATGAATTTCAACAAGTCCGCCTTGTCGGCCATATCAATCGTCTTGTCTTGTTTTGAAAGACCACGGCCGAGTGTCATCAGATCGGCCCGATAGGCTCCGAGCGTGTTCTTCGACAGGCCGCGTTCCATCCAGATCGCGTCAAGAAACTTATCAACGAACTCCTCGGAGCGCGCAACGGTCTGGGATTCCGTAGTGTGTTGCTCTGTACTAGCCATAATTTCCATCTTGTCGGTCCCGCAATCCTTTGCATGTGTAGCGCTCAGAGCCGATCTGCACATTCATATCGGCAGACTGGTTGCATACGCCGGTTCTTAAACTCGCGCGTGAGCCCCGCGTCAGTCTCACAATCAGCACCTTGGACGCCCAAGCGACGGTTTTTTCAAGGTTTTGAGTATGATTACGATACTCTGCAATCGACGTGACCGCTGTCACAATTTCTGTAAGGCATTAACATAAAGTGATCTGCGTCACATTACGCGACACCGACCGCAGCCACTTCGGACATTATTGAGAGATGAATCGCCAATCACCCGGAACACGAATACGGTTTCGTGACGCTTTGTTCGGCGTCTACGCATGGATCGTATTCGGCGGATGCATTCTGCTTGGGCTGCTCGTCGCGCTCCTGGTCCCGGGTCACGGGCGTCGTTGCCGTTATCTGGCCGCGATCGCACGAGCAATATTCGTGCTGTCGAGGGTCCCGATCGACGTACGAGGCCTCGACAACGTTCCCGAGGGGCACAGCGTCGTCGTTGCGAATCACGCGAGCTATGTCGACGGATTTTTGCTCAAGGGATACTTGCCAGCCCGCTACTCATTCGTTATCAAGGGCGAAATGCGAGACATCTGGTTCGTGCACTTTCTTCTGCGGCGCGCCGGATCACGATTTGTTGAACGATTCGAAGCAGCTGGAAGTACGCGAGATGCGAGAAAAATAATCATGGCCGCAAAGGATGGCGAATCGCTTACCTTTTTTCCCGAGGGGACGTTTATCAAAGAACCGGGCGTCGGCCGATTTCGGGCGGGCGCGTTCGTTTCTGCGATCAAGGGTGCAATGCCGGTGGTGCCGATCGCGATTTCGGGAACGCGCGCCATGATGCCGTCCGAGCAACATCTGCCACGGCCGGTACCTTTGCGAATCGATATACTGCCCCCTATCATGCCCGACGATCCTGCCTTCAAAGATCACAAAGTGTTGGCGGAAAAAGCCCGACAAAAAATTCTCGATATCCTTGACGAGCCCGACCTGTGCGCGCGCAGCACGTCGGACTCGGCAACCACAAGCGAAGATCACTCATGAGTACTGACCCCATCGTTATCGTTGCCGCAAAACGCACACCGATCGGCGCATTCCAGGGTGCACTGGCTGGAGCAACTGCCCCGGAACTCGGCGCTGTGGCAATCGCCAGTGCGATTACGGACTCCGGTATCGACCCTGGCGATGTCGGCCAGGTGTTGATGGGTTGTGTCTTGTCGGCCGGTCTCGGCCAGGCACCTGCGCGACAAGCGGCACTCGCCGCAGGCATCCCGGTCAGCACGCCTTGTACAACCGTCAATAAGATGTGCGGCTCCGGCATGCAAGCGATTATGTTCGGCCACGATCTTGTGAAGGCCGGAAGTACGTCGGTCGTGGTTGCCGGGGGCCTCGAATCGATGAGTAATGCCCCGTACCTGCTGCCCAAAGCGCGCAGCGGCTACCGCATGGGACATCAGGAAATTATTGACCACATGTTTTACGACGGCCTGCAAGACCCCTACGAAGGCGAATTGATGGGACATTTTGCGGAAAACACGGCGAGTAAGTACGGCTTTTCCCGCGAACAGCAGGACGCGTTCGCGATCGAGTCGGTTACACGCGCGCAAAACGCAGACGCGAATGGTGCGTTTGTCGCCGAGATCGCGCCCGTTACCGTAAAGACCCGCAAGGGCGAGCAAATCGTTAGCAAGGATGAAACACCCGGAACCGTCGACATCGATAAAATTCCGACCTTGCGTGCCGCATTTCGATCCGACGGTACGGTCACCGCCGCGAGTTCATCGTCAATTGCCGACGGCGCCTCCGCCGTGGTCCTGATGGCAGCAACAGAGGCAGAAAGACGTGGCCTCAAACCGATCGCACGGATCCTGGGACACTCGAGCTTCGCGCAAGAACCCGCCTGGTTTACGACAGCGCCGGTATCAGCGATCAGGATCCTGCACGACATGCTCGGCTGGAAGCCGGATAACGTCGACCTGTATGAGATCAACGAGGCTTTCGCCGTCGTGACGATGGCTGCCATGGTCGATATCGGCATCGATCACGCGAAGGTCAATGTAAATGGCGGCGCCTGCGCACTAGGGCATCCGATCGGTGCATCCGGTGCTCGCATCACGACGACTTTATTGCAAGCGCTGATAGCGCGTAAGCTAAGACGCGGAGTGGCATCACTTTGCATCGGTGGCGGCGAGGCTGTCGCAATCGGAATCGAAATCATCTAGGGAGAAAGAATGGACCTGGCAATTGCAAAGGCCGTCATAACGGGCGGTGCATCGGGACTCGGATTCGCCACCGCACAGCGAGTCATTGACGCAGGGGGACAGGTCGTTCTGCTCGATATCAACGATGAACAAGGCGCAGCCAGCGCGGCGACGCTGGGTGAGCGTGCCGCATTTCTGAAGACTGATGTGGCGGATGAAACATCTGTAAAGACCGTAATGGAGCAGGCCAATAAAATCATGGGTGGCATCACGTTCGCCGTCAATTGTGCTGGCATTGCAACGGCGGGACGCACGCTGGGACGCGACGGTCCATGGCCAAGCGAGAACTTCAACAAGGTGATTCAGGTCAACCTGGTTGGCAGCTTCAACGTGACCAAGGAAGCCGCTGCATTCATGCAACACAACGATCCGACCGAAGACGGCGAACGCGGTGTCATTATCAGCACGGCGTCGATTGCGGCATTCGAGGGCCAGATCGGCCAGGCAGCATATTCCGCATCCAAAGGCGGCATCGTTGGCATGATGTTGCCGATCGCAAGAGAGTTCGCCCAATTCGGCATTCGAGTCAACACGATCGCCCCCGGAGTATTCCTGACGCCGATGGTTGCGGGCATGTCGGATGCAGTGCAGGAGTCGTTGGCCCGCCAAATACCATTTCCGCCGCGACTCGGCAGACCCGAAGAATACGCGGACACGGCCGCATTCATCTACAGCACCGCCATGGTCAATGGCGAAACGATCCGCGTCGACGGCGCCATACGAATGCAGCCAAAATAGACCTGCGCACCAGGTTGCGAGGAGTGCGCCTGTTGGAGCCCGCCCGCTGGCCTTTCGTCGCCAATAGTTCCACGCAAAGGTCCAGCAGGGGCACGGTATCGGTGTGTTTGCTCGCGCGTCGTCCGCAGCGCTGCGACGCAGGACGCCCAAGCAAGCGCAGGCCGATCCGAGCGAGGCAGGACGCCGAGCGAGGTTAAGCGCGAGCAAATACCCGGAACCGTGCCCCTGCGGCAGGGGTGTTGGATAGCCCGCATGTCAATGTCACATGCCGGTGTAATTCGGGCCGCCGCCGCCCTCGGGCACAGTCCAGACAATATTTTGCGTCGGGTCCTTGATGTCACAGGTCTTGCAGTGCACGCAGTTCGCCGCATTGATGCGAAAGACTTTCTGACCGCTCTCTTCGACAATCTCGTACACGCCAGCCGGACAGTAACGCTGCGCCGGTTCGTCGAACATCGGCAGGTTGTAAGCGACAGGCACGGAATCATCCTTGAGCGTCAGGTGCACGGGTTGGTCTTCTTCGTGGTTTGTGCTTGACAGGAACAACGACGAATTCAGATCGAAACTGATGACACCATCGGGCTTTGGATATTCGATCACGGCGGCATCGCTCGCCCTGGTGAGCATTTCGTGATCGGGCATCTTATTGTGCCACGTAAATGGCAGCTTGCCGAAGAAAATGTTCTGGTCGATGAACGTGAATGCCGCACCAAGAAATGTACCGAATTTGGCGAGTCCGGGCCCGAAATTACGCCCGCTGTGGAGTTCCTTGTGGACCCAGGACGCCTTGACATTTTCCTCGTAGTCTTCGAGCTCCGATTGACCCGCATCGCCTGAAGACAATGCCCGCTGTACGCTTTCGGCCGCGAGCATCCCCGTTTTGATGGCCGTATGCGCGCCTTTGATTTTCACGCCATTGAGAAATCCTGCGTCGCAACCGACCAGCATGCCGCCCGGAAACGCGAGCTTGGGTAATGACTGCAATCCACCCTTGTTAACGGCTCGTGCGCCGTACGCGATGCGTTTGCCGCCCTCGAGGTATTGTCGCATTTTCGGATGTTGCTTCCAGCGTTGAAATTCCTCGAACGCCGACAAATGTGGATTTAGGTAATTGAGCGCAATGATGAGTCCCAGGAACACCAGGTTGTTCGCCGCGTGATAAAGAAATCCACCACCCTCGGTGTGATTGTCGAGCGGCCAGCCGGCCGTGTGCACAACCAGCCCTGCATCGTGTTTGTCTGCATCGATCTCCCAGATTTCCTTGAGGCCAATGCCGTAGTGCTGCGGGTCCGCATTCTGACGTAAATCAAATCGCTCCATCAGCTGTTGCCCGAGATTGCCATGGCAACCTTCGGCAAAAATTGTGTACTTGCCCAGCAATTCATATCCAGGCTGGTAGCTGGCCTTCTGCTGTCCATCTTTTGCGACACCCATGTCGCTTGTCGCGACACCGATCACGCGGCCCTCGTCGTCATAAAGAACTTCGGATGCCGCAAATCCGGGAAACACGTTGACACCCATTGCCTCGGCCTGCTCGCCAAGCCATTGGCACAGGCCGCCCAGGCTAATGATGTAGTTACCTTTGTTGTGCATGGGACGTGGTACGAATAGTGCGGGAACACGAATCGATTTCGACTCGCTCGTCAGAAAATAGACATGATCGCCTTTAACGGTCGTGGTGACGGGCGCGCCCTTGTCCTGCCAGTCGGGAAACAACTCGTTGAGTCCTGTTGGCTCGAACACATTGCCGGATAATATGTGCGCCCCGATTTCGGAACCTTTTTCGAGCACGACGACCGACAGATCAGCATCGAGTTGCATCAGGCGACACGCAGCAGCGAGGCCCGACGGGCCGCCGCCCACGATGACCACATCGAATTCCATCGACTCACGTTCTGCTGTCATAGTATTGTCACTCCGCCCGCAGGATGCTGCGACGCCACAGAGGATAACCAGAAATTTGAATATTCGCGAGGCCTACGAAAAGAGCCTCCAACGCGAGGGTCACGAGCGTGATGACGCCCAGGATACGATCGTTGCTTTACTCGAGAACTTGCAACGACGGTTGCTCGGAGGCCGACCGCGTCGGGATCGTTTCTTCGGCTTATTCAATCCTTCCGCCAACGAAGACACATTTGGCGAAAAGGGCCTGTATATCTGGGGCGGCGTTGGTCGCGGCAAGACTTTCCTGATGGATTTGTTTTTTGAAACTCTCGAGATCGATGCAAAAAAACGAGTTCACTTTCACCGCATGATGCATGACGTGCACGCGCGCCTGAACAGGCTCGATGACATCGAAAATCCTCTCGAGCAGGTTGCACAGAACATTGCAGCCGAGACGCGTGTGCTGTGCTTCGATGAATTCTATGTCAGTGACATCGGCGACGCGATGATATTGGCGAGATTGCTCGACGGACTTTTCCGGCGCGGAGTAACGCTCGTCACAACGTCTAATACGCCGCCGGACGAGTTATACAGTGACGGCTTGCAGCGGCAGCGCTTTCTGCCCGCAATTGAACTGTTAAAGACGTTTACTCAGGTCGTCAATATTGGCGGCGACGTTGACTACCGTTTGCGTCTGCTGCAACAGGCCGGAACCTATTTATCTCCTGACGACGATGTCGCATGCGCCAAGTTGCAGCATTTCTTTGACGAGTCAGCATCGAGCCAGATCGCCAGTGACCGCATGCTCGAAATCAACGGCCGCGACATTTGTGCTCGTTTGTGCGCCAAAGGCATTGCCTGGTTTGACTTTGCCGAACTGTGCGATGGCCCTCGCAGTCAAAACGACTATATTGAGATCGCCCGTTGGTATCCGACGGTCATCTTGTCAGGCATTCCCAGGTTCGATCGTACGCTCGAAAACCAGGCGCGCCGATTCGTCGCGCTCGTGGATGAGTTTTACGACCGCCGCGTCAAATTGATCGTGTCTGCTGCCGTGGATGTCGACTCACTGTATGCCGGCAGCAAACTCGCCGCCGAATTCGATCGCACCATCAGCCGTCTCATCGAGATGCAATCAACCGACTATCTCGCCGCAGCACATCTGGCTTAGCCTTGAATGCGCTTTGCATTGTCGTTACTGTTGAATGTCCGCTGTAAGATCGCGATCCACCGCGCAAAAATCGCCCGCATGGCGGGCTCCTACAGTTTAGCAGCAGGACACGATCGCCATGAAAGATGAATTGATTCTCGAAGACTTCTTGCCGTACCGGATGTCAGTCCTGTCACACACCATCAGCACGACGATCGCGCGCGTTTACGACAAGCGATTCAACCTGTCGATTCCGGAATGGCGCGTAATCGCCATTCTTGGGCGGTTTCCCGGGCTGTCCGCGGTCGAGGTTGCGGAGCGAACGATGATGGACAAGGTAGCCGTCAGCCGCGCGGTTACGAAACTGGTCAAAAATGGTCGCATCGACCGTCAATTTGCGGATGCCGACCGTCGACGTTCGATATTGAACCTGTCTGATGAGGGCCGGAAGGTACACAATGAAATCGCGCCGCTTGCGCTGGCGTTTGAACGCGATCTTTTGCATGGCATCAGCGAGGAAGATTGCGAGACGTTCAACCTGGTCGTGGAGCGCCTGCTCGCCAAATCGCGTCTGCTTGGCAGCCCGAAGTAAAAGAAAGCACCGCTCGGCTATTCGCCGAGCTCGGTGCGCACCCTGATCAATTCAGGAAAAAACTCGATTTCGATCGCTTTCTTGAGAAACGAGACGCCCGACGATCCGCCTGTACCCCGTTTGTGGCCAATGATGCGTTCCACGGTCTTGAGGTGATGAAATCGCCAGAATTGGAAATTATTCGCGATATCCATGAGCGCCTCGCACATCTCGTACTCTACCCAGTACTGGTCCCGGTCCTCGTATATCGTCCGTAGCACGGCGACTACGTCATCATCCTCATCGCGCATAGAGCTGAAATCCCGCTCGAGCACCGCTGCCGGTACCGGCAATGCCATCCGCGCCAGATACCTGAGGAACTCCTCGTAAAGACTTGGGGCTTCGAGCGCGGTGACGAGCCGGTCGTACCATTCAGCCTGGTGCTCATAAACGGCCAGTGTCGGGCGGCTCTTGTTACCGAGCATGAATTCGAGAATGCGGTACTGCGGCGACTGCAGACCCGATGCTTTGCCGAATACGTGTCGAAACTCCGAGTATTCGCTGGGTGTCAGCGTGTCCAGCACCTTCCACTGACCGTATAGCTGGCTCTGTATATGGCGCACCCTGGAGAGATTCTTGACTGCCTGCGACAGGCGATCATCGCGCAGATAATCGATCGCGCGGGCAACTTCGTGTATCAGCAGCTTGATCCAGAGTTCGGCCACCTGGTGCTGGATGATGAACAGCATCTCGTCATGATGTGGCGGATCGCCAAGTGGCTTTTGCGCATCGAGGAGCGCATCGAGCTGCAAATACGCCGTATAATCATCATCGCGTGACAGTTTTGTGTGTATGGCTTTTTCGAGTTCGCGTTTGTTCATTCTGGGGTGATCGTTTCAAAGCAATGATTGTATAATGCCGCCGCGACCCAAGGTAGTAATCCGCAGCGATTCGGCCCAGAGACAAGAGCAATGAAACAGAAAGAAAAACGCCGCGGTTACGATCGCAAGGGCAAAATCGTTCATGCCATTCTCTCCGCCCGGGTCTCGTCCTCGATTCTACCCACGACCGCCCAAACCCGGCGCTTTCTCAAGCAATACGTCACCGACGTGCCCGTCGAAGACCTCATCGGCAGATCACCGCAGATCATGGCACAAGTCGCGCTGAGCCATCTGGAATTCGGCGCGCAGCGTCGCAAAGGCCAGTCAAGGATCCGAATTTTCAATCCGATTGAGGAAAAACACGGCTATACGTCTCCGTTCACTTTTATTGAACTGATCAACGATGACATGCCGTTTCTCGTCAATTCGATTACGGCGGCTATCAATCGGCACGATCTGGCCGTACACATCACGGTTCACCCAATTATCCGCGTCCTTCGCAATAGTCGCGGGCGCATTGAAAGTATCACCGAGCTGAATTCCACCAAGGGGCAGCGGGAATCGTTCATTCGACTCGCGATCGACCGGGAGACCGATTCGAAACAATTGAACCTGCTCGAGCAGGAAATTCGAAAAGTATTGTCTGACATCAAGCTTGCCGTGCGAGACTGGGGAAAAATGCGCGCAGAAATGATCGCGACGGATGAATTGCTGGATCGCGGGCCAACCCGTGTCGACGAGGAACTGCGCAGCGAAAGCAAAGCTTTTCTACAATGGCTCGCCGATGATCACTTCACCTTCCTCGGCTATCGCGAATACAAGGTCTCCAGGCGCGGAAAAAAGATTTTTCTGAAGTCTGTCGAAAATAGCGGGCTGGGACTGTTGTCGCGTAAGGAACGCGGCGTCACTACGATCGAACTCACTACCGCGATGCGCCGGCTCGCGCGCTCAAGAGACTGGCTCATTCTCACCAAGGCCAACTCGCGCTCGACGATTCACCGCAACGCCTATCTCGACTACGTCGGCATTAAGGTCTACGACGAACGCGGTAATGTAAGTGGCGAACGACGATTCATCGGCTTGTTCACATCTGCTGCCTACAGTGAAGCGCCGCGCAATATTCCATTGCTTCGCCACAAAATCGACAGAATATTCGAACGCGCTCACCTCGAACCTCGCGGCCATAGTGGCAAAGCATTAATGCACATTCTCAACACCTACCCACGCGATGAGCTGTTTCACAGTTCCGTACAGGACCTTACCCGAACGACGATCGGTATTTTGAACCTTCAGGACCGGCAACGCGTCGCGTTCTTCCTGCGGCGCGACGCATTTCGCCGATTTCTCTCTTGCCTCGTCTACGTGCCGAGGGAAAAATACACGACAGTTGTCCGGCGCAAGATAGAGGGCATCCTTAAGGAGGCCTTCGGCGGATCATCGGTTGATTCAAGCGTGCAGATATCGGATTCCGCACTCGCACGCGTGCATATTGTCGTACGAACGCCGGCCGGCGCTCGGCCGCATATCAGCATTCAGAAAATCGAAGAGTCGATCGCCGACGTCGTCATCACCTGGTCCGACAAATTGCGCGATCAGCTTGATGAGACCTTCGGAATCGAAGACGGACCCAAGTTGTTCCGCAAATATCGCGATGTGTTTCCGCTCGGCTACCAGGACGACGTCACCCCGCGGGAAGCCTGCAGCGATATCGAGCGCATCGACGAAATGGTGGCTAAGCAGACCGCGCGATCGGTCGACTTGTACAAGCGCGAAGGCAGCTTGCCCGGCCACATGTATTTCACGATTTACTGCATTGACGAACCGCTCGCCCTTTCCGAGGCACTGCCTTTGCTCGAGAACATGGGCGTCGAAGTCTACACCGAACGTCCTTATGAGCTGCACTTGCAGACGGGCGAGACGTTCTGGATTCAGGATTTTCACCTGCGTCATGAAAGCGGCATCGAATTTGAAATGGCCGAAGTAGCGACATGCTTTGAAGACTGTTTCAGTGAGATGCTCGCCGGTCGAGTCGAAAACGATGGCATGAATCGCCTCATTCTCAGCGCGAAACTGGATTGGCGCCAGACAGCGCTGCTGCGCTGCTACGCGAAATACTTGCAGCAGTTGGGCATTCCATTTAGCCAGGCGTATATGGAAGACGTGCTTATCAGCCATGCAAATTTCACGCGCTTGCTGGTGCAGCAATTCGAATTGCAATTCGACCCCAGACTCACGCAGGCCAAGCGTAAACGCGAGCTCAAAGCGCTGCTGCCAATCGTCCAGCGTGCCGTCGAAAAAGCCAAAAATGTGGACGAAGACCGAATTCTGACAGCGTTCTCGAGTGCTGTTAACGCAACGCTCAGAAGCAATTATTTTTTGCGCGACGAAGAGGGTAAGCCGAAGTCATACATCTCGATCAAACTCGATCCCACGCAGCTCCGCGAGGTTCCGCTGCCAAAACCGAAGTTCGAGATTTTTGTGTACTCGCCCGAATTTGAAGGCGTGCACCTGCGGGGCGGCGACGTTGCCAGGGGCGGACTGCGATGGTCGGATCGTCCCGAGGACTTCCGCACCGAAGTTCTTGGCCTGATGAAGGCGCAGGTCGTGAAGAACACCGTCATCGTGCCAACCGGGGCAAAGGGGGGATTTTTTCCGAAGCGGGCGCCACAGGGCGACCGCGACGCAATTCTCGCCAATGGTATCGAGTGCTACAAGACGTTTATCTCGGGTCTTCTCGATATCACGGACAATGTCGTGGACGGCAAGGTCGTGACACCAGCCGGTATCGTACGACGCGATGGCGATGATCCGTATCTCGTGGTCGCGGCAGATAAGGGCACCGCAGCATTTTCGGACATCGCGAATGAAATCTCCGCCAGCTACAACTTCTGGCTCGATGATGCATTCGCATCCGGTGGATCGGCCGGCTATGACCACAAGAAAATGGGCATCACGGCGCGTGGTGCGTGGGAGGCGGTAAAGCGGCACTTCCGCGAGCAAGGGCTGAATGTGCAAAAAGATCCGTTCACGGTTGCCGGCATCGGCGACATGAGCGGCGATGTATTCGGCAACGGCATGTTGCTGTCACGCAAGATCAGGCTCGTCGCGGCATTCAATCATCAACACATCTTTCTCGACCCGGATCCGGACCTGCCGTCGAGTTTCCGGGAACGTCAACGACTGTTCAAAATGCCACGCTCAGGTTGGTCCGACTACGACGACAGCCTGATCTCCAAGGGCGGCGGCGTCTTTTCGCGACAGGCCAAGACGATTCGCCTGAGTACCGAAGTTCGCAGGCTTCTGGATACCGACGCAACATCGATGCAGCCGAACGAATTGATTCGCGCGATATTGAGGATGCGTGTTGATCTGATGTGGAACGGTGGCATCGGCACCTATGTCAAAGCGAGCAATGAAAGCCATGCGGACGTTGGCGATCGCAGCAATGACGCCGTCCGTGTCGATGCATGCGATCTGCGTTGCAAGGTGGTCGGCGAAGGCGGCAACCTGGGCCTCACACAGCTCGCGCGCATCGAGTTCAGCCTGGCCGGCGGACGAATCAATACCGACTTCATTGACAACTCAGGGGGCGTCGACAGTTCGGACCGTGAAGTCAATATCAAGATCCTGTTGAGCGATGTCGCCAAGCAAAAAGGCATGTCCCGCAAAAAACGCGACGAGCTGCTGGTCTCAATGACAGACGATGTTGCCGAACTGGTTCTGCGCAACAACTATCGGCAAACACAATCCATCAGCATGAGTGAGATCCGCTCGGTCGAGCGTATCGATGAAATTGCGCAACTCATTAGTAATCTTGAGAAGACCGGACTCCTGAATCGCGCTCTCGAATACCTTCCCGATGAAACCGAGATCGAGGACCGTCGTGCTCACAAACAGGGATTTACGCGACCCGAGCTGGCCGTCGTCCTGAGCTACGCAAAAATCGACTTGTACAACGGCTTGATCGCCTCGGGTGACACGCTTGTGGACTTTCTGGTGGTCGACCCATTGCGCTATTTCCCCGCCGTATTGCGTCGACGCTTTAGCGAGCAGCTGCCGGACCACCGCCTGAGCCGGCAGATTCTGGCAACTCTCATCGCGAATGATCTTGTCAATCGCATGGGACCCGCATTCGTCAAGCGAGTTCAGGACGACACGCGCGCAGATATTGTAACGGTTGCGCGGGCATACACGGTCGCGCGGCAAATTTGTCGTGCCAGAGGGCTGTATAAAACGATCGAATCACTGGATAACATGATCCCGGCGTCGGCGCAGATGTCGATGATGTTCGAAGTCAGCCGCACATTGCGCCATGTCTGCTATTGGCTCATTGAGCAGTACGGCGACGATCTCGAAATTGAGCCCACTGTCGATCATCTGCAGCAAGGTATGACAGCGGTGTACAAGCGCACTACTGCCATGATGTCGACCAATGCCCGATTGCGTCATCAAAAAGCCGCCGCCGAATTCATCCAGATGGGAGTGGACGAGAAACTCGCAAACCGAATGTCTGCATTGTTGTTGACGCGTGCGGCGCTCGACATTGCGGATCTTGCCGCTAAATACAAACGCGATGTCATCGAGACCGCAACACTCTATTCAGCGTTCAATGACCAGCTTGGCCTGTTCTGGCTACACGTCGGTGCGGAGGAACTGAAGGTGAACGGCCGCTGGCAGGCTATCGCGCGCAGCAACCTTCGCGAGGAGTTTTATGGAATCCGGCGTGACCTTGCCTCGAAGTTCCTGCGCAAGCGCGGCAATCGGAACCTGCACAAGGCCGTCCAGAAATGGCTGCAGCAACACGACGCTGAAGTCGAGCGCTTCAAGAGTATGGTCGACGACATGCAGCTACGAGGCCAGATTGATTTTGCTACCCTGTCGGTCGCCGCGCAGGAACTGCGTAATTTAATATCGGGCTGAGCCATCGTTTTCCTTTACAGTCAACCACATATGGAGAACCCATGACGGGTAAGCTCTTACTCGTTCGCCACGGCCAGAGTGACTGGAACCTCAAGAACCTGTTTACGGGCTGGACCGATGTCGACCTGACCGATCAGGGTATTCAGGAAGCCGTGGATGCCGGGCGCCTGCTCAAAGAACTCGACTATGATTTCGATATCGCGTTTACGTCAGTTCTTAAGCGCGCAATTCGTACGCTCTGGTTGATTCTCGACGAACTGGACCGCGTATGGATTCCGGTCGTCCGTGACTGGCGTCTGAACGAACGTCACTACGGCGCTCTGCAAGGCCTGAATAAAGCCGAGACCGCGGCAAAATACGGTGAAGACCAGGTGCACATCTGGCGCCGCAGCTACGACATTCCGCCACCCGACCTTGACGTTGATGATGATCGCCATCCGTCTCGCGACGCGCGCTATGCAGGAATCGAAAACCTGCCGTCAACGGAGTCGCTCGCGACGACGCTCGAGCGTGTATTGCCATGCTGGTTTGATACGATCGCTCCCGAATTGCGCGCCGGCAAAAACGTGTTGATCGCTGCACATGGCAATAGCCTGCGTGCATTGGTCAAGATGCTCGACAATATGTCGGACAAGGCAATCACAGGTTTCAATATTCCGACCGGCATTCCGCTGGCCTACACTCTTGACGCCGACCTCAATGCTGTATCGCATGAATTCCTGGGCGATCCGGACGCAATAGCAAAAGCAACCGCCGCTGTTGCAGCCCAGGGCAAAGCCCAACCCTGAACGCGCTAGCCCGGACTATTCATGAATAGTCCGGGCTAGGCCTGCAGGCGCGGGTCCGAGCGATGCCATTTGCTCCCAGGCTCCACGACCCGAACGAGACCCTCTTGGGCCGTCGATGCGACAAGACTGCCGTCCTCACTAAACAGCTGACCCCGGGAAAATCCCCTGGCGCCGGAGGCATTCGGACTGTCCATCGCATAAAGCAACCAGCGGTCAATCCGGAATTCGCGATGGAACCACAGCGCATGATCAAGGCTCGCCATGATGATAGCGCCCTGCCCGAACGGCAGATCATGCGGCAGGGTGCTGACGCCCAGCAATTCATAGTCGGACACATAGGCAAGCAGGTTTTGGTGCAGCGCCAGGTCCTCAGGCAATGTATCGACAGTTCGAAGCCAGACGCATCTGACGGGCGGCATGCTTTTCGCAGCGTCCGCTTGCGGGACCGGGCGAACCACGAATGGCCGTTTGTCAGTCATGTGGCGGCGCAACTTTGCCGGCATTTTATCAAGCAACTCCGCTTCGACGTCGATGATGTCCCGCAATTCTTCAGGATCTAGGACATCCGGCATGACGGCCTGGTGCTCGATGCCTGGTTCAGGATTCTGAAATGACGCGGCCAGGTTGAATATCGGCCTGCCGTGCTGGATAGCGACAACGCGGCGGTTGGAAAAGCTGCCGCCGTCTCTAGCGCGATCGACCTCGTAAATGATCGGTGCAGCCATGTCGCCACGGCGCAAAAAATACGCGTGCAATGAATGCGCAACACGACCGTCGACCGTGTGCTGGGCCGCCGACAGCGCCTGGCCCAGTACCTGCCCGCCAAATACCTGTGCACTACCGATATCACGGCTGTCACCGCGGAAAATATTGTCCTCGATGCGCTCTAATTCGAGCAGCGTGATCAGATCGTCGAGTACCGGATGCATACCCAATCAGGAGCTGCTACGCCCACCGTCGACGACAATGCCCGTGCCGCTGACGAAAACAGCATCATCACTGGCAAGAAATAAAACGACCCTGGCAACATCGATAGGTTCGCCAAGCCGCTGCGCCGCAGAATTCGCGATGCAGAAATCTCGAAGTTCCCTGTCGTTCTTGAAAACTTCGCGACTGGTTGGCGTCATGATTGCGCCGGGCTGCACATAGTTGGCCGTGATGCCGAATTCACCAGTTTCGGCAGCCAGCGCGCGCGTCAGTGCGGCGATGCCTTGCTCCGATTTCGCAAAAGCTTCTGCGCCGTCGGCAGCGAACACGCTGCGTAGAAATCCAATATTGATAACGCGGCCCGCCGGGCTCTTCCTGAGATGCGGCAGCGATGAACGACAGATTGACATGACGAGATCGGCCCGGGTTTCGAGCAAGTCATCGAGCTGTGCATCACCGTCAACAAGCGGCGCACCGGGCTGTAAGGGAAAATCATTGATCAGAATGTCAATGCCGCCAAGGCGTTCGACAGCCTCTTCGACGAGCGCGGGCATGCGGGTCGCATCGATCAGATTCGCCGCGTATCCATCAATACCCTTGACCGTCACAAAATACTGCTCAACGCCGCTGCTGGCGGTGTCGATGGCAAGTACGGTCGCGCCATGCTTGACGAGCGTCCGTGATACAGCTTCGCCGATGCCGCCGGCGGCATTTGTGACAAGTGCCTTCAGGCCGTAAAGGCGCAGGGGATCGCCCATTCTTGCTCCTCGCGTCTGCTGATTGCCGACCTGCGGCCGTTAGTTGGGAAACTGATAGTCAGCGAATTGTCTTCGCAATTCAATCTTCTTTACTTTACCCGTCGCCGTGTGTGGCAATTCATCGACGTACACGACGTCATTTGGTACGCACCAGGTCGCAACTTTGCCTTGATACCACGCCAGCATCTCTTCCTTGCCGACGTCCTGACCTTCGGCTTTGACGACAACCAGCAACGGGCGCTCTGTCCATTTCGGATGGGCCAGGCCGATGACGGCCGCTTCGGCGACTGCCGGATGGTCCATCGCGACGTTTTCGAGTTCGATAGAGCTGATCCACTCTCCCCCCGACTTGATGACGTCCTTGGTGCGGTCCGTGATCGCCATGTAGCCTTCCGCATCGATTGTCGCGACATCGCCCGTATCGAACCAGCCATCATCGGTATGCGCGCCCGCGCTGCCTTCGAGTTTGAAATAGTCGCTGCAGACCCAGGGCCCGCGCACCTGCAAGGCGCCGTAAGCCTCGCCATCCCACGGCAGTTTGTTGCCGTCGTCGTCAACGATGCGCATCTGCACGCCAAAGAGACCGCGGCCAGCCTTGGTTGCCAGATCCAGGCGCTCGTCGTCGGACAATGACTCGAGCCCGGCTTTGATCGAATTGCATGTCCCGAGTGGGCTCATTTCGGTCATGCCCCAGCCCTGTCGCACTTCTACATCGTGTTTATCGCGGAACTCCTTAATCATTGAACGAGTAACGGCCGCGCCGCCGATGACCGTACGCTGCAACGACTCGAGTCGCTTGCCTGCCTTTTCGGTGTATTGCAGGAGCGCAAGCCAGACTGTCGGCACGCCCAGTGCCAGCGTCACCTCTTCCGCATTCATGAGATCACACAGCGTCTCGCCATCGCCCATCTTCGGCCCCGGGTATACGATCTTCGCCCCGACCATCACGGCCGAGTACGGCGTGCCCCAGGAATTGACATGAAACAGGGGTACCACAGGCAAAACGCAGTCCTGGCTTGACATGTTCAGGGCGTCGGGCACCACGCTGGCGTACGCGTGCAAAATAGTCGACCGGTGATCGTAGAGAACACCCTTGGGATCGCCCGTTGTCCCGGATGTATAGCACAGTGCCGACGCAGAGCGTTCATCCAGTTCCGGCCAGTCATAGTCGCTGGCCTCTTTTGCAATCAGGGTTTCGTAACAGAGCACATTCTTGAGCGCCGTCTCGGGCATGTGTGCTTCGTCGGTCATCACAATGAATCCTTCCACCCCGACGATTTTGTCGGCGATCGCCTCGAGCAATGGCACGAACATCACGTCCGTCAATATCCAGCGGTCCTCGGCGTGATTGATGATGAAAATCAGCTGCTCGGGAAACAGTCGCGGGTTGATCGTATGGCAGATATAGCCGGCACCGCTGATGCCGTAGTAACACTCGAGATGACGGTAATCATTCCATGCCATGGTCGCGATGCGATCACCGTGCTCCAGTCCCATTTTGTCGAGCGCATTGGCGAGCTGTTTGACGCGGGAAAAACAATCTTTGAAAGTATAGCGGTGCTGCGGATTGTCCACGGTAATCGACATAATCTCCCGATCGCCATGATTTTTCGCCGCGTGCTCTGCCAATGACGAGATCAACAGCGGCGCGTCCATCATCAATCCTTGCATATCTGTCTATCCTGATCGGTGAGTAGCCACCGGCAATTTAACAGAAAACCCTTGTCCTGCACGGGTTTATAGCGTTGTTCTATTCTGCGGCACCAAAAAATCGTGGTATGCTTGGCGCCATAAATGGCACTTCAGAATGTTGGCCAAAGCGGCTGTTTCCTTTGGTATTTTCCCGACCTATCGTCATGGTCCAGCAGCTCTGAAGTGAACAAATTTTGAAGAGGCGCACCAATAGCGCCGCACTATCCCGCAGGGGGGAGAAAATGAGCTATCCCATCAAGACAGTCGAGAACTGTCCCGCAAGCATCGGCAAAGTGCTGAGTGTTATGGCCGTCAGTTTGCTGGTCAGCGTTCCGGCACTAGCACAGCAAGACATATTTGAAGAAATCATCGTAACCGCGACAAAGCGACCGACACCGCTCATGGACACGCCGGTCGCGATGAGCGCAATCACGGGCGACGGCATCGTGGATGCCGGCATCACGGACATGATCGATCTGCAACAAAACGTTGTCGGACTTATAGTTGGACAGAGCCAGACCGCGACAACGACGAACTTCGCTATTCGCGGCATCGGCAGTACCTCAAATAACTTTGGCGTCGAATCGTCAGTCGGCCTGTACGTCGATGGTGTCTATCGTTCGCGGCAAAGTTCATTGATCAACGATCTTATCGATGTCGAAGCTGTTGAAGTGCTGCGCGGCCCACAGGGCACATTGTTCGGTAAGAATACGGCGGCTGGCGCGATCCACATTCGTAACGTACGACCAAGCCAGGACAGAAACTCATTCGTCGATGTGACCATCGGTGATTTCGGATTGACCAAAGTCAGCGCGGCGACGAATATTCCAATCAATGACACCATGGCGTTCCGCGGCACGATTTTTTCCAGTCAGCGTGACGGCTATGTTAAGGACATCGCACTGGGTGATGATGTACTGAACGACAGGGATCGGCTCGGCATTCGCCTGCAGCTCGCCAAGAATGAGCCCGGCGATGATTTTTACATGCGTATTATTGCCGACTATGCCGAAATCGACGAGACCTGTTGCGTCGCTGTCAATCGCGTGGACAGCATTTGGTATCGTGGCAGCATTGCCATTGCGCCTACCAACGGCTCGGACGCTGCAGCTATCTCCCTGGGTGCCACGGCGTTCACCGATTATCCGTATCCGGACGCGCTGCTCGCCCCGTTCGGGCCCTTCGTAATGACGGGGACTGGCTTCGACCAGTACACGACGGCGGTCAATTACCTGCCAAGATCGACGAACGAGGACTCTGGCCTTTCGTTGGATCTCAATTGGATTCTGGACAACGGCATGTCAGTGAGATCGATCTCGGCCTTTCGCTCATTCAAGACGACCGACTTCATCGATGGTGACTTTTCCAACCTCGACGTATTTACTCGCACGAACGAAGTCGACCAGTCATCCTTCTCGCAGGAATTACAGCTGCTGGGCGATATCGGCAGCAGTGGCAGCACATTTGTCGCTGGCTTGTATTATTTCGGGCAGTCGCTCGATCAGGAAACCGATACGACAGGCGGTGCCATGTTCGGGCCCTATGTCGACCTCCTCAATCCGGCGCTGCCGGCCGTGGTTGCGAACATAGAAGGCATTCGTGCCGCGATAGCTGGATCGCCACTGGATGGCCTGATTGCGCCGGCGACCGTAGCCTTTCCAACGGGCGTTACGGCGTTTGACGTCGTCAAACAGGATCATTCGGGCTGGGCCGCGTTCGGTCAGCTCGATTTCGCATTAAGCGATCAACTCACCTTGACCGTTGGCGCTCGCTACACCGATGAGACCAAGGATATCGACGCGACCTACACTCAGACGGCCAATGGACCGCCGCCTGATTTGCGCCCGTGCGCTGCTGATCCTGGTGACCCCACCGGCACCAGCTTCGTGGGCGGCGCAGTTTGTGTAGCATTATCAGAGATGGGGGCATATCTCTTGACCGGAGGCATGTTCGGCAGCCTCGACGGGGTTCTCGCCGGGGACCTGGTACCCGTAACGTCACCCAATGTCGCCTGGGGTGCCTACCTGTTCGACCCGCTCGCGCCAAGGTCGGATGTCATGGACTCCCTGAGCGACAGTCAGACGACAGGCACAGTGAAACTGACATTCCGCCCTAACGACACCACGATGGTCTATGCGTCTTACGCGACCGGTTTCAAGTCCGGCGGCACCAATGCCGACCGCATCAATCCAGCATTTGACCAGATCTTCGGCCCCGAGACTTCGTCGTCGTTTGAACTCGGAATCAAGGGCGAGGTCGGTCGCTTGCAGTATGTACTGACGGTATTCGATACCGACTTCGAGGACTTCCAGGCCAACTCGTTCAGCGGTGGCGGTTTCAACCTGCAAAATGCCGGTGATGTCGAGGTCAACGGTGTGGAAATCGAATTGTTGTGGCTGCCAACTGATACGACTCAAGTGCAGATCAACTACGCGCACAACGAGGGTAAATTCAAGACTTTCGAGGCTGGAACGGCCTGGGACACCTGGGTAGTCCACGACGGTATATGGATGGGCATGGGTGACCCGGGATGCCCGGGCCCTGTCGACCCGACCAATTTGCCTGACAGCTGTTCGCGCACGGGCGATCCGATCCCCTACAACCCTGAGGATCGGGCTTTCCTCGCGGTAACGCAGGACTTCAAGCTCGGCGGCAATACGTCGATGTTCATCCGCGCCGAGTACACCTACTTCTCGGAGCAATATACGGATGGCGATCTCGATCCGTACTCGCTGCAGGACGCCACTAGCCTGATCAACCTGCGTGTCGGTTTCAACTTCGATAACATGAACTCGACGCTGACGTTCTGGGGCCGCAATATCACCGACGAGCGTTGGTACCATGGCTCGTTCGACGTCCCGGTCGCCGAAGACAAGATGTTCTCCTATCCGTCGGAGCCGGCCACATACGGTGTTACATTCCGCAAGAACTTCGAGTAATGCCGTGAGACTATCGGGGCGGCAGGCGAAGGTCTGTCGCCCCTTTTTGTTTGGTGTCACAGGGGCGGCTCGTCACCAGGCTTATCGTAAATCGCAAGCGTCAGACAAGCACCGAATTCCTTGACTGAAGGAGACTCATGAAATCACTGCTTTTCGTCGTCGCCATGCTGATGTTCACGCACGTCGCCGCAGATCTGCCGGACGGCTACTGGTCCGTGGATCAGACGCAGCCGATCCTCGATGCGACGCTCAGGGTAACGCTTGATCCCAATCTGAGTCACCTGAGCGCCGCGGAATCCCAAGCCCTCGGCGAATTGCTCGCTGCGGGGAACATCATGCATGAACTCTACGAGCAGCAACTGCACCCGCAAGCATTGGCAGCGAAGGCCGCCCTCGATGCGCTGCACGATGCATCCGAACGATCTACCGAAACACAGAACTTGCTCGACCTGTACTACATTTCCAAGGGGCCGATTGTCACCACGCTCGAAAATGACCGCCTGGCCGCGCTGCCGGTGACTGCGGAGGTACCCGGCAGGAACGTCTATCCTGCCGCATTGAAGCGCGCCGAAATTGACGCTTACCTGTCGGATAATCCGGCCGACTCCACAAGCATTCTTGCGTTGCGCAGCGTCGTGCGCAGAGCCACGGCTGCAAACGTTGCGGGCGATCTCGACCGGCTCGACCTGTTTCCGGAAATCGACGCATTGCATAGTGACTTGCGAGCGCAACTCGAATCCACCCAGGACAACATCGATGCTTTCTACACGGTTCCTTACGCTCTCGCCTACGCAGCGCCATTGCGCGAGGTCAGACGACACCTGAACGCGGCGGCTGAACTACTCGCAATCGAGACACCCGATTTTGCTGCATACCTTCGCAATCGCGGCCGTGATCTGCTCAGCGGTGACTACGAATCGGGCGACGCGTCCTGGGTGAGCGGCACATTTGCTGGATTGAATATCCAGATCGGCAGCTATGAGACCTATGACGATCATCTTCTCGGCGTCAAGGGCTTTTACAGTGCCAGCATCCTGGCCCGAGACGAGGACAAAAGCCGCGCATTGCAAACAGCAATTGCCGAGCTGCAGGAGTTTGAGAATTCCTTGCCCTATGAGCATTACAAGACGCTGCACTCTCGAATTCCGGTCGGCGTTTACAACGTTATCGCCGACTTTGGACAGGCTCGCGGCGCAAACACGGCTACGATTTTGCCGAATAACGCCGATTTTGCGCGTAAGTACGGCAGGACCATACTCGTCCGCAACAACATCCTGACCAATATCGAAATATTCGCGAATAAAAGGAAGCGCTTTGACGCGGTCATCGACGGCCGTAACCGCGATGACCTGACCAGTGACGGCGGCTTTGACCGCACCCTTTGGCATGAGATTGGACACTATTTGGGGGTCAGCAAGGCCGCCGATGGTCGTGAACTCGGCACCGCGCTCGCCGATCGAGCCGATCTGTTTGAAGAGCTCAAATCGGATCTCGTGTCGCTGTTCGTAGCACCGGCGCTCGAACGAGCCGGTTACCATGACGAGATGACGCTGCGCGCACATTACGCCGATGGCATCCGGCGCACACTGCAGATTGTGCGGCCTCGTGCAGAGCAGCCATATCAGACCATGCAACTCATGCAATTCAATTTCTACATGGAATTCGGCCTGCTCGAACCCGACGCCGAGTCAGGCTTGCTAACGATCAATTACGACCGTTACCACGAGGTTATTGAGCAGATGCTGCGCCAGGTATTGCAGGTACAATACTCGGGCGATTACGAACTCGCGAATGATTTTGTGGAACGCTGGAATTATTGGGAAGAAAAGCTGCATGGCGAATTGGCAGAGCGCCTGCGCAATTCCGGCAGCTACCGGCGAACCATGGTGCGTTACGGGGCACTAGCCGCTGACTAGTGTCCGCAGTGCATCCGCTACCAGGGACAAGAACGATGAACGCCAGATACGAAAACATCCTCGAAACCATCGGTAATACACCCGTCGTACGCCTCAACAAGATCGGGCCCGATAACGCCAACATATTCGTCAAGATTGAATCATTCAATCCGATGGGTTCGGTCAAGGACCGACTTGCACTCGGCATTATTGAAGATGCCGAAAAAACCGGCGCGATCAAACCAGGCCAGACCGTCATCGAGGCAACCAGTGGAAACACTGGCATCGGCCTGGCGATGGTCTGCGCGCAAAAAGACTATCCGCTCGTCGTCACCATGGCTGAGAATTTCAGCGTTGAACGACGCAAGATGATGCGCTTCATGGGCGTAAAGGTCGTATTGACGCCGGCCCACCTCAAAGGCAGTGGCATGCTCGCCAAGGCCGTTGAGCTCGCCGAAAAACATGGCTGGTTTCTGGTTCGCCAGTTCGAAAACGAGGCCAATGCAGATGCGCATTCGCGCACGACAGCGCCGGAGATCCTCGCGGCGTTTGCCGATGACGGGCTCGACTATTTCGTTACGGGATTCGGCACGGGAGGAACGCTCAAAGGTGTGTCCCGCGTGCTCAGGGAAAAAAGTCCAAAAACGAAAATCATCGTCTGCGAACCGGATAACTCACCGATACTCGGCAGCGGCATACCGCAGGAGCGTGCGCAAGACGGTTCGCCAGCGGCAAGTCATCCACTGTTTCGCCCGCACCTGATGCAAGGCTGGACCCCTGACTTCATTCCGAAGCTGACTGAAGATGCTGTCGATGCGAAGTTGATCGATGAAATCATGCCGATTCATGGCAACGACGCCTTACGGCTGTCCCGGTCGCTCGCATGCGATGAAGGAATTTTTGTCGGCATATCGGCCGGTGCAACGCTTGCGGGTGCCCTGGCAATCGCTGAAAAAGCCGAACCAGGAGCGAACATACTTTGCATGCTGCCTGACACGGGGGAACGCTATTTAAGCACGATATTGTTCGATGACATCCCCGAAGACATGACCGAGGATGAGCAGGAAATTTCGCGATCCACACCGAACTACCGCTTCGATTCTGCGCCACCGCCGCCGCCCAAGGATGACGAACCCAAAGCGGTCGAGGCCTTACCCGAGGCGCTGGAGTTCCTGGAAAGTGCGACCCACGATGCCGATAACCCTGTCGTAATTTTTTCGACGGAATGGTGTGAATTCTGCTTGTCCGTGCGCAAGATGTTCGCCGAGTACGAAATACCCTATCGCGCGATCGAACTCGATTCCGTCGAGTACCAGGTAGACAACAAGGGCGGCAAGATCAGGAAAGCCATCGAACAGCGCACCGGCGCCAAAACTATTCCCCAGATATACATTGGCGGTATTCACCTGGGCGGCGCAACGGAGATGTTCGACGCCTGCAAGGATGGCAGCCTCGCGAAAATGCTTGAGGAAAATAAGGTCAGCTGGAATCGGTCAACGGATACCGACCCGTATACGTTCCTGCCAGGCTGGCTGCACGCGCGGTAACAGAAATTCTGTTGGAACGCGTCATACGGGCGAAGAGCACCGCGGGTGGGATGTTCTTCGACCGAAGTAAAGCGCAGCGCAGCGAGCCATGAGGGAGAGGAATATGCCGCCCGCGGTGCTGATATAACTTCTATAGCCCGGATGGCGGGCTCCAATGACGGGCTCCTACAGATCGTCAAAGAAATACAATCCAAGCGTCTCCGCGACGCAGGCCGGCTTGCGTTCCCCCTCGACCTCGATTCTGACTTCGCACGTCAATAGCAAAGCGCCGGCACGCCGACGTGCCTGAAGCACGGTTGCGCGTGCGCGAACGCGTGCGCCCGCAGGCACAGGCGTGTAAAAACGAACTTTGTTCACGCCGAAGTTGATCGCACGGGTCACATTTTCGACCTGGACGAATTTTCCGGTCAATGCCGGGATCAACGCCAGCGTCAGGTAGCCGTGAGCGATGGTCTTGCCGTCCGGCAACTCCCTGGCGGCGCGTTCGGTGTCCACGTGGATCCACTGGTAGTCGCCGGTTGCTTCTGCGAACTGGTCAATACGGGTCTGATCGATGACGACCCAGTCCGACAGGCCGATCTCTTCGCCCTCCAGCGCTTTTGCATCTTCAACGGAACTGATAACCCGCACTATGCTGTCCTTCTTATTTGCGGTTGCGGTGGCCGGCAATGGGCACCGCCGTTTTGCTAGAAATACACAGAAGCAAAGCTGGCCGCAAGTGTTCTTTGGCGATTTGTCGCTAGAATGGCGGGATTGTGACTGATGCAACAAGCAATCGCGTATTCGCCGTGGTGTTGGCGGCAGGGTCGGCGTCACGGTTTGGCTCCACCAAGCAATTGGCCAGGTTCAATGACATCGCACTGGTACGGCTCGCGACCGAGACAGCCTTTGCGGCCTGCGCTGACAACACGGCAATAGTCGTCGGCCATGACTGGCAAGCCGTCGTCGCAGCCTGTGAGCCAATACGCGGATTCCTGCTCGTAAACGACCAGCACCGGGCTGGAATCGGTTCCTCAATCTCCCAGGCTGTGCGAACGCTCCAACATACGGCCCGTGCCTGCATCATTTTGCTCGCCGACCAACCGTTGATCACCGCGGAGCACGTGCGCTCGTTGGTCGAGACCTGGTCCGGGGCCGATAAGGAAATCGTCGCGACGGCGTATTCCGGCACGCTTGGACCACCGGTTTTGTTTCCTCGTGGCTGTTTCGCAGACCTTGAAGCCCTCACCGGCGACAGCGGCGGCCGACATCTTTTCGACGACGATCGATTCACGGTCAAGCACGTATCATTCGAAGATGCGGCAATCGACATCGACACACGCGAGGATCTAAATAGATTGTAGGAGCGGGCCATGCCCGCGATTTCCACGATGTTTGGTGATATCGCCCGGTCCGATCGTTACTTTTCACCAAACGGTTAGCCCACTATGTCTATTCGTACGGCGGGCTCCTACAGGTCGGGTGGCTTAGCCCGCCCGCGCTGCTCCTACAAAGCCGACGCGCAACGCTCGCAGTTGACCCACCCCGAGTGGCCATCGACGTAGTGCTCTTTTTTCCAGATCGGCAACCGTACCTTGAGCTGGTCGATGATATAGCGGCAAGCGCGAAAGGCTTCGTCGCGGTGCGGGGCAGATACACCGACCCAGACCGCGCAGTCACCGATCTCGAGCAAGCCGGTGCGGTGTGCACAATGTGCCGTCTGACACGAAAACTGCCGCCTGGCTTCGGCCAGAATCTCCTCGCCTTCTGTCAGCGCGAGCGGCTCGTAGGCCTCGTACTCGAGCCGCAAGACCGCATGTCCGTCATTTTCGTTGCGCACCCAGCCTTCGAAGCTACAGTACGCTCCCGATGCGGGATCGAAGAGTTGCTTTCGCAACTCGTCCGGATCGATAGGGCTCGCTGCCACGCTGATCAATTCAACCCCCGGCAACAGGCGGAAACAGCAACACGGTATCGCCATCGCTGACCGGGGAATCCCAGTCGGCCATGACATCATTGATCGCAACCTTGCAGTGGCCGGTCGGCTCTACCGAACCGTGGCGTTCACGCGTCGCGCGAAACACATCGGCGGCCGTCGTTGCGTCGATTGTCAATGTCTCCTCGTTCACTCCCGCGTGTTCTCGAAACATCGCGAAATAACAGACTTTGATCGATTTCATGATGCGGCCTCAAAAATACTGCCCGCAAGGTCGTCCGGAGTGTTGATGTTGTCGAGTGACTGAGGATTTGGCTGCTCGAGGAGCAGTGTATCCGAACGAATCAGAATTTTGCGCGGGCAGATGACGCCATCATCCACAAAGCGTTGCACGATGGTTTCGCTACCGAACCGATAGAGCGCGCACATAGGCTCTGGCAACTTATCGTGACTGCTCATAAAGGCCGTGAAAGGCTGCCCGGCCGAGCGGTTGTCGAGCAGGAACCTGAGCGTTGCCTCGTCAATATTCGGCAAGTCACAGGCGACGACAAGCCAGTCGACCTGTGGATGCTCATGCATCGCCGACAGGATTCCGGCGATGGGCCCGATATCATCGTAACGATCGATGATCTGTGCAAATCGACTTCGTTCTGCTTCGTCCCGTTGTTCGCTGCGGGCCGACACGAACACGCGATCTGTTACCCGACCCAGTAATTCGACAATATGCGCAAGCTGACTTTTGCCGTTGCGCTGCAGCAATGCCTTGTCGCGACCCATGCGACGGCTCTGACCACCTGCGAGCACCAGCCCGTAGATTTCACTGTTCGACATGCCGGAAATCCTGCTTGCCACCTGTCTTGGATATCAGGCGTGTCTCACCGATGACGATATCGTGGGACATCGCTTTGCACATGTCATAAACAGTCAGTGCCGCGATTGAGGCGCCCGTCAGGGCCTCCATTTCCACGCCGGTCTTTCCGTGTACGCGGCAAATGCAATCAATAGTTGCCTGGTTGCCGTCAATTTCGATCGAGATGCTGCAGTTCTCCAGACCGAGCGGATGACAGAACGGAATCAGCTCATGCGTTCTCTTTGCCGCCATGACACCGGCGATGATCGCCGTCGCAAAGACCGGGCCCTTCTTGCTTGAAATTTCATCACCATCAATTTCGTCGATAACGGCTTGCGGCAGAATTACGATGGATCGTGCGTGCGCTTCACGATCCGTCGCGATCTTGTCGCCAATATCTACCATCTGCGGTCGATTGCGATCATCGATATGGCTCAACTTGCCCAACTCAACCACCCATCCTGTACATCTCGATCTTGCGCAACGCGTGCGCCTCCGCAACATCGGGTTGCCGCAATTCACTGTATCGATCCGCGCGCTGCAACCAGATGCGCGACAGAATGTCGGTGAGTTCGTCGTCGCTCGCGCCATTCCTGATTGGCTCGCGCAGATCGGTACCGTGGGTTGCGAACAGGCAAGTATATAGCACCCCGTCGGCCGATAATCGGGCGCGGCTGCAACTGCCACAGAAGGGCTCCGTCACCGATGAAATAAATCCGATCTCGCCCTCACCGTCGACGTATTCGTAGCGTCGCGCAACTTCTCCGGGATAATTTTTGTCCACGGGACGTAAGGGCCAGTGCGCCTGTATCGTAGTCAGCAGCTCCTTCGACGGCACGACCTGGTCCATTTTCCAGCCATTGCGATTGCCAACGTCCATGAATTCGATCAGGCGCACGATATGACCACTACCGCGAAAGTAGTCGAGCAGATCGACGATCGTATGGTCGTTGACACCGCGCTGCACGACAACATTAATTTTGACAGGTGTCAGCCCCGTATGCGCAGCAGCATCGACTCCGGCGAGGACTCTCTTCAAGTCGCCACGCCCGCCACTCATGGTCTTGAAGATCCGCTCGTCGAGGCTGTCGAGGCTTATCGTGACCCGGTGCAATCCCGCATCGGCCAGCGTCTGCGCGACCGGCGCGAGCAGCATCGCATTCGTGGTCAGCGCAAGATCGTCAATACCCGGAATTTCAGCAAGGGTCGCAACGAGTCCAGGCAGTTTTTTGTCCAGCAGCGGCTCGCCGCCGGTCAGGCGAATTTTCGAGACGCCCAGCTTGGTCGCCACGCGTACAACCTTGAGAATCTCAGTGTGCGTCAGGCATTGCGATTTCTTCAGGAATTCAAAATCGGCATGAAACTCTGTTTCGGGCATGCAATACGGGCAGCGAAAATTGCAACGATCGAGAAGCGAGATTCGCAAGTCGTGCAGAGGCCGAGCGAGCGCATCGCGTGTCTCGACGGCCTTGGGCATCGATAAATTGTTGGCAGTCAGATCTGAGCTCATAGGGTCATTCTGCCCGAAGTCGCGGTGAATTTTCTTTATTTTGACTCTTTTTTACTGCATGATTTTGCGCCGCACTGGTCTTCTTGCAGGTTTCCCTATGCACGTCACATTCACCGACGAAGAACTCGCATTTCGCGACGAAGTCAGGAGTTTTTTTCTCGATGAATTGCCCGATGACATTCGCGACAAGCGCATGCAGGACGTCGTCCTTGATCCTGAGGATCAGATTCGATTCCAGAAATGCCTGTTCAAAAAAGGCTGGGCGGGCGTCAACTGGCCGGTTGAATACGGCGGCACAGGATGGTCTGCAGTGCAGCAATACATCTTCGCTGCGGAGATGGCGGCGGCCAACGCGCCCGGCATCGTGGCGTTCGGACTGAATATGGTCGGCCCAATCGTCTACACCTTCGGCAACGAAGAGCAGAAACGACGCTTTCTGCCTGACATACTCGAAAGTAACGTCTGGTGGTGCCAGGGCTATTCGGAGCCCGGTTCGGGCTCCGACCTCGCGTCACTGAAGATGCGGGCCGACAAGTCCGGCGATCACTACGTCGTCAACGGCACAAAAACCTGGACAACGCTTGGCCAATATGCCGACTGGATTTTTTGCCTGGTACGGACGAACACGGATGTCACACGCCGCCAGGACGGCATCAGTTTTCTTCTCGTCGACATGAGCACACCTGGCGTTTCGGTCAAACCGATTATTACGCTCGACGGTGATCACGAGGTCAACGAAGTGCATTTCGAGGATGTTGAGGTACCGATCGAGAATCTCGTCGGTGAGGAGGGCAAAGGCTGGACCTATGGCAAAGTTTTGCTGCAACACGAACGAACCAATATCACGGGCGCCGCTCGATCAGCTTATCGACTGCGGCGGCTACGCGTGCAAGCGTCCCGATCCATTCGTGGTGCGAATCCCTTAGCCGAAGATCGTAATTTCATGCGCAAGCTCGCCGCGATCGAAGTCGATCTCAAGGCGCTTGAATTTACCGATCTGCGAACGCTTGCTGCAGTCGCCTCCGGCAAGGCTCCAGGGCCCGAGTCCTCGATTCTCAAGCTCAAGGGTACGGAAATACAGCAGATGATCGACCTTCTTACCATGGAGGCGGCCGCATACTACGCGCTGCCCTACGTGCGCGATCAATACGTACTCGATTTTCCCGTTGCTGATCGCATCGGCGAAGCAGCCGAAACCAAATCGTCGTTGCATTATTTCAACAATCGCAAAGCATCGATCTACGGCGGCTCGAACGAGATCCAGAAAAACATTATCGCCAAGCACGTACTAGGGCTATAGGGAAGCTAGCATGGACTTAACATTGAATGAAGTGCAATCGATGCTCGCCGAAAGCGTCGACAAGTTCATCACCAACGACTACGACTTTGACACACGGCAAAAATATGCTGGCAGTGAACTCGGTTATAGCGCCGACGTCTGGCGAACATTTGCAGACCTGGGATGGACCGCTATACCATTCACCGAGGACGATGGCGGTTTTGCGGGCGGCCCGATCGAGATAATGCTGATCATGCAAAGGTTTGGCCGTGGCCTGTTGGTCGAACCGTACCTCGCCAATGTCGTGCTGGCGGGTGGCATTCTGCGTCGTGTCGCCGATACCACCCAGAAAGCCCGATGGCTGCACCCGATCATCAGTGGTGAATTGCAGGCGACGCTCGCATTCGTCGAACCACAGAGTCGCTACGACATCGCAAACATCCTGACGACGGCCGTGGTTGACGGCGATGACTGGGTCCTCAATGGCTCCAAAGGCGTGGTCTTCAATGGCGGTAACTCCGGGCTGATCATAATTCCGGCCCGCACGGCCGGCGAACAATCGGACGAAGACGGCATCACCTTGTTTGCAGTCGACGCGGATCGCGATGGAGTTTCGATCAAGTCCTATGCGACGATCGATGGACTGCAAGCGGCCGAAATTACGCTCACCAATGTGCGAGTAAACAGCGCCACGGTCCTTGGCGCCGTCGGCGAAGCATTCCCTACTCTCGATGTCGTTATCGACGAAGCGACGCTGGCCGTCTGTGCCGAGGCCGTTGGCATCATGCAGATTCTGAAAGACAAAACGGTCGAATACACGAAAAACCGCGTTCAGTTCGGCGTACCGATAAGCAGCTTTCAGGCCCTGCAACACCGCATGGTCGACATGCTGACCGACTGCGAGCAAAGCTATTCTTTATTGCTGTGGGCCACGATGGCGAATGCGGACGACACCGTCGAAGCAAAACGCGCCGTCAGCGCCATCAAATATATGATCGGCACGGCCGGGCAAAAAGTCGGTCAGGAAGCCGTGCAATTACACGGCGGCATGGGTGTTACCTGGGAAATGGACGTCGCCCATTACTTCAAACGATTGACCGCGATCTGCCAGATGTTCGGCAACGCGGACTGGCACCTCGACAAGCTGGCAGACGTTCCAGCGTCGTAGCCTCCGTCGTCTACCCCACGGCCGGCAGTCCAACCGCACGGGCACGATCTCGGGTATTTGCTCGCGCTTAAGCTCGCTCGGTGTCCTCCCATGACTGTTGCACGGCCGGCAGTCCGGACATTCCTTGCCGGAATGGCTCGCTGCGCTGCGCTTTATTTCCGGCAAAGAACATCCCTCCCGCCGACCCCACGAAGATCGGAGGGCGGACACGATACGGTGGCTCGTCGAGCGTCGTCGAATCCGAGCGGAGCAGGGACAGCGAGAGCGAGGATTCGCGGATTGGAGCGAGACAGGGACGTCGAAGCGACATTAAGCGAGAGGAGCTACCGTGTCGGGGTCGTCGTGCTCGACGAATACCCGAGATCGTGCCCGTGTGTCGGGGCCGCCGTGCAATTATCGTGGAAATCGAGCGTAGGGCGGGATCCTACGCCATTGCCTGGCGTTCGATCTTGGCCCAGGAGTCGCGGAGCGTGACGATGCGATTGATCACAGGTGCATCGGGTGAGTGGTCCCTGGCGTCCGTACAGAAGTAACCCAGGCGTTCAAATTGCACAGACTGACCGATCTCGAAATTCTGCAGGGATGGCTCTAGCATCGCCGTTACTTCCAGCAAGGACTCCGGGTTGACGACATCCATCAGATCCGCAGCCGACGTCGGATCTGGAATCGTGAACAGACGATCATAGAGACGTACATCCGCCGAAACCGCGTGTTGTACAGACACCCAGTGAATCGTACCTTTAACTTTGCGGTTGCTCGTCTGCGTGCCGCTCCGGGTGTCCGGATCGTAAGAACAGCGTAGTTCGATCACGTCGCCGGCGTCGTTTTTGATGACCTCGTCACAGCGAATGATGTAGCCGAAGCGAAGGCGCACCTCCCCACCTGGCTTGAGGCGAAAGAATTTGCGCGGAGCTTCCTCGAGAAAGTCGTCACGCTCGATCCAGATAGTGCGCGAGAATGGCATTTCCCGCGTGCCCAGTTCCGGTCGATGCGGATGATTCACTGCCTGCATCATCTCGACCTGGCCCTCCGGGTAGTTCGTCAACACGACTTTTAGCGGGTGCAACACCGCCATGCGACGTTCGGCATTCTCTCCGAGCTCTTCCCGGATACTGTTCTCGAGAACTGCCATTTCTATGAGCTTGTCTTTCTTGGTAACCCCTCCACGCATGACGAAATTACGCAACGCTGTCGCTGGATAGCCCCGCCGGCGCATACCCGCAATCGTCGGCATGCGCGGATCGTCCCAGCCAGTCACGACGCCGGCTTCGATCAACGCGCTGAGCTTGCGCTTGCTCGTGATCGTGTAGGCAAGATTCAGCCGCGAGAATTCGATCTGTCGCGGCCGACTGGTCGGTTTCATCTGGTCGAGAATCCAGTCATAGAGTGGCCGATGATCTTCAAACTCGAGCGTGCACAAGGAATGAGTAATACCTTCGAATGCGTCGGACAGAGTGTGCGCGAAATCGTACATCGGATAGATTCGCCACTTGTCTCCGGTGCGCTGGTGATGGACATGCCGAATTCGGTACAAGGCAGGATCACGCAAATTGATATTCGGCGACGCCATATCGATCTTCGCGCGCAGAACGTGTTCGCCATCGGCAAAATCTCCCTTGCGCATGCGTCGAAACAACTCGAGGTTTTCTTCGACGCTTCGAGTTCGGTGCGGACTGTTCCTGCCGGGCTCGGTCAGCGTCCCACGATACTCACGTATTTCGTCGGCACTGAGACTGTCGACATAGGCCATCCCCAGTTCGATCAGCTTTTCGGCGGCATCGTAGAGTTGATCGAAGTAATCCGAGGCATGCGTCAGGCGATCATCCCAGCTGAATCCAAGCCATTGGACGTCGCGTTCGATCGCTCGCACGAATTCCTCGCTCTCCTTGCCCGGGTTCGTGTCGTCGAATCGCAAGAACGTCTTGCCCCCGGTCTCCCCGGCTGCACCGAAATTCAGGCAAATCGAACTGACATGACCGACATGCAGGTAGCCATTGGGCTCCGGCGGAAACCGGGTCACGATTTCACTGTGCTTGCCCGACTCCAGGTCTTCGTGAATGATCTGGCGGATAAAGTCCCGCGGGGGTGCTTCGCTCATGTGTTGCCGTTTGACCGGGTCAAGGGAGCGCTATTTTACGCACGTTAGGAGCACGAACGGCAACGTTTACAAAGTCCTTCGATTTCGAGAATCTGCCGCACGGCTGTGAACCCGAGCTGTTTCGCTTTCTCTGCGACAAGCCCCTCAATGTCGCTATCGGCAAGTTCGGTGACCGTCCGGCAATCGCGGCAGATTAGAAACTGGCCCGTGTGCATACGACCGGGATCCGGGCAACCAATAAAGGCATTGAGCGAATCGAGCCGATGCACGAGGCCGGCTTCAATCAGGAATTCGAGCGCACGATATACGGTGGGTGGCGCTGCACGCCTGCCGTCGTCGCGAAGCCCGGCGAGGATGCCATAGGCGCCTATCGGCTTGTGACTCTCCCAGACCAGCGCAAGCACACGGCGCCGCAACGCTGTGAATCTCAATCCCGAGTCCCGGCAAAGCAGTTCGGCTGTCGCCATGGCGGTATCGATACAATCAGCGTGGTCGTGTTCGGTGAGTGGCTTGAATTGCTCGAGTCCGTTCATAGTAGCAGTCAGTTAAGCTTTGAGTTTAGCGCGCTCAACTTCTGTACAATAGCGCGCCGTGCCCGCAGGCTCTCAATCAGTTTGTTAGCAAGACCATACCATGCCAAATATTACTCTACCTGACGGATCCGTCCGGCAGTACGACGCCGCCACCTCGGGTGCCGAAATCGCCGCCAGCATCGGCAAGAGCCTGGCGCGTGACGCCGTGGCCGTTCGAGTCGATGGCGAACTCGTTGACCTGACTCGCGCTATTGACGCTGATGCAGTAGTCGAGATCGTTACGCGGGATTCCGACGACGGTCTGGAGTTGCTGCGGCATGACGCTGCACATGTACTGGCCGAAGCTGTCAAGGAACTCTGGCCGGACACCCAGGTTACGATCGGGCCGGCCATTGAGAACGGTTTTTATTACGATTTCGCTCGCAAGACACCGTTCACCGACGAAGACCTCGATGTGATCGAAGCACGAATGAAGGAAATCGTCGACCGTGACGAGCCGATTTCACGAGAAATCTGGGATCGCGGCGAAGCCGTCGATTTTTTTCGCAGTATCGGCGAAGCGTACAAGGCCGAGATTATCGAAGGCATCCCGTCAGACGAAGCGTTGACCCTGTACCGCCAGGGTGAATTTGTTGACCTCTGTCGCGGCCCTCACCTGCCGTCCACAGGCAAGCTCGGCAAGGCCTTCAAACTCACTCGTGTCTCTGGCGCTTACTGGCGCGGCGATTCGCGCAATGAAATGCTACAACGCGTGTACGGCACAGCCTGGTCCAACGAAAAGCAATTGCGAAAATACCTGCAGTTGCTGGAGGAGGCCGAGAAGCGCGACCACCGACGCCTTGGGCGGGTAATGGACCTGTTCCATTTTCAAGAAGAAGCGCCCGGCGCAGTATTCTGGCATGCGAAGGGCTGGGCGTTGTTTCTGACCCTCGTCGATTACATGCGACAACGTCAGAACGAAGCGGGTTATATGGAAGTCAATACTCCTGAACTGATGGATCGTACCCTGTGGGAAAAATCGGGTCATTGGGAGACGTTCGGCGAGAATATGTTTATAACCGAAACCGAAGACGGGCGTAAATACGCTATCAAACCAATGAACTGCCCGGGTCATGTGCAGATTTTCAAGCAGGGCATTACGAGTTACCGCGATTTGCCTTGTCGAATCGCCGAGTTTGGCAAAGTGCACCGCTACGAACCGTCGGGCGCGTTGCACGGCATGCTGCGCGTGCGCGCATTTACACAAGACGACGCACACATTTTCTGTACTCCTGAGCAAATAACTGCAGAGACGATTGCAGTTTGCGATCTGATACTCAGTATTTACAGTGATTTCGGTTTCGACGACGTACGCATCAAGTATGCCGATCGTCCCGACGTGCGTGTTGGCGACGACGACGTCTGGGATCAGTCGGAAGCGGCATTGAAGGAGGCTCTTGATGCATCGGGACTCGACTACACACACAACCCAGGCGAAGGCGCGTTCTACGGACCCAAACTCGAATTTGTATTGCGTGACGCGATCGGCCGCGATTGGCAATGCGGTACTCTGCAAGTCGATTTGAATTTGCCGGGACGACTCAATGCCACGTACATCGGCAAAGACGGCAACAAGCACACTCCGGTGCTTTTGCACCGTGCGATGTTTGGATCACTCGAACGATTTATTGCCATTCTTATCGAGCATCACGCCGGCCATCTACCCTTATGGCTCGCACCGACCCAGATCAGTGTTTTGACGATCACATCTGACGCCGACGATTACGCAAAGATCGTTGCAGGCGAATTCCGGAATGCCGGTTTCCGAACCGAGACCGATTTACGCAACGAGAAAATCTCTTACAAGGTTCGCGAGCACAGCGTGCAAAAAGTCCCGGTATTGCTCGCCGTCGGCCAACGCGAAATTGATGATCAGACTGTCGCGATCCGCCGTCTCGGGTCCAAAAAGCAGCGAGTCCTGCCGCTCAGCGAGGCTCTCGCAGAGCTGTCCGATGAAGTTCGCAGCCGCGGACAGAGCCGCCAGGATTCGCGTTCCCAACACTGATTTTCCGACTTCGGGTATTCGGCTTAAGCCCAATTGTGATGGTACGTACACTTTGACTGTGCGGCGCGTCACAGATTCGAATATCGATCGGTCGCTGGCCACTATTTGCCTTATGTACAAGGATATACTCCCCCGACGCCAAGGAGCATGCGCGTTATTCGACATAAGTCATCGGAGGATTATTGAGTGTCGCTGGAAAAATTCAAAACACAGGTATTGTTAATACATAGCGAGCAAAGCACTCTCGACAATCTAAGTAGTGGATTCAACGAGCGCTATACCGTGCACTGTGCAACCAGCGGCAGTGAAGCACTGAGTACACTCGGAGAGATATCGATCCACGTCCTTGTGTCGGCCCAGGACTTGCCAGGGATGAGTGGCCTCGATGCATTGCGCGAAGCTAAAAGACGATCGCCCGAGACAATCGGCATTCTGCTTGCCGGATCTTCTGGCGAAAGCGTTGAGGCACTCGTTGGCGATCAGGAAGTTTTTCAAATCGTGCACGGCGGGGTTACGCCCGAGTCTCTGCGCAAGCTGATTGACAATGCGACCAAACAGGCGCGACTGCTTGCAATTTCAAGATCGGCAAACGATACATCGGCCAACGTTGATGTACCTGTCACCGAAAATATTGTCATGGAGACCTTGGACAATGGTGCGTCCGTAATCAGCGATGGCACCGGACGGTTGCCTGTACTCAACCCAAACAAAATTTCGGCGGCGGCGAACGCTGGTTCAAGAGCAGTCGACATACTTGTTCTCACTAAAGATAATGAGTTCCTATCCACGGTTCGGGAATCTGCGCGCGGCATGCACAATGTCTTGCACGCCAATACGATAGCGCAGGCAGACAGTGCAGTTCGCAAGGGCAAGGTCGGCGTCGCCGTAGTCGACGCCGCAGTGGTTGGTGGAAACGTCGAGAAAGTGACCATGCATCTGCGCACAACAGCGCCAAGGCTGGTTGCGATCGTTGCCGGTCGCCGCGACGACGGTGAAATGCTCATGGACCTGATCAACCGCGGCAAAGTGTACCGGTTTTTGTTGAAGCCGGTGTCACCAGGCCGTGCGCGACTCGCCATCGAAGCGTCGGTCAAACACCACCTGGAAGCTCCTGACTCAGCCTTCAAGTCTGTGGGCAAGGCGCCGATCGCCAAGGTGCAACCCACTGCAAGACGTCGGGCGGGCACGAAGTCGAAGTCAGTCGCACCACCGATGCGTACCGCAACACCGCTGGCAAAGGCAACATCCAAATCGATTCCGACGGTGAAAGTGGAACCAAGGGCCATCCGCGCATCAAAGGCAGCGAACCTTTCATCACCGGTAAGTGATGGCTTGTCGGGCGCGTTTGGCACGGAAGACAAGAGTCTCGTCGATACGATAACAGGCATTATCAAATCGGTAGCCACAACATTCTCGGACGGAAGGAATGCTGACATCCAGGAATCGGAAAGGCCTGCTGTATACAGTTCCGGTGAGTCCTCGTTCACCGGCCCGAAATTTCTTGGCATGGGTGCGGCGGCCCTCGTCATAGTTGCTGCACTGGGCTGGTGGGTTTTTGGTGGCTCGGATGACTCGGTCTCAGTTGAGCAGGCCTATCCTGGCACGCCTTCAATAGCAGAGGCAGATCCGGTGTTTGAATCCCTTGCGCCAGCGCCGGCCAAAACCGAAGTAAATGTTAATGAGTGGCTTAGTGAGGCTGAGTCGTCCCTGCTAGCGAGCCGCGCAGAAGATGCTGGCGCGGCATTGCAGCGAGTTAGTCTCGTCGATCCGGACAATCCCCGACTGCCATTCCTGAACGCCCAACTCGCACAGATGCAACTTCGGAATTTCCTCAGCGATTCGCGGCTCGCAATTCTTGAGTCTCGCTTCGAGGATGCAAGCATTGCACTTGATGGCGCGCGAGCTTTACAGATCAATGGCGCAACCGACATCGACACCGTGGCCAGGGAACTCAGCAGTGCGGTAAGCGAGCAACGCGTCGACGACGTACTGGTGCGGGCGAATGCGCGACTTGAAGAGGGAAAATTGACCGCACCGTCGAATGATAACGCCCGCTATTACTACGAACTTGCATTAAGCAACGACCGACAGAACGTGGCAGCTCGCCAGGGACTGACGGCAGTCGCCAGTAAACTTGTACTTCAGGCACGCACTGAAATTGATTATGGTGATTTCAATACAGCCGACATATTGCTTGCCGACGCCCGCAGGCTCGATCCGTCGAGCATCGAATTGGCAGTTTCAACAGCAACGTTGAATACGGCTCGCGAGCGCCTGGATGAGGAACGTCGCGCTGCTGCCCAAAAAGCGGAGAACGAACGCGCCGCCGAAGAGCTTGCCGCAAATGAACGCGCCGCCGAAGAACTAGCCGCAAATGAACGCGCCGCCGAAGAACTAGCCGCAAGCCAACGCGCCGCCGAAGAGCTGGCCGCGAACCAACGCGCCGCAAATGAACGCGCCGCCGAAGAACTAGCCGCAAGCCAACGCGTCGCCGAAGAGCTGGCCGCGAGCCAACGCGCCGCCGAAGAACTGGCCGCGAACCAACGCGCCGCAGAAAAGCTTGCCGCGTATGAAAAGCTTGCCGCAGCCGACCAGGCTGACGGCGCCGAAGATAGAGTGACCGTGGCCGCTGCCGGCGGCGGCCAGATATTGCAGGTAAACGATTCAGGAGCGATTAACCCTGTCGTTAACAACATGACGACGCCCGTTGGAGTCAGCACTTTGAATCGAACCAAGTATGTTGCGCCAAAGTATCCACGCGCGGCGCAACGCCGCAATCTCTCGGGATGGGTGGATGTAATATTTACGGTCGATATCGACGGATCTGTCAAAGATGTATTCATTCGCGAATCCAGCCCGGGCACCACGTTCGTCGGCGCAGCCGTGAACGCCGTCGAAAACTGGAAGTTTGAACCGGTTACTGAGCGCGGCGTCGTCGTTCAAAAGCGCGCTGCTGTACGTATGATGTTTGCGCTCGAATGAGGGTTGCCTGCTAGCCCAGCAAAATCGTCCAATCTGGACTAATTAAATCGTTCGGGCTAATCTAGGTCAATCAGCAGGCCGAAAGGGAACCACCTTTGATCGCGAATCCGTCCCCTGTCGCACCAAAACCGGCGCGCAAACAACAGGAACGTAGCATCGTGACGCAGCAGAAGTTGCTCGACGCCGCGATCCAGGCATTTTCCGAAAACGGTTTCAAAGGCACGTCCACGCGTGGCATCGCTGAACGGGCGGGCGTGCATCATCCGCTGATTACCTATCATTTCAAGAATAAGGACTTGCTTTGGCGTGCCGCCGCTGACCGTATATTCAAGGAATTCAATTCGTCGCTGATCAAGGCCATGTCCGAGGTCCCGGAAGTGGATCCGAAGGCCCGCGCTGAAGTTTTTATTCGGACCTATGTCCGCTGTGCCCACAGCCAACCCGCGATGCACAAGATCATTTTGCGGGAGTCGAGCTATCCGAGTGACCGGCTTGACTGGCTCGTTGCAACACACTTAAAACCATTGTTCGAACTGGTCGTCGACCAGCTAAAAGTGCTACAGGAACTCGGTATCGCACCCGCCGGTAGTCCTGCACTTCTGTACAACATGATACGTGTTTCGGCTGGTGGATTGCTGGCGCTCGGCCTGGAAATCAAGGGGACGAGCGGTATCGATCTCGAGGATCAGCGCGAACTCGACGAACTCGCCGACATGATTATCCGCGTGTTTCTTCCCGGCGACTCGGCACCAAGCTAGTCCGACGCCAAGGTTTCCTGCATCTGCGCGATAATTGATAAGGCAATCGGCGCCGGCCCGCGGCCGCCGATATCGAGTCCGGCCGGGCCATGCAGCCGACCCCGAATTTTCTCCGCAGCAGGACCCAGTTCCGACAGCAAACGTTCACAGCGGCTGGCCGGACCGAGTAGACCGACGTAGCGAATGTCTGTGTCAGCGAGTTGCCGCAGGTAAC
The DNA here is from genome assembly GCA_022563195.1 of Pseudomonadota bacterium. GTDB lineage: Bacteria > Pseudomonadota > Gammaproteobacteria > Steroidobacterales > Woeseiaceae > UBA1847. The sequence goes on from JADFNV010000022.1 coordinate 42,966, forward strand.
TGCGGTCACTGCTAAGGTGATGGCTCATGACAATCGCGAAATCGAACTGCGACAAATCAATCGTCTTACTGAGTTCGTCGACGGCAATGCAATGCGCAGCCTCAGTACGCGAGAAATCACCGGCATCGATATAGGCCGGCCGATGATCGACGATCGTACAACGCCAGCCCAGCTCATCAGCAAGTTTCACGAGTGGTTCTGCGTCGAGGCCGGCACCCAGCACAAGAATTTGTGGGGGCGGTGCGACCGTTGTACACAGCACGAGAACATCATTGTCACCATCGACAATGCGCGAACTCTGTGACTTGTTGGCGGCGAGCGCGGCCCGTGCCTCAATTTCCAGCGCACCGGCAAGGTCTCCGCTTACGCCGAACACCTGTGTCTCGTCATCGGCGACAACGACGGTCGCTCCCAGCAGGGCCGCCGCCGATGACGCCTCGATGATGGTGGCTACCACCGCTCGTGTGGTGCCGCGGAGAATTTCCGCAATCGCCGCAAATGGCGCGTAATGACTTTTCGGTAACACGGGCTGCAAGAAAATACGCATCAGTCCATCGCATCCCACGCCGAGTCCCCAGAGCTCATCATCGTCGGTCGCGAGGTCATAGGTCACCGCCTGCGCGCAGCCTGATTCCAGTACCATCTGGGCACGCACCGCGACATCGCCTTCAAGGCAGCCACCGGACAACATGCCGCGGAAAACACCGTTCTGGTCGATCAGCATCAGTGTGCCCGCTTTGCTGTAGGTCGACCCTTCCGTCTCAAATACCGTGGCCAGCACAAGAGGTTCCGCACGACTCCTGTGATCGTCAAAGAACTGCAACAGATTCGCCGAATTCACGATGTTGCTACAACAATTCCTTTATGCGGTAGTACATCATGCCGAGCGCAAGCGCCGGATTGGCAAACCACTTTCCCCCCGGCATCGGAAAATGGAAAACCTTCGAGAAAATGTCGAATTGTTCGGTATCGCCAGCGACAACATCGGCGAGTATTTTGCCACCCAGGTGGGTCGGCGCGATGCCATGGCCAGAATAGCCTTGCACGTAGTAAGTGTTGCCTTCGATGCGGCCGAATTGCGGAATGCGCTTGACGCTGATGCCGATGTAGCCACCCCACTCGTAGTCGACGCGCACGCCTTCGAGCTGTGGGAATATTTTGAGCAACTTTGGCAATAGTGATGCCGTAATACTCTTGGGATTGCGCCCAGAGTAATTGCACAAGCCGCCGAACAGCATGCGACCGTCTGTCGACAGTCGAAAATAATTAAGAGCGGTGCACTGCTCGCAATAGGCCATATCGGGAGGCAGCAACGCACGGGCGCGCTCGTCTCCAAGCGGCTCTGTTGCGATGATATAGCTGCCGACTGGGATGACAGTGCGCTTGAGTTTCGGCACCGTGTCGCGCAGGTAGGCATTACCTGCCAGCAACACTTTGTTCGCAAAAATCTTGCCCGATTCGGTTTCGATGAAGGGCTTGGCGCCGTGCCTCACGCGTGTGACTTTGGTTTGTTCGAAGATCTTCACGCCTAAGTCACTCGCTGCCCGTGCCTCGCCCAGACAGAGATTGAGAGGGTGCAGATGACCGTTCCCCATATTAACGAGGCCGCCGATGTACTGGTCGGTCTCGACATAGTCGCGCATATCCACCTGATCGACGATGCGCATCTCGTGCGGGTAATGATGTCGCTGACTGTCCTCGATGTAGTCTTCGAGATCGCGCATTTCCGCAGGGCGCGCTGCTACATCAAGAAATCCAAACTTCAAGTCACAGTCAATCGAATACTGCTTGATCCGATCTACTACGATGTCACGACATTCGAGACCCATGGCACGGACCATGTCGGCCTCGGCACTGCCGATACGCTTGCGAATGTTCTCAACGTTAGTGAAGCCATCGATAAGCTGCCCGCCATTGCGACCCGTCGCGCCCCAGCCAATGCGATTCGCCTCAACCAGCACGACGTCGTAGCCACGTTCCGCGAGGTACAAGGCCGCCGATACGCCCGTGAATCCACCGCCAACGACAGCAATGTCGCAGCGGAGCTCACCGCTGAAACCTGGATAAGTTACGTCCGTATTGCGTGTGGCCGCGTAATAAGACGCTGCATGTTCGCGCGTATCTAGCATCACTACATTCCGCTGGATTATTGGGTCGGCCGAGTAGCGTACAGGTAGAGCATTTCCATCGCCAGATGCGCCGCGGCCAATGCCGTAATTTCGCCGACGTCGTAGGCCGGGGCGACTTCGACAATGTCCATGCCGACGATATTGATGCCGGCAAGGCCGCGCATGATTGCAATCGCCTGGTGCGTGGTTAAGCCACCGCACACCGGCGTACCCGTTCCCGGCGCATAACTCGGATCCAGGCAATCAATATCAAAAGTAAGGTAGACAGGATTGTCGCCTACTGCCTTGCGTGCCTCGCTAATCGTTGCCGCGATACCGTTCTCGTGCACCCAGGGGGCGTCGAGCACATTGAATCCCATCGTGTCCGGATTCGTCGTTCGCAGGCCAATCTGTACCGACGTCGCTGGATCGACGAGGCCGTCTTTGGCCGCAAAATGAAACATCGTTCCATGGTCTATCCTGCCCTCTTCGTCGGCCCAGGTGTCGCTGTGAGCATCAAAATGCAGTAAGGAAAGCGGCCCGCCGTGTTTTCGCACATGCGCCTTGAGCAAGGGGTAGGCAATGAAGTGGTCACCGCCGAGCGCCAGCAGGCCCGGACCCTGGTTGATGATTTCATAAGCGTGCTTTTCGATTGCGTCAGGCACGGTTTGTGGACGGCCAAAGTCGAAATAGCAGTCGCCATAGTCGATGACCGCGAGCTTGTCGAACGGATCAAACTCCATGCCATAGGGTTTCTCCCACGCCATGATCGACGACGACGCCCGAATCGCCCGAGGGCCGAAACGCGCGCCCGGCCGATTGGTCGTCGCTGTGTCTAACGGTACGCCGGTTACGACGACATCGACGCCATCGAGGTCTTGCGTGTATTTGCGCCGCATGAAGGACGTAACACCGGCGTAGGTCGGCTCCGGCGTAGTGCCGTAGAGGTTTTCCCGCGTAATCGCATTATCGCCGCCTTGCTTGCGCGTGATCACCTTGTCGTCGCTGTGCTTATTCATCCGTATCCATGGTTATCGGCTGCTTAAGTATCACGCTGACAATGTCGCCTGCGTCAGGTCCAGGCACTTCCAGATCGTCTCGATCATCTCGTCCGCCTCGTCATGCGACAAGTTGAACGGCGGCGCTGCAACAATCGTGTCACCGACTGCGCGCATGACAAGTCCGTTTTCGATCAGGTGATCGCGGCAGATGGTGCCGGCTCCCTGTTTTTCCTCATAGCGCTGCAACGATTTCTTATTCTTGACGATCTCGATCGCACCCATCAGACCGATCATGCGCGTCTCCCCGACAATCGGGTGTTCGGCAAGTTTGTTCCAGCCCGCCTGCAGGTAGGGGCCGATGTCATCCCTGATGCGCTCAATGAGCTTTTCATCCTGCAGGATCTTCAGATTGGCGATAGCGACGGCGCAGGCGGCGGGATGGCCTGAGTACGTGTAACCATGATAGAACTCGCCCCCCTTGTCGATTAATACATCGGCAACGCGGTCGCTGATCATTACGCCACCGAGTGGCAGGTAGCCAGATGTCACGCCTTTCGCGAAGGGCGTGAAATCCGGGCTTATATCGTAGTAGTCGGCGCCAAACCATCGGCCAAGTCGGCCGAACCCGGTAATGACCTCATCGGATATCAACAGAATTCCGTATTCGTCGCAAATGCGCTGCACTTCAGGCCAGTAACTGTCCGGGGGCATGATGACGCCACCCGCGCCTTGCACCGGTTCGCCAATAAACGCAGCGATCTTGTCGGCGCCGAGCTCATTGATTTTATCCTCGATCGAGCGTGCCGTGGCGATGCCGAATTCATCCGCAGACAGACTGCGATCGCTACCGAACCAGTATGGCTGTTCAACATGCACGATGCCCGGTATCGGCAGACCGCTTTGCCTGTGCATTGCCTTCATGCCGGAAAGGCTGGCGGCCGCAACCGTAGAGCCGTGGTAGGCGTTCTTGCGGCTGATGATCGTATGGCGCTCGGGCTGGTCCATCAGGTCCCAGTAGCGACGCACCATGCGCACGATCGTATCGTTCGACTCGGAACCGGATCCGGCGAAAAATACACGATTGAGCTGCGGCTGACTGACCTCCTGCAGCATCCTTGCCAGTTCGATCGACGGCGGATTCGCGCACTGAAAGAAACTGTTGTAGTAAGGCAGCTCACGCATCTGCGCCGCGGCCGCGTCGACCAGTTCATCGCGTCCGTAGCCGATATTAACGCACCACAGGCCGGACATCCCGTCCAGTATTTTGTTGCCGTCGGCATCATAGATGTACACACCTTCGCCTCGCGTGATGATGCGTGATTTTTTTCGGTGCAATTCCTTGTGGTCGGTAAACGGATGCAGGTGGTGGTCTTTGTCCAGTTCCTGCCAGTCCGCACCGGAGCGTTTCTCAATTGCCGCCATCATTTACCTCTCAATGTGAATCAAACGTTAAACATCAGGATCTCACGCTCCCAGGGCGTGATGATCTCCTGGAACTCCCGGTACTCGGCGTCTTTCAGGGCGCAGTACAGGTTTATGAAATTATCCCCGAGTATGTTACGCATTGCCGTGGAACTCTGCAGCGCTTCGATGGCCATACAGATGTGCCGATGCAATCCAAACTCCGAGCTGTAGGCGCTACCCTCGATCGCGTCTGTCGGCTTCAGGTTTTCAATCATGCCAAGATAGCCGCAAGCCAGTGATGCCGCAATTGCCAGGTAAGGGTTGACATCCGAACCGGCCAGGCGATTTTCGATGCGCCGGTTTTCCGGATCCGAATCCGGCACGCGCAACCCGACCGTACGATTGTCGATCGCCCAGGAAAGATTCACGGGCGATGACCAAGGGCTCAGGAAGCGCCGGTACGAATTGACATAGGGCGCGAACATCAACAGGACGTCGGGCAAGTAGGTCTGCAAACCGCCGAGGAACCCGTAGAAAAGCTCGCTCGCCTCACCTTTCTTTGTTGAAAAAATGTTATCGCCGTTCTTGTCGAGGACGCTTTGGTGAATATGCAGCGCGCTACCGGCGTCGCCGGCCATCGGTTTGGCAAGAAATGTCGCATGAATATCGTGCTTGATCGATACTTCCCGAACAGTTCGTTTGAATAAGAACACCTGGTCGGCAAGATCGATGGCGTTTCCGTGCAGGAAATTAATCTCGAACTGTGCCGGCCCCATTTCCTGTGACAGTGTGTCGATACGAATGCCTTGCACCTCGCAAAAGGAATAGAGGTCGTTAATGTATGCATCGAAATCATTCATCGTATCGATGCCGTAAGGTTGGCGTGCGCCTTCGGTCCGGCCCAACCGGCCCGGTGGCGGCACTGCCTCGGCGTTCGGATCCGAGTGTGCACTCAGCAGGTAAAACTCAACTTCGGGCGCCACGACCGGATTCCATCCCCTGGCATCAAATTTCTTGAGGATGCTCTGCAACAAGCCTCGTGGCGACGTATCGACGGGCGATCCATCACTCTTATAACAATCGAGAAACACTGAGGCAGCCGGATCTGTTGCCCAGGGTACAAGCCGCAAGGTGTTCGCGTCCGGAATCAGCTGCATGTCGCGGTCTTCGACGTTCAGCGCATTGTGAACGTAGTCGCCCGTAATCGTCTGAGCAAAAATTGCTTCGGGCATTTTTAACGGCCCGGCGCCGAATTTATCGGCAGACACAACTTTGCCGCGAGCAGATCCGGCCATATCTGGCACGAACGCCTCAACGTCCTCTATATTTCTTTCTTTCAGCCAGGATTGAAAATATTCGTCCGTACTCACATTACACCTGCCGCTTATCTGCGTACTCCCTGCACGCATTACCAAATGTTCTGAATATAGCGGTTGAAAAATCATCTTGCCCCATCTTCCATTCCGGATGCCATTGAATAGCCAGCGCAAAACCTTGCACAGTATCGACGTTGAATGCTTCGATAAGCCCATCGTCGGCTACGGCTTCGACCGATACACCATCGGCCAACTTCGCCACGCCTTGAGAATGCAATGAGTTGACACTGACCCGTGATGCGCCCGCAAGCCCATACAGCAGACCGCCCTCGACGAGATTTACGTCGTGCGATGGTCCATATTGCACATCAAGAGGGTCATCGGGGTTTTCCCTGTGGTTGTGGTAGCCAGGCACGTCGTGAACATTCTGGTGCAGGGTGCCTCCCAGCACGACATTGAGTTCCTGGAAACCCCGACACACCGCAAGTAACGGTACACCGGTATCCAGTGCCCGGCGCGCAAGCGGCAGCGTCACCGCATCCCGATGCGAATCATGCAAGGTGCCGGGTTCGCTTGGCTCACCTGCATAGTGATGTGGCTCGACGTTGGACGGACTGCCCGTCAGCAGAACGCCATCGACGCCCTTGAGTATCTCATCAGCCTCAAGATGATCAGCGAGTGCCGGAATGATCACAGGCAGCGCATCCGCGCCCTCTATCACGGCCTGCAGATATTTCTCTCCCACCACGTGAAACGGATGCGGGTCGAGAATGCGCCGGTCAGCCGGCACACCAATTATTGGCCTGCGGTTCATACAGCGTCGTCGGCGTTGCGTCCGAAGTAAAGTAGCAGCCCGTATAATATCGCGGCTCCGACGATCAATGAAACCCAGGGTGACACCCCGAAGCCACTGGGGATAGTGCCGAACAGGATTGCGATAACGCCCACGAGCAACGCATAGGGCATTTGCGTGCGAACGTGCTCGATATGATCGCAGCCACTCGCGATTGATGACAGTACTGTCGTGTCCGATATTGGCGAACAATGGTCGCCCCACACAGCACCTGCAAGCGAACACGCAACCGACGAGTACAGGATGTGCATGCCGTCCGGATTGGCCATGCCGTTGATAGTCATGACGGCCCAGGCAAGTGGGATTATCAGTGGCATCAAAATGCCCATCGTACCCCAGCTGGTACCGGTCGCAAATGCGGTGATTGCGGCCAGCACGAATACGATCGCCGGCACGAGCACCAGGGGCAACGAATCTCCTAGAACGGTGATCAGGTAGCCTTTCGCGTTCAGGTCCATCGTGACCGCCGACATTGACCAGGCAAGTATGAGCACGATCATGCCGAATAGTGTTGCGCGAGCGCCGCCGTACCAGGCGTCTACCGTCTCGTGTGTACTCAAAATACGCTGACTGATCGACATACTGGCCGCAGCGAGTGCGCCCGCAAATGACGCCCACATCATCGCTTTGTAAGGGTCAGAACTGCCGATGATATCCATGATCGTCTCGCCTTCACCGGTGATGTACAGGCCAACACCCAGGCCCACGACCAGAACCATGATTGGCACGAAGGCATTTGCAGCGCGCAGCGGGACGTTCGCTTTTGGCTCCAGTGTGTCACTTGCCAGCGCTGGCATATCTTCGCCGGACTGGTCGGGTTTGACCTGCCCTTTTCTTGCACGAACCTCGGCCGCGTACATCGGGCCCATGTCGCGGCCTGTCGATGCTACGGCCAACACAAACGACACGGCCAGGATCGGATAAAAACTGTATGGGATCGAATGCAGAAATACCGAGTAGGCGGAAACGCCCGCGAGTTCTTCGATGCCCTGCAAGGCGTCGTCGATCAGACTGACTTCGTAACCGATCCAGGTTGTGATAAGCGCGATACAGACAACGGGAGCCGCCGTCGAATCGACGATATACGCGAGTTTTTCCCGGGATATCTTCAGGTGATCTGTAATCGGCCGAGCCGTGTTGCCAACGACCAGAGTATTCGCATAATCATCGAAGAAAATCATCAGGCCCATGAACCAGACAGCGACCTGTCCGCCCACCGCCGTCTTGGCGCGGCTTACAATCAAACGCACGACACTGGCCATACCGCCATTGCGCGTGATGATGCCGACCATTCCACCGATCATCATCGAGAAAGCTATAATCGCCGCATGATCCGGATCGGCGAGCGCATTGACGATGAATACAGCAAACGTATCCATCAAACCCTGCAATGCGCCCAACGGAGAGAAAGACTGCAGTGCCGTCGCGCCAAGCCACAGGCCGAGCAATAACGCCGGCACGACATTGCGTAACATCAACGCGACGCCAATGGCAATGAACGCCGGCATGAGTGAAATCCATCCGGGTAATACGCGAAGGTCTTTTGACGCCGTTTCGCCATCGACCGATGCCGTCAGATGCACGACGCCTAGGGAATCGAACTCGACACCAGCAATGGTGGCACGACCATCGGTATCGGCCGTCGCCCAGTAGTCTTCACCCGCAACTGTTATCGTGACAACATTGCCGGCGCCGGCGCCAACGACGACGATTTCCGTCGGCACTCCCGCAAGACCGATACGCGTTGTTTCGATTTCGATCGCGTGCACAGCCGACGCCCACATGACTGCGATCGTGGCAACGAAAATGAGGCTGCATCTCTGAATCAGGGAAACTAGCTTGCGCTTTTTGATGTTCTTATTCCCAACGCTTGGCTGTGCGACATGTTAGCACGCCTCGCGCGATGGGTACGTTCAGACAGCTTGCCATCGAGTGGCCATTGCCGCCAGCGCTTGCGGCCCTCGCAAAAATCATTGAAGCTCATAGTTTGCAAAATCCGATGACTCCTGATGGCCAATAAATCCAGCCCCTTGAAGACTGAGTTACGTCAAATGCTGCGTCGTTATCCCGATACCGGATCAATGGACGTCCTCATTGCGGATATGCTCGGCATTCTCAAAGGCAAACGCATTCGTGCTCGCGATTTCGACAAGGTATGCAATGAACCGTTCTGGTTTTGCGCCGGAACGGTAATGCTTACGTCGCTCGGCGAAGTTGTGCCCGGAATACCCTACGGTGGCAATGACGGTGACCCGGACGTTCCATGCGAGGTAGTACCCGGAAGCCTTGCACCCGTACCGTGGTCAGATCGCCCCGCGGCACAGGCTCTGTTCAGGATGTTTGAAAAGGACGGCAGCCCGTTTTTTGCCGACCCGCGAGCGATCGTCGAACGGGCAACCGCGCCGCTTCGAAAAATGGGCCTCAAGATCATCATGGCAACTGAGCTGGAGTTCTTTCTGCTGGACGCAAAGGCCGACAAGCCAACGGCGCGCGCGCCGCTTATCGCCGGGATCGGTCGACCGCAACCGGGACCGCAGGTCTATCGCCTCGAGGATCTTGACGACGTCCAGCCCTTCCTGCATGACGTCTATGATTTTTGCGAAGCCCAGAATATTCCGGCTGACACAACAATCTCTGAGTATGCCCCCGGTCAATTTGAAATTAATTTGCTGCATGTCGATGACCCCGTCCTCGCATGCGATCACGCAGTATTGCTGAAAAGGGTGGTCAAGGCCGCTGCGAAAAAACACGGCTTCGTCGCATGTTTCATGGCGAAGCCATTTATTGAAGATTCCGGTAGCGGACTGCATATTCACATGAGCCTGGTCGATAAACACGGCAAGAACTATTTTTCACACGGCAAGGACAGCATGACGACTCCGCCCTTTTCGGCTCGTTTGCGCTACGCAGTAGGTGGACTGTTGAAGACGATGGCGGAAAGCACCGCACTGTTTGCACCGAATGCCAATTCTTATCGGCGCTTGCTGCCCGAGAATTTCGCGCCCGTTGATACTAACTGGGGCGTCAATCATCGTTCGGTTGCCGTTCGCGTCCCGTTGTCAGACTCAAAAAACCTGAGGGTCGAACATCGGGTCGCGGGCGCAGACGCCAACCCTTACCTGGTGACTGCCGCCATCGCGGCTGGCATCCATTACGGTTTGAAAAACAAGTGTGACCCTGGTCGCATGATTGAGGAAGGCGAAAGAGTATTAC
>JADFNV010000058.1 GCA_022563195.1 Pseudomonadota bacterium
ACTTAGTTCTCGAATCAACCTAAAGGAAGATGCGAGGGTTGGAGAAGCCACCCCTGAGCGATTAGGAATGACTTCAAGGCAATCTTAGATTCGATTACCGCTGTACGGTGTGACCACCATCACAAAACAATGTCCCCAAGAAAAAGGGGCGCCACATATGCGCCCCATACTTACTATATAGTCGGATTAAGTTAAGTAACTCTCAGCCACTCTGATTTTTGCGCAAATCTTCAAGATAGCGCTGGAAGCCTGCCTGCTCGACACGCTGTTTAATTACGTCTCGAACACTCTCCAAAGTCGGAGGTTCACTGGTGCGTGATTCCTCTCGCAAGATGATGTGCCAGCCGAATTCGGTCTGCACCGGCGCTCTCGTATAGCCGCCGTCTACAAGCGCGGCTACGGCATCAGCAAATGGTTTGACCATTTGATCAGGTCCGAACCATCCCAAGTCACCGCCCGCAGAGCCAGACGGTCCGGTGGAATTAGTTTTCGCAAGATCCGCGAAATCTGCTCCGCCATCGAGTTTTGAGATTAGGTCAATTGCGGCTCTCTGCGTTTCAACCAGAATGTGCCTTGCCTTGAACTGCAGAGGCGGCGCCAGTTCCGCCTGAATCGTGTATTCAGCGCGGATCTGAGCATCCGTCGCCGGATGCTTCGCCATATAGTCCGTCACCACCGCCTGAGCCAGCGCACCACGATATTGAAGTTCGATTTGTGCTTTCACCCGGGTAGTTGCCGCAATTTCTTGCGCTTGTGGCTGGGTCGTGAGCAGGTAGATATCGACCAGTTCTTGCAACACGATTTCTCTTTCGGCTGGAGAAACCCGCGCGGCTGGATTTTGCGTGCGGCTCTCCAGGTATAATTCGAATGTTGCGCTATCGATATGGACGCCATTGACGGTAGCCACCGACTCAGCCGCCGCATTGGTCAATGCGACGGTGGCAAATCCGATAGTGGCTAGCAACTAAAAATATGTTGGGACCATAAAATGCTTAGGGTTATCCACTCAGGAATCCTCCGTGACTCGAATTTTTTGAAACCAGATTCGCGATTATGAATCCGACGGCGCGGTGGCGTCGATACGCAGGGCGTGAATATCACTTGCCATCAGTGAGCCAAGCGCATCGTAAACCATTCGATGTCGCGACAGGCGACTCTGTCCATCGAAGCGGGCAGACACAATCGTTACATCAAAGTGCCCTCGACCGTCTTTGGCACCCTCATGCCCGGCATGTAAATGACTCTGGTCCTTGACCAGGAGCGTCAGCGGCGCAAAGGCGGCCTTCAACAAGCGTTCTATCTCAGCTACGCGTTTTGCGCTCATGGAAGGACACACTTGAATGGCTTTACCGTAACCTTTCGATAAATCCCGGCTACAACATAGGGATCGTCATCCGCCCAGCGCTGTGCCTCAACCAGAGACGGAAATTCGGCAATGACCAGGCTGCCGGTGAATCCCGCACTCCCGGGATTCTCGGCATCGATGGCCGGGTGCGGTCCGGCTGCGAGTACGCGGCCCTCATTTGTGAGTTCGGCAAGTCTCGCGAGGTGTGCCGGCCGGGTCTTGGCGCGCAGCGAGAGACTGTCGTCATTATCCTCACTCATAATTGCGTACCACATCGTTACGGCTCCGGATCCTGGTCAGCGGTCTTGGTCTGTTTCATCGTCATCGACAGCCATATTGTCTGAATGACAACAAAAACCAACGTCATGCCAAGCATTCCGAATAACTTGAACTTGACCCACGTCGGTTCACTGAAATTGAATGCGACGTAAATATTGATACCGCCCACCACAATGAAAAACATCACCCAGATAGAATTCAGGCGACGCCATTGCGCGGCAGTCAGATCGACGGCGTTTTGCATCATGCGCTTCACGATCGGTTTATCGCCCACGAACTGGCTGCCAAAAAATACCAGCGCTATTGCCCAGTTCAGGACAGTTGGTTTCCAGTACAGGAACAATGGATTTCGAAAGGCCAAAGTGGCGCCGCCGAGGACCAGGATGAGTGCCGTAGACGCCAGGTAAATCCTGTTGAGTTCTCCGGTGATTCGCCACTGAATCATCAACACGACAGGCATAACCACCATCAATACGGTGGTGGCGAAGTAGATGTCCTCGTAAAAGTACGCGCCAAAGAAAAACAATATGGGTAAGTAGTCGATAAACAGGTGCATGTGGACAGGCCTTTGGCGCTTAAAAGTGCGGCATGATAGCCCAAATAGCCGAGAAATCGCCATGTTCCCCGCAATACCTGGTCCTGGATTTGGGCTATGCGTTAGCGGGGCGCTAGCCTACAATCCGCGCGTGGCCAGACTCATCGTCATTCATCCAACGAATCCGCAGCCGCGCGGTGTCGCGTCAATTGTGCAGATCATCCGTCGCGGTGGATTGATCGCCTATCCGACAGACTCCAGCTATGCCTTTGGCTGTCACATTGGCAATGCACGCGCGATCAGTTTGATTGGCCGCATTCGTCGCACCGACAAGACACACAACTTCACCCTCGTCTGCAGTGATTTGTCCGAGATCAGTGCTTATGCAAGGGTGGACAATTGGGCCTACCGGCTCATCAAATCGATGACGCCGGGACCCTATACGTTTATCTTGCCGGCAACCCGGGAGGTCCCCAAACGGTTACAGAAACCGAAGCGGCGCACCATCGGGCTGCGCGTGCCAGATCACCCGCTCGTCCAGGCAATGCTCGAGTGCCTCGGTGAGCCCATCATGAGTGCAACCCTCTCATTGCCCGGCGATCATCGGCCACTGACCGATCCGTTGGAAATCGAGGAACGAATCGGCAACCAGATAGACGCGATCATAGACGCCGGTCCGTCGGGCATCGAGCCGACCAGTGTCATCGACATGACAGCGGGATCAGTCGAGGTGCTGAGAGTGGGTCGAGGCGACGTCAGCGCCTTACTCTAGGCCGGTTTTCCCAACTGATGATCCGAGTGCGGCCTCAACGCAGAATTGCGTTAGAATGCGCGAGAATCGTTATGGATGCACGATGAAACCTGACCTCAAAATCCTCAACCCCGAAGACGCGCCCAAGCCTCCTCAGGACGAAAAACAATCCCCCGCACAAAGCGAGATGCCATTTGCCATCGTCGCAGGCGAGGCGGTCACGGCACTGCCGCAGGACCTGTACATACCGCCATACGCCCTGCAGGTGTTTCTCGAAGCCTTTGAGGGACCACTCGACCTGCTGCTCTACCTGATTCGGCGTCAGAATATTGACATCCTCGACATTCCGATCGCGGAAATCACCAAGCAGTACGTGCAATACATCGAAATGATGAACGAGATGCAGCTTGAACTCGCTGGCGAATACCTGGTGATGGCAGCGATGCTCGCAGAGATTAAATCGCGAATGCTGTTGCCGCGCGCTGAATCAGAGGAAGAGGAAGAGGACGATCCGCGCGCGGAACTGATACGACGTCTGCAGGAGTATGAACGATTCAAGAAGGCAGCCCAGGACATTAGCGATTTGCCGAGGCTTGAACGCGACACTTTTGTTGTCAGCGCAGATGCACCGGAGCGCAAGATTGTTACTAAAATGCCGGACGTAACACTCAAAGAATTATTGATTGCATTCCACGATGTTTTGAAACGCGCCGAGATGTTTTCCAACCTGCATCTTCAGCGTGAACCGTTGTCGGTCCGACAGCGCATGTCCGAGATATTGACCAGAATCAACGCCAGTACTTTTGCTGGTTTTACCGACCTGTTCGACGCCGAAGAGGGGCGACGGGGAGTCGCGGTTACTTTTATTGCGCTGCTCGAGCTATTGCGCGAATCTGTGATCGAGGTTGTGCAGAGTGGCGAGTTTTCGCCGATCCATATTCGCGCAGCATCGTCCGTGCGACTGGTTGCGGATCGTGAAGATGATTGAGGCACTGGGTTACGGCCTTCGCAACGGAGAAAATCGTCAGTAATGGACGCCATCGAGGTAAAACATTTTGTTGAGGCCGCACTGCTTGCCGCCGGTCGACCACTGAATATCGATCAGCTGCAAGGCCTGTTTGACGGCCGGATGGAACCGCAAAAGTCCGATATTCGTACCGCAATCGCAACGTTGAACGACGAGTACGAGGGTCGTGGTATTTCGATTGCCGAAGTCGCGTCTGGATTTCGTGTTCAGATCAGTGTCGCGATGGCCGATCAGTTGCACAAACTCTGGGAGGAACGACCGCCACGTTACTCGCGCGCACTGTTCGAGACCTTGTCGTTAATCGCCTATCGTCAACCCATCACTCGTGGAGATATTGAAGAAATCCGCGGCGTGTCAGTTACACCGAACATCATTCGATCGCTCATGGAGAGAGACTGGGTCCGTGTTGTCGGACATCGAGATGTGCCGGGCAGACCCGAGATGTTCGGTACAACGAAAAGTTTTCTCGACTACTTCGGCCTCAAAAAACTCGATGACTTGCCACCGTTGGCCGATTTGTCGGATTGGGAGAACCTTCGCGTACAGCTTAATTTACCAGAGGTTGATGAGGACGTGACGACGGACACGGCTCACATCACGGACCTGCCCGAGTTGCATCCGCAAGATAGTATCGATGATACCGGTGCTGAGAAGTGGGATAAGCTGGTGGTTTCTGAGTGGCCAGACCCGAGTGACACCACCGACGCGGCCGATTCGCAATCCGACAACGAGGAACAAGACGCATCGGCGAGTACTTCGTCAAGGTAGTACCAACACCGGCTGAGATCGCCTGATGTGACCGCCCGCATTCAGAAAGTGCTCGCCGCGGCCGGACACGGCTCACGCCGCCAGGTCGAGGTGTGGATACGCGAAGGGCGACTCACCGTTAATGGGCGTGTAGCGAGTCTTGGCGATTCACTGCTTGGCGGCGAGCGTGTCGTGCTTGACGGGCGACCACTCAGTATCCGCAACTCAGCACAACCGCACCGACACATCATTTACAACAAGCCAGGCACCGAGGTCACGACTCGATCTGATCCCCAGGGCCGTGCCTGCGTCTTCGACAATTTACCGCGTCTCAAGAACGCCAGATGGATTGCGGTCGGTCGACTCGACATGACAACAACGGGATTGCTGCTGTTTACGACAGACGGTGCATTGGCAAATGCACTGATGCACCCATCCACGGGCATTGTGCGTCGCTACGCGGTGCGTGTTCACGGTCAACCGTCGAAGCAGGAACTCGCGCAGCTCAAGAAAGGTGTCGAGCTCGACGACGGACCCGCTCGTTTTGATTCGATCGAGCCAGGCGGTGGGGATGCCAGCAACCGCTGGTTCAATGTGGCCTTGCGCGAGGGCCGCAATCGTGAAGTACGACGCCTGTGGCAGTCGCTGGGCTACGAGGTCAGCCGACTGATGCGCACCGGCTACGGTCCGCTTAGTCTGTCCAGAAGGCTTCGCAAGGGTCAGCATGAGGTGCTGACACCAGCCCAGGTTAGACTTCTTTACGGTGCGGCCGGGGTCGAGTTGCCCTCGCAGTTACGTCGGAAAAAATACAGAAAAAACTATAGAAAAAATAGATAGTTATCAGTATTACTTAATCTTATTTATCACTGAGCGTCGAGACTCTGACCTGTCACACCCTGGCTATCTGGCCCGAGCAGGTACAGGTAGGTCGCTAGTATATCCTCAGGACGCTGCAACAGATCGCGGTCCTCCGCCGGATACGCTGCGAGTCGCATATTGGTTCGCGTAGCACCCGGATTGACGCAGTTCACCCGTATCTTGCCATGCCGGTGCTCGTCAGCAAGGACCTGTGAAAGGCCCTCTGTTGCGAACTTCGATACCGCATAGGCACCCCAGAACGCACGGCCAGTTCGCCCCACACCGCTGCTCGTAAAAATAATCGATGCGTCCTGCGCCTCGTTGAGCATCGGCAGGCAGACCTGCGTGAGTGCGAAAGCGGCGGTCACGTTGACGTGCATGACACGCTGCCACTGTTCCACATCGTATTGCTCGATTGAGAATCGATCGCCGAGGATACCGGCATTGTGGACGAGTCCATCCAGACGACCGAATTCCTTGCCAAGGTTATCGGCCAGTGACTGATACGCACCGCTATCCGCGCTAGCGAGATCAACAACCGCGATAGAAGGGCGCGGCGCCGAGTCCAGTGCCTCGATCGCGTCATAAACGCTTTCAAGTTTGTCGATGTTGCGCCCATGCAGAATGACTTGTGCGCCGACGACGGCTACCTCCAGCGCCAGCGCACGCCCGATACCGTCGCTGGCCCCCGTTATCAGAATTATACGGTCGCGCAGCAAATCCGGCGGATACGTATAGCTCCGGTGATCCGTATGCAAATGGCTGTCCTTCACCTAGGAATTACTGCAGAGTCTTATCGCCTGATTCGCCACTTGCGGCCAAATCTTTACCGTCGTCATCGTCTGTCGTGAGTTCAATCATCGTTCGCGGCACTGGATCAAGCGTCTCGATTTTCTCGATCTCACTCTTCGTATGAACGCCAAGCTCGATAAACTTTCTTGCGCCAGGCAGAACCTTGCGTTCAAGCGAACCGACTGCACGATTGTAGTGCTCAACACTGCTCGCGAGCTGGCGACCAACCCGATTCATGTGCGACACGAACGTTGACAGGCGACTGTATAAATCTTCGGCCAACTTGCGAATTTCCTGGGCATTGCCAGCGAGGGAAAGCTGTCTCCAGCCGTACGCGACCGCCTTGAGCAGTGCAACGAAACTCGATGGTGTCGCCAGAATGATCTGGTGTGACAAAGCATATTCAATCAGATCCGGATCTTCGCCCAGCGCCGCACTCAGGAATTGATCACCGGGGATGAACAGGATGACGAAATCGGGACTTGCAGTGAATTGTGCCCAGTACGCTTTGCTCGAGAGAGCTCGAATATGCTCGCGGAGATTTCGCGCATGGCGCTGCAGCCCGCTTTTGCGTTGCGCATCGTCCTTCGCCTCAACGGCTTCGAGATAGGCATCCAGCGGCGTTTTGACATCGACAACAAGCTCGCGATGATCAGGCATTCTTACGATCATGTCGGGTCGAATGACCTGGTCATCGCCGACACTGTGAACTTGCTCCTGGAAGTCGCAATGCTCGACCATGCCGGCGAGTTCTACGAGACGTCGCAGTGTAATTTCGCCCCAGCGTCCCCGCACCTCGGGCCGCCGCAGCGCTTTGACGAGATTATGCGTTTCCTGCGTCAATGCCTGTTGGCTCAATTGCATCGCTTCGAGTTGTGACTTGATTCCGCCGTAAGCTTCACTGCGGGATTTTTCGAGTTCGTTGATTTGTTTCTGCGATGACTGCAGGGCGTCGCGAATCGGTTTGACGAGATTCTCGATGGCTTTTTCCCGATCTCCGAGCTCGCGCTTGGCCTTCTCCTGTTGTGTGCCAAGATTCTGTTCTGCAAGCCGCAGAAAATTTTCACTGTTCGACTTCAACGATTGATTGGCAAGATCGGCAAAGGCCGAGGTGAGCTGTGATTTGGCGGCTTCAATTGCGATGTCACGCTCATGCCGAACGGCATCCTGATTCTTTATTCTCGCTTCCAGAGTCGTGTGGTGGCGGCGCAGAATCAGCCACACGATCAATGCGCCCGTAGCGAGCCCCAGCGCGAGTGCCGCAGCGCCGATCTGCAAAAAAACAGGATTAACTGTCATCGGTGTCATCAGGGCACCAGATTAACCGCTTTGAGCACCATTCGGGTAAGTTCCTCAGTATCGGCGGCGATTAGGTCGGCGTCCCAATGTTGCGGATCGTCGTCAGCTGGAATGTAGCCGTATGCCGCAGCGATCGTTGCCATACCGGCACGATGACCCGCTTCGACATCACGTTTCGCGTCACCGACATAGATCGTTTCTTCAGCCACGACACCCATGATCTCGCAGGCATGCAGCAATTGCGCCGGATCGGGTTTTCGCGTCGGCAAGGTATCGCCACTTACCACCGCGGCAATTCGGTCTGCCAGCTCAAGCTGTTCGAGTATCGGCTCAGTCAGGTGCGCCGGTTTGTTGGTGACGACGCCCCACGGGCAGGCCGCAGTATCGAGACGATCGATAAGATCATCCAAGCCCGCGAATAATTGCGTTCGTGAGCAGACACTGTTGGCGTATCGATTGATGTATTCGCACAGCAACGGACCCTGAGCCGTGACGTTTTCCTCGGGAAAGGCGAGCGTCAAGAGCCCCACGGCGCCGTGAGAGACGTGTGATCGACCGATTTCGTAGGGGACAGGCTCAACGCCACGGTCACGTTGCAATTCCTGCAGCACGCCTACCATGTCCGGAGCCGTATCGACGAGTGTGCCGTCAAGATCGAAAAGCACGGCATTGTATTTGCCGTCAGGTAAACGCGTCAATGGATTACTCAGCCTCCGGGCGCCGATAGTACATGAGGTAGTTCACGTCGAGCCCTCGGCCCAGGGAGTAATCCCGGGTTAGCGGGTTGTAATGCATGCCGATACTCGACTGCAATTCGAGACCGGCGCTACGGGACCACGCTTCGAGCTCTGATGGGCGAATGAACTTGCGGTATTCATGCGTGCCAGCCGGCAACAATTTCAATACAAACTCGGCCCCGACGATCGCAAACAGGAAGGATTTCGGATTGCGGTTAATCGTTGAGAAGAATGCATGACCGCCAGGCTGCAACAACCTGGCCACTGCTTGGACGACCTGTGCCGGGCGCGGCACATGCTCGAGCATCTCAAGGCACGTAACAACGTCGAATTGTCCTGCCGACTCCTCGGCAAATTCTTCGGCGGTTGCCTGACGGTAGTCGACACTGGCTCCCGATTCGATCTGGTGCAGACGCGCCACTGCCAGTGGTCCTTCGGCGATATCGATTCCCGTGACCTCGGCGCCCGCGGCTGCCATTGCTTCAGTGAGAATTCCGCCACCGCAACCAACATCAAGCGATGTGCAGCCATTGAGTTCCACGTGCTGGCGAATCCAGTCGAGCCGTAGTGGGTTAATCTCGTGCAGTGGTCGAAACTCGCCATCTGCATCCCACCAACGAGTTGCCAACGCATCGAATTTGGCCACCTCGGCGGCGTCGACATTTTGTCGCACTTCGGTCATTGCAAACGGCTCCACAGGGTCATGATGACATCCAGGATCGATGCGCTGTGCCGACTCGTCCGGAGGTCTGTTATCGCGGTGCAGTATAGCGCCCACAGCGCCCGGAATCAGTGGCTTTCGGTAGTCCTCCAATTCGCTGTGAAACACTGCTTCGACAGGCCCCGCTGTGGTAGAATTCACGCCTTGATCCGGCCTTGCGGATGGGGCCTTTCCGGCCCGGCCTGGTCAGGTAGATTGCCGAAAAAAACCCAGAGTTTTTCGTGATTTTTGATTCTGCTCAACGAGCTGAATCAGACCCGAATTGTGAGTGTTCATGGCCGAAGTTGCACAAGAATTGCTGACAGTCAGCCTCGAAGAGGAAATGCAGAAGTCGTACCTCGATTACGCAATGAGCGTCATCGTGGGTCGGGCTCTGCCCGATGTTCGAGATGGTTTGAAACCCGTACATCGCCGCGTCTTGTTCGCCATGCGCGAACTGGGCAACGATTACAACAAGGCCTACAAGAAGTCCGCACGCGTTGTCGGCGACGTTATCGGCAAATACCACCCACACGGCGATACGGCGGTATACGACACGATTGTGCGTATGGCCCAACCGTTTTCGATGCGGGCAATGCTTGTTGATGGGCAGGGCAACTTCGGCTCGGTGGATGGCGACGCGCCGGCGGCAATGCGTTACACCGAAGTACGCATGTCGAGGATTGCGCACGAGCTTTTGGCGGACCTTGAAAAGGAAACAGTCGATTTCGTCGAAAATTACGATGGCTCGGAGTCCGAGCCAACCGTCATGCCAACGCGGATCCCCAATCTGCTCGTTAACGGATCGTCAGGCATCGCGGTCGGCATGGCGACGAATATTCCGCCACACAATCTGATCGAAGTCGTCAACGCAACCCTGGCGCTGATCGATGATCCGTCGATCGATATTCCAGCGCTGATGGAACACATTCCTGGCCCCGATTTCCCGACAGCCGGCATCATCAACGGTGCCCAGGGCATCTACGCGGCTTACCGAACCGGCAGGGGGCGTGTGCACATTCGCGCACGAACGGAAATCGAGGCAGTGGGAACTCGCGGTCGTGAAGCGATCATCGTCACCGAGCTTCCGTACCAGGTCAATAAGGCTCGACTCATCGAGAAAATTGCCGAACTCGTTCGCGACAAACGCATCGACGGAATCAGTGAGCTTCGTGATGAATCCGACAAGGACGGCATGCGCATCGTCATCGAGTTGCGTAAAGGAGAGATCAGCGACGTCGTGCTGAACAATCTTTACAAACGAACGTCGATGCAGAGTGTTTTCGGCATCAACATGGTGGCGCTCCATGAGGGTCAGCCGAAACTGCTGGGACTCAAGCAAATCCTTGAAGCCTTTCTTGCACATCGGCGCGAAGTGGTCGCGCGCCGCACAATATTCGAATTGCGCAAAGCAAGAGATCGTGCTCACGTCCTTGAAGGGCAGGCCGTTGCACTCACCAACATCGATGATGTCATTGCGCTGATCAAGGCATCCGCCACGCCTGCCGAAGCCAAAGAGGCTTTGATCGCCCACGGCTGGGAACCCGGCGCGGTGACAGCCATGCTCGAACAGGCCGGTGACACGGACACGAGGCCTGACGAACTTGCGGATGGCTTCGGACTTGTAGACGGCTTGTATCGCTTGTCGCTCGTTCAGGCGCAGGCAATTCTCGACCTGCGTTTGCACCGCCTGACGGGACTTGAGCAAGATAAAATAATCAATGAATACAAAGATGTATTAGGTAAAATTAAGGTATTTTCTGACATCTTGGCCGATCCCGACACGCTGCTGCAGGTAATACGCAAAGAACTCGCCGAAGTGCGCGAGGCTTTCGGCGACGAGCGGCGAACCGTGATCGTTCAGGATCATAGTGATCTCAGCATCGAAGACCTGATTCCGAGCGAGGAGGTCGTTGTCACCTTGTCGCACGGCGGCTACGCGAAGGCCCAGCCGATAGACGACTACCAGGCGCAAAAACGCGGTGGCCGTGGTCGCTCGGCGACGAAGGTCAAGGATGAAGACTTCATTGACAAGCTGTTTATCGCCAACACCCACGATACGATTCTCTGTTTCTCGAGCCGCGGCAAGATGTATTGGCTCAAGGTATACCAGGTGCCCCAGGCCGGCCGGGGATCACGTGGCAAACCGATCATCAATTTGCTGCCGCTTGACGATGGCGAACGTATCAACGCGGTGTTGCCGATCAAGAATTATGATGAAGACAGCTTCGTCTTCATGGCAACGTCGGGTGGCACGGTCAAAAAAACGCCTCTCAGCCAATTTTCACATCCCCGTGCCAGCGGCATCATTGCGATCGATCTGCGAGACGACCGGCTGGTTGATGCCGCCATCACGAAAGGCGATGCAGAGATTCTGCTGGTGGCAAGCTCGGGCAAAGGCATTCGCTTCCATGAGGAGGATGTGCGTCCGATGGGCCGGGGCGCGGCAGGCGTTCGTGGCATCAGGTTGCCGAAGGGGCATGAGCTTATCGGGCTGACAATCGTTCGTGAAGGCCTGATTCTCATTGCCACCGAAAACGGTTACGGCAAACGCACCGAAATCGCTGATTTTCCCGTGCAGGGACGCGGTGGACAGGGTGTCATCGCCATTCAGACATCAGACAGAAACGGCCGCACCGTCGGCTCTGCTCAAGTGCTTGATGATGACGAAATCATGCTGATCAGCTCGAATGGCACGTTGATCAGAACCCCGGTCGCTGATATTTCGGTGCAGGGTCGCAATACTCAGGGTGTGCGTCTTATTCGGGTTGGAGCCGAGCAACGACTGGTGGGACTGGCACGAATCGAGTTCATCGAAGAACACGACAAAGAGTAGGGTCGTCAGCAACATGTCTCGCGTGCACAATTTCAGTGCTGGCCCTGCCGCGCTACCCATCGACGTCCTCGACAGAATCCGCGAGGACATTCCAGATTGGCAGGGCACCGGTATGTCCGTCATGGAAATCAGCCACCGTGGCAAGAACTTCGTCGAACTGGCCAGGCGTTGCGAGGCCAACCTGAGGCGTCTCCTGTCGATTCCCGCCAATTACAGCGTGCTCTGGGTCCAGGGTGGCGCGACCATGCAGATGGCGGTGGCACCGTTGAACCTCGCGAGCCCTGGAGATACCGCCGACTTCGTACAAACGGGCAGCTGGGGCAAGAAAGCGGCAGACGAGGCACGCAAGTTCTGCGACGTCAACATTGTTGCGGACAGTTCGGACAAGGAATTTACTTACATCCCGGACGAATCCAGTTGGCGACGAAGTGACAATGCCGCGTTTTTGCACATCACGTCTAACGAAACCATTTCCGGCGTTGAATTTCACTTCGTGCCGCGCAGCGACGTGCCCTTGGTTGCCGACATGTCGAGTACCATTTTGTCGCGGCCGATCGACGTCAGTCGCTATGGCGTAATCTATGCGGGCGCGCAGAAAAACATCGGCCCTGCCGGCATCACGCTCGTAATTGTTCGCGACGACCTGCTCGAACCGGTTCGTGAGAACCTGCCACATTTGATGATGTGGAAGTCCTTTGCAGAGTCAGACTCCATGACGAATACGCCGCCGACATTTGCGTGGTACGTCGCAGATCTGGTCATACAGCACTTGCTGAACATGGGCGGGCTCGCTGCAATGGCTGAAACCAATCAACGCAAGGCAAGTAAGCTTTATGCGACGATTGACGGCTCGGATTTCTACAGCAATCCCATAACGAAGGATTGCCGTTCATGGATGAACGTGCCATTCGTGCTGGCCGATGCGTCGATTGACGCGAAGTTTCTCGAGGAGTCGCTGGCCGCCGGACTCACAAACCTGAAAGGGCATCGATCGGTCGGCGGTATGCGGGCATCACTATATAACGCGGTCCCGGAGGAATCCGTAGATGCCTTGATTGCATTTATGGCGGAATTCGAACGGACACATGGGTAGGCAGGTACTGGCTGAATGATCAAAGTGCTGACATTGAATAGCATCGCCGCTGAAGGGCTGCAGCGTTTTCCGCGTGACCGGTACGAGGTCGCCTCTAAGATTGCCGATCCGGATGCGGTAATTCTGCGTTCATTCGATATGCACGACATGGACATAGCCGAATCGATTATGGCCATTGGCAGGGCTGGAGCCGGCACGAATAATATTCCTGTCGAGGCAATGAGTGCCCGGGGCGTACCGGTATTCAACGCTCCGGGTGCAAACGCGAATGCGGTCAAGGAACTTGCGATCGCAGGCTTATTGATTGCAGCACGCAACATTTGTCATGCGCGAGACT
>JADFNV010000059.1 GCA_022563195.1 Pseudomonadota bacterium
TCTTTCACCTCAAACCGTCATGGATTACAAAAAACTCTCGTTGTATCTTCCCCGCGGTGGAACTGCCAACTCAGTTGCTCGCCCGGTAAAGATTGTGTCTCGCGGCCTTTTGTCCAGTACCCAAAAGGGGTCAGAAAACAAAACAGTCCATTGCTGCTATACTTTTCCTCACCCACCTCCGCCGAAATAACATCGTGGTGGAGGGGGTAGGATTCGAACCTACGTAGGCATAGCCAGCAGATTTACAGTCTGCCCTCGTTGACCGCTTGAGTACCCCTCCGCGGACACAAGCCGGCTATTGTCTAATCGTCATGCCTTTCTGTCAACAGCTAAGTTCCTGATTTTTTCGTTATCAGCCCTGCAGTGACCAATGCCAGGGTTCGTAGGCAATCCCCCAGGCATTATCCCGCGAATAGGTCATCGAAAAGTCGAACCGGCCTGCCTCCGCCTCGAGCCAGCGAAACGCGTCGGTAGACTCGAAGTCTTCAGTGAGCGGCCGTGAGCCCGGCGTTGCGATATCAATTGCCTGGCCCGAGTGGTGTTCGCTGTAACCGGGTGCCGTGTTAACCCTGAGAATCTCCTCAATGACCTGCCCTGCATTGATCTTTTTTCGAATCAGTGCGCCCTGGTATTCGATACTCCGATATCCGGAGACGATGAGCAGCGTAATTCGATCCTCGGTCGCCGCCGCAACCATCGATTGCCATCTCAAGGCCGCTAACGGTGTCAATTTCTGCATCCGTCCGAGGAGATTGGGGCCAACCTCGACCAGATCGATGGCCTCATAAAATACAGGCCGGTCGATACCGTAATCGTCGGGAATACCAAGTTCTGTATGAAGTTCGCGTAGCATGGCAGGCGAGATTGTCCCACAAGCAATGACGACGAACTATGACCAAAGACAGAATATACGCAGTTGATGACGCCCGCGATGAACCGTTTCGTTTCGACGAATCCGTCGCCAGGGTTTTCCCCGACATGCTGCGCCGATCGATACCGGGTTACGCCGCATCACTCGAAGCGATCAGCTCACTGGCTGCCCGTTACGTCACACCGGCAACGAACTGTTACGACCTCGGCTGCTCTCTAGGCGCGGCAACGCTTGCCATGCGCCAGGGCATTCGGGTCCCGAACTGCCGGCTCATCGCGATCGACAGCGCTACAGCCATGATCGAGCACTGCAAGAGCATCTTTGCAGAGGATGACGGGATTGCTGCGCAACAAACACCGATCGACATCGTGTTAGCCGATGTCCGTGAGGTTGAAATTTCGAATGCGTCCATGGTCGTCATGAACTACACGCTGCAATTTATCGACATCGAATTTCGTGACGCAATGATTGCACGGATCTGCGACGGCTTGTTGCCAGGCGGCCTGTTCGTGTTGTCCGAAAAAGTCGTCGATGAAGACCCGAACATGGAGGAACTGCTTGTCGAACTGCATTACGAACACAAGCGTCGCAATGCCTATAGCGAGCTCGAAATCAGCCGCAAACGTGCAGCACTCGATAATGTCCTGATTCCCGAGTCGGTCGCAGCGCACCGCGATCGCCTGGAAAACGCCGGTTTCTCCCACACAGCAGTTTGGCTCCGCTACTTCAACTTCATCTCGATCGTGGCCATCAAATAGTTATGCTTGACTACGATGCATTGTGGCAAAGACTGGGCGACCTCGGGCTGGGCAGCTGGCGACCGCAATTGGAAGACACGATTCGATCGCGATTCAGTGCGCGATCTCACGGTGACTTTCCCCGCTGGAAAAAGACCATTGCACAACTGAGAGCGATTGACGAGAACGAGCACCAGGAAATCCGCGATTTGCTGCTGAGCCTGGCGCCCTGGCGTAAAGGCCCGTTCGAAATTGCAGGTATCAACATCGACAGCGAGTGGCAAAGCAACCTCAAATGGGACCGGCTCAACGATGCCATCGCGCCGCTGGACGATCGCATGGTACTCGATGTCGGTTGCGGCAATGGTTACTACGCCTTGCGTATGCAGGAGCTCGGCGCCCGAACGATTATCGGTATCGATCCAACACTTTTATATGTCGTCCAGTTTCTCGCCGTGCAGCGTTTCCGGCAAGTCGACAATGTATTTGTACTTCCATTGCGCCTTCACGAACTGCCGGGCAAGTGCAGAAGCTTTGATACCTGTTTTTCGATGGGCGTTCTTTATCACCAACGATACCCGCTGCCCCATCTGGAAGAATTGAAAGCAACGCTGAGACCTGGCGGTGAACTTGTGCTCGAAACCCTGTTTCTGCCCGACGACGAATCAACTGGGCCCAGACCACAGGACCGTTATGCCCGAATGAAAAATGTCGGGTCCCTGCCAACAATCACGAAGCTGAAGGACTGGCTGGGTATGACTGGTTTCGGGGACATCAGGATCGTCGACAAATCAATTACAACGATTGACGAGCAACGCACCACCGAGTGGATGACGTTCGAATCGCTCGCCGAAGCACTGGATCCCGCCGATCCAACCCGAACCATCGAAGGCTGGCCCGCCCCGCGGCGCATTATCGTCCTTGCCAACGCACGCTAGTTTCATTAAATTCAGTAGTGACTGAAATATTGGAAATACCATGAAGTTGTCGCCGGCCGTCGAAAAATATGTCCTGCACTGGGGCGAAATGGGTACACGATGGGGCACCAATCGCACGGTCGCGCAAATACAGGCACTCCTGTACTTATCGCCGGAACCGTTGCGTGCTGATCAGATCGTTGATGCGCTTTCGGTCGCCCGCTCCAACGTCAGCACCAGTATTCGCGAGCTGCAAAGCTACGGCCTGGTGCGCATGACGCACGTACTCGGCGACCGCCGCGATTATTTCGAGTCGCTGCACGATGTGTGGGAATTATTTCGCGTCATCATCGAACAGCGCAAACAGCGTGAACTCAACCCGACGCTGTCAATGCTACGCACGGTTGCAGAAGAAGTTGCGAAAGAATCGGACACAGATCCGATTACCAAGGAACGCATAAGTAACATGCTCACCTTTGTTGAAACGACGAACGCCTGGTACGAAGATATCCGTGACATCCCGACAAAAACACTGACGAAGATCATGAAACTCGGTCACGGCATAACCTCATTCGTCAAGAAATAGCATCGCGTTACTGCGCCGCGATATTGCACGCAGCGACGACTGTCGTCGACCCCGTGGACTCGCGCAGGAACCAGATCGCCTCGACGAGTGCGGCAGTTTCGGGTCCGCCGTTTGCGGAATTCGCCGGCCGATGGAAATAGCCGCCCGGCAAGTAGGTGTCGGTATACGGCTCGCCATCGACGCACTCGCTATCGCGGTATTGACCAGACACAAGATATCCCTCGCGAAGTACCGAAGTTGACTGCCAGGCAATCTGGGCTTGTGGTTCGACACGCAGCAACCAGGTGCGGCCCCCGCTGCCCGGATCGGCGCGCAGGTCCTTGGTGAATACACCAATCTCGTCGGTGGCTTGCCAGTCGACGAGGCTACTGTCCAGGATTATTGGAGACCGGATCAAGGCGTTCATAACAACATCGTCAAGAAAGTACAGGATTGTTGCACCACCATCTGTCTGCATATTGAACCCCAGGGTACCAGGCGGAAGATACGCGTAGCCACCGCTGCCCAATGAAATATCAGCCAGCCGTAGCTCACCCTCGAGCACGAAAATCTCCAGCGCTTTGCCGGGCGAACCGCCAGTCGTTCCGTGCCAGTCCGCCGGCAGGTCTACACGGTTGCTGGTACTGCGCGTTTGAAAATTTCCGGCAAACTGCTTGGCACGGATGCCGGGTAAGTTCGCCATGAAAATATCGGGCAGCTCGTCGGATATAACGAACACCGGGTATGAAGGCGGCGTCGGTCCCGACGCACAACCGGCCATAAGGGCAAGCAGGCTGATAGTGGGGAGCAATCGAGTCCTGCTCATAGTGTCACCCGCTTACAGATGGTCCATTCCATGATGAAAAAAGCCGCCCAGAAATCTGGGCGGCATGACAAGCAAAAGATGTGTCTGGCTGGTTACGGATCGCATACGTATGACCGAAACCTCCGTGTCGCAGTACGTTTCTACGTGCTTCGTTTTGCTTGCGGGGCGCTTCTTTGACCGCCGTATCCAGTTACGCAGGTAACTGGCTATAAGGGCTACGTGTTGAGAGGAAGCACGTGATGCCTGCCGTCAAATCATGCATCCGGCACGGCGTCCCGCTCGCATCGCCTTCTACATCCCATCTCCGTGCGTACCGAGTTGGTACGCACGCGATGCTACTACATCTAGTATGGGAAGGCTAATAACACACAATATATAGCTATCATCGACGACATTGGCGACGATACGTTGACAAACCGGTAGGATGCCTGCCGGAATCGACACAGGAAACGGATCTTGAACAACGACGAGGAAATTTCAGGTCGCTCGAGGTATCAAAAGGTAGGGCTCGCCCTCGGACCGTTGCTCGCGATCGTCATGCTGCTGAGCAATACACCTGCTGAATTGTCGGCTGCCGGTTGGACGACAGCGGCCATCGGTGTACTCATGGCAACCTGGTGGGCAACCGAAGCCGTGCCGATTGCCGTAACGGCACTGTTGCCGCTTGTCGTATTTCCTCTGCTCGGCATTGCCAGCATCCAGGACACAGCGGCACCGTACTCGAACAAAGTGATTTACCTGTTCCTGGGCGGGTTCATCGTCGCTTTCGCGATGCAACGATGGGACCTGCATCGACGAATTGCCCTGAACGTGTTGCAGGTGGCGGGCGGCAACGGGCGCTCACTGGTCGGTGGGTTCATGCTGACGAGTGCCATCATCAGCATGTGGGTGATGAACACGTCGACAACGATGATGTTATTGCCGATCGCCGTATCGATTATCGCGGTCATCCACAAGTCAGTTGACGGTCTCGATCAAAAAGCTCGCGATGATTTTCAGTACTCCCTGTTATTGGGCGTTGCTTACGGCGCAACCATCGGTGGCATGGCGACGCTGGTGGGAACGGCTCCGAACGCCATGTTCGCCGCGTTCATGCAGGAGAACTACGGCACCGAAATCGATTTCGCGAGCTGGATGATGGTTGGCCTGCCGCTGTCGGCGGCGATGTTGCCGCTGGCCTGGCTGGCATTGACAAGGTGGGTCTTCAAAGTGCAATTCGATACGTCGGGCGAAGGCCGCGCTGAGCTGCGGAGGATGCGAGATGAGCTCGGGCACATTAAAGTGCCGGAAATTCGCGTTGCCATCATCTTCGGCATCATGGCGCTCGCTTGGATCAGCCGTCCTCTCCTGAGTCAAATCCCGGGGCTGGCCGCGCTCGACGATTCAGGAATCGCGATGGCCGGTGCTATTGCGATATTCCTGATTCCCAGTGGTGATAAGAAGGATCCCCTGTTGCTACGCTGGCACGACGCCGAGCGATTACCATGGAGTGTATTAATTTTATTTGGTGGCGGCCTGACACTTGCGGGTGCAGTGTCACGCACAGGCCTTGCCGAGTGGATTGGCAGCAGCCTGCAAATGCTCGGCACGTTCCCTCTTGCGATCCTTGTGATAGTTGCCGCGACGTTGATCATTTTCCTGACAGAACTAACCAGCAACATCGCAACTACGGCGACCTTCCTGCCTGTCGTCGGCGCAATCGCCATTGAGTCGGGTATCGATCCAATCGTGTTGGCGGTGCCGGTTACATTCGCTGCGAGCTGCGCATTCATGCTGCCCGTCGCAACACCGCCTAACGCGATCGTATTCGGCTCCGGGATGCTGACCATTCCGAAGATGGCGCGTGCCGGCCTGGTATTGAATGTGATCGGCATTTTCCTGGTTTCGATCGCGGCGTTGACGCTGGCACCGCGTTTCCTCAATTGAGATTTGTGCAATGACCGACAACTATCCGATTAGCGAGCAAAATAAAGTTCGCCAGCTGAGTGAGAATGCGGTGTATGACAGGCAGGCCGTACACGAAGTCCTCGACTCCGGCCTCGTGGCGATTGTCGGTTTTGTGCAGGATAGCAATGCCATTGTCGTCCCCATGATTTACGGCCGTGAGGACGAAAAGATTTATCTGCACGGCGCGCGTAAGGCGCGAATTGTCCGCTTGCTTGAGCAGAGCTCGTCGATATCGCTGAATGTCACACTGGTCGACGGTCTCGTGTTTGCGCGCTCCGCATTCAATTCGTCGATGAATTATCGGTCGGTAACCGTGTTCGGCGAGCCCAGACTCATCGAAGACCGTGCCGAAAAATTACACGCGATGCGAGTTATCAGCGAACACACAATGCCCGGTCGTTGGGACGAATTGCGTGAGCCCTTGGAGCGCGAAATCAAAATGACGGGTGTCATCGCACTGCATATCGAATCCGCGTCCGCAAAGATCGCGGCGGGTATGCCCGAGGACGAAGATGACGACTACGATATTCCGATCTGGGCGGGCGTCCTGCCGCTCGAATCCCGGCTGACCAAACTACAGTCAGATGACCGCTTGCTCGAAGGCGTCGAACCGTCAGCAGTCGTTCGTGCTATGCAGAATAGCGCCCTCTAGCTCGCACCCATAAATTTCCGGCTCTCCGCTTCGAGCCGCAGCAACGCCGCTTTCGTATCGAGTCCGCCGCCGAAGCCCGTCAGGTCCCCGCCGCCGCCGATGACGCGATGGCAGGGCACAATGATTGGAATCGGATTACGGCCATTGGCTGCGCCGACCGCGCGTACGGCCTTGGGATTGCCGATACGCGCAGCGATGTCACCATAGGATGCCGTCTCTCCGTACGGTATGCGCTGCAGCTCCTCGAGCACGAGCATTTGAAATTCTGTTCCTGACAGGCGCAGTGGCAATTCGAATTCGGTGCGCTGCCCGTCGAAGTACTCGAGTAATTGTTTGCGGGCAGCCGTAAACGGCTCTTCGTTATAAATCCAGTCGGGGTCCGGATCACGTCGCATCGACCCTTCGGGAAAACCGATGAGACTCAATGCCTGGTCGTCGCCCGCCAATAACAAATCACCAATCGGTGTTGCCAGGTAACAGTAGTACATGTCCTATCCTCCGGAGCTCGGTAAAGAACTCCATAACAACATTGCGGCATAGGCGCGCCACGGCCGCCATACCTCGGCTCGAGGCCGCAACTCTTCAGCATTTATATCCATCGCCTTGAGCAGGCCAAGATCCGATCCGGGAAACGCGTCGGGATATTTCAATGCTCGCATCGCCACGTATTGAGCCGTCCAGTCGCCGATGCCGGAAATCGACATCAGCGCACGACAAAATTGATCGGGGTCCTGTGAATTGTCGAAATTGATTTCGCCGCTTACGACGGCTTTCGCCACACGCCGAATTGTCTCCGCTCGCCTGCCAATAAGACCAATGCCATTGAATCGTGCCCGCGACAACTTTTTCGCTGTTGGAAACAATCTGTCGAGGTGCAATGTTCCAGCAAGACCATGCAATGACCCGGGAAGCAGAACAGCCTCGCCATAGCGATTGGCAATACGTCCTGCCAGCGTCGTGGCCGCCTTGACTGAAACCTGTTGCCCGAGAATTGCCCGGACCGTCAATTCGAAGCCGTCCCATGCACCCGGTACCCGGATTCCGGGTCGCGCGCGTAATAGTTTGCGAATCAGCTCATCAGCTCTTAACGCCTGCGCAATATCGGCGACAGGTGCATCGACATCGAACATTTCGCGAACACGTTGTACGAGCCGAAACAGACCCATGGTCCCGACTCCATGCAGGGACAGACGCAGGCTGTCGCTGCCGACATCTGGTCGACATTCAATAACGCCCGGCTGTGCGTCGACCATGACGGTGCGAAAATAGCTGTTGGCTGTCACTTGCTCGACACCTGGCGTCGCTCGATGCGATAAGAAATCACACATCGCGGCCCAGTCGAACGGTTTGCGCCATGGCAGACGTACCGTTAACGTGCCACCACTGTCGGTAGCGTGATCGCTGCGGCGTCGCAAATCACGTGGCGAACGACCGTAGGTGTTCTTGAACGCATCATTGAAGCGACGAGTGCTGCCGTAACCAGCCGCTGTCGCAACAGAACTCATGGGCAGGACAGTCTGATCGATGAGTCGCTTGGCAAAATGCAGTCGCTGTGTGTGGGCAACGGCGAGAGGCGACGCTCCCAGATGCCTGGCAAAGAGTCGACACAGATGGCGGCTTGTGACTCCCAGTCGATCAGCGAGTTGCTCGACAGAGCTATCATCAAGCGCGCCGCCTGCAATCAAGCGTAATCCGCGCCGAACCGTCGTTGACGTGCCACTCCAGGCCGGCGTGTCCGGTGCGCACTCCGGCCGGCAACGCAGGCAGGGCCGAAATCCGGCTTCGGCGGCTGCAGCGGCACTCACATAGAAAGAAACATTTTTCGGCTTCGGCGGCACAGCCGGACATATCGGACGACAATAAATGCCCGTCGTTTTGACGCCAATAAAAAACTGGCCATCGAATCGCGCATCCCGTGACAGGCGCGCCCGCTCGAATATTTCGGTGCGTTGCATGGAGCCATTATACGCCCCGAACAAAACCGAACTAGCCAGAATCGGACTTGCACTCGACTTGCCTTTGACGGCCCGCGTGTTGGACCCCGCCTGACGGCAGTGGGCTCCTATTGGGGCTCGGTATCGGTGTGTTTGCTCGCGCGTCGTCCGTAGCGCTGCGACGCAGGACGCTCAAGCAAGCGCAGGCCGATCCGAGCGAGGCAGGACGCCGAACGAGGTTAAGCGCGAGCAAATACCCGGTAGCGTGCCCCATGTACGGACTCCTATTTGTCGATGCCGCCGATGCACATGTACTTGATCTCGAGGTAATCGTCGAGCCCGTACTTCGAACCTTCGCGACCCTGCCCCGATTCCTTGATACCACCGAATGGTGCCATCTCGTTCGAGATGAGGCCTTCGTTGATGCCGACGATGCCGTACTCGAGCCCCTCGGCAACTCGCCAGATCCTGCCGATATCGCGAGAATAGAAATAGCAGGCAAGACCAAACTCGGTGTCATTGGCCATGGCAATGGCCTCTTCTTCAGTCTTGAACCGGAACAGTGGCGCCACCGGGCCGAAGATCTCCTCACGAAACACGCGCATGTCATCGCTCACTTCCGTCAGGACCGTGGGTTCAACGAAACGGGTGCCGAGATCGGAACGACCTCCGCCTATCGCGATTTTCGCTCCTTTCGCAACGGCGTCCTCGACAAACCCGATAACGTCGTTGGCAGCCTTCTCGTTGATCAATGGACCGACCGTTACGCCCTCGTCTGTCCCCTGCCCAAGCGTCAGGCCAGCCGTTGCCTCCTTGAGGCGCGCGGCGAAATCTTCGTAAATACCGTCTTGAACCAGGAAGCGGTTTGCACAAACACAGGTCTGCCCCGCATTACGAAATTTGCAGATCATTGCGCCTTTGATGGCCTCATCGAGATCAGCATCATCGAAGACAATGAATGGCGCATTGCCGCCAAGCTCCATCGACGTACGCTTCACAGTGCCCGCGCACTGTTCAATGAGCATTTTGCCAACTGCCGTCGAACCCGTGAATGTGAGTTTGCGGACGATCGGGTTGGACGTCATCTCCGTACCGATCTCCCGCGTGATTCCCGCGACGACGTTAATGACGCCGGCAGGTACACCGGCGCGATCCGCGAGTTCGGCGATCGCGAACGCCGACAGCGGAGTTTCACTTGCTGGCTTGCAAACCACTGTGCATCCAGCCGCAAGGGCAGGCGCAATCTTGCGCGTCAGCATTGCATTCGGAAAATTCCACGGCGTGATGCAGGCGACGACGCCAACGGGCTGCTTGATCACAACGATTCGCTTGTCGTTACTCGGGTGCGGAATGGTATCGCCGTAAATTCGTTTGGCTTCTTCGGCAAACCACTCTATGTAATTTGCGCCATACGCGATTTCGCCCATCGACTCGGCAAGCGGCTTGCCTTGCTCGGCCGTCAGGATCTGCGCCAGGTCTGCCTGCGCCTCCATCATCAGCGTAAACCATCGGCGCAATACGGCGGCCCTCTCCTTGGCCGTTTTCTGTCGCCAGCCAACAAGGGCGCGTTCTGCAGCGCTGATCGCCCGATGCGTCTCCGCCGTGCCACACTTCGCAATCTGCGCAATCGTTTTACCCGTCGCCGGATCTATGACCGCGAGTGTTTCGCCACTATCGGCATCGATCCACTGCCCGTCGACGTAGGCTTGGACCTTTAGAAGGCCCTGGTCTGAGATCTGCATGTTGTACAGCTCCTGTCATGCTATTACTCCAACACTCAGTGCAGGAGGGTGGAAAATGGCGAGGTGCCGTAAAGCGGTCCTTGTCCGGCCGACGGCACGTCGTCGGTTCGTAACCGCGTTTTCTACCTCAGACCGGTCTCAACTTCAAATAACTCTTCGAGAAGCCTGTGCCACTCCGCATATTTCTGATCGACCCAACCCTGAAGTTCGGCGACACGAGCCTCCATCGCATCAACTTTCGGGCCTATTTCATTGTTGAATGCCACCGCCAGGCTTTCCTGTTCCTGTGCCGTGATTCTATTCCACTTGTAGTTGTCGTAGCGGTTCTTCATCGCTTCATAGCTGCCTCGCGGCGCATCCGATTCTGTATCTTGCGCCCGCCTCACGTCCTCCACCTGGTACTCGATAACCTTGCGGCGGTACTCACGCCACAGATCATAAGTCGACGCGATTTCCGCGTGGAGTTCCTGGAACTTCGCATCCACGGCATCCGTGATCACATACTCGATGCGGCGCAGTCGATCGATTCGACCCAACATCGGATCGTTGCGAGCGGGCAGGCGAATTATCGTAAATGTGCCATCGGCCGCTTCATGCAGGTAAGCGCCAAATGCAGACGGCGCCAGCTGATTGGCGTAGCGCAGCAAGGAAATTTCGACGACATCTCGCAGGGCCTTATTGCTGAGCTGCGCGCGCGCTGTCTGGAGAGCTGCCACAATTTTGAAATAGAGTTCTTGATTTTCCACCGCAGCGACGAATGACCTGTCGAGCCATACCCGCCCGCTTGCATCAACGGCCCGAATATTGAGTTCCAGAATTTCCCCGTCGGATCGGACGATCGAACCGGAAACGAGTAATTCCGCGGCAATATCGGGCTGTGGCACGACTCGTACAGCGCCCCATGCATTCGTCTCGGCCAGCGCTTCACGCAATACAAAGGGCAAAAACGTCGCCTCGATCTCGCGTATCCGCGGAAACACTTGTTGGTCGCGATGCATCCGCGGGTCTGCAGGCACGCCCGGATCGAAGACCGTGATCGACACATTGAGCGCTGCAACATTATCCGCGTCCTCTGCAAGTATCGGCTTGGTCTCGGATGGCAATGGTCCCGCTGCAGCGAGTTGCGGCGGCACACTCATCAGCAAAATGACCATCTGCACCAGCAACAGGCGAGACTTGGCCACGCACGTCGTCACAGCACGAGCTCTCCCGTGCTGCACACGCGCTTCATACTGAAAGTCTCGATGCAATTGAACTCAGAGGGCATCCGCTCGAATTTTGTGTAGAAGCGCCTCAGGGTAAACGGCACCCGCGACGTACTGGACGACACGGTCGTAACCACACGCAGTTGCTGGCCATTTTGAGAAACCGTGAAACGGTGAGTGACTTGCAGGCCATCGGGCAGTAGCAAGTTTGACACGAGCTGCTCACCGTCCCAGCCGCAAATTTCAGTGCCGTAGTCATTCTGCGTGGCCTTTGCGACGCCGTCGTAGAATGCACACAATATGGCAAAGTCGTCTTTTCTCGCGATGCTGATTTCCTGTTCGTTTTGTAAAATCGTCAGAACATCAGGACGCGTGATCAATTCCGCGAGGCGTGCGAGCGCCAGTACCGAAGACATTTCTTTCGGCGACGGCATCACAACGCCGGGCCCCCTGGGATTTCGATGGTCCGGTGATGTGCGAACCAGTTTGTTATATGCCTCGCGAAGCACGGCGTTTACGTCGTCGTCACGCGTATAGTTGCGTTCCCAGGAGCCACCGAGATCGGCCGGCATAGCACCTTCGTAGCGCCTCATTTCATCGCGTATCACAGGCTGTTGTGAACAGGCTGAAATTAACAACAGGACGAGCACAATTCGCATTCGTAACATCGATATGATATTCCTCATAGTCCGCAATTTTGATTGACGAATTGTCGCATGATTACCGGAGAAAATTTCGAGGCCGTCACTCAACAACCGCTGTCAATATATCCAGTGATTATTTCGCTTGTCCGAAAACAAACATCCCTTCAGTTTTTAGCCATTGCGCCGATTTTAAGACTTGGGATACCCGATCGGTCTCACAGGACACACTACGCAGGATGAAAGTCGACAGCATAAGGGTGCCGGAGCCTCCTCCACTGTCCAAACAGCTACCATTGATCGACTATTGGTTGAGTCGAACAACGATCGTAGTGGCAGCAGTTTTCGTCATCGTGTTCATGTCCATCGCCTTCTACGTCGCACAGCTTCAGGCAGATCTGAACCGTTCGGCCGTCATTGAAAGAGCGGCCAACCTGTCGGAGGCCGTGGCTGCATTTCGTACGCTGTATACATCGGAGGTTGTGCAACGATTGAAGGATAGCGAAGTGCTCATAACACACGATTACAAAGAGCATGCCGGTGCCATTCCATTACCCGCCACTTTGAGTATGCAACTAGGAAAACAATTTGCATCGTCTATTGAAGGACTCAATGCGCGGCTTTACAGTCCTTATCCGTTCCCCTGGAGGAGGGCCGAGGGCGGCCTGAAAAGTGATTTCGATGTCGCCGCCTGGCTTGCACTGAATAACGAGCCCGACAAACCTTACTATCGAGTCGAATTAAGCTCGACGGGATTACAACTCCGCTATGCGGTTGCGGACCGCCTGCGTTAATTGCCACAATACTCACCCGGACACGCCGAAGTCAGATTGGAAAGAGGGTGACCTGCGAGGCGTTCTGGAAATCAGCCTTCCCATGGGCGCTCTCGCAGCTAGAAGCCAGGCCGGACTGAAGCAACTGTTTTACATACTGTTGGCAGTTGTCTCTATATCATTCCTGGTCATTTCTTTCGTTATTGCAAGTATTCAACGAGCATCTCATCAGACCAAACGAGTCAACCAGAAACTTGAAAACACGAACCTGGTGTTAGACGAAGCCCGCGAGATGGCAGAACAAAGTAGTCGATCGAAAAGCGCCTTCCTAGCCAATATGAGTCATGAAATACGCACACCGATGAATGGT
>JADFNV010000060.1 GCA_022563195.1 Pseudomonadota bacterium
TTAATTCAGCTTCGGGCCGCCGAACGATTCCGGGAGGCGTAGCTATTAGTCACAGGTATGAGAGGTTTCTTGCAGACCTTCCCAACATTTGCGGTGAACTCCAATTGGCAGTCGAAGAAGTTACATACGTTGACTACTGTCTTTTCGCATCTACTTGGCTTCAGGATCAAGTATAGGTTGTGCTCTAACAGAGCGGTCGAGTAGGAAGCCCGCAGTCGCGCTGTTGAATGTCTGCTTGTGGCCGACTCCTGCCTGTCATATTGGCGATTTCTACGACGTTTGAACGACTGCTGTTGGTGAAAGCAGCCATTCCAAATGTAACGATTCGGAATTTTCACCTGAATGACCGGTAAGCGTTCGGAAGCAGTCGCCCACATGCTACGATTTGCGAATCGTTGACGGGCGGCTCGTGACCCATTGCGGTCGTTCGATATAACGCCCTTTTGCAGGATGTTATCCTTCTTTCTCGCACACGAACTATAGTTAGGCGTCACATGTTGCGCCAGGTCGATGTCACAGCTCTGGACGAGGATCCAAACTTCTACTTAGACC
This sequence comes from Pseudomonadota bacterium, assembly GCA_022563195.1. Classification (GTDB taxonomy): domain Bacteria; phylum Pseudomonadota; class Gammaproteobacteria; order Steroidobacterales; family Woeseiaceae; genus UBA1847. Next base: position 553 of record JADFNV010000060.1, read on the forward strand.
TCGGTAATGGGGTCTGGCTCATGGACGATCACCGCTGGGCGTTCTACATTTGGCAACGGCACCAACGTGATAGTGACACAGACCGATTCTCACTGATCCACGCCGATTATCATTGGGATTGCATCAACGTTTTCTACGACTATCCAGATGAGAAAATGAGATTATTGGCGGCCGATGATGCGGAACTACTTGCGATGGTCGCCGAAGACCGCCTCATTAGATATGACTCGTTCATAGCACCTGCCGTGATCCGTGAAGTAATTGGTGAAATCCACTTTTACTGCCCCGAAAACGAAGAAACAGACCTCGGCCTGGATGACGATCTTGTTAGTGCGCACAATTGCAGAAAGGTCATACACAGTGACTACGAGGATTTGCCCGAGCAAGATTTCGACTATCCCCTCATATTCGATCTTTGCCTGGATCTTTTCAATCGTTCAAATGGAATGATGTACGAGGCAGATATCTGGTCCGAGGCTGAGGTCGACAGTTTTCTCAATTGCGTGAGACCGCTCGTGAAAAGGGCTGAGCTGGTGACTGTATCAATGTCTTTTGGATACTCCGGATTAGTCGAGGACACACGCTGCTTGACAGATAAAGTGCTGTGTTACCTTCAGGACGTTAGAGGTGGACACTGAGGATGAGCGTTGTGCTGAGAAGCGATTCGCGAGTGACGCCTAACAAGGCGCTGCACTTACTACTCTGAGCGGCCGTTCCTGGCCGACTCCCGCCTGTCATATTGGCGATTTCTACGACGTTTGAACGACTGCTATTGGTGAAAGCAGACGTTGGGCCATCCCTGGCCCTGAGTGATTACTCGTCCTCTTCGCCTTTAGCCTCATGAACTGCGTCGTGAAACTCTTTCCATGAGCTTATCGTCGATCATCGCTGGAAACTTGAGAATCTCCTCTTCAGTCATTGCTTGGTTCATGACGCACCTCCCTCATCTTGTTTCTTCCTCATTGAAACAAGTACGGGTTGTTGCCTGCCGGAATCGGGGTCATGGTCTCTGGTCTCACTTCGCAGTTCATTGAGAATCGCTAACGGAGGGTTCATTAATCGAACTAACAGGCCCCCTAGATCATTCAAATGCATGTTGTCGATGTGGTCACCACCAACGCGAAGGCCCCGGAGCAAGTCAGCCACACTGAGCGCCTCATACAGTCGTTCACTGGCGTCTACTATTTCATCATGCGAATACGCATTGAAGTTCATGATGCACCCCCATTCTTTGCCTCGCATACGAGTTCATCAAGCAACGTGCTCACCGCATCGGTCTGATTGAACAGTATGTCCAAACCGTAGGACCAGTGAGCGTCGTCGACCTCTGTGTGGTCTGTTGCTCGAAATATAGTGATCAGTGAGTCGACGTGCAGTGCGCGGATGTAGGCATCCTCGAGCTTCTTGACGAAGGCATCGGTATGATTTTTGGTAGCCATGTTGATCTCCTAGTGGTGAAACCAGCCTGCACAAAAAAGCGCGGTTGCCCGTTAAGACAATCGCGCCTTCTGATAGCATCAGCTATAGCCATTTCAGCACCTTTATTGCTGGTTTGGTTAGGGCTGGTGGGGTGTTTATGCACCCTGCCCGTCCGTTGATATTAGGTCATCTGAGCTTGATCAGTTTTGGTTTTAATTCGGGAGCCGCGTTCTCGGCACCAGCCTATTTAGGGCTCCCAAATGGGAGCCCTAAATTATTCTAATAGCCAGCATCGAAATTGATTACGTATTTGAGCGCTTGTTTATTCGTGTATCGGCGATAGTTCTCTATAAAAATTGGCACGATGAGTGAGGGATGACTCGCCGCTGCGACGTGGGCGGTAATGGATAATTTCGGTACGTCCCAGAGCGGGCTATCCTGCGGCAAGGGTTCCTCGTCGAAAACATCCAGTGTGGCACCTGCCAATCTATCGTTTTTCAGCGCACTGATCAGTGCATCGTCATCAACAACATTGCTGCGACCGACATTGATAATGTAGGCATGTGCAGGAAGTTTCGCCAGCGACGCCGCATTGAGCAGCTTATCGGTACCCGCAGTCTGCGGCAGGACTGCGACAAGGTAGTCGATCTCTTGCAGAAAATCGTCTAGCTGACCAATCGGCATAACATCATTAAAACCTGGCGCAGGCGCTCCCGAACGACTCAAGCCGGTGACTATTATCCCGAAGTATTCTGCCATTTTCGCGATGTGCTGACCGATGCTGCCGGTTCCCATGATGCCGAGACGTTTGCCTTGCAGAACGCCTGATCCTGCATCGAACCAGTTGTGCTCGCGCTGCTCATCCATGCGCCGCACTACTTTCAGTTCGTGAGCCAACAAATGGGCAATAACATATTCCGACATCTGTGGTCCGAACACAGCTTTGACTCCGGTCAGAATGTAATCGCGGCGATCAAGTGCGATCAGAGGTGTAACACCGGCCCAGGTAGATTGGACCCATTCAACCGTCGACATTTCAGGCAGTATCTCCGCGATCAAGTCGGGAGCGCCGAATACGACCGACTCATCCGTGTAATCGACAAGCGCCTGTTTCGCGGAGGTGCACGCTTTGATTGCCATAGGGACAGGTGCAAGACGGGCGACCTCCTCGGCGAGCTCCTCTGCATTCGTGGAAACTATCAGGCTATCCGGGCAATCAGGCATGCAGCTTACATTTCCGTCGTAACAGCGAACGGCAACTGCATCAGGATTCCAGGCGCTTGATGAGGCTGGACGTATCGAAGCGCCTGCCGCCGAGTTCCTCAACCTCGGCATAAAATCGATCCACCATCGCCGTCATCTCGAGCGTCGCACCTTGTCTGTCCGCTTCCTCCAACGCGATTTTCAGATCCTTGCGCATCCATTCAACGGCAAACCCGAAATCGAACTCGTCATCGACCATCGTTTGCCAACGATTCACCATCTGCCAGGACTGTGCCGCACCTTTGGAGATTGCACCAATAACGGCGGCCACATCCAGATCCGCCCTTTTTGCAAAATGCAGGCCTTCGGCAAGGCCTTGTACGATTCCGGCTATGCAGATCTGGTTCACCATCTTGGCTTTTTGGCCACAACCAACCTCACCGATTAGCGTGCAGGCTTTGGCGTAACAATTCATGATGGGCAGGATTCGTTCGTAAGCGGGCTTGTCGCCACCGACCATGATGGTCAATTGCCCCGACTCTGCGCCTGCCTGCCCGCCTGAAAGCGGCGCATCAAGAAAGTCGACGCCTTTTTCTCGCGCCAGGTCAAAAATCTCACAGGCTACCCGAGCTGAAGCTGTCGTGTGATCCACGATGATGCAGCCGCTTGAGGTGCCGGCCAATATGCCATTATCGCCCAGGATTACCTGCCGCACATCATCATCATTGCCGACGCAGCAAAACGCGATTTCCGCACCGGCGGCGGCCGCCCGAGGTGTCGCGGCCACCGATCCACCGTATTCTTTATGCCACGCGTCGGCTTTACTCGTGGTGCGATTAAACACCGTGACATCGTGTCCAGCGCGTGCGAGAAAACCAGCCATCGGATTCCCCATCACGCCAAGACCCGCAAAAGTCACTCGCATTGCACGCTCCTTCCCTGTTGAATGTCGTTGGTGAATATCAGCAATTAATTATTTTGGGAGTGACGCCATCGCGGATCTTCTTTCATACCGGCCCGTGCTCCTCGTGCCGACCAACCGCGATCTTCGCCTGCACCTCGTCGAATAACTCGTCGCGCAGCCCGATGATCTTGAACATTTCCACAATCATGAAAAATGGCGCTGCGAGGTTCGCCTGAACCGGGTGCTTTACCAGTACTGGCATCGATTTTTCGACGGCATGGCCGATGAACTGAGCGGCGTAACCACCGAAAAACGCCAACGCCGCAATCGTGCCCGACGTTGCCATTGGCTTGACGCCAATAAATCCTGCCAACGCCGCGATCAGCATCGCGAATACCAGAAACGCGATCGCGAATTGTCTGTCGAGCGTCATATAAAAAGTGAAGAATCCAAGCATCGCGATATGTGCAAGGTTGATCGTGATACCGCTGATCTCGACACTTGCCCAGGTAAGCGGTATCAGGACCCCGAGCATAATCGTCGGTATCCCGATCGCGTGCACAATGACGTTAAACGGATGTTGATGCGATGCCGCGTAGTCGGTCAACATGTCCATCAACTTGCCATCACTGCTCATTGCGGTGCCCTGCCGGAAACTGAAGTTAATCTATCACGATCGCAAGGTGTTGATCGTCGAACAATGCGAATCGGTATACTCAGATCATCGCTGACTTAGGAGTGCGAAAATGAGTAGCATCGATAACCTATAATGAGAACGAGGTATTGGCGAGAACTTGTTGAAATTATAGGAATTATTAGTATTATCGCATCAGTGCTGCTATTGGCCTGGGAGGTGCGACAGTCAAATCGAATCGCATCGGCCGAGTCGGAATTGCATCTGACCAGTATCTACAGCACGATACACGTGGAGCGTGCCTCAAACCCGGACTTCGCGAAGCTATTCCTGAAACTGGAAGCACCCGAGAAACACCTGACCACGGCCACCGAAGGATCACAGATTCGGGGCCTCGCCTGGCACATGGTGGATATCATGTGGGCAGTACAAAGCGCCTACGATAACGGCTTGCTGTCATTCGCGGTACTCGATGCCTACAAAGCCGATCTGGGCTATCAAATGGATCGATGGCCGGGAATCCGGCCTCACTTTGAATTTATCTACGAGAGTAACTCGTCACTACACGACAAGGAGATTTTTGAGCCTATTGCTGCTTACATTGCGTCACATCGGGTCGAAACTGAGGAATAAGTGAGCTTCCCTGGCACATGAGACTGTAATAAAGGTGATAAAACCGCAGCAGCTGTCTACAGTAGACATAGTCGCAGAAAATCTCAGGAGTCTCGCGTGAGCCTGACAACGATGGCCCTTATCCTCGTATTCCTTGTCGCCATTTGGTGGCTAATGCGCAGTAGACGGGCCGCTTTGCTAGAGCAAGCCAAACCGGCACGGCGCGGCGGCAATCTGGAATCGGCGTATCACGCCGTATCGATTAAGTTCACGGGCAATGCATGTGACGGCGCCAAGGCCATGGCCGGCAGGCGATTTCTCGCGTCTGCAGCGCCAAGAATGCCACTTCCCGAATGCACGGTTCCAGTGTGCAATTGCCGATTTTCGCATTTCGATGATCGCAGAATGGGCAAAGATCGGCGCAGTCCCTTTGTCCCGGGTGGCGGATCCAGCGGTACGGGTTCTTATGAGCAGGAGCAACGCCACGGCTCAGATCGACGCCATGATGATAGTCGCTAGCCCGGACTATTCATGAATATGCTCTGCGCAATCATCGCGGCAATTCATGAATAGTCCGGGCTAAGACTATCAGGCCTCAGTAACCGTAGGCAGTGACTGTCTGCTCGTAGTGCCGCAGATCCTGTTCGTGCCGCGCACGATCAGCGATGAGCGCCTCAATCTCGGACTCGAGCTCCCCGGTACGTTCGGAAAGATCCTTGAGATCCGCAAGCAACAAGATACGATCCTGGGTAGACGTGTTTGCGCCGATCAACAACGCCTCTTTGTCACGCACCTCACCTTTGATGGCCTCCACCTCACGTTCCTTGTTGTAGATCTGGGAACTGGCCGAACTAACGTAGGATCGCAGCGTATACAGCTGATGCCCAACGCGATACGCATCGAGAAACTCCGGCTCGAGATCGGCGGCACAGACGCCATTGTACCGACCCCCGTTCGCACCAAGATTGAAGCCGCGACCCGGCTGACAGAATTCCACAAGTCCCTGGCTCCTGCCCTGCTGATAGGCCTGAAAGTCCGCCGTAATGCCATGTTTTGCGCAGGCCTTGCGATGCTTGCTAAATCGTTCAGTCGTTAAGCCACGCGCCCCGTCTTCGTAGCCAACCGCAGACCAGTCACTCGTGGCACATTCGTCGCCACTCATGGTTGCACAGCCGGCAATACCGAGAATTAGCAGCGATACACTGATGCCTGCCCATTGTTTTTTCATCGCGAACCCCATTAGGTCAACTGACGCCAAGATAGCATCATGAATACACAAACACGGCTGAACCAGGGCTGAAAAGTGAGTATCAGGACCCACTCGAAACCTAACCATTGTGACCTATGTCACAGTGACGGGTTCGCGCGCCCGATACCCTGAGAAGTACCGAAAAGGACGAGGTTAAGGAATGGATGTCGAGAGCATCAGTGGCGCGGCGACCGTCGCTCTGACGAGCACCTTTATCTTCGTTCTGATTGCTAAATCCTGGCAGCTGGTCATTCGGGTGATCGGCTCAAATCCCAGCTTCTCTGACAGCATCATGCGCGAGTCCGCGCAACGATTTCGCGACGAATTCGAGCGCCTGAACAGCGAGCAATCCACGTTCCTGAGCGCCGTAGTCGTCTTCGCCGTTTTGTTCGCTGCTGCCTACGTCCTGAATGCTGAACGGCTGTTTGTCGGTTATCCATATTGGCAACTTTATATATTGCTCGCTGCACTGTCTGCCGGTGCGTTACTTGCAGCCTATCGCCTCACCAGGACCGTGCGCGCCAGGCGCCATGTGAAACTCAGGCGCGATGCCAATATTGCCGTCGGGCACGAACTGCAGCGTATGGCGACCATTCTCGGACGTACCTACCACGATGTTGAAACGTCAGCCGGTATTATCGACCACATCGTCGTTGGCCAAAACGGCGCTTATGCCATCAACGTCGTTGCCCGGCGTTCTGTCCGCAACGGCAACGTTGAATTGCGAGGCAAAGAGCTGCACTTTGCACCCGTGAACAAAACGCATTCGATCGTCGCGACCTCGGCGATGATCGCCAGCCTGGAACGAGAATTTCGTCGCCTGCTCGATCATCGTGTTCGAGTACGATCGGTCATTGCCATCCCGGGGTGGGAGATAGCGGAGCAAAGCAGCGACGAACACTTGCTTGTCAATGAAAGGAACCTGCCGATGCTCGGCGGCTGGAAAGATCAGGCGGATTTCCTGTTGAACGAGGACGTCGACGCGCTGCACAAACTCCTGACTTCACGCTGCAGGCTCATGCCTGTCGGCAAGTAAACCACTAGGCCCTGCCACTGATGCTATAGCCGCTCAAGGCGTGCGGCGAGTTGATCTTTTTGCATGACGTCGTTAAATTCCTCGGCCAGCGCCTCGCAGGCATTTACAACCTCGCGCCATGCGCGAATTCGTCCGGGCTGGCTATAAGTTGCGAAATCGGTGCGATCGGGAATCTTGCCGCGTGGCAGGCGCGCGACGAATTCGGCCGAGGGACTGACCAGTATCGTCCTGGTAAAATTGGCCGGGTTGGGTTTACGCCAGGGCAGTTTCTTGTCAAACCAGCCGGGAATAATGCGATCAAAAAAGTGCGGGTACAATGTCAGCCTGTCGGCTTCGCTGTGCGGCAGATCCAAATGATAATCGATAACCCCGCCATCACGGTAAACGCCGCGATTTGCACCCGCAATGTTTCCTACCCCGTGCAGCACCAACGGAATCGATCCGGTGGCAACAATCACGTCCTCAAGATTATCAGCATCCAGCTGAATCTTCTGCATCGAAAATTCTTTGATCGAGAAAAACGGTGGCAAATCCCTTGGATCGAAAAACAGGGCACGCTCGTAAAAAAGCGCCAGCATACGACGACTGATGGCGTTCAGGGATGCGGCCGCAATCAGGCTAGAAGCCAATAAGAATCGATGCTCCGACGCTGCCAGGTGGCGAGCCCGGACCGTCATGATGTGAGTCCGAAAGATCCGGTGTTGAAGAATTTTGCTGGCGGCATCGTCAGCGAGCAGAATTCGAACAAATTCCCGGCTCTTGTCTGTGATTTCAACAATGCCGGGTTTGCGGCTGAAGTTCTGCCCGATGTACGCGTCCTCGAATCGAGTAATAGCCGCAAGCGGATCAGACTGTGCGTAACAGGCAAATCGCCATGAGCCTATCGACGAACTGATCAGGTGCACGGGACCGCGTAGTTTAGGCACGATATTCGTCACGATAGCCCGATCTATCTGGCTCAGGACGAGCCATTTCGCGCCGCCTGAAGCCCCGGCAATCGTCCCTATGCGCTCGACCGCGAATCCGTGTCGGCGGATGGAATCAAAAGCAGCGGTACCCGCCCGGAATACCAGATTTCGGGATGTCACATTCGTTTTCCGCCCCGCTCGCCCACATGAGGAACCCGTTTCGGATTACTCGAAAGGATGCTGCCTGATCAACGTCTGCTCGCGACCCGGTCCGGTTGAGATGATGTCGATAGCTACGCCCGCAAGCTCCTCGATCCGCGCCAGATAATCACGCGCTTTGGTCGGCATGTCCTCGTGTCGTGTTATACCGACTGTCGATGTCTGCCAACCCGGCAGGTCCTCGTAGATTGGCACGCACTCCGCGAGACGATCAGCGACGAGAGGCATTCCCGAGATCGACTCGCCATCAATCTGATAACCAACGCAGATCCGAATCGTCTCGAGCTCGTCGAGTACATCGAGTTTGGTCACACATAGCCCCGAAATACTGCTGTTGATGATCGAGCGTCGTAAAGCGACTGCGTCGAGCCAGCCGCAGCGCCGTGGCCTACCGGTTGTCGCCCCGAATTCGTCTCCAGCACGGGCCAGGTGTTCGCCCTGATCGTCAAACAGTTCGGTCGGGAAAGGTCCGGCGCCGACACGGGTTGTATAAGCTTTGACGATACCGAGAATGTAGTCGAAGCTGCGCGGGCCGATTCCCGTACCGGCGCTGGCAGCTGCCGCGACGGTGTTCGACGACGTAACGAATGGATAGGTGCCGTGATCGATATCCAGAAACGCCCCCTGCGCCCCTTCGAACAGAATACTTTCGCCCGAGTCGGCCAGATCCTGCAGAATCTGAGTGACATCAGCAATAATCGGAACGACGAGTTCGGCAGCCTGCATTGCGTCGTCAAGCGTCTTCTCGAAATCAATCGTTTCGGCGTGATAATAATTCTTGAGAAGAAAGTTGTGGTAGTCGAGAAGCTCATCGAGTTTGGCCGCGAATTTTTCGCGCTCGAGCAAATCGGATATTCTGAGGGCTCGGCGCGCTACCTTGTCCTCGTACGCCGGTCCAATGCCACGTCCCGTGGTACCGATGGCATCCGCACCACGTGCTTTTTCTCGCGCCAGATCCAGCGCCGCATGCGACGGCAGTATGAGTGGACATCCCGGGCCGATATTGAGGCGCTCGAAGACGGGCACGGCTTTCTCGATCAGGGCATTGGCCTCCTCGACAAGCGCATCGAGCGACACCACTACACCATTGCCGATCAGGCAACGAACGCCTTCGCGCAGAATACCCGACGGAATCAGGTGCAATACCGTCTTCTCGCCGCCGATGACGAGTGTGTGTCCTGCATTGTGGCCTCCCTGGAACCGTACGACGGCCGCCGCACGATCCGTGAGTAAGTCCACAATTTTTCCCTTGCCTTCGTCACCCCATTGGGTGCCGACGACAACGACATTTTTACCCATGATGCTTCCGCAAATCAGCTTCGGACAATGAACAGCAGCAACAGACCGGCGATCATTGCGGCCAAACCGAATAAGCGCAGCTGATGGTTACTGAGCTGGACAATTTGCGCCACCAGTTGCTTATAACGATCGGGGCGGATAAAGGGCAACATACCCTCGATCACCAGCAAGAGCGCCACGGCAGTCAGAATTTCCGTCCAGTACACCTCGCCGTCCCGATCCTTGTATGGGCTTACTGAATACCATCCGACTGATTCAGGTAGCGAAAGAAGTCGTTGTTGGGATCGAGTACCAGCAAGTCGCCTGGCTGGCCCATGGACTTCCGATAGGCATCCATGCTGCGATAGAACGCATAGAATTCCGGATCCTGGGTATATGCCCTGGCGTAGATCTCGGCCGCAAGCGCGTCACCTTTACCGCGAATAATCTGCCCGTCACGGTAAGCATTTGCGAGGATAACCGTAACTTCCCGGTCTGCAGCGGCCCGCTTTTTCTCGGCCGCAGCTTGTCCTTCCGCCCGGCGTTGACGCGCAATGCGCTGTCGCTCTGCAGCCATCTGCAAATAGACCGAGTTCTGCACTTCGTCCATGAACTCGACCTTTTTGACGCGAAAGTCAATCAGCTCGACGCCCAGGCCCTCGGCCGTCGTGGACGCGGTTTCGAGCATGTCACGCATGAGATCGGCGCGCCCCACCGATATCGCCTCGCTCACCGTGCGTTTGCCGAATTCGGTGACCACGGCGTTCTTGATGATCTCCGACAGCCGGTCATTCGCAATCAACGCAATGCCACCCGTCGATGTGTAAAAGCGTTCCGCATCGACAATGCGCCACTTGACGAAAAAATCGACCTGCAGTGCCTCGTTCTCGGCGGTAAATACACGCTCCGGCCGATCGCTGATGGTCAGGATCCGCCTGGGAAACTTGCGAATGTTTTGTACGACGGGCCACTTGAAATGCAGGCCCGGTTCATAATTCGCTTCCACGATCCTGCCCAGTTGCAGCTTGATCGCCAGTTCACGCTCATTGACTGAAAACGCCGACAAGCCGACCACGACGAGGGCAAGACCGAGCACTACCACAAACGTAAATCGTCCGCTGGTCACTGTCTTACCCTCCTTTCACGGAGATCTGGCTGTTCGAATCGAGAGTCGGCCGCGGACTGACCCGCAGTGGGCAAGTCGGACGCACGAGTCGAAGCGCCTGGTGACCGCGCTCGGTTGCCCTGATTCATCAATTGCTCAATCGGCAAGTAGAGCAGATTGCCACTGCCATCGGAGTCGAGGATGACTTTGTTTGACCGCGAGTACACGTCTTCGATCGCATCGATATACAAGCGCTCTCGCGTGACTCGCGGTGCCTTTTTATATTCGTTCAGCAGGGCCACAAATCGTGCCGACTCGCCCTCGGCATCGGCAACGACGCGCTCGCCATAACCTGCGGCATCTTCGAGGATGCGTGCAGCATTACCACGCGCCTTGGGGACAATGTCATTCGCGTAGGCATCTGCTTCAAAAATATATCGTTCGCTGTCATTGCGTGCCTTCTGGGCGTCGTCCACGGCGGACTGTACTGCCTTTGGATAATTCACATTCTCCAATGATATGGAAGTAATGGTAATACCGGTGCCGTAGCCATCGAGCGTGTCTTGCAGCACCTCAAGCGAGCGCGACGCGATTTCGTCACGCCGCGCAGCGATGAGAACGGCGAGATTGCTCGTGCCGACAACCTCACGCAGCGCACTTTCTGTGACATCCTGCAAAGTCAGTTCCGGATCGACAACTCTGAAACTGAACAAGACCGGATCTGTGCGGCGATATTGCACGACCATGTCGATGAACACGTATTGCTCATCGGCGGTGAGTATTTCCGTGCGGTATGAATAATTCTCAACAGCCTCGGTGTTGACGATATCAACAGTTTCGAAAGGATATGGCAGATGCCAGTGAAGGCCCGGCATCGTTGTGATGGTGTAGGCCCCGAATCGTTGTTCGATACCACGTTCCGCCGCATCGACACGATAGAAACCCGTGGCCCCCCACGCGATCAGCAACAAGACGACGAGAATGTATCCGCCCGATCCGCCGGGCTGACTGCTGCCGCCGCCACCGATAATGCTGCTTAGCCGTCGCTGCCAGTTTCGTACGATCTGATCGAGGTCCGTCGGCTCATTGTTATCCCGCTTCCAGGGATCCCTGCCGTTTCCTGAATCGTTCCAAGCCATAGTTATCTTCTTAGGTCGAAGTTGCCGCCGTTGCCGATGCGCGCATGGGTAACGGCTCCAAAAGATCTGCCGCGAGGTTTTCACGCTTCAAGAAGCGCCGCAGGTCCCTCTCGGCGATTTTCAATTCCAGTGTCCAGCCACCATCTTCGCATGCCTCTTCATTGAGGACAGCGCCGATTTCAAAAAGTTTAGCGCGTTGCCGGCCCTGCGATGCCTGCAACCGTATGACGCCGTGCAGCGTTTTGCGCCGCAGGCGATCTCCAATTGCATCAAGCAACAGCGGAATACCGGCGCCCGTCGTCGCCGATATCCATGCGGCCCGGCCCTCTCTGGAGCGATTTTTCGCCACCTTAAGTTTGCGATCCAGCTTATCCATCTTATTGTACACCCGCATTTGCGGCACCTGGTCTGCATCGAGTTGTTTGAGGACTGCATTCACCTGACGAATGCGTTGCCAGCGATTGGCATCACTCGCATCGATCAGATGCAGAAGCAGATCCGCTTCACGCGCCTCCTGCAGCGTCGAGCGAAATGCGGCGATGAGTTCGTGCGGCAGATCCCGAATAAATCCCACTGTATCGGCGATTACGACCTCGCGACCGTTTGGCAGTTGCAGCCGTCTGACCGTAGGATCCAGCGTTGCGAACAGCTGATCCTCAACGTAGACATCGGCTGCCGTCAGCGCGTTAAACAACGTCGACTTGCCGGCATTCGTG
>JADFNV010000061.1 GCA_022563195.1 Pseudomonadota bacterium
CTTTGCCGGACGGTTCGCTTCTCACCGGATTCAGCGTGCATTTCCCTGCGCCCTTTCATCCAACATTGATGCGAATCGCGGCGTACCAACACCTCGCCGCCCTGCTCAGCGCTCTGCCCGCCGACCAGCACGCGTTCGCGGCCGGCGATTTCAATACAACCAGCACAGAGGACAGCCGCGAGGGACTGCTCGAGCAGTACGCCCGTCCGCACTGGAACCTTGCCCACGATATTGGCTGCGGCGACTGCAGGGGCAGTTACTTTTATCACGGCGACTCGACCTGGTCTTTTCTCGATACGATCTTTTTCGCGGCCGCGTGTGGCGCGAAAACAACAGCGCATATTCGCGGGGATTCGGTACAGATTGCCCACGACTACGCGCCACAAATGAGTGAATTCGGTAAGCCTGAACGATTTAACAGCGCATCTGGCCGTGGCGTTTCGGATCACTGGCCCATGGTTGTCACCATCGAATTAATAGAAAAACAATAGCTTGCGGCCTATTCGTGATTTAGATTCTTGCGAGCGTCGAGCACTACCTCTGCGATCCTCAAGCACGCATGTAATTCCACGCACAAACCCTTATTGCGTAAGCATTTTCGCTGCGTTAGATTTATGCAACAAATGAAAATGAGGCGTCCGGTATTGCGTTGTTTCTAACGGGTTCGGGCAAAAAAACTCAACACGTGAAAACTGATTGTCATACTTGATGATCCAGGCTTTCGCAATTTTCCTAAAGCGGGGATTCAAAATGGATATCAAATCTCGATTCACAGGATCGGTGCTGGTGGCTTTTGCAGCCATCGTAATGCTCGCCGTACCTGTTGCAGGAAACGCACAACAAACGACATCGTCGATTCGTGGCAAAGTCCTGGATTCAAGCGGCAACGTGATGGCCGGTGCGTCTGTCGTCGTAGAAGACACGCGCAGCGGCGTGGATCGCTCTTATTCCACCAACAGCTCGGGCCTGTTTCTGGCTACGCGGCTACTGCCAGGCGGCCCCTACCGCGTAACGGTTAACAACTCTGAGACCGTTCGGGTTGCTTCAATCAATGTTGGCGATATTTACAACCTGACCATCAATATGACCGGTGCAGCGATGGAAGAGATCATCGCAGTTGGGCGAAGAGGCGAATTGGTAGAGGTTGCGGCGGGGCCATCGGCAACATTTAATCTTGCCGACCTCCAAAACTCTGTGTCATTCAGCCGCGACATTTCGGACGTCTACGGCATCGACCCCCGTTTGATGATTGATGTCGACGAAGACGGAATCGGCATAAACTGCGGTGGCAAGCATCCCCGTTTTAACGCTACCACCCTGGATGGCGTTGCCATGGGAGACCGTTTCGGTCTCAACGAGAACGGCTATTCCACAGCAGTTGGAATGCCGTTCCCGTACGACGCCATCGAGCAGATTGCGGTTGAGTTGGCGCCATTTGACGTCACTTACGCCGGTTTCTCTGCCTGCATTATCAACGCAGTAACCAAATCGGGCACCAATGAATGGGAAGGCAGCGGATTTTACGAGTTTTCGAACAACAACCTGCGTGGTGACACAGTCAAAGGCAATACCCAGGATTTTTCGCGGCCCTCATACGATAAGACTTTCCTGGGCTTCAATATCGGCGGCCCGATTATCAAAGACAAGCTGTTCGTCTTTGCCGCCTACGAGAAGACAGATGAGCCACGCTTTTTGGCCAAGGGCTATACAGGATCCGGCAGTGGTGAAGAACGCCCCTGGTTGAGTCAGGCGGATTACGATCGGATCAACGCCATCGCACAAGGTCCTATTTACAACTACGATACCGGTGGTCAGCCTGGCGACGGCAAACAGGAAACCGAGAAGTACATGGTGCGTGTGGACTGGAACATCAATGATACCCACAACGCAGCGCTTATCTACAACTTTTTCGATGGCTTCCAGGACCGTGACTCGGATGGCGACGACAATGAATTCGAAACCTCCAACCATTATTACGTAAAGGGCGCGGAGGCCGAGACGATTACATTCAAGCTGTCATCACAGTGGACTGACGCGTTCTCGACCGAGTTTTTCTACAGCGAGAGCGATATGCATGATTCGCAGGTAACCGTCGGAGACCCGACGTTTGCCGATACGCAAATCACGATCGAGGATAGTTCTGGCAGAAACACGTTTTATCTAGGCGCCGACGACTCTCGCCAGGCAAACAGTTTGAACTGGTCTGCTACCTACCTCAAGCTGCGTGCCAGCTACCTGCTGGGCGATCATGTCATCTCTGGGGGCTTCGACAGAGAGGAACTCGATACCTTTAATATCTTCGTACAGCACTCGAGGGGTGGTGAGTACGATTATTTTGATGACTCGTTCGGCGACCCCGCCGCTTGCGCGGCTCTCGACGCACAAGGACGCTTTGACGATCCTACTTGCGGGACTTCGGGAATCGATAAATTCGAGCTTGGCCGACCCAGTCGTATCTTCTACGGCAGCGCTGGCGTAACGAACAATGCAAATGATGCGGCTGCTGTGTTCACCAACACGTTGAACGCCTTGTACATTCAGGATGAGTTCTTCTTCGATGACAAGGATCTGACGGTCGTCGCCGGTCTGCGCTACGAATGGTTCGATAGCAGCGACAGGCCAACATTTAACCAGGCCTTCGCGGATGCCACGAACGGCTTGCCGAACGACGCCAATCTCGACGGTATCGACCTCGTTATGCCTCGCATCGGGGTCACCTGGGGTGTTCGCGATGATCTGACCTTGCGTGGCGGCATCGGCCTGTATTCGGGTGGTAACCCGAATGTCTGGATCTCCAATGCTTACAGCAACGACGGCATAACCAACGTACAGCCTGGGGGGAGAAGCGGTTGGAACAGCTTCGATTTCGCGGCTGAAACCGGCACCACGTCAGGGTTTACCATCTTGCCGGGATTTGCCGATTCCATCGCCCTGACAGGCGCTGGCGACCAGCCGAACCGTGATGTTCCGCAACTGATGTTTGACGAAGTTGCAAACACAACCGTAGCCGACGGAAGTGCCGAGTCCCTCGCGCTTATCGACCCGAACTTCAAGGCACCTGCCGAGTGGAAGTTTGCCATCGGTGGCACATGGGATATGCCGTGGGGCGACATGACGCTGGACTTTGACTACTTGCACACGCAAGGCAAAAACCCGGCGTACTACAGAGACGTGTCGCAGGCTATCGACACGACGGCTGGGGTGAATGGTTTCACCTTGGCCGGCACGCCGATTTACGACTACTTCGGCATTGGTCAGGACAATTTGATGCTGACCAATTCATCGGAGAAGCCAAAGTCAGACATGATATCTTTTGTCTTGTCCAAAGACTTCGACTTCGGGCTTTCGGCGCAATTCGGCTACTCCTATATTGAAGGTGAGGACGTTGCCTCGATGGTGGCTTCAACGGCGGGATCAAACTTTACCGGCGACTCATTGTCGGATATTGGCTTTCCGCCCGCTGGTAATTCGAATTGGGTCGTCCCGCAGCGATTTACCTTAGGCCTCTATTACGCGCACGAGTTCTTCGGCGACAACACGACGCGCATTTCACTACAGGGTTATGCCAACGAGGGGCAGCCGCAGACGTATGTAATGGAAAGCGATAACTTCGAGGGAGATGGCTTCAACGACCGTCACTTGCTTTATGTGCCGACCGATGCAAACGATTCGAACATACTCTTTCAACCGGCGGTAGCGGCGGGCGATATAGATCCAATTACCGGACAGGTCTCTAGTCGTGGTATTTCCGGCTTCGACCAGGCCGACCAGGACGCATTCTTCGCCTTTGTTGCGGCGAATGGCCTGCATCCTGGCTTCAACTCACGAAATGACCTGAACACCAAATGGAGCACGGTATGGCATCTGAGTATCCGTCAGGACATTCGTTTCGGAGACACCATAAACAGCAGCGTGTATTTAAAGGTTAAGAACCTGGGCAACCTGTTGAATGACGACTGGGGTAGGGTTTCTGATTCGCAATATTTCCCCCGGCGTGTTGTGGATGTGACAGTCGATGATGCAGGTCACATCGTGTATCAATCGTTCAGGACCACATCAATCCAACGTACCTACATCAACCCAAGCCTTTGGGAAATTCGTATTGGTCTTGATGTTGGATTCGGTAATTAAGAAAACGCAAGTTTTCAGCTAGTTAAGAAGGGCGGCCCTTTTATCGAAGGGGCCGCCCTTTTTTTATTCGAAACTACGCTCTCACTTGAAACAGTTTACTCGCTCCTCACCCAGCTCCACGTAGCGCGGGTTCACTGGATCGACCGCCTCGCCTATTTTCGACCCCACAGCTTGCGCCTGGAGTATCGCGTCGAGCACGAGGTATTTAAGCTCCGAACCCGGCCGCGATGCTGGGCGGTCTTTGGAAATTTGGTAACCGTCGCCCCCACGGTATAGAAAGTCCGGCACGACCAGGCTGTATTCCTTGTTCGCGTCAATCTCGTCCCAGTTACCCTCTGTCGGCACCTGCAGGCTGACTATGCGATCACCGTCGTTCCTGCTGCGATCCACGCACACACGAAAGCCCGAGATTTGCGGAAAGTATCCTTGCGTTCCACCATCGCCCCGGTAGCCGGCTTCCATGATTTGCCGGAACTCGGCACCTGTCACCGTCGTATGTCGCAAAAACGAGCTGAAGCCGAAAGTCCTGCCAATATCCTCGAAACGAATATCGCCTTCGATGATGTCGTCGATGCGCAGCGTGCCGCCATTAATAAACGCGAGATCGGCTACAGGTTCACCGAACGCAGTGCGCATCTGGTCGACAATGAAATTGGCCCAGTTACTCTCCTCGCTTCGAACAGTAGCTTCACG
This sequence comes from Pseudomonadota bacterium, assembly GCA_022563195.1. GTDB lineage: Bacteria > Pseudomonadota > Gammaproteobacteria > Steroidobacterales > Woeseiaceae > UBA1847. The sequence continues at coordinate 4,825 of JADFNV010000061.1, forward strand.
TCCATCGAGTGCCAGCGCCGTCGTACCCACGCGTGCTTCAAGAAACGGAAACTTGGCTAGCAATCGGCCTCGCCACTTGTTCTCCAGAAGCAGGTAATCCGGGTCAGGGCGGACGTCCTCATTGAGATCGATTCGCTTTGGCGTGATAACCGGTAGACCGGCGTCATCGAATTCGAGATCAATCGTCCATATGACCCGGGCGTTCGACGCACCCTTCATTACTGCAGCGGCGACATCGCTGAACGGGCTGTATTCCGGTTCGTGATCATGGCCACCCGCGATAAAAACGAATTTCGGATGTGTGGCGCGAAGACCGGCTATTTTCACGTCCTGCGACATGCGAATGTGTGTCAGGCCGACGATCGCGTCAACATTGATGAACTCAAAATGCTTAATCAACTCTTCGGCAATGCCCAGGTAATCACTATCGATCGGTACATAGCTGCGGTCATTACCACCGTGGTCCGCATGTGCGGTCAGCGAGAAAACTCCTATCGTCTTGTCGCCATACGTAATCGTAAATGAACTTTGGAGCGCCGCGTCGACCACTGTATCGCCGGTCTTAAATTGATAGTTGTCACCCAGCCAGTCGAACTGAGATTCCCTGACTGCATTGATTAAGTGCTCTGGCGTCCGTCGATCGAATTCGTGATTCCCCGCAACTACATACATCGGAGCCACGGAGTCCATGAAATTGAACGCGTCTACCATTTGCAGGCCGTTCCACAGCTGACTTTCGAGAGACGGGTAGAGAAAATCACCGCCGTGAAGTATGCGGACATCCCTGCCCTTCGCCTGCAGGTCCCTGACTACCGTAACCACGCGGCTGAAACCGCCGGCCTTACCATCCTCTACGGCACCTATTCGATACGTGTCGTTCAAATGCACGAACGTAAGGCCAGACGTTTTGGTTTTGGACGCCGGCGAGGCTGCGCAAGCGACAATACAGATACTGAGCAGCACCAACAAACTTCTTTTCATAGTGACGTCCCTGATATTCGGCAACATGCTAACCTGAAAAGCTGGCAAGTGGCATCTGGAGCAGCCATGCGAACGATCAGGTTATTAACCGTCATCACATACGTTTCGATTTTGACAGCGTGCACCGCAGCAGAAAACGACCCGCAAAAAGACCTCGGCTTGTTATGGGTCAAATATTCGGCCGAGTATCAGGCGATTTCGGCGCAAGTGTATGCTGAGGCGCGACACGACCTTCCCGGCTACATCAGCGACACGTCCTGGAGCGCAATGCCGGGGTATAGAGGTGAATCGAATTTACCGCCGGCCATCATTCTCGACGTCGACGAAACCGTGGTAAATAATGTCGACTTTCAACTTACTTTCGAACGGCCTTTCGCGAATCACAAGCTCGATACCTGGAGCAGTAACTACGATTCGCTGGCAATTCGCGGCGTTAAGGAATTCATTGCGGCGGCACGAGATGCCGGTGTTGTTGTTTTTTTCGTAACCGGCCGTCCTTGCCAACCGATAGCTGGCAACGACGATCCCTGCCCGCAACAGCAGACGACGATCGATGACATTCACGAGGTTGGCATCGACGTTGACGCCGATCACGTTTTATTGTCCGATGAACAACCCGGTTGGGATCGCGAAAAATTGATACGCCGCGAATTCATTGCACAAACACATCGAGTCATCATGTTAATTGGCGATGACTTTAGCGATTTCGTACCCTGCGCGCGAAAAAAAGTCGTTGCACCGTGTACGGTACCGGCGACGCGCAGCAGTCGTGATGCAGACGTCGACAAGTATCAAAGGTACTGGGGCGCCGGGTGGTACATCCTGCCCAATCCAATGCACGGATCGTGGACTTCGGTTGAATAAAAGGCGTATCCTGTACTGTAAAAGAGTGCCTGTAACATATTGAAAAGACACAGGTCTATGGGGGTTAGCTATGGCGAAAGTTAAGTGCGGTCTGATTCAGATGGCGCTCAAATGCGATGTTTCGATGCCACCCGACGAAATTCGGGATTGCATGATCGAAGCACACATTCCTTACATCGAGGATGCCGGCAAACAAGGCGTGCAGATTCTGTGCTTTCAGGAGGTGTTTACGCAACCTTACTTCTGCCCGAGCCAGGACAGAAAATGGTATGCGGCCGCTGAAAAAATCCCTGACGGTCACACGACGAAACTGATGCAGGAGTACGCCAAGAAATTCAACATGGTTATAGTCGTTCCGATTTACGAGGAGCACATGACCGGCGTGTACTACAACACGGCAGCAGTTATCGATGCTGACGGAAAATATCTCGGCAAGTATCGCAAGACACATATCCCGCAAGTCGATCCTGGATTCTACGAGAAGTTTTTCTTCAAACCTGGCGATTCCGGGTGGCCCGTATTTGAAACTGCGTATCTTAAACTCGGCGTCTACATATGCTACGACCGTCATTTCCCTGAGGGATGGCGTGCACTGTCGCTCAATGGCGCTGAGTACATCGTCAATCCGTCTGCAACCGTTGCGGGTTTGAGCAAATATTTATGGGAACTCGAGCAACCCGCATCGGCGGCCGCGAATGGCGTGTTCATCGGCGCCATAAATCGCATTGGCAAGGAAGAACCCTGGGCCGAGAAAATGGGCGAATTTTACGGCTCCAGCTATATCGTCAATCCGCGCGGCGCGATAGAGGCACAGGCCAGCTACGGTGACGACGAATTACTCGTGCACGAAATCGATCTCGACATGGTTCGCGAAGTTCGGGATACGTGGCAGTTTTTCCGCGACCGCCGCCCGGATACCTACGGGCCGCTGACCAATGCCTGATCTTCCAGCCATCAGCACGCTACGCACGGTTGGCGAGCATATAGAACTGGATGTCGGCGAGGACATTGCCTTGAGCCCTCGCTATAACGAGGACATCGCGCCGACGCGAGCCGCGCAGCGAACATGGACGAAATGGAACGTTGCGTCGCTCTGGGTCGGCATGGCGATCTGCGTACCAACCTACACGCTGGGCGGCGTACTGACAGCCTATTTCGGATTGTCTGTTTCTGAGGCGCTGTGGACAATTCTCATCGCAAATATCATCGTATTGATTCCACTGACGCTCAATGCATTCCCCGGCACGCGTTACGGCATACCGTGCCCGGTCGTGTTGCGCGCATCCTTTGGCATCATCGGCTCGAACGTGCCTTCCCTGATTCGTGCGATTGTTGCCTGCGGCTGGTTTGGTATTCAAACGCTGTTCGGCGGCATCGCGATTCATCTGTTGTTCTCTGCTTTTTCTGACACCTGGGCCGCCCTCGGCGGAACCGGCGAAGTCATCGGCTTCTTCATTTTCTGGGTTGCGAACATCACCGTTGTCATTCGCGGTTCCGAATCGATCAAGCATCTTGAGACATTGGCAGCCCCGTTATTACTCATCGTCGCCTTTGGCTTGATGTTTTGGGCGCTCCCGAAAATTGAGATGAGTGAGATATTGTCGGTTCCGGCAAATCGCCCGGCGGATGCATCGTTCTGGCCGTATTTCATGGCCGCATTAACTGCGATGGTCGGTTTCTGGGCAACCTTGTCGCTCAACATTCCTGACTTCAGCCGTTTCGCAAGATCGCAACGCGCGCAAATAACCGGACAAATCATCGGCTTACCGCTAACGATGTTAATGTTCTCCGGGCTGGGCGTGGTCCTGACAGCCGCATCGTTTGAACTCGTCGGCGAGACGATTTCTGATCCCGTGAACCTGATTGGAAGAATCGACAGCCCGGTCTGGGTTGTCCTGTCGATGCTGATGATCATTCTCGCCACCATTTCAACCAACACTGCGGCGAACATCGTTTCACCGACCAATGTTTTTCAAAATGTGGCACCAAAATACATTAACGAGAACAAGGGCGTCATTCTCACCGGACTTATTGGCGTTTTGATCATGGCCTGGGAGCTATTGAAGAAGCTTGGCTGGCTTGAATCGGATGTAAGCCTCGATAGTTTGTACTCAAACTGGTTGCTCGGTTACTCGAGCCTGCTGGGGCCGATCGCCGGAATCATGATTGTGGATTATTTCCTGATCAAGAATCAGTCGTACGACTTGCTGGCGCTCTACCAGGACGACGCCGGCTATCCGGCCTGGAACAAGGCCGGAATGACCGCTTTCCTGATTCCGGTCGGCCTGACAGTGATCGCGATAACGACAGGCGAGCTCAGCTGGTTCTATACTTATGGTTGGTTCACTGGTTCACTACTCGGTGGTCTGATTTATTACATTATCGCGAGGAATGAAATCGGGAGTTCAGCATGACAGTGCTTATTCAAGGCGGTACCGTCGTCAACGCGGACCGGTCATTTCGTGCCGACGTACTTTGCCAGGACGGCATCATCGCGGCAGTCGGCGAAGGCCTCGATGCACCGAAAGGCGCCATAATTATCGACGCCGGTGGTCAGTACGTTATGCCCGGCGGTATCGACCCGCACACGCATATGCAGCTACCCTTTATGGGTACCGTAGCCAGCGAAGACTTCGAAACCGGCACTGCCGCCGGGCTCGCTGGCGGCACAACGATGATCATCGATTTCGTCATCCCGAATCCGCAGCAAAACATCATGGAAGCCTACAAGCAGTGGCGCGAGTGGGCCGAGAAATCCGTTGCGGATTATTCGTTTCATGTCGCGATAACGTGGTGGGATGAGAGCGTCCACAAAGATATGGAGACGTTGGTACGCGATCATGGCGTTAACAGTTTCAAGCACTTCATGGCCTACAAGCACGCGATCATGTGCGACGACGAGACGTTGATAAACAGTTTCACGCGAGCGAGAGAGCTTGGCGCAATTGTGACAGTGCACGCAGAAAACGGTGATTTAGTATTCCAGTTACAGAAAAAAGTCTTTGAAAAAGGCGTTTCTGGCCCCGAAGGCCATCCATTATCGCGCCCGCCCGAAGTCGAGGGCGAAGCCGCGAACCGTGCGATTCGTATCGCCGAAGTCCTCAAAGTGCCGCTGTATGTTGTGCACAACTCCTGCCGTCAGTCGCTCGAGGCGATTACGCGCGCGCGCAACGAGGGTCAACGCGTCTTCGGAGAGGTCCTCGCCGGGCACCTGTTGATTGACGACTCTGTCTATCGCAACGAGGATTTCGAGTTCGCCGCGGCGCACGTCATGAGCCCTCCGTTTCGATCCAAAGAAAACCAGGACGTGCTTTGGCGCGGACTGCAATCAGGTAACTTGCAAACCACGGCAAGCGACCATTGTTGCTTCTGTGCCGATCAAAAAGCAGCGGGCAAAGACGATTTTCGCCTGATACCGAACGGCACGGCCGGCATTGAAAATCGCCTCGAGGTGCTTTGGCACCACGGCGTGAGTACGGGCAAGCTGACGATGAATGAGTTTGTGCGTGTCACATCAACCGCCGCGGCACAGATATTCAATATCTATCCTCGCAAGGGTCATATTTCTGCAGGAGCCGACGCAGACATCGTGGTCTGGGACCCGGAAGCCAGCAAAACGATTTCAACCAAGACCGACCACCAGAATATCGACTTCAATATTTTTGAAGGCATGACCGTTAAGGGTTGCGCGTCGAACACGATCAGCCAGGGTAAAGTCGTGTACGCGAACGGTGAACTCGACGTTGAGCGTGGCGCTGGCCGTTATGTTGACCGTCCGGTATTCGCGCCCTACTACGAGGCGTTGAACCTGAAGGCACAACGCGCCGAGCCAGTCGCCGTCAAACGCTGAGTTTGCGGGAACCAGGCCGTGGCCAAACAGCAGTCAGATATTCGTTCCGGGCGGCTCGCCAAAGCCGAGATTGACGATAACTTTGGTGATCTGCATCCACCGCTGTCCCGCTCGGAAGCCCTGATCGCCGCCGACCGCTGTTATTTCTGTTACGACGCGCCGTGCACGACGGCCTGCCCAACCGGCATCGACATTCCCGGCTTCATCCAGAAAATACGCAGCGACAATATTCGCGGCTCGGCACACACGATATTGCGCGAGAACATCATGGGCGGCATGTGTGCGCGTGTTTGTCCAACCGAAGAGCTTTGCGAAGAGGCCTGCGTACGCTACACGCACGAAGACAAGCCCGTCGATATAGGATTGCTGCAACGTTACGCAACCGATCCGATCTTCGAGCAGGGTACGCAATTGTTTGCGCGCGCTGACGACAGCGGCAAAACCGTCGCAATCGTTGGCGGCGGCCCTGCCGGACTGTCCTGTGCACATCGATTGGCCATGCTCGGCCACAACGTGGTTGTCCTGAACAAAGACAGCAAGCCAGGCGGACTGAACGAGTACGGAATCGCCGCTTACAAGACCGTGGACAACTTTGCGCAACAGGAGGTCGACTACATCCTGTCGATCGGGGGCATCGAAGTAAGAAACGACGTCGCGCTCGGCACTGACTTCACACTGGCCGGGCTGCGTGACGAATATGACGCTGTGTTTATCGGCATCGGACTCGGATCCGTCAACTCGCTCGGTATCGACAACGAAGGGCTGCCTGGCGTCGAGAATGCGATCGACTACATCGCCGACCTGCGCCAGGCTGAAGACAAAAGCAAGTTGCCGGTCGGGCGTAGTGTCGTCGTCATCGGCGGCGGCATGACGGCGATCGATATCGCCGTGCAGAGCAAGCGACTGGGCGCCGGGCGCGTGGACATGGTGTATCGCCGCGGGCCCGAGCAGATGGGGGCGAGCGAGTTCGAGCAGGAACTTGCGCAGACCAGTGGCGTTACTATTCATCATTGGGCCGCACCCGTTGCGCTCATCGGCGATGATGGCGTGACCGCTATTGAACTTGAGAAAACGGAGCTGAGTAAGGACGGTAAACTCCAGGCAACCGGCGAAACATTCGTGCTCGACGCCGACGTCGTTTTCAAAGCGATCGGGCAGAAACTCGACGACGACAAGCTTGGCAAAGAACTCGATGGACTTGCATTGGAACGCGGCAAAATTGTTGTCGACGAATCGCATGCCACGTCGCTCGACAATGTATGGGCCGGCGGTGACTGCGTCGTCGTTGGCGATGATCTAACCGTATCAGCCGTGCAACACGGCAAAGTCGCGGCGATCGCCATCGACCTCACGCTCTGGCTGGCGGAACGCCGCAGCGTGCAACGCGCGGCGGACCTATCCGTGCTCGCCGGGGTCCAGGAGCTGCCGCAGAGCGACGCCGCTGCGGTGGCCCGCAGCTATGAGTGGGCGGCAAAGAACGGCTTCCAAGACGGCGTCGACGGCGTCTTGGTGACGGCCGACGTGCTCTGCAAGAACAGCGATCCGAGCACGCCTCAGTCCCTCTGCGTGAACGGCGGTGGCGGCGCACCCATTCTCTGCGGTGGGACCGGCTGCGACAGCCTCCGGGTTGTGATCAAGAAGCCCGCGACCCTGCTGTTCGCATCGATCTTCGGCGTCATCTCGGCGCCGGTGACGGCGATCAGCGCATCCGTATGGAACATCAGCTCGGGGCCGAGCAGCGTGCATTCGAGCACGGCGGCTTCCTCGGGGTTGCCGACCAGCAGGTTCGCCAGGCCGTTGCCGGTGCCGTTGAAGGCGGCCGTCCCGGTCAGAACCAGTTCCTCGACATTGGCGCCCAGGGTGTAGGAGATCGACGCGTTCACCCGGTCGGTGCCCTGACCGGCCAGCTCGATTACCCGGTCAGCGCCACTGTTGACGACATACGTGTCATTGCCCGCCCCACCCACCATGCGATCAGCGCTTAAGCCGCCGTTAAGGGTGTCGTTGCCGGCGCCGCCGATCAGCGTGTCGTCGCCGGCGCCGCC
>JADFNV010000062.1 GCA_022563195.1 Pseudomonadota bacterium
ATTTGCTCGTCTGTTAACGACGAAGGCCGAGCCGGGAAATCAGCTCGCGATAGCGGTCCTGGTCATTCTTCTTCAGATAGTCAAGCAACTTGCGTCGCTTATTGACCATCTTCAGCAAACCCTGACGACTATGGTGATCTTTCTTGTGCTCGCCGAAATGCTCGGTGAGTTCAGAAATGCGTGCAGACAGCAGTGCCACCTGAACTTCGGGTGAGCCGGTATCGGCATCCCCGCGGGAGTAATCAGCGACGATTTTGCTCTTCGCTTCACTGGAAAGTGACATCTTGCGTTTACCTCAATGGGTCTTTTCTATGGGGTCCTTTTTTGCAGCGCGCATTCTAGCGCCTGTACAGGCCTAATAATAGTCGAAAATCAAATATCTACGAGATTTTTTCCCCGCTCAGAAATACCCGGCGCGGAGCCAGTTGACAGTCCTCTGAAAGCTCGCCCACACCCAGAAAACCATGGTCCATTTCGTAGACACGTACGAGACCGGCAACGTCTGTCGCGGCCAACGAAATAACCTGCCCGCTCGAAAATCGCTGCGCGTCCGCGGTGGTCACGGACACTGCCGACAACCTCCCCAAAGCCACATCAGGCGCTAGCAGATGCGCTCTTAGGGTTGCCACGCCCTGCTCGGCTGCGGCCTCCAGGGCGCTTAGATCCAGCATGTCATCTTCCTGAAAGTCGCCGACAATCTCCCTGTGCAGATTGGCCGTATGCGCAACCGTGCCGTTGGCGCGCGCGAGATCCTCGACCAGCACCCGGATATAGGTGCCCTTCGAGCAACTGACGCGAAACACGAGCCGAGATCCGGCAATTTCAAGCAGATCGATCTCGTCGATGCGCATCGGGCGAGGGTCGCGCTCAATCGTCTCGCCCTTGCGCGCCATTTCGTACAGTCGTATGCCGTTCTTTTTCAATGCCGAGTACATTGGCGGAATTTGCATGGACTCACCCAGAAACTTCTGCAGAGCAGCCGACCATTGCTCTTTCGACATTTCGGGCACGTCGGCGCGCTCCACCTCGACGCCGTCAGCGTCGCCGGTGTCGGTCGCGATTCCGAGTCGGGCCGTAACCCGGTAGGTCTTATCTGCATCCAGAAGGTAAGCACAGACTTTGGTTGCCTCGCCAAAGCACAGTGGCAACATTCCCGTAGCGGCCGGGTCCAGGCTACCCGTGTGGCCAGCTTTTTTGGCGTTGAGCAGTCGTTTAACCCGTTGCAGCGCCTGATTGGATGTCAGACCTGCCGGTTTGTTGAGCAACAACAGGCCATCGACCGGTTCGGATCGACTTCGTCCACGTTCTTTCATGAGCTTACCTGTGTCTGTCGGCCTGCAGGGCGCTGTCGATCAGTTTGCTGATCTTGGCGCTTGCCGCGGCGCTATCGTCGTGAATGAACCGTAATTGTGGGGTGTGGCGGATTTTGATGGCGCTGGCAAGCTTGGTTCGCAGAAACCCCGATGCCCGGTCGAGACCTTCGATGGCAGGCAACGGACTGTCGTCCAGGTTCAGCAAACTGAAGTAGATCCGAGCTACGCTGAGATCACGGGACAACTCGACCGACGTTAGCGATATGCCTTCCAATCTCGGATCCTTGGTCTCGAAGCGCAACAGTTCGCTCAACGTTCGCAATATCTGAGTACCGAGGCGCTGACTGCGAGAAAACTCACGCGGCATCGCTAAATCCCATCGCAAAAATCCGCATGGCCGCGCCCTTAATCCAGCGTACGGGCGACTTCGATGCGCTCAAAGCACTCGATCTGGTCGCCAACTTTGACGTCGTTGTAATTCTTGACGCCGATACCGCATTCCGTGCCCGACCTGACCTCATTAACGTCGTCTTTGAATCGCCGCAGTGACTCGAGCTCACCTTCGTAAATTACCACGCTATCGCGAAGTACGCGGATCGGGTTGGCGCGTTTGACGAGGCCCTCGGTCACGATACAGCCTGCGATATCGCCGAATTTCGGCGAGGAGAATACGTCCTTGACCTCGGCCAGGCCGACGATCTGTTCCCGAATCTCCGGCGCCAGAAGACCGCTGAGCGCTGCCTTAACGTCGTCGATCGCCTCATAGATGATGCTGTAGTAACGAACATCGATACCCGACTCCTTGATCGTAGCCCGAGCGGACGCGTCTGCGCGGACATTGAAGCCGATGATTGTTGCACCCGATGCCACCGCCAGATTTGCATCGGTTTCCGTGATGCCGCCAACGCTTGAACCCAGAACCTTGACCTTTACCTCGTCGTTCGAGAGCTTGGTCAATGCGTCCTTCAGCGCCTCGGCACTGCCGTGCACATCTGATTTGATTATCAAGGTTACTGACTTGGCCTCACCATCTGACATTTTGCTGAACATGTCTTCGAGCTTGGACGCCTGCTGCTGTGCGAGCTTCGCATCGCGGGCCTTAACCTGGCGGAATTCCGCAACCTCGCGGGCTTTACGTTCATTCTTGACAACAAGTATATCGTCACCGGCACTTGGTGTTTTCGACAGGCCCAGTACCACGACTGGGGTCGATGGCCCGGCTTCGGCGACCGGCTGTTGCGACTCATCGAACATATTACGAACCCGGCCGTACTCCTCTCCCGCAATGATCATGTCGCCTTGTCTCAGCGTGCCAGCTTGAATAAGCAACGTTGCGACAGCGCCGCGGCCTTTCTCCAGGCTCGATTCGATGACAACGCCCTGTGCAGGACCATCCTTAACTGCTGTCAGGTCCATGACTTCGGCCTGCAGCAGAATGGACTCCAGTAATTTATCGACGCCCTCGCCCGTCTGCGCAGATACATCGACGAACAATTGCTCGCCGCCCCAGTCTTCGGGAATCACGTCGTGCTGTGACAATTCATTTCTGACACGTTCGGGATCTGCGTCGTCCCGGTCGATCTTATTGACCGCGACGACGAGGGGAACCCCGGCCGCCTTCGAATGTTGAATCGCCTCAATTGTCTGTGGCTTGACACCGTCATCCGCCGCGACAACGAGCACGACGATGTCGGTCGCCTGTGCACCACGTGCGCGCATCGCAGTGAACGCTGCGTGACCCGGTGTATCGAGAAACGTGATTTTCCCTCTGTCGGTGTTCACTGAATACGCACCAATGTGCTGCGTAATTCCACCAGCCTCGCCGTCGGCGACGTTCGTGTGACGAATATGGTCGAGCAGTGAGGTCTTGCCATGATCGACATGCCCCATGATCGTTACGACAGGTGAACGGGGTACTTTCTCGCCCGTGAGTTGCTGTTCGTCTGCAAGCAACTGTTCGTCGACATCCGCCGCCGTGATGGCTTTCGCAACGTGTCCGAGTTCTTCTACGACGAGAATCGCTGTGTCCTGGTCGATGACCTGATTGATCGTGACCATCGCACCCATATTGAAAAGCACCTTGACGACTTCGTTACCCTTGATGGCCATACGCTGGGCGAGTTCCGCGACTGAAATGTTCTCCGCAATCTCGACCTCACGAATGACCGGTGCGGTAGGCATCTCAAAACCGTGTTTTGCATCTCCGCTGATTGACACAGCGCGACGTCGAACCGGTGACTTGCGCTTGCGCCTGCCGCTCTTGTCGCCAGATACATGCAGTTCCTTACGGCCGTAACGGGTTTCGGGCCGTATGGGTTTGGGCTTCGCCTTCTCCTTGGTGCGCCGGCTACGCGCATCCTGCTCAGCCTGGTCCAGGCGGCTCTTTTCTTCTGCTGCCGTCGCGGCGGCCAGTTGCACTGACCTGCGAGCTTCCTCCGCGGCGTCGCTCTGCGCTTTCTCGGCCTTTTGTCGTTGTTCTTCCTCGAGTCTCTTGGCCTCCTCTTTCTCGGCCTTTTCGCGCTCTTGCTCGAGCTTCTGTGCGTCCTCACGCGCCTTAGCTTCAATTATTACGCGATCGAGATCTTCCTGTTCCTTCTGCGCCTGCTCCTCGAGCACATCTCTTTTGACATAGGTACGTTTGCGCCGTACTTCGACGCTCACCGTGCGGGAGCGACCCTGCGCACCCGGCAATCTGAGTTCCGACTGCGATTTGCGATTGAGCGTTATGCGACGTGGTGTCGCTACCGTTGCAGGTGTGCCGCCCTGGCCGTGGGCGCGTCGCAAGTGTGTCAAAAGCTCGAGCTTGGCGTCATCGCCAATGATGTCGCCTGAGCTCTTGACCTTGATGCCAGCCTCGTCCAACTGCGATAGCAGTTTATCGACGGGCACTTTCAGTACCTCGGCAAATTGTGCAATTGTGACTTCTGACATTACTTCACTCCGCTCGCATTCGTGCTCAGGCCTGTTGCTCTTCTTCAAACCAGTGTGCACGCGCCTTCATGATCAATGCACCTGCCTCTTCCTGATCCATCTCAATAATCTCGAGCAGATCGTCGGTCGCAAGTTCCGCAAGATCTTCCCGGGTCACAATTTCTTTGCTGGCAAGAATGTATGCGACACCTTTGTCCATGCCTTCAAGGCTCAAAAGGTCTTCAGCCGGTTCTGTCTCGTCAATTTTCTCTTCCCGAACGATAGCCTGTGTCAGCAATACGTCGCGAGCGCGGCTGCGCAACTCTTCCACAATATCCTCGTCGAATTCCTCGATTTCGATGAGTTCCGCGGCCGGCACGTACGCCACTTCCTCAATCGTCGAAAATCCTTCCTGCACCAGAATCAGTGCGACTTCTTCGTCAACGTCGAGTTGCGTCGAGAACAACTTGATCAGTTCACGCATCTCGGTTTCACTTTTCTCGTCTGCGTCGGCTGCCGTCATGACATTGAGTTCCCAGCCCGACAGTTCGCTCGCGAGGCGAATATTTTGCCCGCCACGACCGATAGCCTGCGACAGCTTGTCTTCCTCAACAGCAATGTCCATGCTGTGTGCGTCTTCATCCACGACAATCGATACGACCTCGGCCGGTGACATTGCATTGACAACAAATTGCGCTGCATTGTCATCCCAAAGAATGATGTCAACACGCTCGCCGGCCAGTTCGTTTGACACTGCCTGCACGCGTGATCCGCGCATTCCGACGCAGGCGCCGACGGCATCAATGCGACTGTCGTTGCTCCTGACGGCGATTTTTGCGCGCAGACCCGGATCGCGTGCTGAGCCGAGAATATCAATCAGCCCCTGGCCCACTTCGGGCACCTCGATCTTGAACAATTCAACTAAGAACTGCGGTGAGGTGCGCGTCATGAAAAGTTGCGGGCCTCGCACCTCAGATCGAACTTCAATCAATAGCGCCTTGATTCGATCCTGGGGCCGGACGGGTTCACGCGGAACCATGTGTTCACGCGGTACGAAACCTTCGGCATTGCCGCCAAGATCAATGTAGACCCCGTTTCGATCGACGCGCTTGACCAGGCCAGACAGAAGCTCGCCTTCACGATCCTGGTACTCCTCGACAACCTGCTTGCGCTCTGCCTCACGGACTTTCTGCACAATGACTTGTTTAGCTGTCTGCGCGGCGATACGGCCGAATTCGACCGAGTCCATGGGCACCTCAACATAGCCACCCGGTACCGCGGCCTCATCAATATCGACAGCATCGATCATGCGCAATTCGCGATCCGGAACCTCAAGCTCAGTGGATTCGTCCGCGAACACGAGCCAGCGACGAAACGTGTCGTACTCGCCCGTCTCACGATCGATTGCCACACGAACATCTATGTCTTCAACGTGCTTTCTGCTTGACGCAGATGCCAATGCGGCTTCGATGGCCTCGAAGATAATGTCCTTCTCAACGCCCTTTTCGTTGGAAACGGCGTCAACAACCATCAATATTTCTTTACTCATTGCCTGAAACTCCAGTTCAGCCCAGTCCCATTCAGTCCTGAGGCACCAGTCGTGCGGTATCGATTGTCGCCATTGGCAATGTGTGCGACTCGCCATCCACCTCGACCACGATATTTTCGTCATCCGATGCCATCAAAGTGCCCCGGAATCGTTTGCGCCCCTCTATGGGGAAGCGCATCTGCACTTTCACGATTTCTCCTTTGAATCGTTGAAAATGCGCCGTTTTTGTCAACTTTCGGTCCAGCCCAGGTGATGACACCTCCAGCTGGTACTGACCGGGTAGTGGATCGTCGACATCGAGCAGTGCACTAACGGCCATACTGACTTTCTCGCAGTCGTCCAGACCGATGCCATCGGGCTTGTCGATAAAGATCCGCACAACACCATTCTTGCCGCCGAAACTCACCTCCAGGTCCGACAATTCGTAGCCCAGACGCTCGAGGGCCGGTTGCAGCATTTTCTCCATCTCGTACCCTGTCACCAGCACACACCTAAAATCTGTAATAAAACCAAAAAATGGGCCATTGGCCCATTCTTCTCCTACGCGGATTCGCCGTCCGCTGATCACAAAAAAAACCCAACGCGGGGCTTTCTTCTACCAAAACTCTGGTAGCGGGGTGTCAACGAGCACACCACCGCGTTGGCGCGGGATTATACGGCAATCACAAGGCAACACGCAACGCTGAAAATGCCGGCATTTCAGGCCATCAGGACCAATACGCAAGAGGGCTGCGAATAAGCAGCCCCCTGAATCTAGTTCGAACGTTGATCAAGCCGAGAGGTTCTCTGCCACCTGCGGTTTTGAAGCTGCCTTTATTGGGGTCGGCACGGCCATTTCGATTTTACCGTTGAACCGGGCACCGTCTTCCATGACCAGGCGGGTGCAGTAAATATTGCCGGTCACGGTCGAGCCTTTGGCAAGCGACACCATGCCGTCACTGGTAATGTCGCCGTTCAACACGCCTTCGACGAGGACCGAAGTCGCATGAATGTCGGCGGTAACCCGGCCTTGTTTGCCGATAGTCAGATTCTTCTTATGATGGGCGATCGTGCCCTCGATCGAGCCTTCGATCACCAGGTCCTCATCGGCCGACAGCTCGCCTTTGAACACCAACGTCGGTCCAATGACAGACACATTTTTCGAGCGTATGGGTTGGGATTCGCCAATCCGCAACGGCGAGGCCGCCGCCGAATCTTCGTTGTCCTGACCTCTGTTGAACATCGCTTATCCTCCGAGTCAGTGTGTCTGGCAACAGCCGGATCACCAGCTGATCACCGTGGATGCAAGAATACTCCAGAACAACATAGCTGGTAAATCCGTGCCGTACTGGATTCTTCGCGCGTCTTGTGACGAAAGTCGCACAATAAATTTGTTCTACTTGTCGTGCTCGACGCCGCCCGTTTTTCAGGCCCAGGGAAATCAACATGTGAACGGCCCAGAGGACGCTGGCAGCGCGTGGTCAGGCGCCAATCGCACCGAGAACGTTTTCAAAAAACAGGTAAATGATCATTACCGCAAAAAACACACAGGCCAGTATGAGTGCGGTTAGATTCCAAGCGTTGGCCGTAATTCCTATCGCGATATTGAACTTACGACCGGACCTCGATACCCCAACGTCGAATATCGACCATGCATTCACAATTATTGCGACTAGCACGCCGCCGATCAGAATGGCAGGGTGAATTAACGGCACTTGCCATTCAGGCAAGAAGCCGAGTTCATATTTCAGCACGTTGGCGGTAAGGAAAAAGACCAGTGGCAGGGTTGCCGCAATACCGAGCGCGGCTGTAATTCTATGTATGTTTGCAGAAGTATTTTGGATCATCACCTCACTCCCTGGCCGCGTTGGCTTCAATTCGCCTGTTCGGTGTATTGTCCGGACCTGAAGAGGAAATAATTGTACAGGGGTCGCAATATGAAGACTTGGGTGATTGCAGTAGTTGGTGTTCTCGTAGTTGTGGTAGGCACGTTCATGGCGGTAAAGAAAGTCTCGCCTGTTTCCTGGGGAATGTGGGGCAACTACAATACCTCGTCCGGGTTGGCCTTAAAGGGCTACGATGCTGTCGCATACATTGAGGACGCGGCAGCCGTGCCTGGCACTAGTGAATTCACCTACGATTGGGGCGATGCGAGCTGGCAATTTTCCAGCGCTGACAATATGGCGCTTTTTAAACAGAATCCCGAATCCTATGCGCCCCAATTTGGTGGATTTTGTTCGTTTGCTCTCAGCAAAGGATTTACCGCCGATATATCGCCCGATGCGTGGCATGTCAGCGACGGAAAACTCTATGTGTTTGCAGATAAAGACGTGCAGGCAGACTGGGTGGCGGGATTCGCTGACGGTACCCTTGGGGCATCGACTGCAAATTGGGAAAAACGATAACGTGTGATGTAAGGCGCACGTTGCGTTTTTCAGTCCGGCATTGGAGTTGGATGCTGATCAGATTTTCGCAGGCTGCGATTGGCGAGCACGAGATACAGGGCTGCCGAAATACCAGAAGCGCCGAACAGCATCGTCATAACGACGATCTGATACTTCGCTGCCACCAGCGGTGACACACCGGACAAGATCTGGCCGGTCATCATCCCGGGCAATGCCACGAGACCGACCGCGAACAGTGAATTGGTGATCGGTATCATCGCCGCTTGAAAAGCGATACGCCGAGCCTCTACATACGGTATTTCTCTGTCGAATTCAGATTGCAGGCGTTCGGCGGCAAGACTGACGGTATTCATTGAGCCGGAAAAGATCATGCCCGCCAACGGCACCACGTAGCGCGGGCTAAACCAGGGTTGCACTTCGATAACGACCTGACTGACGAGTGCGAGGGTCAGGATGCCGCCCACGGAAATTGCAAAGAGTGAATTGAGATACATCTGGAGCTGCTTTTGCTGCAGTGGTCGAATCGCGATCCAGCTTGCCACGATCAGCATGATCGCTAGGACGGCAATGATGATTGCTGGCTCATCGGTTTCAAAAATAGTGATCAGCACGTAGCCGATGAGCAGCAACTGGATCAACATTCGCAGCGTGGCATATACCGCAGTCAGAGCGCCCGCAGACCAACGAAACATGATGCCGATAACGATTGCCACCGGCAGCAGGGCAATGATCAGCCCCTGCACGGAGATTGCCGTTAGATCTGTATCCATTTGTATTCCTGATTTTGGCGCCTACTCTACATGCATCGCAGCAATATTACGCTCGGACTCACGAGGGCGAGACTGCATATTTGCATTCGCAATAGCCGCGCCAGATACTTGGCGAATTTGGCCTGGGCATTGAACAACAGCAGGGGTAGTTTGCAATCATGTCTTTCGATCTGGATCGCTTCATCTCGGATTGCTCTGATGCCGTTACGGAGTCCGCGCCGACAAAAGCTGTTCGCGAAATCGTCGCGCGTGCGGTGTCGAAACCCACTGCATTGCAGCAAATCCTGGGCGTCCCCGCGCGCGCCGAGATCCAGCGATTGCATGTCTCGGACGAACTCACAGTTCTCAACGTGATCTGGGCGCCCGGTATGACTCTGATGCCCCACAACCATAATATGTGGGCCGTTATCGGCGTCTATGGTGGGCGCGAAGACAATATTTTCTGGCGTCGCTGCGAAAACGAGTCGCATGGCCGTATTGAGGCGGCCGGCGCAAAATCATTGGGGCCTGGCGATGTTCGCCCACTCGGACAGGAGATAATTCACTCCGTAACCAATCCAACGTCGAAATTCACAGGTGCAATCCACGTTTACGGCGGAGATTTTTTTACTCTCGAACGCAGCGAGTGGGATCCGGAGAATTTGGAAGAACGCCCTTATGATCTTGAGAAGAATCTGGGTATTTTCGAGCGCGCAAATGCGATTTGGGCGCGAGGACAAGATCTAAATTAAACGCGGCAACTGGTGAAACTTCCGGGCTAGCCTGACAACAGCTTATCCAGCGCCAGGACTTTCTTTCTCATCGCTGCCTGGTTATCGCGCACCCGGACCAGGATCGCCTGGAAATCCGGATTGTCTTGCAGCGCATCGAAAAATGGGGTCTCGAGATCCGACGGTACCGCGAAACCCTTGTCCGCAGCCTGTTGCAGCGTATACAGGGCCCTGATCCGTTCGCCCGCCAGCGCATAATAAGCGGCCTGCGATGCCTGAGCGGCCAGGACGTAATAGCGTTGCTCGATGACATTGCTGACCTGCACCCTGACTTTGCCAAGCAGTTCACTGGCCAGCGCATCATCGCCCGCCGCACGTGCGGCAACAATCAGCCACAAAGCACTATTAATGTTAAAACTGACATGGCCGGTTTCAGGATCGTAGGGAAATTTTTGCAGAGATTCCTTGAGCAGCTGGTAAGCCTCTGCGGGTTTGCCATCGAGCACCAGCGCGGAACCCAGGCCGCGGTAGTTTCCTTCCGTCGCTTCACGCATCCAGGCATCGCGCATTAATTCGGTCAATGCGCCGAATTGTCCTCGCATCAGCGATCGCTGATAGGTAGCCATCAACAGGTATCGGCTCTCCGGATTCACCTGCCGGGTGCGCTCAAGCCAAACCTCGCCGGCATCGGCCGCGCCCAGCAAAAACAGCGCAGCGCTGATGTGTCCTGGCGCCCAGGCATCTGCCGGTCTTAACACCCGTGTTCTCTGCATCTCCCGAATCATGCCGTCGTACTGGTGAAGGTTTCGATAGTAGTTTGCGGAAGCGTCGTAAAACCGCGGATCGTTGTAGTGGCGCTCCCGCAGCTGGCCCAGCGATTCTTCGATGTGTGCATTTTCGCCGAAAGCCGCCAGAGACATTTCCACAAACGAGATATGATTCGGATTCTGTGGATCCAGTTCCGCCAGCGTCCGGGTAATCTCCAGGGCCTCCCGGAAGCGCCCCTGGGACGACAACACGCCAGAGTAACTGCCCAGGGCACGAATATGGCTGGGCGCCAGCTCAAGAGCACGCATGAACGATTCACCGGCCAAGGCGTCCTGATCGAGCCGCCACTGGCGATAGCCCTGCGCTGCCCAGGCATCGGGCTGATTCGGATCCAGTTGCAACGCTTTCTTGATCAGCGGACCACTCAGGCGCAAAGACTCGGTAATTGACAGCGAGCCAAACTCATCCATGTCGAGGTAGGTGCTGGCCAGCAGGGCCATTGCCGCTGCATAATCGGGTTCAAGTTCGATCGCTCGTGTCAGGTAATCGACCGTGCGCTCCAGTGAGCCGGCCACATTTTCATTGAGTTCGCCTCGTCCCCTGAGAAACAAATCGTAGGCTGCCGGGTTGATCGCGACTCTTTCCGGGGCAATCTCTTCATCGAGCAACTCGATACGCAAGGCCTTGACCACCGCCGTAGCGATTTTATCCTGCAATGCGAAAATATCGCTTAGATCACCGTCATAGGTGTCCGACCACATATGGAATCCGTCGGCCACATTAATGAGCTGTGTCGTTATGCGCACCTTATCGCCGGCGCGGCGTACGCTGCCTTCGAGCAGGTAGCCGACTTTGAGTTCCTTGCCTATTTCCTGAACATTCCGATTTTGGCCTTTGTAGGCAAAGGACGAGGTACGCGCGGCTACCCGCAGGGAATCGACCTTGGCCAGCAAATTGAGCAACTCTTCGGCCAAACCATCGGAAAAATAATCAGTCTCGGCGTCGCTGCTCATATTGATCAATGGCAAAACAGCGATCGAGAGCGTGCCGTCTTCCGCTCTAACGGGTATCGGTGCTACTACGGGGTCAGTATTCGAGCCCGGATTCCCGAAGTAGAGGTTATAGGCAAGCGCGAGCACCAGCGCACCGATAATCGCAAAATCAATCTTGCGTCCGGTTTCCCTGGTAATCGATGCATCGCGATCGACGTCTTTTTCTTTTTTCAGCCCATCGGGCGTCATCTCATAAGCCCATGCCAATATCAGCGCGATAGGAAGCCCCAGGATCAGCAGCAGAAAAATCAGCTTGGATGACCACTCGGGCAGGCCGAGGATCGGGATGATCAGATCGGCTATTTGGAGAACCAGCCACGAGACAACAAGGTAAACGAACACAACCCGAAACACGTTGCGCCGCCTTAGTTCTGTGAAGAAATTGTCACCCATTAATTGTCGCCGCACACTAGTGTGGCGACAAAACTAGCAGAAATGGGCGATTGGCGCATGGTCTGAATTACAATTAACGAAGCGGGTGTAAACTTCCCGCACAATAAAATAAGCCAGGGGATTAGCATGAATCGACGTCGTTTTTGTCAATCTTCCCTTGGCGCGGCCGTAGCCGAAGGCGCGCATGCCCAGGCCGTACTTCGAACAGCCTTGGGCCTCGCCGGCCATCTCCGTCAGCTCACGCATCAGCGCCGAGCGCGTCACCGGGTGTTTGAGTTCGAGGACGTCGAGCCCGATGATCCGCTGTGGCGTGCCCTTGTCCTCGACGAACGAGGTGAGGCCGTTGTCCACGCGGAAGGCGTCGATGCATCGGTCGACCGTGAGCCGCTCGTCACCCGGGCCAACCAACGCCTGTCGCTGGTAGAGCACGATCAGGCGCGGCTTGAGCCGCAGCACCTGGAACCGCGTGCGGAACCACTCCCGGTCCCCCTCGAGGCTCGTGGCGCCTTGGACGATCGCAGCAAGCTCGTCCTGCCGGCAGGGCAGCCTTCGTTTCCACACCTGCTGCCGCCGCCGCAGCTTTTCCTCCGTTTGCGTACGACAGAAAGTCAATTTCCGCTCGAGGAGGTTACGCCGAGCGACTGAACTCGGAATCGAACATCTGGGCCGACATCGGCGCCGGATCGCCCTCGGTGAGGTTGTATGCAGAAAAG